>NZ_PJBP01000171.1 GCF_002836415.1 Psychromonas sp. MB-3u-54 | reverse complement strand
ATAATGCACTGAGAGTGTTAATCACGATCTCGGCATTCCGAATGACGACCCGTTAGAAAAGTATTTAAAAGAACAATTGGGATATCGCCAAGCGGTAAGGCACCGGGTTTTGATCTCGGCATTCAGAGGTTCAAATCCTCTTATCCCAGCCACATTAAAGCGGAAATGGTGAAATTGGTAAATGCGCTAAATTTAGGTTCAGCTATTCCTCAAGGTCAGCGTAGGTGTGAGCGTTCAAGTCTCTCTTTCCGCACCACTTTTTTACTTCGGTAAAAATAGATTAACCAGCTTATTGCTGGTTTTTTATGCCTGTCATACCAAACGCATTAATTAAGTGATCAGATTTGCCCACTCTCTTTGGTAAAGTATTTTTACCTTTTCTACATAATACCTAAAGTTATTCCATCCTCTACTAACCTTCACAACTATATGTTCATAATCCTCAAATGCAAAATTGGCGATAGAATAACCCGTAGGCTGCGCTTCAGCACCGATTGCCGCTATTTGCAGTGCATAGAATGCACCCTACTAATACCAAAATAACCAGCAAAGGTGATCACCCTTGCTGGTTAAAATCCCCCCTAACTGCGTTGTGAGTTTTGAAGTGAGAAGAACTATCTCCCGCAACTCTCGCCTTATTAGTGCTAATTTTTCCTTCGCAATACTGATCAAATTAATCCTCACGGATTTGTGAGCGTCAATTTTTCCTTTGAAGCAAGTGATCATAAACTTAATGCTTTGGTATAATAAAGTAATGAGACACGGGCAAGCGCCGAGCCTAAAGGCTCAGTTCCGAAAACACACAAAATCCCGCGGTTAAGTGGCACTCTAAATTGGAATCCCGTCTTCGGGAGGGCAAAAGCTATAATGAGTGGTAATCGGAAAAAGTCGACATACACAATATAATTATTCATTGCCTTAACGATTAAAGGATTTATGATGAAATTCACTCGTAAGTTTATAAAAAACTTAAGTCCTAAGACACTAGTTACTGCAATCAATGCTCTGCTTACATGCCTTTTACCTGCGCCTGAATAGACCACCTAATGAATGGAATTGGTGCAAGCACTCAACGATTTTGTCTACACTCTGTCTTCTCAAAATTAAGATATAAAAAAACCAGCTTTCGCTGGTTTAATATTATGCAAGATCACATCTTAAATGCGTTTGCTATTATTTTATAACCCCTGCCTGTATTGAGCATTGGTTGAAACCGTCACCCTCTGGTCAAGTTGATCCTGCGCGCCTTCTATCCCTGCCAGTAGATTTTCAAAATGTCCAATCAAAGCAACTTTATCCTGCTGCGCTTTTGAGCCGGCACCAATATCGGTTAAATCAATAAAAAATTCATCGAATAAATCGGAAAAATCGGTGACAACATCAAAATTTAAGAATTGTTCATCATTGTAAATACTCGGGTATCCGCCCTTCTGTTTATCAACAGCAAAAGAGAATCCTTTTACATTGGTGATGGTTGTCGCCTTTTCACACTTAAGCATACAGCCATCTTCAATGCTGGGTTTATTACAGCCTACGGTTTGCTGGAAGAAACACTGGCGACTGGTCATCATTAAAATGGGATGATAGATACTGTATAACAACTTAAAGTTTTCAGGGCGGGCAATATTTTTAATTTGATTACGGTTAATTTCGTTAGAAATAAACGCACCTGAACAATTAAGATCTTCCTGCAGCGTCATCAAGGCATAAGAATTGGTCGTATTTAAAAAAGGCCCCGCTATCCACTCAATATTCAGCGCATTTGCCTGATAAGCAATACCGGTATTATTAGTCACAATACGTTGGGGTTTTACCTGCTCTAAAATCTTTACCGCTTCCAGGTAATCTTTACCTATTAACACCGCTGGGAACCAGGGAATTAATCTCGGATTTTGTAAAAAGAGTTTAATAAACTTAGTGCAATTCTTTTTAAAGCTTTCCGGTAATTTAAAATAGATATCAGCATCGGTCACATCACAGAGGTGTAGATCCTTCTCATTACTTATCAGTATTGATAAGGTCGGTTTGCCTTCTTTCTTAGGATGCTTTTTAAGTGCCGGCAAGGTCACTGGCGGAATAATATCAATTGAATCATTTAATAAAAAAGCCACTTTATTCTTGATGTTAGTGAGTTCTTTAAAAGGAAGGCTTAAGCCTGCATCAAAATCATCAAAATTAAAATCCTGAAGATTATATTCACTATTTTTAAAACTTTTAAAGCGTTTTTCAATGGCAGCCTGATCAACAGGCGATTGGTCTGCCGCTATTAATTGCATTGCAGACTCAACCACAAACACCTTATCGTCTCGCTTAACAGTAACCACCAATGGCGTATTAAGTTTTCCTGAAAAAGCCATTGAGAGCGCTGTTTTGGCAATACTCAGATGTTTAATTTTTTCGGCAACCAAGCTGCCGATTTCATTTTTTTCCGTGGAAAGTGTTTGTTGAACCTCTTGAATTTGCACTACCGATATCGCATTATTTTGATCATTCGCATGCTGAAAACTATTATCGCGGGGATTATCGATAAACATATCTTTAGTCAAATTACCTTTTAAAAACGAGTTGGTAAAATCGCGGTTAAAGACCTTATACAGACTTGAATCATCGTCTAATAGTTTACCGCTTTTTACAAACGCGTCGATCTGCTGGCGCCAGGTATCGACTACGGTATGAACATACTGAGCCCCTTTAATACGCCCTTCAATCTTTAAGGAATCAACCCCTGCATCAACCAATTCAGGAAGATCAAAATAAGCTGAATTATCTTTTAAATTAAGCGGGAATTTATTACCCGCCGCGGTGACTTCATACTCATCCCGACATGCCTGACTGCAGCGACCACGATTACCAGAATTACCCACACTCACGGAGCTCGAATAACATTGTCCCGAGAAAGCAATACATAACGCGCCGTGCACGAAGACTTCAGTCAGCACCGCGTTCTCATGGGCAACGGTGGTTAAACTTTTTATTTCGCCAAGATTCAATTCGCGTGACAAATTCGCTCTTGTGGCACCTATTTTAGAGAGGAATAAGATTTGCCCCTCGTTATGTGTGGTCAACTGAGTTGATGCATGTATCTTAAGGCTGGGGAAATGCTTCTTGACCAGATTAAACACACCTAAATCCTGAACAATAATACCATCAACATCCGTATTCACTAATTGGTTAAGTAATTTAACGATGCCGGCTATTTCATGCTCTAAAATCACAATATTTAAGGTTAAAAAAACTTCACACTCGTATTGATGGGCAAGCCCTATCACACCGACTAACTCATCAAATGAAAGATTGGCTGCGCGGTTGCGAGCATTAAAGGTATCTAAACCGCAATAGACGGCATTTGCACCCGCCAAAATAGCGGCTTTAATCGCGTCGACATCACCACCGGGGGCCAATAATTCAATTTTTTGTTGGGTCACGAAATCTCTCTCTCAATAGTTGCTTATATTTTGGTGGCGATTCTACCTGCATAGAGTATGCATTGCTATTAATTCGGCTTTAGTCGTATCGTCAGCGTAAGAGGTTACGTCTGTAGCTGACAATAAACACTGTACTCAAACTGCAGATTCAGCCTTAGCCCGAATGTCGAAGCAATAGGGAATATAATAAGAATGGTTATGCCATTTTGAAGTGTTATAACACAATGCCGTTTTTTTCCGACCTAATCCTGTGACGATAACGCTATATGATCGAAATCAGTGCTTACAATTGATTTAAATATTATATTTACAAGAGCTGATAGCGCGTTTTTGTTTCGGCAAAATAAACTGTCTTATTTTTCAATTTTAATGGCTTGTTATTTAGACATAACTCGCAAAATAGCGAATAACGATTAAATTTTGTAATTTATTAAAAATATTGTACTAATCTAACAGTCGATTATATAAATTATTTACAGTGTCCATTCACAGTGTGTTAAGCAGATTCTTTTGATCCTTCCGCTCAGCAACGCTTCTGTTAGAACTAAAAAATTTCAATCAAAAATCAAAGTATGACGACTATCGTTTAGTTGTTATACCTTGCTGGATAAAAACAGTCTTCGGTCGTGATGGAATTAGAAAAGATGCAGGTCGTAGTAATATTAAAAAAATTGCGATGTAAAGTTAAAATTTTTTATCTGTTTAATATTCAATCTGATTGATCAAAAGAATAAGACTTGTTTCTTACATACTCAACTTTTTTGGAGATTTTATGCCACACAGAAGTGATAGGTATATTAGTAACCTCACCAAAGATACCTATGCATTGGTTTTAGCAGGCGGTCGTGGTAGTCGATTATTCGAACTGACCGATTTGCGCGCTAAACCTGCCGTCTATTTTGGCGGTAAATTTCGGATTATCGATTTTTCCTTATCAAACTGTATCAATTCAGGTATTAACCGCATAGGGGTCGCAACTCAATACAAATCACACTCTTTAATCCGCCACATTAACCGCGGTTGGGGAAATTTTAAGGCTAATTTATCGGAATTTGTTGAAGTTTTGCCGGCATCACAGGGTAATAACAATGATTGGTATCTGGGGACAGCCGATGCTGTGTATCAAAACATAGATATTATTTGTGCTGAGCGTCCTAAATATGTCTTAATTTTATCCGGGGATCATGTCTATCGTATGGATTATGGTCCTCTGATAGCTGAGCATGTTGCCAATGATGCCGATATGACCGTCTGCTGTCTTGAAGCGACAACCGAAGATGCTGCCGGCAGCTTTGGCGTAATGACAGTCAACGCGGATCATAAAGTGATAGCATTTGATGAAAAGCCGAGTCAACCTAATGAAATACCCGATAAGCCGGGCCAGTGTCTGGCTTCAATGGGTAATTATCTTTTTAATACTGATTTTTTGTTCGAACATTTGTTAAATGATTCTTCAAGCGAAAATTCCAGTCGTGATTTCGGACATGATATTATTCCGTCAATTATCAAAGATAATAATATTTTTTCCTATGCCTTTAAAGATCCGGATAGTGATAATCAGCCCTATTGGCGTGATGTGGGTACATTAGATTCATTTTGGGAAGCTAATATGGAACTTGTGACCCCTCAACCACAACTCGATTTATATGATAAAGCTTGGCCTATTTGGACATATCAGGAGCAGCTCCCGCCGAGCAAATTTATTTTTGATGACGATCAGCGCCGTGGTCTGGCCGTTGATTCAACGATTTCCGGCGGGTGTATCATCTCCGGTTCAACTATTCGTAAATCATTATTATATTCAAGTGTTCATACACACTCATACAGCCTTATTGAGGAATCGGTGATACTGCATGGTAGCCATGTCGGGGAGCGCTGTAAATTAAAACGGGTTATCGTCGACAGTAGCTGCCGTATTCCTGCGGGTTTAAGCATTGGTTATGATCGAGAGCAAGATATAGAAAACGGTTTTCGAGTGACCAAAAAAGGGATCACCCTTGTTACTAGTAAGATGTTGAAGGCCTTGGCTAAAAAAAAGGATTATGACTAAAACAACGCTCAATAACAAAAAACACACTAAGGGTAACCGCAGTTACCCTTTTTCAGGGCTGATCATAGCTTAAAAAAAGGTCGGCAATGAATTTAGTCTAGTGTCTTCGGACTTAAATACGATCATTCATTTTTATGATCAAGTGTGCGTGGTGATTTTTGTAACAAACTTAAAAGCACTACCACAGAGAACACAGAGGTGCTCCGCGCTACACAGAGTAAAGGCTAAAATAGTTGTAGGGTGCATTCTATGCACCGCAAGCATTGGCAATTGGTGCGCGGAGCGCACCCTACGAACTACCACAGAGGGCAGCGCCACACAGAGTAAAGACGCCGATATAAGTCCGCGTACATAATCTAATTGTCCAACCCTTTTCTATTGAACGGGATGATGAAATTAGATCATGAATATATAATGCAAACTTAGGTCCGATAGCACTAGTTATAAAACAGCGTCTTTTTGATACTGTTCAAGATCAAATAACTTATCGCTAATAGTCCAAAAACGGCCTTTTTTTCTGGCGATAACAATCTCAGGAGGACGCAGTCGGTGCTGATTATTACAAACCTTACTCGGGGCTGTTTCCGTAAAGGGATGATGACGATCGATTAAATGCGCTTGAATAAATCGATTTAAAAATTCAGATTTATGGGTTTTAGTCGAAAGTTGCCAAAATTCGTTAAGCTCTGCCCCCTCCTCACTAATATAAGTAACCTTAAGCTGCGGTTTTCCAAATTTATTCTTTCCGGGCTCTAATCTGAGATCTGCACATTTTATAATTAATGCATCTTTGAGTTTAAGTGCTTCGCGCAGTTTTTTATCGGGATCCACCAGCACGTGGTCACAATTATTGCAATTCCGCGCAGCGATATCATTATCCGCACCGCAGAGTTCACAAAATTTAGCCCGAAAACGATAACCGCATATTATCCGCTCCCCCTCCTCATTGTTAGCATATCCCTGGCATTGTCTGCCATAGTGCTCAATCACAAAGCCCGCCGGATCCATTTTCCCCCAGAAGTTATTATTAAACCGGCAAGCCGGACAAGGGATAGTGACTATTTCACTGTCACTGTCGGGTTTAGGCTCTCCCAATTCGGGTTGATATAAATCATAACAGTTACCCGCAAATTCCATCACCAAGCAATCTTTTTTGTCCGCAAACAGGCGCAAACCTCGTCCCACAATCTGCTGATACAGGCTAAGAGAGGCAGTTGGACGTAAAATGGCAATCAAATCAACATGCGGGGCATCGAATCCAGTGGTTAATACTGAAACATTAACCAGATATTTAATGCTGCGCTCTTTAAAAGCATTAATAATACGGTCACGCTCTTCAAGGGGGGTATCCCCAATCACCAGAGCCGCATTTTCTTCACTCAAATAGCCCATAATTTCTTGTGCATGATTGACGGTTGAAGCAAAAATCATCACGCCAAGTCTATCTCTTGCAGTCTCAATCACCTGTTCGATAATCTTAGGTGTGACCCGCTGGGATTTTTTAACAATACTGTCCAATTCAGCTGTTTTAAAATTCCCATTTGATGAGGATTTAAGGCTCGAAAAATCATAGCCCAACACAGCCATATCCATTATTTTTGGCTCGGTCAGGTATTTTTCATCGAGTAAAAATCGGATCGGTAAATCAAAAATACAATCACGAAAAAAACGCGCCTGCTGCGTGCGGACCTGCCCGCGAGTATGGTATTGATAAATCCACCCTGTCCCGAGGCGATAGGGAGTGGCGGTCAGCCCCAACACTTTTATGTTTGGATTAATTTTTTGGAGATGATTAATCACTCTGCGATAACTGCTGTTTTCATCTTCCGATACACGATGGCACTCGTCAATCACCAGTAAAGAAAACGCTTCTGAAAATTCTTTTAAACTGTTCACTATTGACTGTACCGATGCGAACACAACCTGGCGTTCAATTTCTTTGCGGCCAAGCCCGGCAGAAAAAATGGATGCTTTTAAAGCGTAACTTTCATACTTAGCGTGATTTTGCTCAACAAGCTCTTTGACGTGTGCCAGTACTAACACTTTTCCTTTGGCGATGCGTGCTAACTCAGCAATAATCAGGCTTTTTCCCGCGCCGGTCGACAGTGTCAGTACGGCAGGTGTTGAATGTTGACGAAAGTAATGAACAGTCGCTTGAACGGCGTCTTGTTGATAGGGGCGAAGCGTATACATATATGTAAGTAACTAATTGCAGACAATTGGCAGCCAAGTTTAATCTAATTCTAATTTTAATGCACAGGTAGTTGTCCCTTTTCGATAACCAGCACCCAATAAGATTTTCAGTTTTTTTATAGCCCTAATCTCATGAGTTTTCTGAGTAAACTTCTTCCCGATGGGCTCATTATCCCTGAGAAAATAAAAAACAGGATCAGAAATAGACTTTTACATAACGGACTGGCAATCATATAATCCGACTTAATAACATGACCTAATAACATGACCTGCTTAGTTCCGTATAATACCAACAGCAGTATTGAAAATATTAAACTACACCCGCAAATTTATTTCAAAGAGTTAACAATATGATTATTAAAAAAGAGTGGCGAATTTTAACCGTGGGAGATGGTGATTTATCGTTTTCAAATGCCCTATTAAGTCACCAACCGGCAGCTTTAACAGCAACTGTCTATGACTCTTTTGCCACTATGGATGAAAAATACGGGGATAGCTTCCAGCAGCAGCTAAGTGCTAAAAATATTCCTCTGATATTTGAATTTGATTTGAAAAACCCGCAATCCTGGATTGGTTTGAAAAAAAACAGTTTTGATCTGATTATTTTTCAGTTTCCATTATTACCCGCTTTCCGTTCATTTACGGAGTATCAGGAGCGCGGTAAAGACGTCAATTTCAATACCCTTAATAGGCGCCTATTACGCACCTTTTTGGTCAATTCATTTAAGCATTTTTTAGACCCAGATGGTCAGCAACTGTGTTATATCACCTCTAAGGATGTGAAACCTTACCGCGAGTGGAATATTGAAAATTCGCTTAATTTACAGACAGATATTAACTATTTAGGCTCAATTAATTTTGAAATAGCCGATTTTCCCGGTTACAAAATTCGTAATGTTGAACGTGATAAGTTTGTTAAAGATACAAAGGGCACCACTTATGTCTGGAGCACCAAAAAACAACATGATATCAGTGCCTCATTAGAGGGCGCCGTTTATCAGGATGATAACCTTTGTACCCTGTGCCGTGCAGGCCCATTTACCCGAACGGAGGATCGCCTTAAACATAATCAATCAAAAAGGCATACTCAGATGATGGAGTTTGAACGGTTATGGTTAGACGATTTGAAGTATGCAGCTGACTATACCCAATAACAGGGCGGTCAAAAATATGCATGAGGGAGTAAAACCCCTCATAAACCGGCATTTATTTTTTTGCTTGTATAGATGACTCAGGTAATTGTTTGTAAAAAGCTTAATACCCGACTACCACCGAGGGCAGCGCTGCACGGAGAAAAGACTCAAATAGTCATTACAGCTAATTATTTCTTTTCAGCCTTTAACTCTGTTTCCTCTGTGGTGCATTTTATAAACATGTTATTTTTTTGCTTGTAAGGCCTCAAAAGCAGCCATCTGCTCCGCTGTTGCCGGTAACTGATGATTTTCTTTCCACTCACCGTAGGGCATGCCGTAAATATGTTGCCGAGCCTGGTCATAGTCCAGTTCAACCGTTAATTCTTTTGCTTCTGCCACCATCCACTTAGATAAACAATTACGGCAAAATCCCGCTGTATTCATGAGTTCAATATTCTGCACATCTTTACGGCTGTCTAAATGTTTTAATAAACGGCGGAAGGCTGCGGCCTCGAGTTGAATCTGTTGATCATTTGTCATATTAACCTACTAAGATATTATTAAACGCTTGAATGATTATTATTTAAGCACAACACTTTTTATATTTTTTACCACTGCCACAAGGACAGGGATCATTACGCTGCGGTTGAGCTTCAACGGTGATGGTTTTAGGTTTATTTAAGAACCCTTCAAGTTCAGCAATATTTTCAGCAACATCAGCTTTCACTTCAATCTTTGCAATCAAATTATTTTCCTGCAAAATTTGTTCAATTTCAGATTTTCTGACGGGCGTATTGACCAATAATACAAAGGGAGATTCTTCAGTGCCCGCTTTCGCTGCGCGCTTGGTATTAAAACCATAACTGGAGTGCTTGGGTTTTTTCTCTTTTTTACCTTTAAAGAAAAATTTATCTGACATTTTAAAGCCTTATTTCAAAAATTAAGAGCGCGAAGTTTACACGATTAACAGCTAAAGAGGTATTAGCAAATTGCTTAATTAAATGCCCGTAACAGAACATGGCTGTGGACCTTAAGGTTAAGCATTAAAAACAGGCTGTAACATTATTTTTAATGCCATAAGACGCCAAATGAGACGGGCTGATTCAAGTGCATATGCATGTAACAGAAAAAAATACGTATTTACCCTGTTAAATTACACAATAGGCCGGCCGCGATAAATGATGATCGAAGGTAATGCTAAACCAAAGCTCAGCGCTGCCAAAATAAACAAAGTGCGCAAACCATTTTCAACCACAATTTGGATTAGCTCTAAGCTATATCCGCCAGAGTTTAATTGCACAATACCAATCACAGTCGTAAAGGCAAAACTCCCCGGAATCATGGGAATCACAGAGGCGACGGTAAACACCGGACGAGGAATAAAATGTTTACGCGACCAGTATAATCCTAAAAACCCCATGCTACTTGAAGCGGCAAGAGTTGCCCACTCAATAGGCACACCAAAGTGCATTAATAAGAATCTAAAACTGTGCGCAAATGCGCCGCCAACGGCACAGTAAATAAGCATTTTTTTAGGGACATTAAAGACCATTGCAAAACCAACCGCGGGGATCCAAGCAAACCATGCATCTATTATAAGTAATGTTATTAAATCCATTTTAAGCATTCCTTCATTTGGTTTTGCAAAAAATGATTGGCTAATAGACATTTTGGTTTCATTATCCAATCCATGCGACAACTCCCGTTAACGTCATGGAAGCGACTATTCCAACTGAAACACTTAAGGTTAATAAACTTGCAAATACCCAGCGAGCTATTCCCATACTGATGTGTCCTTTGAGCATATCGGAAACGGCATTTATCAGCGGAAAACCGGGCACCAGTAATAATACCGAAGCCGCCAGTGCGATTTCAGGTTTTTCACCAAATTCATAAACAACACCAAGACTTGCAATAGTAGTCGCCACAAAAGCTGCAATGGCAAAATTGACCAGCGGGCTGTGATGGCGATGAGCAATCTCTTGACGTATCGTCATTGCCCCTGCAGAAGCAAAAAAAGTAGTAATATAAACCTGCCAGTCTCCACCGAAAAAATGGCTAAAACTGCCACAGGCCAGGCCAATCATGAAGACCACGGCCCAACGATTATATTTCATCGGTTTTAAACGATTTAGGCGATCTTTTACCTGCTTCGCATCCAGCAGTTTCTTTTCAGCCATAATACAGATCCGTTGTACATCACATACCATCTGCATGTTAAGACCGCGATCGTAACAACGACGCGTCGTGGTAATGCATTCACCATCAAATAAACTGGTGATCACTATTGCATCGGGGCTAACGGACAACTCAATACTGCGAGCCCCGAGTGCCATCCCTATACGTTGTGTTGTTTGCTCCACTAAACGGCTTTCTGCTCCGTGCTGATGCAATAATTGCCCAGCTTTAGCTGCAACACGTATTAACTCTGTCTGTGCCTGTCTGCTTAGAGACATTTATCTATCCTATTGTACTATACCCAAATTACTTGAAGATGCAGGCATCAGCAAGACGATAAATGATGATACAGGTAGAAGCTGATCCTCTAGTTATTCTAAATCAAAGTCTTCTAACAACATCGATCATCCTTTATCGCCTTGCCCTTCGGGAGATTCGCCCTAAAGCTAGCACTGCGCTGTAACACTTGAAAAGGGAACAACCATTTAAGATGTAAATGGGTGCATTTACATCTACCGCTAGAGGATTAACGCAGTTAATCGCTCGAAAGATCATATTGCGCTTTGTTCTAGCATTCAGGCGAAACTCTGAATCTGCATATTCAAGTAGTTTGGGTATATCAATCAAACTTACAGTTGTGATTCTGCTAACTTAAGATCTAATGTTGCTTTTAACAATTTAAATAATAATATGGCGGCATCAATTTCTTCTTTGCGATTGGTCAAGCTTTCTATATTTAACCCTAACGGAATATCCAAAGGAAGACATGCCTGCAGAATTTGTTCGAAATTATTTCGGCTAATTAACAACGATTCTTTTAATGGATTATCAGATTCAAGAATTCGCAGGCTGGTCGCCTCGGGCACGGAAATGCCCAACCATTCAATAAATGCCAGGGTTTTTGCACTTCCGCAGGGAGAAAACGTTAATACAACACGTCTTGGCTTTTTCCCTTGTTTTTTACATTCCAGCGCATAACGGGTGAGCATATCAATGGTTGCCTGAGCATTATAAACAGCTTGTGAAATGAAGAATTCACAACCCTGCTCATTTTTAGCCAACATACGCAGATGCTCATCACCTTTATTGGTATGGCGCTCCGCAATAGTCACGCCACCCAAATGAAAATCTAAATTATGATCTTTGACAGCCTGATAGGCATCGGCTAAGGATAATTTAATATCACCATCGGCCGAGGGGCTGCCGACTAAAACAATATCGCGCACTGAAAACTGGTGCCATGCATCGGACAACCAGCGAGAAAAATCAGCCCCGTCACGTTGAGAAACGCTTTTATAGGTGATCACCGGCTTAGCCGATTTATCATGTAAAATTTTTGAATATAAACGCGAATCATGGGTATATTTAAAGGGGAATGGACGTGGTTTCTCAATACGCGAGGTTTCATCCTGAATGTCATAAACAATTAAACCGTCATAAGCAATCGAATCAAGTCGGTCTAATAATTTATCTGCAATGCCCGACACTAATTCTATTGCGGTATCCTGCTTGGGTGGTGTTGTACCAATAAAATAAACCCCTTGTTTGGGATCGCTGGATTTATTTCTTAAAGACGTCAAACTCATAAGTTTTTCCTAAACATTCGAGATAGCATAATTATGTTAAATTGTCGCATATTGACCATAGCCAGACAACTAAGAAATACAATGATAAACGTAATGATCCCAGAGCCGCGGGCAGCTTACGTCCATTTTAAGAGGCACGTAAGCATACCGGAGCAAGGCCTTTCGAACGATTAACGGGGTTAATACTCTAGCGGCAGATGTAAATGCACCCCTTTACACCTTAAATGGTTGTTCCCTTTTTAAGTATTACAACGCAGTGCTCGCTTTGAGCGACACTCACTCAGAACACAGGACTGTCGTTGTTAGAAGGCTTTGATTTAGAATAACGAGATCATCGACCTTCTGCCTGAATTATCAGCATTTATCATCTTGCTGATGCCTGCATTTTAAGCTGCTTTGCCGCTTACTGAAACGCTACCTCACAGTCATAGTTATTTTTTATGCCTGAAAACAGGCTAGCGGTAATCGATACAATCAATTTTATTTACTGTCAATCTTCCCCCCTCTTCCTTAGGGTGTTTATGCAAAGGCTATGCATATTTTTATCGGATTTGATTTTGTTACATTGGGGCCTGTTTATCTTTCGTGGTTAATTTTTGTTCGTGATAAAAGCGTTTTAATCGCGGCGCGAGGTATACAGCTTAGTCATTCTAAGTAAATACCTTGCAACAAAGAGTAAAACGCTTTGAGCCGAACCCTTCGGGCAGCATTTGTAACTCCTTTCTACGGCGTTATCGCTTATTTATGGTGAATAACGACACTGCATAAGCTCTGCCTTGTAGAAAGAACCTACAAACTGCTGCAAAAAAAATCCCGAAAGATAAACACGCCCTAGATAAAACAATTTTTAGCATAGTTTTATCGCCTCTTTTCACGTTATACTTGGCACTATTTTCCGCTACTTAAACATAATAATTATGCGTATTCCTCGTTTTTATGATCCACAAACATTAACCGTTGCCACTGAAGTCAATCTTTCAAAAGATGCGATCCAACATATCCATGTTTTACGCTTAAGGCCTGGCGCACAAATAATTCTGTTTAATGGCCTTGGAGGCGAGGTTCAGGCAACCTTGACTAACGCGCTGAAACGCAGTTGCACGGCATTGATCAATTCATTTAATCAAACGGATAATGAAAGCCCATTAGATCTCCACTTAGGGCAAGTCATTTCACGTGGCGATCGCATGGAGTTTGTGATTCAAAAGGCCGTAGAATTAGGCGTTAATGAAATAACACCATTATTAAGCGAGCGTTGTGGTGTTAAACTCGATGATCAGCGCATGGCTAAAAAACAGCAGCAGTGGCAAAAAATAGCGGTGGCTGCCTGCGAGCAATCAGGTCGTAATATCATTCCGGTTATCCATGAAACCCAAGAATTAACTACCTGGTGCGAAAGTTCCGAGCAGGCCACCAAACTAACACTGCATCCACGTGCTAAATATTCGATTAATACTTTACCGCCGGAAATCAAACGTATTCGTTTACTGATCGGTCCTGAAGGTGGTTTAAGCGATCAAGAAATAACCTTGACTGAAACATTAAATTTCACAGAAACATTATTAGGCCCGCGTATTCTACGCACAGAAACCGCTGCACTCAGTGCAATTACTGCATTGCAATGTCGTTTTGGCGACCTTGCATAGAATGCTCAGCAAGACTGACAAATAGGAAATAAAATGACCATTAAAATCGGGATCGTAATGGATCCAATCAAAGATATTAAAATTCATAAAGACTCTAGTTTTGCGATGTTATTGGAAGCACAATCCCGTGGTTGGGAACTGTATTATTTAGAAATGCAGGATCTGTCTTTAGAAGACGGTCGCTGTTTTGCAAGCAGCAGAAAACTAACGGTGCAGCGCGATCCCAATAATTTTTATCAACTTGAAGATAGCGTAGATCATCCGCTTTCTGATCTTGATGCGGTATTAATGCGCAAAGATCCTCCCTTTGACACTGAATATATTTATGCAACTTACCTGTTGGAACGCGCGGAACAAGAAGGCTGCTTAATTGTTAATAAGCCGCAAAGTTTGCGTGATGCGAATGAAAAACTCTTTACCGCATGGTTCAGTGAGTTCACTCCCACCACCTTAGTCACTCGCAGCAGTCTAAAAATTCGGGAATTTCATAAAAAACATAAAGACGTCATTCTAAAACCGCTTGATGGTATGGGCGGCGCTTCAATATTTCGAATTAAAGAAGATGATGTCAATGTTGGCGTGATCATCGAAACATTAACCGAGCATCAAACACGTTACTGCATGGCGCAAGTCTTTATGCCGGAAATAACTGCGGGTGATAAACGTATATTAATCATTGATGGCGAGCCTATGCCCTATGCACTTGCACGTATTCCAGCGTTAGGTGAAACGCGTGGTAACTTAGCAGCCGGCGGTCGCGGTGTGGCACAGCCACTTTCTGAAAGCGACTGGCATATCGCCAATACTATTGGTCCTACACTAAAAGAAAAAGGCCTGATTTTTGTTGGACTGGATGTTATCGGTAACAAAGTAACTGAAATAAATGTGACCAGCCCGACCTGTATACAGGAAATAGATAATGCCTATGGCACCAATATCAGTGCTAAGTTAATGGATGCAATCGAAAAACGCATCACAAAAAAACAGTAATCTTTGTCATTTTTGCCATACTCAAAGTGTGGCAATCATCAGGAGCCGTCATATGGAAAGCGTAAAAATTGATAATTCGCCGGAAGTGCTCAACACACTTAAGGATCATTTCTTAATTGCGATGCCCTCTTTGAAGGATCCTTATTTCAAACATTCCGTTGTTTATATCTGTGAACATGACGAAAAAGGGGCAATGGGTTTTATTATTAATTTTCCCGTAAAATTAACCCTGCAGGAATTATTAAACAATGTAGATAGTATTGACCATTATCCCGAACCTCCCTTGCTGAATCCTGTTTTTTTAGGCGGACCACTGGAGCTTGAAAGAGGATTTGTATTACACTCTCCCGTTGCAGATAATTCACAAAGTACCAAACTTAATGACCAGCTGATGGTATCCAATTCTAATGCGATTTTATCAACACTGGGCACTAAAAATGAGCCCGAAAAATACATAGTGACGCTCGGTTATGCAAGCTGGAGCTCTGGACAATTAGAGCAAGAAATCAATGACAACCATTGGATTAGCATGGAAAGTCAAAATGACATAATATTCAGCACGCCCGTTGAACAACGTTGGATTGAGTCTTTGCAACGGCTGGGCATAAATCCCGAACAATTATCAACTGAGATAGGCCACGCATAACCCATCAAATCCCTTACAGCTGTTTTTATAAAACCGGGTAATAACCACCATACTATTTAAACCAGGACACACATGACTGAACCATTAAAATCACCATCAAGCCTATTAGGTTTTGATTTCGGTACAAAAAGTATCGGTGTCGCAACCGGTCAAATGATCACCGCGACCGCCCAGCCCTTAGCAGCCATTAAAGCCAATGACGGTATTCCGAACTGGAATATTGTAGAAAAAGTGATCAGCGACTGGATGCCCGACTTGATTGTTGTAGGCTTACCCCTGAACATGGACGGCAGTGAACAACCTATTACACAACGCGCCAAAAAATTTGCCAACCGTTTAAATGGCCGCTTTGGTGTTAAGGTTGCTTTACAGGATGAGCGTTTAACCACGGCCAGTGCAAAAGAATTTATCTTTACACATGGTGGCTATAAAGCCCTTGAAAAAGGAAAAATTGACAGCGTATCAGCCGCCCTTATTCTTGAGAGCTGGATGGAAAGTTTTTATCAATAAGCCTATCGGTAAAAGCGCCCCCCCTGAATCCAAAGTGTAAATTACTCTAACAGAAAGTCTTTTCAGCGCGTGAGGATATCCTCGCTCCTCATCGATTGAGAAATCAATAAACGGTATTGACCACGAAGTTATATCGGCTTTTTTACGTCAGCTATTGTGACTGCACCGATCCATAATAAAAGGGGAAAAATGGACAAGGTCGCTTATAAATAAGTATAACAGCACGGAATTAGATACTGCAGGATAATAGAAGAAGAAGATTGTCATACGCTCTATTGTATGACAATTTAAATCATTCAAAACTACCCTAATAGCGAGTAAGAATAGTTTTTATCGGTTTACGATGTTGTATTTTAAGGATTAACCTTGCTTAATACGCTCAGATAATTTCTTATACTCATCAGCAACTTTATCACCAAATAAGGGATCAATGTGCCCCTCATGCTGCCACTGCTGTCCAAGAATTTTCCAGTCTTCTTCTGTTAAACTTGCTTCAATTTTAGGCAATATTTCTTGTTCTTCGTAGGCCATATGCGCCATCTGTAATTTTATAAAGTTTTTTAACTTTTCAATGCACTGTTCTTTAGGCACAACGGCATCAAGTAAAATCATATCTAACAATTGATCTAGTTCGATAGTAATTTCTTTTACTAATTTATGCTCTAGAGCTAAACGATTGGCAACTTCATCGGAAACAATACGATATTTCAAATAATATTCATAGATCATATCTTCCATCGGGTGATGGTATTTATCAGAATAATTTCGTAAATATGTGATTATCGCTTTCATTAAGCGATAATCTACCCCTTGATCATTTTCTAAAAGTTTAACTTTTTCCCTTAACAATCTTAACAGGTTGCTAATATTAACATGATCTTTATGGATAGTAGACAGCATAATAAATACTCACAAATTTATAAAATAATACTCATGATTATATCAGATCAAAGAAAAAAACTGCAGAACTATGTCACATTACCAGATAATTAATTTTTTCTGCCGTTCAGCCAATATTTTATTTACTTGACTAAAATGCTTACAACCTAAAAATCCTCGATATGCAGACAAAGGCGAGGGGTGTGCTGATGTTAAAACGGTGTGCTTGTTTTTATCTATTAAACTTCCCTTTTTATGGGCGTAACTTCCCCATAATAAAAATATCACACCACTACAAGTCTTATTTATTTCGCCAATCGCATTGTCAGTGAAGGTTTCCCATCCTTTTTTTGCATGACAACCAGGCACAGCCTGTTCAACCGTCAACACCGAATTTAACAGTAAAACACCTTGCTTTGCCCAATGTTCCAAATTCCCTGATTCAGGTATTTTGTAGCCTTCGATAGAAGTGGATAATTCTTTATAAATATTACGCAGGGAAGGTGGTATTTTTATACCTTCCGGTACTGAAAAACTAAGACCATGGGCCTGCCCTTCTCGGTGATAAGGATCTTGTCCTAAAATAACCACTTTAACATTGTCTAATGCAGTTAAATTAAATGCATTAAAAACAAGATGCTCAGGCGGATAAATATTTTTCTCTAAATTTTTTTGAGATTTTAAAAATTCCTGAAGAACATTGTAATATTCCATCGATTCTTGCTGTGTAATAAATTTCTTCCAGCTCATCTTTCCCTCTTTATTTTATAAATATAAATATAAAAATTATTATGAATGAAAATTTGGTTATTTAACAACAAAAAAATCAACAAGAAAAATAAAACACGACCACAACGAAAATTAATCCAATACTATATTTTACTAACAGAACAGCAAACTGTGAACTCTGCAATGATTTGAGTCAAATATACCACAATTAAAATAGGGATATATTGATTTACAGCAATCAATGCAACCCATATAATTAACTCAGGTTTATTCAATAACACTTTAAATCTTCAACAAAAATTGTAATTTTATTACTCCACATTAAGGGGCTTCAGATACCTTTGGGAATCCAAATCACTCAATCTGAAAACACATCTTTACTTAACTCTTTGTGGTTATTAGACGAAGCGAACGCACAGGCAGGTTTTTTAGATATTAAAGACAATGCTTATACTGAAGTTCAGATTGTATCTCTTGCTGAGTGGGGTGAAATAGAAGACAAAGTATTCAGGATCCCCCCCACAAGAAGGCGGGTAATATTGGACAGCATGACTACCAAAAAGCATGATTTATGACACCAAAGCCCATACATTCATTTCAAGGCTTTCTTAGTCATAAAACCATAGAGTAAGCAGGTGTTTTTTGTTAGTCATCTTTTTCAAGATCTAAGTACTTAAGAAGCATTTTAAATCATCAAAAATAGGAGAAGTAAATCATGATCCAAGGTATTCAAATTACAAAATCAGCTAACCAGAATTTATTAAACTCTATCTGGCTGCTAGACAATGAAAAAAACGAAGCGCGCTGTTTAGTAGCACCAGCTCAATACACAGAAGATCAGGTTGTTCCTGCGTCTGAACTGGGTGAATATGAGTCTCGTGAAGTGGCTGTCGAAGCACCTAAAGCACAGGAAGGCGGTCAACATTTAAATGTAAACGTCCTTCGCAGAGAAACGTTAGAAGATGCTATCAAACACCCGGAAAACTACCCGCAACTAACAATTCGTGTTTCAGGTTACGCAGTGCGTTTTAACTCATTAACCCCAGAGCAGCAGCAAGACGTATTAACACGTACCTTTACAGAAAGCCTATAATAGGTTACTTAAGTTAATATCGATAAAAAAGCCTAACATTTGCTTAGGCTTTTTTAATGAGAAAATGACTTACTTCTAAAATCACTTATCAGTGAAACCTCCCCACCTCTAGCTTAAATCTTCCCACCACTAGCATGATTGTTTACAGCCTTGAACAGTTCGATTGGAACCTTATAGAATATCGCAGTTACTAATTGATGTTGAGCTGCGATCTCACCTGCCTACCTTGAGTCTTTTCGTGACTTCAGAGAAAAACTGAGGGAAGCATTTGCTGAGGTATAGTTGATAATGAATCAACCCTTGATGCCACTGCCCTGCTTTTGTGTTGAAAAAATATTGCTTTAAATTGCTTTCTGCTTATAATTAAACTGTATATTTAAACAGTGGTTTTATTATGAAATTTATCCCTATTTACGCAAGTGCAGGGATTACCGGCTTTGAAAGTCCTGCCAGTGATTATTTACAACTGCCCTTAAGTCTAGATGCCTTATTAATCGAGCATCCCAGTGCCACCTTTATCGGCAGAGCGGATGGTCACTCGATGCAGGGTATTGGCATTTTTAATGGTGATATCTTAATTGTTGATAGGCAAGTTCAAGTCAAGAATCATGATGTTATCGTGGCCAACCTTAATGGGGAATTTATCTGCAAGATATTGGACACACAGCGACGTTTATTGCTCTCTGCTAATAAAAATAATCAGGATGTGCAGATCACCCAAGATGATCAGTTTACGATCGAAGGAGTGGTGATCCGATCTATTCGCTGTCACCGTCAAAGTCATTTACTGGCGTCCACCCTTTAATGTTTGCGCTGATCGATGCCAATTCATTTTATTGCAGTGCTGAGCAGGTATTTCGTCCGCAATGGCGTGGCAGGCCTATTATCGTTTTATCCAATAACGATGGCTGTATTGTGGCGGCCAACAAACAAGCTATTGCACTGGGCATTAAAAAATTCCAGCCCTACTTTAAAGCAAAATTACTATGCGAAAAAATGGGCATCATTGTCTGCTCATCAAACTATGAGCTGTATGCCGATCTTTCCAGTAAAATGATGCAAGTAATTGGTCGCTTTGCACCATTGCAGCATGTCTACTCTATCGATGAGTCATTTCTTACCTTTGACCGTTGCAGCTCCATACATTGCCTTGTCCAGCATGCACAAAAAATACGTAAAGCCGTTTGGAAAGAAACTCGCTTACCCGTTTGTGTCGGCTTAGGCCCAACACTGACCTTAGCAAAGCTTGCTAATCATATTGCTAAAAAATGGCCTGATTATCAGGGTGTCTGCCTGTTGGATAACCCGCAAATAAGGGAGCAGCTCTTTAAGCAGTTAGCGCCTGCTGATGTCTGGGGAATAGGCCGTAGAACATCTAAAAAGCTATCCACGCTAGGAATTAATAACGTCTCTAAATTAATGCGCCTTAACACCCATGAAATTCGCCAGAATTTTAATGTTGAGCTAATGCGAACCATTAAGGAGCTTAATGGTGAAGTATGCAAAGGCTGGGATCAAACGCGTGCGGATAAACAGCAAATATTTTCAACAAGAAGTGTTGGTCAACGAATTATTGAAATCACGACTTTACAACAAGCACTCGCTAAACACACCGCGATTGCAGCTGTAAAAGCTCGTCAACAAGGCTCACTTTGCGGCACATTAATGGCCTTTGCTGCAAGTAGCCCTTTTGATAAACAGCCACGTAGTTTTAAAATAATCAAGCACTTTACCCAAGCGACGAATAACACCTTGGATTTACTTATGGCAATCAATAATAATATTGATTCACTTTTTCAACCGGGTATCCAATATTACAAAGTGGGTATCGGTTTATTTAATTTGAGCAGTGAAAAGCATCAACAATTTGAACTGTTTAGCGAGCCTAAAAGTGATGATAGAGTAATGAAAGTGCTGGATAATATTAATCAAAAATACGGTACTGATAGCGTGTTACTCGCCAGTCAAGGAATAGATGAAAAGTGGGCCATGCGCCGACAATTTCTAACTCCGCAATACACAACCAAGTGGCACGATATACCTAAGATACATTGTTGAACGGTAGAACTACTTCATAATAGATATAGAAAACTAAGTTGGCCTGATTACTCCTTACAAAACAAAAAAGATGACCAAATTCACCTTAGCCACTACTGTGTACGCAATCGGGTAAAGCGAGCCGGGTAATAAATTGCGGGAATAATAAGTTGCGGGCATCCATTAAATATAACAACTACAATTTAAACCCGATTAATATTTAGTCAATTAGATGGCTGTCCAGCTATTCTGATTCTGTCCCGCTATTACAGTGTGCAAAAACTAAATCACCGAATTTTGCCGTTTTGTATTGAAAAACCGACGACTAAATGGGGAAAGTATTTTTTGTTATTAAGCATATCCGAACGATGCATTACCACCAATATACCAACGCGCCTCTTTCGGAATATCAAGCGTAGCCACCTCGTGTTGCTCAATAAATTGGAGCATATACCGAGTTCTGGAACGTGCAGTAGATTTTCCGGAGTTGCGGCCACCCTCGTCTAAAAATTTAAAAGTTTCCCAGATGTAACCATGCTCATAAATATATTCTGTAAATGCTTCAACCAATGCCTCTTTAGAGCTGTATTTTGGTATTTCTGAATTGATACTATTATCTCCTTTTGTTGGTATTACGTTTACTCCATTTTAGATTAATAAAAAAAATGGCAAACCCGCAAAGGTTTACCATTTTTTAAAATTAAATTTGCTCTGTGACGGAGCTAAAATATCGCAGTAAATTAAAGCGCTACGATACTGTCTGCTTGCAGGCCTTTTTGACCTTGGCTTACAGTGAATTCTACTTTTTGGCCTTCAGCTAAGGTTTTAAAACCTTCGCTTGCAATAGCACTAAAGTGAACGAATACATCTGGACCAGATGCTTGTTCGATAAAACCAAAACCTTTCGCTTCGTTGAACCATTTAACGGTTCCTTGTTCTTTATTAGACATAATAATATCCTGTCGTTTTAATGTAAGGTTGCCTTCAAAAGGCTTGAATAGCGTAAAAATAGACTAGAACTTAAAAACTACAGAGCGAGGTATTATTAATAAAACAACGTAACGGAGAATGTAAAAAAGGCTTTCTTTCTTGCTGAGTGATATTTTATATACTCTCAAGTAAAAGTCAATGACTGACCGATAAATAGGCTGAATTGGCTTGAAAAACGCACAGAAAAAGCGAGCGTAAGTGGAATGATCTAGTGCAGAGATCATTGACATGCTTCGACTTTTACCAGAAAGCTAAGCACTGCAATAAAAAAAACAGAAATTAGTAAAGGTATTTCGGCATTCTTTTGCCACGGGCATGTTACAAAATGGCTCTGATATTCGTACGCTTCCGGAATGATTAGACCACTCTTATTTACGTACCACCGAAATTGAGACATCTATTATTGGAGCAGAGATATAAGTCCAATAAATTCTCTTATTTCTAATAGATAAAAACAAATGATCTGTCAGAGTATAAATCACTTTTATAATAATTTTCTAAGATGCTCTATTGGTCAAAGCCTCAGCTAATAAAAATGCTCATACACGCTTAATCCCATGAACTGATAAAGATGTAGACTGACCTTAAGTTAGACCCTTTGTTAAAAACTGATAAAAAGGCTTCCTTTTTTATTTAGTTAATGGTCTCACCTTTCTTTGACGAATCAAGCCTTCCTGAATCGTTGAAGCAACTAATTTCCCTGCCCTTGTGTAAAAGTGTCCCTTAACCAGAGCGCACCCATCGGATGCCGCGGGACTTTCAACAACATATAATAACCAGTCATCTAAACGAAAATCATGATGAAACCACATAGAATGATCAATAGTAACAACCTGCATACCAGGGGATAAAAACGACACACCATGGGGTTGTAGTGCGGTTGGCAGGAAGTTGAAATCAGAAGCGTATGCTAATAAATAACGATGTATACGTAAATCATTGGGCATCTTTCCATTGGCTCTGCACCAGATAAATCGTTTCGCAGACTCAACCTCCGGATTACTCGGATTGACAAAGGTGACAGGCCGCATCTCTATCGGCTTTTCAGAAATAAGTTTATCTCGTATCGATTCCGGTAATGTATCCGTGTGCAGCAATGACATCTCTTGCTCTGAAATTAAATCTTCAGGCGGCGGCACATCAGGCATCTCTAATTGATGTTCAAAGCCATGCTCTCTATTTTTAAAAGAGGCGGTCATAAAAAAAATAGCTTTGCCATTTTGAATGGCTTTAACGCGCCTTGTGGACAGGCTTTTACCATCACGAATGCGCTCAACATCATAGACAATTGGCTTATTAGTTTCTCCTTCAAGCAGAAAATAGGAGTGAAAAGAATGAACATTTCTATTTTCACTGACGGTTTCTTTGGCAGCTGAAATAGCTTGCCCCATAACTTGTCCGCCAAAAACACGGCCAGTACCAAGATCTTGGTTATTACCACGGAATAGGTTTTCTTCTAATTTTTCTAAATTCAACTGACTTAGAAGATCTTTTAATACTTTACTCATTTTAGCTTCCCAAAAAAAAGGGCGTCAATAAACGCCCTTTTTTATTTACAAATATGATTTTTATTTACAAATATTATTACAAAGACATCAATAGCGCTCTAACCATTGCAAAATCAGCAGGAAATTCTTTTGACAATAAATCTAAATTCGCACGAGAAGCGAGCTCTTCCGGAATAAAAATATCACGCCCTAAAATATCTTCTACGCTTTCTTTAAATTTAGCTGGATGCGCTGTACACAAGAATAAACCTGTTTCATCTTCTTTCAACTGCTTTGTAAGTTCACTGTAAGCAATTGCACCATGAGGTTCACATAAATAACCTAAATTATCCAATTCAAGCAAACCGTCACGCGTTTGTGCATCGTTTAATTTGCCGTAACCCAATTCAGATAGAGACCAACCTTGTATTTTAAATAATTCTTCAATACGTGGCCAATTATTGGGTTGACTCACATCCATCGCATTTGAAAGCGTGGCAATAGTCGCTTTAGGCGTCCAGGTTCCTTCCTCCAGATAACGGGGAACGGTATCGTTTTCATTGGTAGCCGCGATAAAACGTTTGATCGGCAAGCCTAAAGATTTAGCAAGCAAACCGGCAGTCAAATCGCCAAAATTACCACTGGGGACAGAAACAACTAAGTTATTGCGCTGCGCGGCAGACAGCTGCGCAAAGGCTTCAAAGTAGTAACAAATTTGCGCCAGCAGGCGGCTAATGTTGATTGAATTTGCGGAGTTCAGGCCAATGGCCTGCTTTAATTCCTGATCATCAAAAGCCTGCTTAACCATGGTCTGGCAATCATCAAAGGTGCCTTCAATGGCGACGGTGGTAATATTCCCACCTAATGTACAGAACAGTTTTTCTTGCAGCGGGCTAATTTTTCCTTTCGGATAAAGGATAACAACGTTAATGTTTTCCATATTGAAAAAGGCATGGGCAACAGCAGCACCAGTATCGCCAGAGGTTGCCGTTAAAATAGTAATTTTATCGTCGCCCTTAAATTCGGCTAAACACTGCGCCATAAAACGACCGCCAAAATCTTTAAACGCCAGGGTTGGCCCATGAAAAAGTTCCAGCGCGTTAATGTTATCTGTCACTTTTTTTACCGGCGCATCAAAAGTAAAAGCTTTCGAAACAATATTATGAACCGTTTCTTTACTTAACTCATCACCAATTAAGTGCGATAAAATGGCAGTTGAACGATCAACTAAATTCATTTTCAAAAGCGCATCAATATTATCAAGCGGCGTGATTTCTTTTGGAAAGAAAAGTCCCTGACCACGTCCTAAACCTTGTTTAACGGCTTGTTGAAAGTTAACTTGTTCGCTGTTGTCTTTGATATTGTATAATTTCATAGTTCTGTTCCTAGCACGCGTGCGCCTTGTTCATCGAGACGGCAAATATGACAAAATCCGTCATCATTTTGAAGAAAATTTTCGGTTAACCAATGTTGTAATGATTGCGCTTGGATAAGATCAGTCATTACCGCAAATACTGTCGGACCTGAACCCGAAATCCCCATTCCTAATGCCCCGCTTTGCTCTGCAACCAGACGCGCTTCTTTAAAACCCGGGATAAGTTGTGAGCGATAGGGCTCAGCAATAACATCCTTAAGCATTTTGGCGGCAAGCTCAGGCTGATTAGAGTGACAGGCATGGACAAAGGCACCTAAACGCCGGCCATAGGTTAAGGCTTCGCTGAGACGATATTGCGCAGGTAAAATGTTGCGGGCAGCCGACGTTGAAATACTTATTCCGGGGTAGGCTACAACCCAGTACCATTCTTTAAAGGAAGGCAGCGTTTGGCTGATAACCCCGCCTTCATTTATCATTAACTGCATTCCGCCAAGGTAACAGGGAGCAACATTATCATAATGTATACTGCCGCTGATTTGCCCTTCCATCTCGCCCATTAATAGCAGCATACTGTTTTCATCAAGCGCGTAGTCATGCCACGCATTTAATGCTTCTAATGCGGCAACAATTGAACTGGAGCTCGAGCCTAAGCCGCTGCCAACGGGTAAATTTTTCTCAAGCGTCATTTTAACCGGCAATGTTTCTTTATTCAGTTTTTTTAATGCCTTCTCAAAAACTAAATAACACTGATAGACAATATTTTCTTTAAAATCTGCGGGTAATTTATGAGCGTAACGGCCAATACAGTCCAGTGAAAAAGCAATATCACTGCTTGATATTTTTACTCGGTCACCAAACAAATCACCATTAATAGGGGTAAGTGCCCCTCCCAATACATCAAAACCTACGCTAACATTTGCAGTCGACGCCGGAGCATATGCAACAACACTCATTCTAAAACTCCTGTTTCCAATTTAAAGTACGTAATATATCTGCAAAAACACCCGCAGCAGTCACTTCTGATCCAGCACCATAACCACGTAAAACCAATGGAATAGGTTGATAATACTGACTGTAAAATGCCAATGCATTTTCACCGTCTTTTACCTTATTAAGCGGATCATCTGCATCAACCGCTTTAATACTGCATTTACACTTACCGTTCTCAATACCGCCAATATAGCGTAACACTTGACCGTTTTCGTCAGCTTTAGCCTGCAGTTCAGAAAAATAAGCATCCGCTTCCGGTAAGCGCGTCATGAATTCATCAACGCTCCCTGTCTCGTCAAAGCCAGGTGGTAATGCCGGTTCAATTTCAACATCATCAAGGGATAATTCCATGCCCGCCTCACGGGCTAAAATAAGCAGTTTTCGTGCGACATCGGTGCCACTTAAGTCTTCACGAGGATCAGGCTCAGTAAAACCAAGCTTACGCGCTTCTGCAGTTACCTCGGAAAATTTCTGACCATCGTCCAGTTTACCGAAAATAAACGACAATGAACCCGATAATATACCGTTAAACTTGACCAACTGATCACCCGCATTAAACAGGTTTTGCATATTTTCGATGACCGGTAAACCAGCACCAACATTGGTATCATACAAGAATTTACGACGTTTCATTAACGCGGTTAAACGCAATTGGTGGTAATAATCCATACTGAAGGTGTTAGCTTTTTTGTTGGCAGCAACAACGTGGAAACCCGCGCCCAAAAAGTCAACATAACGTGCGGCAATTGCATCGTTACTGGTACAGTCAACAATAACAGGGTTAATAATATGCGAGTCATCAACCATAGATTGCATACGGGACAAGGATAACTCTTCTGTTGCAGTGGATAATAACTCACGCCAGTTACTTAATTGAATGCCTTGATCGTCCATTAACATTTTACGACTGTCGGCAATGCCGCAGACGCGAATTTCAATATTTCTTTCTGATAAATAAGCCTGTTGACGATGTACTTGATCAACCAGTGCAGCCCCTACTCCGCCACAGCCGATCAGGAACATATCTATATATTGCACACTGCCAAAAAAGTTTTGATGACAAGCGATGACCGCTTCTTTTGCTTTTTCCTCTGATACAACCGCTGATATAGAACGCTCAGATGAACCCTGCGCAATCGCAGTAATATTAATAGAAGCTTCCGTTAAAGCGGTGAGAAAACGCGCTGCCACTCCGCGCGCTTTTTTCATGCCATCACCAACCAGTGATATGATCGCCTGCTTTTCAATCACGTCAATAGGCTCTAATAAATGATTTTTAAATTCTAAAGCAAACTCTTCATTTAATGCATGCAAGGCTTTTTGGGTCTCACTAGAATGAATACAAAAGCTTAAACTGTATTCAGACGATGATTGCGTAATCAAAATAATCGACACGCCTGAACGTGATACTGTTGTGAATATACGCCCCGCCATGCCAACGATACCTTTCATTCCGGGTCCTGAGATACTCAGCATGGAGAGTCCCTTAAGATCAGATATACCCTTCACTTGTAATGCCTCATCGCCATGTTCTACTCCAATTAAAGTACCATTTGCTTGCGGGTTATAGGTGTTTTTGATTAAACAGGGTATATGGTGCTGCGCTATCGGGGTGATCGTTTTAGGGTGTAAGACTTTAGCACCAAAATATGAGAGCTCCATTGCTTCAGCGTAACTTAACGAATCTAATAATTTGGCATCTTTTACCAACCGTGGATCGCAACTGTAGACCCCGTCTACATCGGTCCAGATTTCACAACATTCAGCTTTTAAACAAGCGGCTAAAACAGCCGCCGAGTAATCTGAGCCGTTACGACCTAATACTAATGTTTCACCCTGCTCATTGCCTGCGGTAAAACCAGGCATTAAGTAGATAGCATTTTTGACTATGGTCTCTTTTTCAAACAAGGCACGGGAGACATCAATATCGATTTGCGCTTCAAGATAGCCACCTTTGTAAGAGATAAGCTTTTCCTGTGGTTTAATAACTTCTACTTGATGACCCTTAGCGATTAACAATTGCTTCATGCAGGCCACGCTGAGTAATTCACCTTTACTTAATATTTGCGCTTCGATACTGGCAGGGCATTGTGCTAGCAAACGCACACCTTCAAGCAAATCACTTAAATGTGATAATTCACGCTCAAAAATAGTTTGCAGTAATTCATCTGCAAATTCTGCATAATTTCCCTTCAGTGTTTTGATAAGATCAGCAAAAATATGTTGAATATCAATTAAATGGTTTTCTGAAGATATACCCATACTGGTTTTTTCAACAACAGCGACTAGATTGTTGGTGACACCCGCTGGTGCAGATAAAACTAAAGCAATTTGAGATTGCTGATGATTATTAATAACAATATCAGCAACCTGATTAAAACGTTCGGCATTTGCTAATGATGAGCCGCCAAATTTAAGTACGCGCATTGATACTCCCTGTTATGATACGAAAAACCCGCAGAAATGCGGGTTTAGTAAAAACGATAATTTATTTAATAAATAGAACAAAAGCAGAGGCGTTATTTAAGCACTCTGCAAAAAAGAAGTTAAATTGATAAAATAAGGTACAAAACATAGTATTATTGCTGCTGCTTTAATAAATATTAAAGAATCCAATGGTACTATCATAACAAAGCTTTATCTTGACGGAAACAATTGACTGTTTGGTAATGCTGTTTTTATACAAAGCGAATAAACCCGGCCTGACTTTTGAATAGGCTCTTTTCCATTTTACTATGCCCTCCTGTTTAAAATTTGCTGAGAATTAAGCGTTGAGTCATTTTCTCTAAACCAGACTAGTGTCTTCGGACTTAGGTTTGCACTATATATTAATGACCTAATTTCATCATCCTCTTCAATAGAAAGGGATCGATAATTATATTGTGTGCCCGGACGTTATAGAAGAGTCATGACTCTGTGTCGCATGCAGCGCCTCTAGGCCCTCTGTGGTATTTCCTACAAAAAATCATCACGCACACTTAATCATAATCATAAAAATGAATGTTCATTTTTAAGTCCTAAAGCTCTAGTGGTGACCGAGATAAATTCGAAGACCCTCGATAATGCGCTAAATACTTTGTCGCAACGACTCATGTTTTCACATCAATACAAGCTTTACAGTGAACAATCGCTCCATTGACCGTTTGAACTATAATTAATTTTATCTATTAGTCTATTTATATCTATTAGCCTCTTTATATCTATTAGTCTATTTTTATCACTTATCAATCTATTAAATCTATATAGCAGGGATAAACAGTGAAAAGTAAATTAATAACGCGTGCTGGTTATAAAAAACGACAAGAAGAACATGATTATTTATGGAAAGATAAAAGCGTTTTAATCGCGGCGCGAGGTGGTCAGCTTAGTCATTCTAAGTAAATACCTTGCAACAAAAAGTAAAACGCTTTTAGCCGAACCCTTCGGGCAGCGTTTGTCGCTCCTTTCTACTGCGTTGTCACTTATTTATGTAGAATAACTACACGGCATAGGTTCTGCCTTGTATAAATAATCTACAAACTGCTGCAAAAACAATCCCGAAAGATAAACAGGCCCTAATAACAAACGTATATTAAGGCAAATCGATCGCCGGGTTCGTTACCTTAGAAAACGATGAGAAGAATTTAACGTGATTGATTATTCCTCCCAGCAACACGGAAAAGTTTTCTTTGCTGCAACGGTTGAAATTGAAAATGACAGTGGAGAACGGCTTAGTTTTAGAATAGTCGGCCCCGATAAAATTTTTGAGACCAAAAACTGTATTTCTATCGATTCCCCTATGGCACGTGCAATGCTAAAAAAAGAAGTTGATGATGAGTTTATCGTTCAAACGCCAAAGGGTGAAAAACAGTGGGTTATTAATAAAATTGATTATGAACTGCATTAGTTCAGATTAGATTCGATACAAAAGCGGGTAAGGAGGAAACATTTACTTTTGCAACGTGCCTTTCCAAATGAAGTAACACTCGATGGTGCTAGCTCCGGGAAATAAATTAAAAAGCGGTGCGCACAGAAATCATCTGTTCTTATAAAAGAGATGGGCGTAACTTCATTAAAATATCATTTACCCCCAACACTCGCACCGTATTAACAATCTGTTCTGTTATACATCGAAATCTGAAGGATTAATGCCAACTGCAAGACAGGCATCTTTAACGGCCTTTTTTTCATCCGCATCAAAATCGCCATCAGCACCACCAATCACGATACCAAGCTGGATACAGGCACGTGCTTGATCATCCTTACCTTTTAATTTACTTATCGCTTGTATTGCATCAATACGTCCGAAGTCAAAATCAGCGGTTAATTTGTCACAATAGAAGTCAAATTTAACTTTCAAATCGCTAGCATTAAATACTTGTAAACTTTCATTACTCATAATAAACGCAGCTGTTTTTTTGCGTTCTGAAGCATCTATATCGCCATCAGCTGCAGCAACTAAAGCGCACATTGCCATTGAAGCATCGGAGAATTTTTGGTTTTTAAACTTACCAATATTTTTTTGTAAGCCTTCATTCATTTCTTCTGCTTTGCCTTTAAAATTGTCCCATAATCCCATGTTAGTATCCTCTCTTTGCTAAGTAATATTATAAAATTTATCATTTTGTATTGTAGTCAAAGACAAATTGCAATGACTAACGTTTTGTTCTGCAACCTGTTATATTCAAAAAATAAAAGGCTGCCCTGCCAAAACAATACAGGGTAAGTTATCATAAATAGAATGATAACCGTATCAGTAACCTACTCCACATTAAATGGTTTCACAACCTCGTTCAACACGTAAAAGCTATTATTAGCCATTTTTAACATGGGAATATCGACCGGTAAATTGCCAAATGCTTGAACAATGTCATAACGCTCGTCATTGCCCCTGAAAACGCTGTTTAATCGTACAACTTTCTCTTGTTCCTGGCATTCACTTTCAATTTCACCCGTTAGCAACCCATTCTGCTCTATTATAGTAGTACCGATCACGCGTTTAACGGGCCAACCTAGCTGCTCCACAATACCGGCTATATAAGATTCTGGTGATGCAGTCACAATCCATATTTCAATGCCCGCATCATTTAATTTTTTCATCATATCAACCACTTCAATAATTGGAGTGACCTTATCAAATAACGCGACACCGGCCGCAAACAGCTCCTCGTGCATTTTCCCCTTTAACGATTTTTTGTATAAATAGGTTTTTATTGATACCTTAATCCCCTGCTGATAGGTCGAAGCTTTACACAACAAGGGTAATAATTGTATGGCTAATGGTCTGTTACCTAAAAAATGTTTAAACAAAAAATTTAAGGAATTTTCTTCAATTAAGGTTTCGTCAAAATCAAACAGTGCTATTTTCATTTCTATCTTCTTTTTGCGGGCATAAAACTTATTTAACGTCTTTAATTAATGCACATGCACCAAATGGCATATCATTCATTTCAACAACATCAATATTTTTTTCTATGGCCAGTTTTAATAAGTGGACTGTACTGGGATTAAGTTTATCCTGCACAATTAATAAATCAGGCACTCTGCGCAGCATGACTCTTGTCGCTTCTGCAATGCCGGGCTTAATCCTGTTTTTATTAGAAACATGATGCTGCTGCATCATTTCTTTCAAAAAAAATCGCGTCATCGACTGCCGTTTTTGTGCAGAAAGTGATTCATTTTGTAATGGGTTTTGAAAATCGCTTAACGTAAAACAATCCGTTATCTGATTAACAAACCAGTTTGAACGATCGTGGTTTTCTAAGTGAGAATATGAAATACAGCCATGAAAATCATCCGCTTGTATTTGATCATTCAATACTGAGCGGCTGATTAATCCGCTCACGGTCGAATTCATTAGCGCACTGGGTATAGCATAGTCATCATAAGTAGCTGAAAAGTCTGCTGTTCCGCCGATATCTGAAATAACAAATAATTGTTCGAATAGATTGAGCTTACGCCGCGTATTGTAATCCTGAACCGCTTTTTTTAATTCTTCAGTCATCACCCCTTTTGCAGTCCAACCGTCCACAAAAACAATGCTTTCAGGGTTGATTTTTTGATCAAAAATAAGGTAATCCAGCGCATTTTGATCAATGCCTTTATCGCGCACAATACTGATTGAATAATGCTGTGAATTGACCTCTGCATATTCATTGATCGCGCGATTTAATAACACCCCAATGGGGGTCCCTGCACGTACCAAAGAAATAATGCAGATATCACCATCACGATTTTCAACCATCTTTTTGGCTAATTGTAAGACTTCAACCGCCAGACGTTTTTTGTACTGCTCAGTCAGGCTTAAAAACAGCTCTAAATACTCTTCCGTTGGTGCACTTTCCTGATTCACCATTTCTGAATAATGCATCACACCGCTTTGAATCAGGCGCTCTTTGTCTTCAATAGTATAAAATTTAGGTTTGATGTTTTTTAACAGAAATAAACAATCTTCTGCGCAATAGCTACCCAACAAAGGGCTTTTCTTCGTGTGTAAATTATTAAACATGGGATATAGCTTTCATTATTTGGCTGGATTTAGGGAAGATAGCAAAATCTAAATTTCGAATAAAGGGGAGATCAGAGACACTATCACCGATTCCGAAAAGCACATCTTTATCAGAAATATTTAGTTTTTTTACCAAGTAGTTAACCGCTAACTCTTTACTTGCATAGGGTGGCAATACGGCGAAGTTACCTGCATTGCCATGAATGCTAAAGTCCAGTTGCTGCAGATATGCATTAATCTTAAGCAACAAAGTTTCCTGAAGCTCATGAGCAGGAATTTTTATGCAGATATAAGTACAAATATCATGATCGATAATCAAACGCACACGGGCTTCACAATTTATAGCGCTAAAATAATCGAGCAGCTGACAATGCGTTCGAGTCAGTTTCTCCTGCCAATATTTCATATCATAAGTGTTATTTAAATACTTAATCCAGCAGGGTAACAATGCAGATTGTTCATTCAATATCAGTGCGCCATGAGAAACAATGGCATAGTCACTGTTGGTCACTTGATCAATAATACAATGCTTATATGAACTGCTTCTGCGGCCTGTTACCGCAATAAACGAGGCGTTCAAAGCCGCTAACATCTGCACTAATTTTTGCTGCTGCAGTGTGGCATAGGATTCTATTTCCCCCCGTTTGTTAACGGAGGTTACCTGACTATCGGACGTTTTTGTATGTTTTCTCTTGCTGCTAAACAAACTATCATCTAAATCTGTAAATACAAATACGCGAGATGACTGTGTCATTTAAGACACCTCACATTTTGTTAAGGGGTATCGACTGGCAAACTCATGCGTCTCTCTGCTACTTTCATTTTCCAGCAATACATAAACGTCTCTATTACCCTGTTCAAAATTATAAAGATAATGTTCAACCTTACTGCTGTCAAAAGAAAAAGATAGCTTCTGTTCAATCGATTCCCCCAGCAGTAAAGGAGAGCGATTAATGGATTGATACAGTACATCACAGCCTGCTTGCTCATGTTTTTCAGCAATCAGGAAGGGAATATATTGATGCTCACCATTAGCGATAATAGTCATCTCTTTTGATGAAATAATATTTGGCAAATGACCTGAATAGGGCATTAACATAGCGCAGCGCCCCAATTCATCCGATGACAGTGCTTCACATAACCCTGTATCTGCATTTTTCGGTAATTCAGGCTTAAAACTTTCTTTTTTCACCATTGATATTTGCGCTTCCATTAATGACACATAACGAATGGGAATATTAAAATCTGTGATCGATAAATTCTGTTTTCTATCGACTAAATTAACTAATGAAATAATCACAATTTCATCGATATTCATCAAATATTTTAATAATCCGCTGATAAGCAATTTAATGGTGCGACCTGTGGTTATCTCGTCATCCACAATCACTAAACGTTTACTTTGAGTGATTCCTTCAAGCAGCTCTGTTTTAGGTGCATAAAACATATGATTCACCGCATGACTATGTGCTTCATCAACAGAAAACCACAAAGGTCGATTCAATTTATGACGCGTCGTATGTTGAAAATAGACATTTTCTTGTTGCGCTCGCGCTAAACTATCTGCAACCCCTGCCCCGAGTCCCGTTGCGGCTTCAGCGAGGCTCGCAACATACGTTAATTTATCATTGCCCAGAGATTCTGATAATGAATCATAAACCTCTCTCATCACCTTAGGCTTGGTGGGAACATAACGACCAAGTACTTTGCTGACAAGCATAAAACTGCGCTTCGGATTCTGCCTGCAGGCAAAGGTTAATAGTTCTTCAACGGGTTTTTGTGTCTTTAGTACATCAAGCGAAATAAGCCCCGCTTGAGTTTCAAAATTGTAATTCATAGTGTATTTACTTCATTTTATTTTTTTAAATAAGCCTTTTCCTGCTTAAAGTGTTTTGCGCTGAAATTTGAACTGGATTGACATTATTTCATGGAAGAAAATAATCCTGTCATTAAAATCCCATCAACTCATTACCCATAGGCTAAACGAGTCCGCATCTGATCGTAAATTGTATGAAGGAAATTAACTTTATAATCTAAATCATTTTAAGTCACTGCTAATAAGAATAAAGCTCCATCAATCATGCTTAAAAGTGATCATAACCACAAAAAAGCTGAATGTTGGAGCTTCAATATCAAGCGTTATTAATTAAATTAATTTAGCCAATCATTGCATACATAACGCCAGCCCAAACAACAAACATGGTTAACAAGAAGTAAGCAACATTTTTAGTTACTTTTTTATAGTTAAAAATCAAGCTTGCTGCGACACCGCCGGTAATACCGACAATAGACCAACGTAACAGGGTTAAACTATCATCTTGAACTAAAGGCAATGAATCAACACCATTAATCAGGAACCAGGCCAGCAAAGGTAATGCAAAAGCGATAGTCGTATCAAAAGTATTTGATGCGAGCGGATTAGCAACCGCATCTTCATATTCTCCTTTTTGAGCGTCTTTGAGTGACAACATTAAATCAGGAACAGAAGATGCCGCAGATCCAAAGATTAATCCGGCAAAAAACTCAGGTACACCGAGCACGGTTGCACTGCCTAATACACCTTCAACTAACAGATACGAAGAGCCGGAAATAATAGCAATCGCTAACACAATAACAACCAGAGACGATACCAGTGTAAAGGGTCTGTTTGAGAAGAATAACGTATTGAAGTTAAAGGTAATTAAGTTTAAAAATACGCCGCGATCATCAATCTCTTCATACTCATATTTTTCTTCTTCATCACCTTCCTGATCACGTTTTGAATCAATATATAAGTGCACGGCATAAAAGAAATAGATAACGTTTAATACAACTGCCATCCAGAGTGTAAAATTATTAAAACCGAGAAAGATGATCAATGCAATTTCTGCGGTTAACACCCAAAATACATCTCTGATTAACACTCGTTTGGTTAATTTAATTGATTTAACAGCTGTTCCATCTTCATCTTTTGCCATAATAATAGAAAGCGCCGGTATAACACAGCCGTTAAATATTGCCGATCCTGCTGTCACACCTAATGCAACCATCACTAATGACGGGTCGTCAAACCAGAACAAAGTAGCAATTACTACACACATTTCAGGCATACTTGATCCGACTGCATTAACAGTCGCACCCTTCACGCCGGGCGGAAATTTCCTTCCTAAATAAGAGGCGCTTTGCTCAAAAGTATCACATGCGTATTTTAATAAATAACATGAAAAAATAATTAATAAAAAGGGCCATAAATTTTGCATTGTGTTCATCTCAATCTCTAATTATATTCAGTACGTTTTACATAAAATCAAAAAATATTATGTAATATTAATTCCATAGTTGACTGCCATTGCGTGCAGTCCACCTGAGTAACCTTGACCAATTGCCTTAAATTTCCACTCTCCTTTATGACGGTATAATTCACCAAAAATTAATGCGGTTTCTGTGGAATAATCCTCAGATAAATCATAACGCACCACTTCTTGATTATTGCTTTCATCTATTAAACGCATAAATGCATTCGAAACTTGTCCAAAATTTTGACGGCGTTTCTCTGCTTCATGAATAGTGACGCCAACAGCGATTTTAGCAACCTCGGCAGGCACTGCACCTAAGTCCACTTTAATCGATTCGTCATCTCCGTCACCCTCACCGGTTAAATTATCACCGGTGTGTTCAATAGATCGGCAGGGAGATAACAATTGACCATAAAAAATAAAATGAGCATCAGAAATAATTTTATTTTCTGAATTAAGCATAAATGCAGATGCGTCTAGATCAAAATCATGACCATTCATTGAATTTGCATCCCAGCCTAAACCAAGCAAGCAATTCTGCATGGAGGGCGCTATTTTTTCTAAAGAGACGTTACCGCCTTTTTGCAAAGATATTGCCATTTTATGTCCTATAATAGTTTAGTGTCATTTAATGTAAAGAGAAAAGTGGATAACTTACTGCTCACAACAAAAGGTGTCAGGTTACAACGTGGATATTAAGACCGATTCATATTCAAAGAAAATTATAAATAATGTTTTTTAACCGTCTCGATCATACCAGGCAATTTACTGTCTTTAGTCGGCTCACCAAGCGCAGAGAATTTCCAATTTTTATTATGTAAGTAGAATTTACCTAAGACCATCGAAAGCGCGCCTGAAAATTGCGGGTCATTAGTCACATCATAAGTGGCATAGACACTGTTTACATGCGTTGGGGTGCCTTCATACAGACGGATAGAAGCAAAAGGAATGGTTTTAAAATCATGACCGCTGTAGGAGTTTAAAACAAAGACTATTTGATGCGCATTGCTGTCTAACTGATTTAAATTTAAAGTGATGATTTCATTATCTAGCCCATCATCGCCATCAAGATCACCTGTTCGGTCATCACCGGAGTGTTTGATGCCTTGGGTCGCTAATTTGCCAAAGTAGACAGTGTCTATTACTTCATTCTTAGCATCAAAAACAATACAACTTGCATCTAAATCAACAGCAACTTTTTTTTTGCCGCCAAATAACCCTTTCTTTTCGATAGCGCCCCAGTTCACACCAACACAAATTTGGTCCAAGTTCGAACCATTGCTTTTTTCAAGGCTAATTTTTTGCCCTTTTGCTAATGAAATTGCCATTACTATTTCCTTAATCTAAACATGTAAAAAAGGGGGAAACAGATGCTCCCCCCGAATAAATATTTTTCGACTAACTGTACTTAAATTTAAAGTTAAACATTAACATTAAATTGTTGTGCCATTGCTTTTAAGCCACCAGCAAAACCTTGACCCACAGCTTTAAATTTCCATGCACCATTGTGGCGATACATTTCACCGAAAAGCAGTGCAGTTTCAGTAGAGTAATCTTCAGACAAGTCGTAACGGGCAACTTCTTCATTGTTTTCTTCATTAACAACTCGAATGAAAGCATTAGAAACTTGGCCAAAATTTTGCTTACGTGATTCAGCTTCGTGAATCGTCACACCAACAACAATTTTCATCACATCAGCAGGGACTTTACTTAAATCAATTTTAATCGCTTCGTCATCACCTTCGCCTTCGCCGGTTAAGTTATCACCCGTATGTTCAACAGAACTACACTCAGAAACTAAGTTACCGTAAAAAATAAAACCTTTGTCTGAAAGTACTTTACCTTCTGCATTAACCATAAAGCCAGATGCATCTAAGTCAAAATCAGTTCCATCAGTACTTCTTGAATCCCAACCTAAACCGAGTAGGCATTTAGTCATACCTGGAGCAACTTTTTCTAGTGAAACATTTCCGCCTTTTTGTAGAGAAACAGCCATTCTGATACCACCTTTTTAGTTATTGAAAATAAAATATTAAATCGAGTCTAACATGAAGCCGAGTTAAAACTCCACGTGTAAAAGATCAACATATACTAGCCTATTATTCAGGATCATATCGACCAGAATAAAGAATAAAAATCCGACGATGAAAGTTAACTTACCTCCCGCAGAGTCGCTGGTTTATTTGATTATGCTCTCAAAGAGCCAAAATAAACGCACCGGGCGTAGCACATTGAAATGTTTAGACTATTGGTTTCTTAGATAGTTCAACAGCAATCGCAACTTGAGTAATAAAATGCAGATATAATCCTTTAACACAAGGCTCTATTACATTTATATGATGCTTATTCCTGTCACCCCATCCTGTACGCGGACATCCTGTTTATCATTCCAATAAATACTTTATAATCAACACGGTGTAAAGCTGAAATTATCTTAACAGCGACCGAACTTCCTTTATTGCAACATTAGCCCCCCTTTTAAAATTAAAAACCGCGGAATAGATCTAAATAAAAAAAATGAGCCTTGTTAGCAGAAAATAGAGCAGCCAGCTTGCTTAGTGATCAATGTCATTAAATCATCATAGTCATTTTTGATACTGAGGTGAAGATAATAAAAAGCACTAATACATTTAAAGAGGCAAAAAATGACGAGAAAAATCTGCTTGGCAAGTTTGGTTTCCGTGGACGTTATAACGGGCTGTGCGGGCAACGTACAGACGACAGAGACTAAGGGCTTTTTGGAGAGCTTTTCAAAACAAGGTAGTGAGTTGCCTTATTCTGTATTGCGTGATGATTTAGTCGATGCGAATCCCAATCAAGCGAATCAGTTTTACGCGCTAACCGACCGCGGTCCGAACGCTAACCATACAGGGGATTATGGCAAAGGGAAAAGCTTTCCCGTCGCCTCTTATACACCGCGTATTGGCTTGTTCGAAGTGGCGCCGGGTGGCAATATTACTATGCTGAAAGATATATTACTTAAACGTCCCAAAGGCAGCCTGATATCAGGTTAGATACAAAAAAGGCTACCATTTTAGCAGGTAGCCTTCAGATGTTACGTAAAACAGGTGTTATGATACAGGTTGTAACGAGTCATATATTGCGATACAAGTTAGCTCTTGTCAAAAGAACGATTATCTCCGAATACGCTCTTCTAATACGGTGTGAGTGATAATTCGAGTCAGTTTAGGTAATTGTTCAAGGTGGTTTCGCAGATTGTTCAATTCGGCTATTCCCTCTGCTTCAGCAAATATCATCATATCCACCTCACCAGAGGTACTATGACAGCTTCGAATCTCCCGATAAGGCCGTATAAGAGCTTCGATCTCATCGCAGCAACTCTGATCAAAGGACAATTGAAAATAAGCTGCAACCTTGCTTTCTGGTAATTTAAGCTCAGCGCGATACCCTAATATCATCTGCTGATCTTCCATCTTGTGAATACGCTCTGATACGGCACTCCGTGACAGCCCTACCTTTCGTGCTATCTCCGCATTGGATTGGCGAGCGTCATCACTGAGGCAAGCTAGAATTTTTTGATTAAAGTTATCCATAGAATCACTTAGCACTAAACATGTATTCCACTACGGGAAATAGATAGTATGACATATCTGTCGGGTTCTGTGTCGATTCGACAGCATAAACGACGAATCGCGGGTTAATGCTGGCGACTTGCCTATCTGTATTACCGGCTCAATACATTACACTTGTGCATTGCTTCTTTATCACAAGAAGTTTATCTAGCCTGATCAAAGCATCTAAATTTGGAGAGTAATAGGATGAAAATTACTTACATTGAATCACCTGAAGGATTGTTGCATGAAGGAACGAAATGGGAAGAATTGAAACAACAAATCATTTCAGAAAAACCAGAGGTTTTAGTTACCAACGAGATGCCTTTTGGAAGTTGGCTTGCTGTAGAAAACGAATTTAATACAGCAGATGCAGAAGCATCTATTTCAGCGCACAATTATGGTGTAGATGCATTGAAAAAGCTTAATATTCCTATTGTTCTTTCCTCTCGGCCGGTTCCAGTTGACGAGAAATTGGCTAATGAAGCATTTGCTCTAGTAAATGGCGAATATAGATTCGCACACCAAAAACATTACTTTCCCGAAGAATCGGGGTTTTATGAGACGGCTTGGTTCCGTACTGGACGAACAGGCTTTGATGTAATCAAAATCGATAAACTAAATGTTGGTTTTCTTTTGTGTACAGAGTTGATGTTCAATGAATGGGCAAGATCTTATCGATGCCAAGGTGCTCATCTTCTTGTTATCCCAAGGGCTTCAGAGCAAGGCTTTGAGCGTTGGAAAACAGCAGTTGCAATGGCCGCAATTGTTTCTGGCTGCTATGTTGTCAGCGCAAATCGCGTAGGAAAGTGCGGCGATGAATTAACCTTTGGTGGCAAAGGGTTTGCTTTTTCGCCAGATGGTTCACTTATATCTGAAACTTCATCTGATAATCCTGTAGTTTCATTTGATTTAGATTTTGGTTTTGTTGAGAATCAGCAAAAACAATATCCCTGTTATGTACATGAAATAGGGCTTAAATGCCAATAGTACCAATAGGGGCGAGTTTTGTTTTTTTGTTAACCACACCACGTATACCCACAACAAAAAAACTGGCATATAAGCTAATATCGGTTGTTCAAATTGATATTAAAGAATACCAAACTAAGCCGCTTTGTGTGCGCCTTTACGACTTAGAAAATTACAATTTTTTAATTTCTTAAGTGACTATCAAACTCATTTACAAAATACCTATTATGTTAAGTAGTTCTTTTTTCTTATGTAAATAACGGTTTCATTACAAAATCAATGGTCAATTTATCTATATCAACCTAAAAACAGCCGATTAAAAATAAACCCATCAATGATTTTTTGAGTATGAAAACATGTTTTTCACTTAGTGGTATTCTCGAACCCAAACAACTAAATTAGGAAATGTCGTTTTTGTACTATTTGGGGAGAAAACGAACGTAAATGGGATAATTTCGACAGAGAACATTATTCTGTCTGAAGATTTCTAAAGTCTTTTGAGGTGATTAAACTGGTTCTCAAAATCACGAATTATTTCAATAAACAGAAGCCCGTCGATAAAATATTACTGTCTTCGTTGTTAGCTCTTTATATTAAAAAATACTGTGAAAAATCGTAATTAAATTTCGCAACAATATATTTGCGAATGATATTGTTACTTATTTAACCAAAAGCGTTGTGATGACTCAAAAAGCACGTTTATTAGCTGAACATGGCGTTAAGTAAACTGTTTTACGCTCTTTCTGTGTTAATAATCTACAGCTACCCTATTATCATTTGGACAAAGCGGGTATCAGGATCACTGTTCAATATCGACTACCAACGGACGTTGAAAGTATGGAAAGCAGCACGGGTGGTCAATAAAATAAACAAGGGAACAACAATGAGCAATAAAATGAATACTGGTGTTATTAAGACCGCCATCGTCGGATATGGTTTATCCGCAAAAACATTTCACCTTCCTTTTATCGAGTCGCTCCCGGAGTTTGAAGTGTCGGCGATCAGCAGCAGCCAAACTGACGCGCTTAAACAAGATTGGCCGAATGCGGCGCATTATTTAAGCGCAGAAGAGATGCTGCAAAACAGTGATGCGCAGTTAGTTATTATTACGGCGCCTAACGATGTGCATTTTTCCTTAGCTAAATTAGCACTGGAAAATAATAAACATGTGATCTTAGAAAAACCCTTTGTGACTAATATTGCCGATGGTCAAACCCTGATCACTCTGGCAAAAGAAAAAGGGTTGGTATTAAGTGTCTACCACAACCGCCGCTGGGATGGTGATTTTATGACCATTAAAAAATTAATGGCAGAAAACACGCTGGGCAATATTAAACATTTTGAATCACACTTTGACCGTTTCAGACCAATCGCTGTTCAACGCTGGCGTGAAAATGCTCAAGACGGCGGCGGCATCTTATTTGATTTAGGCCCCCATTTAATTGATCAGGCGTTACAACTGTTCGGATTACCCGACGCTATCACGGCGCAATGTAAAATAATGCGGGAAGGCGCGACCAATATTGATTATTTTAACTTAACTCTGCATTACCCGGATAAACTGGCGCTGTTAAGTGCTTCATTATTTTGTGCCGCGCCAAACTTACGTTTTAATATTCAAGGCGATCGGGCTAATTATAGAAAATGGGGACTGGATCCGCAGGAAGATAGATTAAAAACAGGTGTGCTGCCTACGACCACCGACTGGGGTCAGGAAAACCAAGATCAATATGGTCATTTATATTTTGAAGACTCATCACAGGTCGCTAAAACGGAGCTTGGTGGTTATCAACATTTTTTTGTGCAAATGGCGAAGGCCATTAATAGCGGGGCTAAACCTCCCGTCTCGGCAGAAGATGCATTGTGGAATATTAAACTGATTAAATTAGCGATGGAAAGCAGCCGCTTGGGAAAAACAATCAAGGTTTTATTATGAGTGCACAATATTCACTGCCGGATTTATTAGGTCAGGAAAGCGAACTGCAGTTTGTATTTTTTAATAATCAGACGGCCTGGCAGTTAGGCTGTCAATTAAAAAAAACAGCTGAGGATAACAATGCGCTGGTCGCCATCGAAGTTTATGCCTTTAACCAGACTTTATTCAGTTATGCGATGTCCGGTACTCAGCTTGATAATCAGATTTGGATAAAACGGAAACGGCAGACTGTGTTACGTTTTGGTCACAGTTCCTATTATATTGGGCAGTACAATAAAGCTAAAAACAGAGAGTTTGAACAACAGGCACACATTAATGCTGACGATTATTGTGCGCACGGAGGGGCATTTCCGATCAGAATAAAAAAATGCGGCTTGGTGGGAGTAGTGACAGTCTCCGGTCTTCCGCAACTGCAAGATCATCAGATGGTCATTGATGCTATGACGAATTTAATTAAATAAATAATAGCAAACAACCCGGATTTTTCAGGAACGGCAAGCTGCTCAAAGCGATACGCGTTAGAGCAGCTAAGCTGGCGGTTTATTAATAATTAACCCTGATCAAGCTATTATTCAAGTGTTAACTTACGCCGTTAAGCGCAATCCTATTATTAAGCAACGACACTGAGTTGCTTACGCGCCTGCTCAAGATTAAGGACCGCTGTTTCAGGTCCCATCGCTAATGCTTCCGCATAAACCACTTCGATATCACTAATGCCAATAAAATTCAGTACGGTTTTTAAGTAAGGAATTTGCTGATCACTGTCTTGCTCTTTATGCATACCTCCACGGGTGGTGACAATGATTGCACGAGTGCCGGTAAGTAAACCTTTAGGCCCCTGTTCGCTATAGGAAAATGTTTTACCCGCGCGCGCAATCAGGTCAATCCAGTTCTTTAATTGTGTCGGGATCATAAAGTTATACATAGGAGCCGCAATCACTAACAGATCGGCTGATACCAGCTCAGAAATCAGTTTATCGGAAAGTGCCAGAGCATTCCGCTGTTTATCATTAAGCTGCTCAGGCATTCTCATTGCCGTGGCTATTTCACCATCTAAAATCGGTAGAGGCTGTAGTGCAAGATCGTGTTCAGTGATTGTCGCCTCTTGCCGTGTATATTTTGCTAATAGTTCATCAATTAATTTCGATGAACTGGAGTAATCACCTAAAATACTTGATTTTAACGCTAAAACATTAATCATAAATTCATCCTTTTTTTGGTTAAATGAGATCATACGCACAGAAAAATACAAATAAATCCTATTATACAGAGCAGTTTGTTCAGTTTTTTTGAATTGTTTTTGGGATTAATATTTGCAGGTGGAAAATCATTATTTGATTCTGCTTAATCCTGCCAAATGAGACTGATATCTGCTATTAAAGCTAGGCTTTTTTAAACTTTTATCTCTGGCAAAAAAAATGCTTTTTCCTATACTTTTATTGATAGTGATGACAGCCAACTAAGCCAGATAAAAATGTTTAGTTGGATTGCAGACTGTAGACAGTAGACATAGCGCCGGAACATAAATATTCACTAAAAGGAATTCGTCATGGATAAACCATCAATGTTAGCAAAATTAAAAAAAGAATTGGCAGAATTGCAAAGCAAAGCAGATGAAGCCAGAATACAGATGAATTTAGCCGGAAAAGAAATACAGGCCACATTAGAGCCGCATTTAAAAACACTTGATAACGAGCTCTTGCATGCGCGCAGAAAATTGGAAAAACTTAAATCTTCTGTAGAAAGTACTGAGCATGAACTGGAAAAAGGCGTACATTCTTCTATGGATAAAATAAAAGAATTGTATAAAAAGGCAAAACAACATTTACCTAAAAAATAACGGATTATTATTTCAGGGCTAATTATCCATAGGCGTTAGCCCCCTTTTTCTGATCTCCGGTGTGATAATCTGCAAAACTAATTGATCTGTTTTTCTACCAATTTTAAATGCCCAATACTGATGATCTCGCTTAACGTTATTATTACAGCCTGATACCTCGAATTTCAATCAATGACCGTCTGCATTTTCAAGTGCCAAAAATTTATGCTGGTAATGCTATTTATCAAAGAGGTTGCTGGCTGTTACATATTTCGCTGCTCACCTATAAATCATACAGTATGGTTAATGTCCAACTGAGCACCACCCACATGATGATGATCAATGGTATCCCTATTTTTAAGAAATCATTAAAGGTATATCCACCCGCGGTCATGACTAAAAGATTGGTTTTATAAGCCATGGGAGTGGCGTAACTCATGTTTGCCCCAAAAAGAACCGCTAAGACAAAAGGTTCCGCAGGTAGATTTAGCTGCTGCGCAATGCCGATCGCAATCGGCGTTCCTATTACCGCGGCTGCATTATTTGAGACTATATTGGTCATAATTGCCATCAGCAACATCAAACCACTTAGCATAAAAGTCGTTGAGCTACCTTCTGTTGCTGATATAAACAGATGTGCTAAATAAGAAGCTGCGCCGGTTTTTAGTAAAGCTTGACCTAAAGCCAAAGAAGCCACCACGATTAAAATAACTTGAGTATTGAGCGCATTAGAGGCATCTTTCCAATTAATGCAGCTGCTCACAAACATCAAAAACACGCCTAATGTGGCACTGATTGCTATCGGTAAAATACCCAATGCTGCAATGGCAATAATAGCAAACATAATAAAAAATGCCCAAGGAGCCTGTTTTGAGTGTGTTAAATCTGAGGTTGCATCTAACACCAATAATTCCCTATTTTTTTTCAATTCTACGATATGCTCACTTCTGCCTTGAATCAGTAAAACATCACCCACTTTTAAATAAATATCAGCCATCCCCTTAAAAAGGGTTTCTGTTTTTTTTCCGGGTCGATGCAGTGCCAGGGCGACAAGATTATGCCTTTCTAAAAATCGGGTTTGAGAAAGCGTTGTATTGTTTAATCGTGACCCCTGAGAAATAATAACCTCAGCAATTTGCTGCTCTTTTTCCATCAACGGATGAGCTTCATCCACAGCCCCTAAACTGGTATATAAAACAGCGCCCAAGATTGTTTCAAAACTCTTTAAGTTTTCAGGCGTATCCTCTACCACTAACATATCATCCGCTTTTATAATTGTTTTTGAATTTGGTAATAAATAGATATCGCTGCTATTTCGGTGAATTCTTAATACCCTCATCATGCCGTCTGTTTTTGCTATCAGCTGCTCCAGCGCTTGATTTTCGAAAATTGAATCGGCAGGAATCATGAGTTTTGCCGTAAATATTCTCGGGGACGTATCAGAAAAAGGCGGCTTGCGCTCTTTAATAAAATAGGGAACCACTAACCATAAATAGGCAATGGCAAAAGCGCCGGCAACAGCGACCGGTAAGAAAAAATCAAACATCGCAAAACTTTCCAGCCCCATATCAACGGCAACTGAAACAACCAATAGATTGGTAGATGTGCCAATAGTGGTACTCATTCCGCCTATTAGTGTGGCAAATCCCATCGGCATCAATACCTTTGAAGCCGGCGTATTTGTCCGTATCGACACAGTTGTCAAAATAGGTAAAAGCAAAATAACAATGGGCACATTATTAACAAAGGCGCTTAACGTTGCCCCTACGATCAGGGTAAGAAGAAGGGATAATTTTGGATGCACACTCCATAATCTTGACAATAATCTGCCAACGGGCTCTAAAGCCCCGGTTCTAACTAATCCTTGCCCGGCAACCATCAGCGCACAAACAGCGATTAAAGCCTCGTGCCCAAATCCAGAAAAAAAATCGATCGCATGAATGGGGGTATTTTGATATTGATAGGGAAAAATTGTAAAACCAACAGTCAAAGCCACAATAATAAAAAGACTGGAGGTTTCCAAAGGAATTTTTTCCCGGGTAAAGAGAAAAAGTGCTAAAAGGGTCAAAAGCATCACTGCAATCGAATGGCTGTTTACAGATGTGACTAAGGGCATAGAATACCTTATAACGTTATTATCCTACTGATATTTAAGATTAGGATTTATTGTTATAGTGTAGTCTTAAGCTGTATTTCTTCCCTTATTTTTGCTTTATCTAATGCCTTAGCAGCACTTAATATCCTCTCCTTTGCATTAATCCGCTCTTCAGGGCAGTTTAAAATCCAACCGGCAGAACAAACTCAGGCTGAATTATATTAACCATAGCATCCAATATTTTTCTGTTGATCACATTTTTTATCTATTCGATGTAATTTCCCGCACTGCGCCAGCACTTCTGTCCATGTTCGCGGTTTGGAAAAATAGAAACCCTGCACAATATCACAACCCAGCGTTTTAACATGCTCAAAATCAGCTTGCGTTTCAACGCCTTCTACAATCACATTAAGCTGATGCGCCTTTGCAAGCTCAAAGATAATATCCAAAGTGGGCTTTTTACCAACCGGGGTGATACGTAAATTTGTCACAAAAGAACGATCGATTTTCAATGTATCTAAAGGGTAATTAAGTATTTGCCCAAATGAGGTATATCCGGTGCCAAAGTCATCAATCGCAATGCGTACACCTAATGATTTAAGCTGGTCAAGGCTTTCAACCGCCAGATGATCATCCGGCATTAAGCAGGTTTCTGTTATTTCAAGCTCCAGCTGTTTAGGATTGATGTCACTCCTATCGATGATTTTTTTTAGCGTGGTATAAAATCTGTCATTTCTTAATGATTTAGAGGAGACGTTGAACGAAAAGAAACCTGTAAATCCATTTTTACGGGTGACCTCTTCAAGCCTTATGACGGTTTGTTCTGCAACCCATAAATCAATTGCTAAAATAAGATCTGTATTTTCTGCAATAGGAATAAAAACATCGGGTCCGATACCGGCATCTATCAGGATTGGGCAGCGTAATAACACTTCATACCCCTTTAACGCTAATGTTTTAGCATTGTAAGAGGGCATAAAAACCAAGTGTAATTGATTATCTCGGTGTGCTTTAATTAACTCATTTTCTATGTTTTTTTCAAAAAACATTTTCTCTTTAATTTCGTCAGAAAAAAGCTTAAAGTTATTTTTACCCGCTCTTTTTGCCAAATACATAGCGTCATCGGCTTGAGTTAATAATCCCTCACCATTTATTTGATGGTCATTTGAATAAGCAATACCGATACTGGCGTGTACATCAAATTGCTCGTTACCAATTCTAAAACCATTATGAAATAAATCACAAATACGTTTTCCGATACTCGCGATAGTCTCTATTGAAGGTAAGCCATTCATTAAAATAACAAACTCGTCTCCGCCAAGTCTGGCAATACTATCAACCATATCGTTTGAGATAAATCGATCTTCGGCTCGAAGCATCTGTTTTAATCTTTGGCTAAAAACGACCAGCAGGCGATCTCCTGTGTCGTGACCAAAAGTATCATTTACATATTTAAAATTATCTAAATCGATAAAAAAAAGTGCCACATAGGTTTTATCTTTTCTCCTGACATCCGTTATGGCAGATAATTTTTCGTTAAAGCTCCCCCTGTTAGCAAGACCCGTCAGTGCGTCATTATTTGCCAGGTTATTTATTTTATTAATAAGTGAAATATAGCTTTCATTTAAATCAGCAACTTCATCCTTAGTGGTCAGAGGCTTAAGCTCAACAACAAGTGAAGCTTCAACTTCCTTTATACTTTTGGCCAGTCTGGTGATAGGCAGTATAATTTGTTGGTCAATCAGCCAAATAAGCAGAAAATAACTTAAGATAATGACAATGAAATTGAGTAATACAAATTTAACAAGAAGATTATTTAACTGCTCTGAGAAATAGCTTTTATCCAGTGTTAATATAATATCAAATAATGAGCTTCCAAATCTGCCCTCATAAGCACCGTTATCATTCAGTTGAAATGGGGAACTGCTGAAGGACAATTTATCAACGCTGGTATTTTTATCTATAAACCGATAGTTAAAATATCCATTATTTTCGTCAACAAGCGCCCTAATTTCTTCTGCAAAGAAATTGAGATCGAGTTGTGCTTGCGCTACATAGATATCATCGTTACTTTCATAGAATAATTTAGAGGGCAGCTGATAGCGCGAAAAAGCCTGAAGAATGTATAACGATGGCATTTTATTAAGATAGGGGCCATCAAGAAAATAGTTATATTGAGAAATTTTGTTGTTCGGTTCACCTTGATTGAAGGTCTGATCCAAAATCTTTTTGGTTGTTTTTTGTAAAATTGGCTTCGCGAAAGGATCGCGCGTATTAATATGAACAATCAATTTTTTATAAGAATCAAAAATAACAAAGTCATTAATCACATGATTACTTTTATTGGCGCTATTTTTTCGATCAACAAATAGATTAAGAAACTCGGTGATATCCGGGGCGGACAGATTATTGTTACCTTTTTTAGCGTTAAAAATAAAAGAGGCCTCTTTACTCTCCATTTTTTGCCTTAAATAGCTTTTAACATAACCAAGCTGGTATTCTGTGTGCGATAGTTGATTTTCAATACGACCGTTAAGCAGGGTGATTTTATTCTCTATAATTTGCTTTTTATAAAGATCATAATAAACACAAGAAACTATAGCAGAAAGAGCCATGATTACCGGTAATATAATATACCTTATCTTTTTTCTAAGCGTCATAATTCAGCTACTCTTTAGTCTGTAATAATGTGACCATTTTGTTACGGATAATAACATCGCTTTCAGGAAGACGTTTATAGTTATAACTGCGCTTTACTGTCTGTGCACTGGGTGCAATTTCCCGGTCATTTTTATAGTCATCACTTGAGATTAACAGAGCGGCTTCATTCGTGGTATAAAACCCGATATCCTGTGCGTTTTTAGCGGCCATAACAGGATCATTAATAAACGCTAGAAATGCTTTAGTCCCCTCTTTGACCACAGAACTCGAAGGGGCGGTAAAACAATCGACAAAAAATAGCGTCCCCTCTTTTGGAACAACATATTTCCAATCAGTTTGACCGGAAGCCCTTTTTATAGTCTTTAAATCATCTGAATAGCCTGACGCAAGGGTGAGTTGTGATGATTTTCCTTGTCGTAAAACATAACTAACGGAATAACCATAACGCAGCAGATCTTTTGTTTGTGCACTCAGTAATAAATAAGCAGATTTCAATTCGTCTTGATCGACAGAGAAGGGATCTAATCCCTGAGCAAGCAGAGCAATGGCAATGGTATCAATGTCATCCTTAAACATCATTGCGGTCCCGACATGTTCCTTCGAAGGGGATAATAGATTTTTCCAGGAATCAATAACTGTTGTAGATATTGAACTGCGATAAATAATACCCATTGTGCCTTGTGCATAGGGGATACCGTATTGACCGCAAGCTTGTTGCGATTGCAGACTATTATATTGTACGTTATCGATGGGAATAGACGTTATAGATTGAAATACCCCCTTTTTTCCGTAGTGGCCAGTGACGGCATTATCCGCCAGCAGCAGATCAAATTGACTGCCCTGACCATTCGTTAACATCGCATTAAGCTCAGGCCCGCTATCATAATAATAAAGCTTAATAGTATGCCCCGTTTTTTTTGTAAATGCCTTAATGACCGATTCCGAGAGGTAGTCTTCCCAGGTTAATATTTTTATCTCCTTGGCATCGAGGGGGATAACAGAAAAACCGAAGAAGAGAACCACCAGTAGGGTTTTAACAGATAAGAAACGCTTAAATAAAGAAAAATTATAATTCCTGAAAATCCACAGCGGCTTAATATGAAATGTTTCCATTAATCTTATTACCATTATAATATTGAAATTAGATGCGCTAATACACACTTAATAATGCCAGGAATCTAACCACCCAGCTTAATTGAAAATAAACTCGAGCAGCCATCCTCTCCTTTCTCACTTAGTGGGATTAGTCGTCATCGCGCCAATGATTTAAAAAGGGTTTTAGCAAGGCTGTATGCTATCGGTTGCGATACTCTTTTTTGCCGTCAGAGTATGGACATCTCTCGAACTTTCTTTTATCTCACTGTAGTTTTCTAAAAATAATTTAACTACATCCGGATCAAAATGACTTCCAGACTGCTCTTTAATATGCTGCAGCACTTTTTCTTCCGACCAGGCTGATTTATACACACGAGAATGGATAAGGGCATCCCATACATCAATAACCGCGAAAATTCTGGCTGTTATGGGTATTACATCTCCTTTTAGACCTTGAGGGTAACCACTACCATCCCACTTTTCATGATGGGAATAGGGGATGTCTCTGCAGGGCATGAGATAATCAATGTTAGATAAAATATCATGGGCTATTTGCGGGTGCATTTTCATTTCCGCCCACTCTGCCGAATTGAGTTTTCCCGGCTTGGTTAAAATATCATCACGCAAGCCAATTTTACCGAGATCATGCAGCATGGCTCCCCACTTGATGTGATTAAGTTCAACCAGGTCTGTAATGCCAAACAGTTTTGTCATCTTAAGGGTCATTTTTGTCACCCGATCAGTATGATTTTTTGTTTCCCGATGACGAAGATCGATAAGATGAACCCAGCCACTCATCGTTTGCTCATAACTTTCAACTAATTTGGTGTTTATTTCAGTGACCGCATTAATCTTTTTTCTGATAAGAAAAAACAAAAGTAACGCAGTGATGACAATAAATCCACATCCTTTAATCTTCTGCGCAACAATAATATGGTCACTATTTTGAAATAATAACGCGACGGCCAAGTCAGACCATGATATCCATAATATTCCAACTGTCAGATATACCAATGCGATTTGATAGTGTGGTTTTAAGTTCATTTAACTCCCGGCTAACAATTTATGACGTTGTATACTTAACAAACAAAATAGGTATCCATATGGATAAAGAAAGATATTTTATAGCAAAGTAATATTATCAAACCATGCGTTGACGCATGTTCGAAAGAGATAGGCAGTTTTTTGGGAGGTTATCAGGCATCACACAGCTGTTGAGCGGTTCATTAAATCACGCCTAAAAATTATCTTTTAGATTGAACCATTTTAATAACTTCATAACAGCGTATTAAGCTGTCTGCTTGATTCAAACCTGTTATCAAGGGTCACTATAACACCTTAGTAACTGTATTATAAAGTAAAAAAGAGGTCAAACAATAGTCACCACAATGGTTTTTTTGGCCACAAGTCACCTCCTGTTTGTATCACTATCGGCAGAATCAAATAGTGATACAACGCGACTTCCCCTATATAAGGATCGACACTGTGAATTTGCTATTATTAACCGGGCTGGACTGCTAGCTTAGCCCTTTTACTTAGCCACTGATTAAGCACTAAGGCAGATAAGATAGTTGCTCCGCCAATACTTAATCTTAAAATATCCGCATCACGATTCCAAATCACCACATTGACCAAAATACCCGTTCGAATAAGCAGATTATTCATCACCGCCAGAACGCCGACGTTGACTAAGGTTGCTCCTTTATTCCATGCAAAATATCCCAAACCCGAAGCAATAGTGCCGAGATAGATAAGCACTCCCCATTGTAGATGGGTGGTTGGTAATTTTTCACTGTTACAAAAATAAAATAACAGATACTTGCCACCAGCAATGCACCGATAAAAAACTACCCAAAAATAGTTTTCTGCTCAAGTTCGTGCCTGGCCAATAAACGTTTATAGCCCACCTGCCCCGCAGCAAAACAAAGGTTTGCACACTACACCATCAAAAATCCCAGTAAAAAATCACGATCGATTCCGTTATAGCGAATAGCAACCGCGCCGGCTGTCGCGATAACGGCAGGTAACATAAAATTTCGGTTAAAGTGACGATCAAAGGCATCATTGATCAAGGTGACATAAATCGGTGTCATCACAGTGAATAACAACACTTCTGCCACCGTCAAAAAGAGAAACAATTGATAATAGAAAACATACATTAAGCCGAGTTGAACGGCGCCAATGACCAATATACCAAAAGAACTAAAAAGGTGATCACCCTTGCTGGTTAAAATCATCCCTAACCGCGTTCTGATTTTTGAAGTGAGAACAACTATCTCCTGCAACTCAGGCCTTGTTAGTGTTCATTTTTCCTGCGCAATACTTGATCACTTCATTAATTCTTTTGGTATTAGTTTAAGTGCGATTGGCAACGTAATTTCACGGGGGCGTAAAAAAGGTAAAAACACTAAGGTTGAAGCAGTATACGCAGTAATACGGAAAACCATGGATCTACTTCTCCCGCCAATTAAACTAAACGAAAAAGCCCATAAGAGGTCACTGCGAGCAGATAGGGCATGATAACATCCTGATAAACATAAAATTAAAGCGCTGATTATAAATGATCATGTTTATCAGTAAAGATGATTCTTTATATTCCTAATTCCTTACTGCCACTGGATATTCAGGTTTTCCCGACAGTGACATAAAAGAATCGGCTTATGAATATTTTTCCTGCCCGGAAAAATATAACAAATAACGGCTGCTCACATAAATAACCATCAGGGTTGCAATGGTTAACTCTCCATAAGCCAATGTTTCACTAATATTGACAAATTGTCGATTAACGTCATGCGCTGATAAAAAATGTGTAACTTTAAATAATGCAACAGCCCCGACGACCAATGGAAAGGTAAATGCCGAATAAGCAGGTGTAAAAGGCAAGCGTAACAACCTAATCAAAGCCATATACACAATGATAGTCATCAGCATTGCAACCCCACCAAGCAAGCAGATCAGCACATAATTTGGTTGATCTGTGATCGATAAATATCCCAGTAACAATAAACTAGCCGGCGTCGCCAGAATCACCACAATGGGTTTTTCGTTATTACTCGGCAGCACAAAAAAGATCAAACGGTAGAGCACAACAGGTAATAGTAATAGATACGAAACTAATCCAAAATAAACTAGCCCTTCTGCTAAAAATGGATATAAACCGCCCGGAAACATCAAAACAGTAAGCACAAGGCCAATCGGAGGAATAAACCAACTTGGCAATATCTGTGAGAAATGGAAGTTTTTACTACGATAGTAAATGAAAGAAACCAACAGGAAAAAATGCCAAGCAAGCGCTATGGCGCAGATCCACTGGCCTAATTGAAAATAATAAACAGAGATATTATTCGCTATCACCATAGTCGCCATCGCAATAATGGGTGAAAGACTGCCACTAAGAGGATGCTGTAAATCTTGTTTTAAAAGCTCAGGGTTAAATAAAAATTTGCAAAAAAGAGGTAATAATAGACAACTCGCAAGCAGCGCCGTCACCGATTGTGCAATACCCTGTAACAAGGTTATATTTTCCAAGCATAAACCTAAACTGGCAATACCAAGTGCTAAACCGGCAAGCGCACTCGGCGTGCGATAAAAAATACGATTGACAGCTTTAAGTTGGTAAATCAAAATTATTTCTGCTTATAAAAAAGCTTAAACTAAACTTATCAGCGCGTCATTACAAGCTTCGACCATAAAAATCGCTCACCTCAAGCAGACACAATTTTTCTATCATCCAACCCCAAAAATTCCTCGCATCGATGGCAATAAGAACAAAAAAGGTGATTTTCGCAATACAGACTCTTTCTATGATTGATTTAGAATATAATCATCACTGACAAAGCGTAATGCCATACAATCACTGTCTTTACTGATGATCATCGAGGAGTCAACACGCAGACAACTGCCCGCATATTTACCGGCAGCCGTAAAGGCGCACACCTGTACATAATAACCATCCACCAGCGGCAGTGGAAATAATGCCTGATAGATTTGATCCTGTGCCGCAAATTCCCCTCCGGCCTCCTCAATAATATCTTTGCTGTGATTTACCACCTGAATATTGGCTCCGCAGCGCCCGACAATCGGCTTGCTGACATAACCGCTCGCCTGTAAGTCGGCATTTACAACAAAATCAGTATGCAATAATAAAGGATGGTTTGGGAAGAGTGACCAAAGCACCGGAAGAATCGCTTTATTACTGGGAATAAGCGTCCATAACGGCTCAAAAATCATCATGTTTTTGTGCCGTAATACGTCCGCCAGACGCGGAGCTTGACCCTGCAAAGGATTATTTTTTTCTGCAACTGCCTGATCCAATTCACATTGCACACGGATTTGATCCAGGGCAGTTTCCCAGAACCAGGTTTTCCACACCCAGTGAATTAATTGCCCTTCCTCATCTAAAATATTACCCAAACTATCCCATCGCAGGCTGCTTATAGCGCAGATAAGCTTACTCTCGAACCCTGCTGATTTTAATGTTTGCTGGATAAGCAACCCATGATATTTTTCTTCCGGGTCGTTATCGTACAGAATATGCACCAGTCCTTTCGCCTTACTTTTACGCCATGCATTAACCAGATGATTAAAAAGATCTTTACCGCTATCCAGCCCTTCATGAACGCCATAATGACGAGCCCATTTACCCTGAATTTTGGCACTTTCCATGTAACAGGAGGCTGAATCACAATTGTATTCATAGACCTTTAACCCCTTCGGGGTCATGGCAAAATCAAAGCGGCTGGTGATCAGTTCATTTAAGCGGTTATCCCATGACTGGCGTATTTTTGGTAAAATCGCGGCGGGTAAATTAAATTTATTTAATAACGCTTGGTTTTCCAACACATAATCCGTGGCGTGCATAAACAAAGCATGGAGCTCATTGGCAGCTCGCTGTAATGCATGCTGTGCGCTTTCCGACAAAATATAATAACGATATTGATCTGCGGTCACCGCGCTAAGTTTATGCCCATGCATCGCCTGCACATAAGCGGCCTCATCCTCATTGGCAACATTAAGCCTGGATTTTTGGGGATTGAGCTGCTCTTTTGCCCGGCGGCTGATTAAGTTAAATAACTGCTTATTGGTTTCCGGGCTCGGCTCAGCATCGCTGATCATCCTCGGTTTGTGTCATCCAGCCTAAAATAGTGGCATCATTAAAGGAGCATTTTAACCAACACTCACCTTCCTCGGTGGTCGTCGCGGGAAGTTCTCGGCTAAAAGACTGCCCCTCAGGCCAAATTTGGTGATCTAAATTTTGCTCGGCAACGCGTAATTTATCGGGGAAAACCTCAGTAATAATGGCAACATGGCCGGTTTCTGCGAACTCTCCACCCTGCTCCCAAATTAATAAACTGCCCGGCTGTGGCAAGCTTTTACTGCCATTAGAAAATGCCTGTAAGGGCAGCAGGCTATTATTTGCGATGTTTCTCACCGTACGTAAGTTAAATATCTCATAGGCCATAGCCACATCATCAAAAATATAACCCTTATTGATATACATCCAACGCCGGGAAAATTCGACACACTGCCACTTATAACCCATATAAATACCATCAAAATAACTGCGAAAGGCGCTGCGTTTGGGGTGTTTTATAGCGCTGGCAGTATCATAATCAGAGGAGTAAGCAGCAACACCACCGGGTGCATAACCGAGTAATGTACCAAACACAGAAGGGGATTTATGGTTCAAAATTTCAACCTATACAGGAAAGTCACAACAATTACAGGGAAGTCACCACAAGAACATACAAAAACTCAGCAGGCGTTTAAAAATAGAGAGCACTCACTGTCATTTTTTGAAAAACCTCAGAGCGCCATCAATCAGTGGCGAATATCCATGGGCCACTGTAACTAAACTTAAAGATGAATAAGCAATAAATCAACGACTGTTATATTGACCAATTTACGCGCAGAAGACCACCAGCGGTCCCAAAAGCCGTGGTGATGCCCACAAACTAATAAATCGGCATTAATCTTGGTAATTTCCCGCATCAATGTTTCCTCTACGTCCCCCCCTACCACCTTAGTAGTCGTAATCGGGTAATCGGTCAGCTCGGCGAGTTCCTTTAACTTAGCAATTAATTCTTGGTGTTTTTTCTCAATTAATTTGACCTCAACCGGATCGTAAATCCTGTCTATATCGGGATGTGAAATATCTATAGAGATAAAAGAAAGTTTTGCATCTAAATTTTTAGCTAATGATACCGCTTTGCTTATCACTATATCGCTAGTTTCAGCCAAATCAATGGCAACCAATACATGTTTATAACTCATTTCACTTCTCCAAACACATTTTATTAACAATAAAATCAGTGATTTTGAAAGGTAATATTTATCCAAAGTATAGCACTCAACCGAACAAGCATATTTTTTGGTTAATATAAAAAGGGAAAAAATACGGCACTATTTTCAGTAACATAATTTTTAAATAAGGGTTAAGTAAAAAAAATTATAAACATAAGTACCTGATGACAAATTTAAGTTTGAAAATATTATCGTCACAGGAAAATCTGTGTAGGGGGAATAAAATAGGGAAGATTGTAAAAGTAGCAATGAAGCGGGTCTTTTTTTATATCTGAATACAAAAAAAGACCCAAGTTGATTATTAATATCTGTCTATTATCAATCCGAGTAAAGCTTGACGATTATCAGATTATCAATTTCAATCCGACGGGTAAACCCTCACCAAATACGCGTTTAGTTTCTGCTTCATTTAGCTCTTTAACGCAGGCCACCATCTCAATCCAACTATCGGCCGCTTTAACCGTAGTTAACTGCTTGATAATTTTAGCACGCCAATCGGGGTCAAGATCACGACTGCGATCGCCACTCATACGTGACATTAATACCACCGCAAAAGCGGCCTGCGGATTTTTTTTCCAGTCGATCGACTGTAATTGGGGCAGCCAGCTTTGTATCTCTTTTTTATCAATAACATTATGTGCACTGCCATGAAAAGGGATCCGTGATGCGAGCCGGCCAAGGGCCCACCAGCTGCTACTGGTTTCCGATGATTTCTGTAAACGTTTTAATAACCATTCGCTGATTCTGGTTTTATGTTCAACGGGCAAAAGCTCTAAGGCTGCAACCAGTTTGACCATATCTTGATAGGATTTTTGTTTCGCTTCCTCCTTTAATTTGCGATTGGTTAATGCGGCCGGATCGATAAATTTTTCGATATCCTCAAACACACGCGCCTGCTGCTGCGCACTGAGTCCGCCTGACGCGCGTCGCCAGAATGTCCACCAGTCGATCCACACTTGAGTTTCCTGATGATGCTGTAACCCCTGCTCATATAAACCCCAAATTTGCTCAACACGCCAATCATCGATCGGATAACCGAAACCGGGACGTAAACAATAACCGGCCAGATTAAACCAAATCCTCTCATGAGCCGCTGAGCGACGGCGATGATTTTTACCTTCCAATAACTGATCGAACAGGGCACGCAGCAGGGGAAGTTCCCAGTCATCACGCTTGCCCAATATTTTTTCAATATCAGTACGTAAACTTTTAACCGCCTTGGGGGTTATTTGTTTTTTACTTTCACCGAAGACCAGGTCGATTTTCTCCCGGGCCTTATCAAAACCGTCGGGCAGTGCGGCTGTTTTATCCGTTGCACTCTGCTGAGACAGCTGCTTACGGATTTGAAATTCAAGATGCCAACGTTGCTCATTTTCCGCCACACAATCTATTTTCAGCGTGCCAACTTCGGTAAACTTGGTTGCCAAGGACACAATCACAGAGTCCAAGGTGGTTTTTTCTAATACCACAACCAGCGGCGGCAGTGAAATAAAATGCCCGCTGGCCAGAGTCTGCTCGTCAAGGGTAATGATTTCACCGACTTTATAACCCTGGTCGGCAGTAGTCGAAAAGAGATGAAACTGAACGGGCACACCTAACTGTAATGAAAATTTTCGTTCGCTAAGCGTAAGCTCCTGCTCTTCTTCCGTGCCTTTAGGCATTAAACAAATTGCCTGTTTACCCGCGTCCTGCTGCTCAAGCACAAGAAATACTGTGCGCGCCGAACCGCCGCCAATTTTAAGTTGGGCACCGCGGCGCGCTCTCGCATAGGCGACAGCGCCCTGCGCAACAGCTAGATTAGGATGATGGTTTTCCAGTCTGTTTACCGCGCTGCCGCGCCATTCACTTAACAGCTCAATAGTACGTTCACTGAGTACTGCGCTATTAAACACCCCGCCATTAAATAATACAGCATCGGGAATAGCATGCTCTGATTGAGAGGGCTCAATCGCTAATGCATCTTGGCAGGCGATGTGGTGATCGGCGATAAATTCTGCAATATGCTTACTGACTGCAGGGTCGGCTGCATAGGGAAGCCCAAATTCTACAACAGCACTGCGCCTTTTAAGCGGCCGCTGATCAAAGCTTATCTTGGGGAAAAAACCATCCAGCGCAATGTTCCTCACCGCCTGCTTGGTCAGTTCACAGCTTTTAGCGCCACCTATTAGTTTTGCGCCACTGCCTAGGACAGTTACTCTGGCACTGCCCGGTGCATCCTCCCCCATCAGTAACTCTTTTGCTTTACGTGTTTGTTGTATTAATTGAGATAAGCTCGCTGCACTGAGTTTTTTATGTGCTGCTGTTCCGCCATTAATAAGCCCCTCGGCAATGTGTGCCAGTGCCAAATCAACATTATCTCCGCCCAGCATAAGATGATTACCTACGCCGATCCGGGTTAATGCCAAGGCATTATCTTTACCTTGAGCCACTTTAATCAGGCTGAGATCCGTCGTACCGCCGCCCACATCACAAACCATTAATAGTTTTATTTTGGCCAACTGTTTTTGTACTGTCTCCCCCTGCCTTGCATACCAGTCATAACAAACGGCCTGAGGCTCCTCAAGCAATAAAATATTAACCAGACCGGCGCGACTTGCAGCCTCTACGGTCAGTGCCCTTGCTCCCTCATCAAATGAAGCGGGGATAGTAATGACCACTTCCTGATCTTCCATCAATGCATCGGGATGGGCAAAATTCCAGGCACGACGTACATGCAATAAATAACTGGCAGACGCAAGCACCGGAGATACTTTTGCAACCCCCTCGGCACCCGCCCAGGGAAGAATGTCCGCATTACGGTCAACTTGAGGATGAGAAAGCCAACTTTTAGCACTAACAACCTGGCGACCATCAACCTTTGCCCCCAACTCTCTCGCCCACTCCCCAATAACGACCAGAGGCAATTCTCCCTCTAACCCGTCAACAGCAACATGGGACCAGGGCAATTGTAAATCAACCGGGTTGATTTCGCCGCCAGCCGGATGATAACGAAAGGAAGGTAATAAAGGCCGTTTAGCCACTTCGCCCGGGGCAACTAACTGTTCAATTTCAAAAATACGACAGTTATTCGAGGTTAATGGCTTGCACATATCGGCATAGGCAACCACGGTATTGGTGGTGCCTAAATCGATCCCAATAAGATATTTAACGGGTCGGTTATTCATTAATCTCGTACATCCAGTTCAATGTGCCAGCGCTCGCCAGAGCCGTTAGTATCAACACTGTTAACCGCGATAGCTTCAAGTTGAAGTGTGCCGACTTCGGTGACTTTCGCCAGCAAACGCACCGCGACAACATCCCCTGCTCGGCGTCCTTCTACCGATAGGGTTGCCTGTAATTCAGGCAGCTCTTGTAATTCATCATCGATCCAGTGCTCGAGCTGAAGACCTGCTTGATCATGACGGCGGGTGTTCGATCCGAAGAAACGAAAACGCACCGGTTCGCCGACAACCAAACCAAATTCAGCTTCACTCGGCGCTGTTTCAGAGCCCTCCTCCATTCCAAAAGGCGCGATACATAAGGCTTCTAAGGGAGGCTCCATGCCTGGAATAGCGGGCATCGAGCTTTCAATACCGACATAATAAGTGTTGGCGAGACCGCCGCGAATTCGTACACCCTGCCCGCGTTTGACATAACCGTAATAACTTGCACCACTGGCAACCGCAAGATCCAGATCTGAATCGGCTAATAATCGCGCTTTTTCAGCGCCCGCATCGATCAGCCACTGATTGATAATCGCCAGCGTCCGCTCTGCTAATAAAGGCGATTTCAGTACACCACCGTTAAATAAAATTGCCGAGGGTTTAATAAAGTCGACAATATCGGTCTGATCAAAATTACCTGCCAGTGGATCGGCAAAATCTTCACTGTTAATTTGTGAGGCTGACTTACCCAGAACATCGTCAGCGGCACTCACCTGTCTGCTTAAAAAAGCGGCCAAATGACGCGAAACAGCCGGGTCTTGCGCATAGGGCAGACCCTTTTGGGTTAATCCGCTGCGACGCACCGCTTTGGGATGATCATCGATATTAACAACGGGGAAGAAACCTTCGAGCAATGTCTCTCGAACTTCATTTCGGGTTAACTCAGTGCGCAGGGTTTTTCCCAGTAGTTTTGATCCGCGGCTAGGCACCGTAATAGCCACAGTCTCAATTTCGTTATCCAGTAAAAGCTGCTCTTTTGCATCCCGACAAGCCTGACTTATCGCCTGAATTTGCCATGCCTGTAACTCTTTTCCCTCTGCGCTTAATTTTGCTTTAACCCGGTAAGCCAGGGCTAAATCCATATTATCTCCACCGAGTAATATATGTTCCCCGACGGCGATACGGTTCAGGGTTAAGTTGCCCTCTTCTTCGGTGACCGCAATTAATGACAAGTCTGTTGTACCACCGCCAACGTCAACCACTAAAATAATATCACCCACCTGAACCTGATCACGCCAAGCTTCTCCGCAGGCGTGGATCCAGTTGTAGACAGCCGCTTGAGGCTCCTCTAACAAAGTCAGGTTATCAAAACCAACACGCTTGGCAGCTTCTGCGGTCAGCTCTCTTGCCGCAGGATCAAAGGAAGCCGGAATAGTGATAGTCACATCTTGTGTCGCTAATGGAAAATCTGGAAACTTATCTTCCCAGGCGCTACGCATATGATCTAAATATTCAAAGGTTGCGTCTAATGGTGATATTTTACTGACCTCTTCGGGGCTGGCTGCAGGTAAAAATGCCGCATGGCGATCAACACCGCTGTGGCACAACCAGCTTTTTGCGCTAGAGACTAAGCGAATAGCTGTTTTACTGCCCAGTTCCCGCGCAATACTGCCAACAATCGCCTTCGGCTGAGCATTCCAGGGTAGCCTAAGATCAGCATCATTCAGCTCGGATTCATGCGCCATATAGATGAAAGAGGGTAATTGTTTTTTTTCTTCAATAACACCGGCCCGGGTTAATTGCGGAATAGGCATAATAGTCAATTCAGGCACTGCAGCAGGATCATCAGCGATGTTCGAGAGATCCATATAAGATAATACGCAGTGTGTGGTGCCTAAGTCTATCCCGATGGAATAGCGGGATAGTGTTTCGTCTGCTGTAGTTTCGCTCATAACTCAACCTCCGCAGGGGCTACGATTGAAGCATCGTGTCCCGCAGCTAATTTAGGTAACTTAACCTCACTCACTTTCCAGCCTTTATGGATCAAAATGCCGTTAAAGGGCGCATTACCGACTACATTGCCCGTAAGACGCACTTCCGATGCATTAAAACCTTCGAGTATACTAACAGCGGTTTCTTCCTCTTCACGGCGAATAGCTTCGAGGGTAAAATAATCATTCAATATTTTTTTGCTTCCCTCATGAACAACACGCGCGGCTGCCCCGATATCAGCATCGGAATAAGCGCTTAAATCTTCCTGGATAAAATCAATAAAACGCGCTTCCTGCTGCAATAAAGTCAGTAGTTGTAACGCAGCCTCCGGCGTTGATTCTTTTAATAATAGACTGTCAGCTTCTGCCTCAGTCACTTCTGGAACTGTTTTTTCAACTGGTTGCTCAATGTTAGCAGCACTCGCTTCAATATTATTTTCCTGAGCATTCTGATCCGTTGATGATTTCTTTTTAGTTAAAAACAAAACTAAAAACAATATCGCTGAGATGCCGAGTACTAAGTGAAGCGTATCGATAGTAGCGGGGAATGCAGATAAATCTATGTTCATTTTTACTTTCCTAATAATGTCAAATGAGCCATTGCTCAAATAATATAAATACATGGTTATAAAACAGAGTCAACCACAGTGCTTAGTGTTGCTCGTGATCAAAATTGATTATGTGAATCTAAGAACAAAAAAACAACACTAAATCAAGCAATTGAATTTTGCCTGCATTTTAGCACGACATCTCTTAAAAATTGAATATTGAAGATAGCAGTGCAAAAATAATTGCTTAGATACGTGGCGCGGTTATTTTATTTTTTAAAAGGTAATATTAATAACTGCTATAAACTCAATGCGGGGTCGAGCCCGTATGATGGACTCGATGTAACCGCCAAAAAAAAGGGATTTTATGCATCATCACATGCTGCCCATAAATAAGTACGTCAAGCAGTAATAAAGAAGTTAACAGCGTCACCGGAATGGCATTTTAATAAGATTGAACAGGCCAATAGTATGCTCAGTGACATCAGAAGAGGAAAAATCAGTTTTAAAGTGAAATCATCAATCAATACAAAGCTTAAATTAATCATCCATTGATGCCACTGATGCTTAAATTAATCATCCATTGATGCCACTGATGCATTTTCTATTCACCTTTTCTGTCCATCTTGGCCGATCACTTTTAACGGTAAAAGATGAACAGTCCCTACATTGCCAGATTTCAATCCCTTAATAAGGTTGATCCTCGACGTTGCGCAGGACAAATTAAAAATAGATTTGACTCACTCGCTTCAATCTTTAACCAGCTGAACCTTTTTGGTAAAACTTTCTGGTGAATCTTTGTGGTGAAACTAACGCCAGAAGCATGCCGAAAAGAGAACAGATACCGCCTGCGATATGAAACCAATATATTGATTCGCCTAAAAATGTAATAGCCAATATTGCACCAAACAGCGGCATTAAGGTGATTGATAATGAAGCCGCTTCAGCACCGAGATGATGCACTCCATAGGTCCAAAAAATATAAGCACAAATCGAAGGAAAAAACCACAAATAAGCGAACAATCCCAGGTGGGATAAAGAGGGTAAGTAGAATCTGAAAAACAGCGCTTCAATCCCGTAGGCAAAAAGCAAAAAGGGTAAACCCAGAATGATTAAAACGTAAAGAACGATAATGGGAGACAGGTTAATAGACAGTTTTTTCAACAAGACAGTAAACAACGACCAACAGCTTACCGCTGCTAACATCAATAAGTCACCCTGACTGAGACTAAGGGTCAGTAATCGCAACAGTTGTCCCTGGGTTAGAATCAACAGGACACCTATTATCGACACTGAGACGCCTAGCAGCTGCATCAATCGGGGGCGGTTGCCTAATACTCGCCAGGCAATTAATAATGTCACTACAGGTATTAAGGTATTGATCAGGGTTATATTAACAGCAGTGGTAAAATTAGCCGAAAGATAGAGCAGGCTATTATAAAAAGTCACGCTTAATATCGCAAGTCCCGTCAAAGGCAGCAGCTTAGGGCGAATTATAGGCCAATTTTTTATGGTGCCGCGCAGCGCAAAGGGAGTAAGCAGTACAAAAGCCCCTAGCCAGCGAAATAGATTCAGCGCAATAGGCGCAACCTGATCAATATACCCCCGGGCTAAGGTTGCATTGAGAGCCCAAAACAGATTGGTAAGCACTAATCCGAAAAAGGCAAGCCAGAAAGTACGTTGATTAGACAAGTTTATCTCCATAAAAATTTTCCCAAACAACAATAAATTGTTTTTAGAGGCTCAAAGTGACAGCAAATAAAAGATCTGTTGTGCTTTTTTGTAAACATCTTCAGAAACTACTTTCTAAGACAAGCATTTTTTATTTTCGCAACTCATAGTAAAACAAAAACGATTAAGTAACGTTTGATCATAGGGTAACAAACTTATTGAAGCCCCGTGTAACTTGGCAGCCTCGGCCGCTATCGCCATTCCAAGCCCTGCACCATCGCCCTTTTCGCTGTGTGCCCGAAAGAATTTTTCAAATATTTTGTCTCTTACGGCCGCCGGTATTGGCGGTCCATTATCCTGAACAAGTACTTTGACTGTATTGTGCTGGGATTCAGATTGATCAACGCTTAAGATTATTTTTATCTCACTATTTTCACCAGAATAACGAATCGCATTATCGATTAAATTGCTAAATAAAATAGAGAGAAACATAGTCTCTCCCTGAATAATATATTCGTCAGGTCCGCTATATGAAATATCTTGATGATTCTTTAACGCTAAAGGCGCCAATAAAGCAATAACCTCCCGAATTAATGACGCGATATTGATATTTTTGAAAACGTGGCGTTGTTTAGCTTCAATGCGGGAGTGCATCAACAATTGTTGAATTAATCGGTCGGTTCTATCAACGCCTCGCACTATGTTGTTAAGCGCATAAGCCTGTGATGCTTGATCCTCACTTGCCAATGCATTTTCAATATTTAATCTTAACACGGCCAACGGTGTTTTTAATTCATGAGCCGCAGTACGGGTAAATCGACGTTCTCTCTCTTGAGCATTATTTAATTCACTTAACAGGTAGTTAAGTTGATCGATCAGAGGTTCAAGTTCAACGGCCGGGTGATCTATTTTTATGGATTCTAATTTATTAACATCACACTGCGATACAGCTAAGCGTAATTCATTAACGGGGCGTAAAAACTTTTTAATTAAAAAGAATAATATAAGTGCCAGAATAGGAATTAATAAAAGTTGCGGTAGACTGGTTGATAAAGCAATTTCGTTGACAACCTCATCTCTGACTGACTGTTTTTCAGCAACCACCACATAGGCGTTAGGATTTACCCGTGAAGGAATTTTTAATTGAAAATAGTGCCACCGTTGATTATTCAGGTTAACGGTACCGGAATACCGATCGCCGATATTGAGCGGTTCAGGCGCCCCGGGGGATTTAAATACCATATGACCATCGGTATAAAATTGAAAAAATAAATTTTGGTCATCCGGGTTTTCCACACTGGGAAATGAATCCATTTTATCGTTATCAACATCACTAATAACGCCCGACCAATCCGCATAGATTTTATACCGGGCAGAAGGTGCCAAATCCATCACACTCGGCATACTGAGCGCCAGAATTTTAGCCAATTGTCCCAAGCGTGCATCATAAACCTCATCGACTTCATTTTTAGTTTCATGAAAGACAAGAATCCATGAGGTAAAAATTAACAGGGTTGCAATGCTGACCGTTGATGCAATCAATCGTTTTTGAATGGAGATTGCTGTCGGAATATTATTTTTCAATGATGTACCCAACCTCTCTGATATTTTTAATTAATTGATTATTAATCTTCTTACGCAAATTATGTATATAAACTTCTGATACTATCAATCGTTTTTGAATGGAGATTGCTGTCGGAATATTATTTTTCAATGATCTACCCAACCCCTCTGATATTTTTAATTAATTGATTATTAATCTTCTTACGCAAATTATGTATATAAACTTCAGATACTATTAATCGTTTTTGAATGGAGATTGCTGTCGGAATATTATTTTTCAATGATGTACCCAACCCCTCTGATATTTTTAATTAATTGATTATCAATCTTTTTACGCAAATTATATATATAGACTTCAATCGCGTTATCACTCGCCATCTCGTCCCAGCCGTACAAAGTCTGCTGTAAATACTCTTTACTTAATACTCGACCTGATTTTATTATTAAAGTAGTCAGCAATTTAAATTCAGTATTGGTTAATTTTATGGCAGCACCATGATACTCAACCGTGTTTTTTGCCAAAGAGATAACCAGACCATGCAATTCAATATTTGATTCAGCATAACCCGATACCCTTCTGACAATAACCCGCAAACGGGCAAGCAGTTCTTGTAAAGCAAAGGGTTTCAGCAAATAATCATCTGCCCCGCCATCAAGACCTTTAACGCGATCATCGATATCATCTCGCGCAGTTAAAATTAAGATTGGCAGTTTATGTCCCGCCTTCCTGACTTGACTAAGGATATCTAAACCGTCGACATCCGGCAGTGTTAAATCTAATATTATCGCCGTGAAATTTTCAGTTCTTAAGGTCATCTCGACCGCCGCACCCAATTGCAGCCAATCGACTGTGTATCCATGACGGCTTAATGAAACCACCATGGATTCACCTAACATAACATCATCTTCAACTAATAAAATGCGCATTATTCATCTATTCCTTTCATTCCATTTTGCTGCAAGCGGTTAAGCAAACGACTCCGTTTTTAGAATGCTCAAGTATATTACAATTTTCTTCTTGAGCGGGAAATCATTCAATGCCCTCATTTATTATTCGGTTCCTTCTTTGAGCCGAAAATCATTCAATGCCCTCATTTATTACTCGGTTCCTTCTTTGAGCTGAAAATCATTCAATGCCCTCATTTATTACTCGGTTCCTTCTTTGAGCTGAAAATCATTCAATGTCCTCATTTATTACTCGGTTCCTTCTTTGAGCTGAAAATCATTCAATGCCCTCATTTATTACTCGGTTCCTTCTTTGAGCCAAAAATCATTCAATGCCCTCATTTATTACTCGGTTCCTCCCTTTAATTTATTTCCTCTTAAGTCATTCGTAAGATTTATCTTATAAAGTAAAAAGCGTAACAAAGTGAAGTCATTAGTAATAATTTATTTTATAAAGTAAAAATCGTCGTAAAGCACGATTCTATTAAATATAAATACTGGAGAAAAAAATGAGAAAGTTTCTACTTGCAACGGTAATGATAGCTGCTTCAACGGGCGCAATGGCAGGTCCAACATGTACAGAAGGAGATGATAAGTCTAACTGGATTCCAAAAGATCAATTCGAACAAAATCTGCTTGATCAGGGTTATGAAATAAAAAAATTCAAAGAGTCATCTCACGGATGTTATGAACTATACGGTTATAACCAAAAACAACAAAGAGTAGAAATATATTTCCACCCAGAAACCGCTGAAATTTTTAAACAAGAAATCGACGACTAATAAAAAGGGGCTGCTATGAAAGTACAATCAATGATTTGGGATCCCCTCATTCGTTTTTTTCATTGGACAGTAGCAGCCATGTTTCTGCTCAACTTCCTGGTTTTTGAAGAAGGTGATACAAACCATCGCTGGGCTGGATATTATATTTTAGCGGCCTTAGCAATCCGTATACTATGGGGGTTTGTTGGCTCTAAAAATGCGCGTTTTAAAAACTTTTTACCAACGCCTAGCGGCATTAAGCATCATTTACATTTGCTAAAATCAAAACAGTTTGAAGTCTCGAAGGGTCATAATCCTATCGGAGGGTTAATGGTCTTCGCATTATTGTTTTGCCTGTTAAGCTCCGGTATCTCGGGTTGGATGATGGGGTTAGATGCATTCTGGGGGGAAGATTGGCTTGAGGAGATACATGAATTAATAGCAAACACTACGATGATGCTGGTTGTTTTTCATGTGTCGGCGGTCGTCTTGTTCAGCAAATTTGGTCCGGTTAATTTAATTAAACAAATGATCACCGGACAACGGGACAAGCAGTCTAAATAACCTTTTCATCTAACAGATTTTGGCAGCACATAATTTATTGTTAATCGGGTCTTTATATCCTGCGCAAAAGAGTCAATAAGCAATCAATCCTATTTAGCTAAAGCAGCTGGAAAAACTGCATTAGATATATCTGCTAGGAAGATAATCGTGTTATCAATAAGTCTAGTCAGGCAAAAGAGCATGATAACAGCCATTATTTAAATTAAGTTATATTTGCCCCGAAGCTAATAACTGAAATCGGCTTCAGGGCGACTATGCCGAGCCTCTCAGTACAGGCATTAACTAACGAAGCGGATCTTTCTTAGGCGCGATAAGCCCCAACATTTCAGGAAGATCACGTGGAACGACCTTTGAATAGTCTTTGTTCAGAGATTTAAAAACTAACTGCGCAGTTTGATTATTAAGAGATTTATTCAGAAGCCCTAAAAAACTTGGGTCCGCGACCAACATTATCTGATTACAACTATTTTGCTTACGTTGATCGTCTAACCAGCTCGCCAGTTCATGCGCAAAACGTTCGGCTTCAATTTGCTTGGGGTTATTAGGCGGAACAAGTGCACCGTGTCCCCCCTTTGCATTGCCTTGCCCGGGACGGTCACTGACCAAATCTACTCCTTTCTGACGACTTTCTGGATGGCTAAACTCTTTAAGTAAACTAAACTCTTCGTGCGCTAGGTAGCTAAAAACCCGTGCAGCACTTGCATTTGTTACCATTACCAACGTCTTTGACATAATATCTCTCCTTTATGATTCAGCACGCCCATCTTCAGTATAGACACTATTGGCAGACATAGATGTGAGCTTTAGAGAAGAGGAATCCAAAATTTATACGGAAGACGGCGCAACAAATTTAGCCACCATCAGACGCTCATTATTGAACTTGATTAAAGAGCATTCGTTAAAGGACTGTGTTGCAGGAAAATTTAACGATCCTGTTAGGATACTGGATTTAGTCTCGAGATTTTATTCCTTTTATTGTTTTACTCCTCCAACGCCATACCGTTCAGCACAATATTATTATAACTGACTATGCCAACAATTTTGCCATTTTCAATGACCGGCGCACGACTGATACCAAATCGCTCAAATAAACGCGCGCAGTATTTAACATTCATATCAGGGGCAACAGATAGTGCGGGTTTGGTCATAATTTCATAAATATTACTGCGCTCAACAGAGCGGTTCTGTGCCAGAATTTTCTTAGCAATATCATTCATCAAAACGATACCGTATTCATCATCATCGTGGCGTTTATTCACCACTAACACTTTTACAACATTTTCCCGGGCCAGTCGAATGGCTTCTTTCACCGTAGCAATACCGTCAATCATCACATAGGCATTGACCATCACGTCTCGCACTCTAACAACCTTTTTCTGGTTCATAGCTCGTCCTCTACTGCCTTAGTTAATGTATCTATCTGATGGGCAACACCGACGGCATCTTCAATATCTATTTGAATCGCAATGCCCTGCCCCGACTGCAGATCAAACTCACCAACCCGGTTAATTGTTTCTAATATTTCCCGCGACAGGTGCTCTTCAACTACAAATAATAAAACGTCTTTTTGAACGTCTAACGTCAGGCCAAAAAAAGTGGTTTTTTGAATGACCCCTTCTCCTCTCGCATTATTAATGACCGTTGCGCCAGTCGCTCCTGCTTTGCGCGCCGCATCTAAGACAGCATCAGTCCTTGTATCTTCTACAAAGGCAATTATTAGTTTAAAGCGCATTATCATTCTCCTTAGAAGATGCTCTTGAATTTAGCCATTGAGTAATTTGAGCATATGCCATTACTGAAATGATGGGAAACAGACTGGCAAATGCGACCAATCCAAAGCCATCAATAACCGGATTTCTTCCCGGCACTTGGGAAGCGAGGCCCAAGCCTAATGCGGTGACCAATGGCACTGTCACCGTCGATGTTGTAACACCACCAGAATCATAGGCAAGTGCGATTATCTCTTTTGGCGCAAAATTCGTTTGTATAATAACCACCGTATAACCAGCCATAATGTAATAATGAATAGGGTCACCCACCACTATCCTGTAGCTCCCTAATGAAATTCCAATCGCGACACCTAACGCTACGGCAATGCGCAAACCATTAACCCTGATCGCGCCACCTGAAACCTGATTGGCTTTTATCGCAACGGCAATTAATGCAGGCTCTGCAATAGTAGTGCTAAATCCGATAGCAAATGCGAACAGATACACCCAATAATAATCAATCCAGCCTAAGGACTCTGTGATGTCATCTTTAAAAGAGTAAAGAAATTCTGGTGCGGTCAACTGCTTCGCCATGGTTTCACCCAAGGGAAAAAGTGCTAACTCTAAGCCCAACAAAAATAGAGTCAGTCCTAAAATGACGTAGAAAAAACCCAATATAACCCGCTGTAAATTTGCTATCGGCTTTCTTAACACCGCAATTTGAAAC
>NZ_PJBP01000179.1 GCF_002836415.1 Psychromonas sp. MB-3u-54 | reverse complement strand
CATTTAGACCGAAAGCGACGCCACGGCGCAGCAAACTGCCAACGCTGGTTGTGTGCTTAAAACTCAATTTTTCAACTACCTGTAAGTCATTTTCTGCTTGATTGATATCAAGCTTCTTCTACTGGTTTAAAACAGCCAACTTCCTCATATTTCACAATCTAAAGCCCAGTTTATTAAAATAAATTCAATTGATGCGTATGAATGGTCATAAAATGCTATCGAAATGAATGCTGAAAGAGGCTATGTTATTTTTTAGAAAAATGGGTGGCATGGTTAGTACATTATTTAGAAAAATGGGTGGCATGGTTAGCATTATCTAAAGCCCAGTTTATTAAAATAAGTTCAATTGATGCGTATGAATAGTCATAAAATGCTATCGAAATGAATGCTGTAAGAGGCTAAGTTATTTTTTAGAAAAATGGGTAGAAAAATGGGTGGCATGGTTAGCACTTAGGTGGCATGGTTAGCACTTATAGATACCAGTTTTTTGGTCATGGGTATCTGCTGCAATATTAATTTTTAATTGATTATAGTATGATGTTTGTTTTAATGTGATGATTTAAAAGGATATAAGGTATGGATATACCTGCCTTTTTAGCAATCCTAGTTTTTCTGTTTCTATCAGGAGTTATTGTGAAATATCCAGAATATTTATCTGCAGCAAAAAGGCATAACCAAGCTTGTAGAGTACTACAAGTAAAAATAGAGTCTTGTATAAATAATGATGAAATTCAAGATCAAAATTTTAGGCACCTAATTGTGAGCCTTTATTATTTATCAGGTTATATCATTGAATGCTCATTAAAATACAAAATATTTGAGCTTTTAGTTTTCGATGTTGATGTGAATGTAGATAAAGTTGGTTGTCGAGATTCAGGGCTTATTATATATAATAAAATTGCAATACATGATTTTGCAAGACTACAAGAACAGTTAACCTCGCAAGTGAGTGACTTATCATATGAGAGTCTTGACAATAAAATAGCCTTATTGTTGGAAAAATGGAACCCAGCGATAAGGTACGAAGAAGTAGCTGTTAACTATCAAGATGTTAAAGCACTTTATCTTCATACAAAGAGTTTTCTGAGAAGAATGTAAGGAAATAAAAATGTTAAAATCAATAGATTTTATAAGTAGATTAGAAATTGATTTGATGGGAGGAATTGAATCAAAGTGCATTCATAATTTTTTTATCGAGTTAAAAATCAATCAAAAGGTAAATGTTCATATTGTCAGTAATACTGTGAAAGGTATAAATGAGCTTTCTTTGAAAAACATTGTATTAAACGAGCTACAGAATAAGAATATTTTATTTGTATTTATAACTGTTGAACAATCAGAAGATGACGATTATAGCTATTTATTTGAAAATGGAAAAGTATCTTTAGGTTTGAGAAGATCTCTTAATACTTTAATTAATAATAAAAATAATAACCAAAAAAAACAAAATGTGATGACGTTCTTTAGTTATAAAGGTGGTGTAGGTAGGACTACCTCTTTAGCTCTAACAGCTACTTATTTATCTAGACAAGGTAAAAACGTCTTTGTTATAGACTGTGATTTAGAAGCACCTGGGTTACTTAATTTTTTCAATAGTGCTCAATCTGAAAAACAAAAAAGTGGTCTTGTTGAGTACTTAAATGATCAAATATTTACGAAGTCTGTCGATATCGATAACTATATTTATAAAATAGAGAAGGACTATTCAGGAAGCGGTATAATTAATTTTATGTCAGCAGGAAATATATTATCAACTGATACAAATGATGTAGACAGCTATTTAGAAGGGTTAGCTCGTATAGACCTTCAAGGTGCGGGGCTAATTGATACATTTAGTCGTTTAATCGATGAGATTCAATTAAAATATAATCCCGATGTTATCTTAATAGACTCTAGAACTGGCTTTAATAATCTTTTTGGAATGCTCACTCAATTATCTCAGCATGTAGTTGTCTTGGTTGGAGATGATACTCAAAATCAACCAGGTACAGAATATGTGTCTAGGTTGTTGAGTGGCAAGGGGATTAATGCAACTTTCGTTCTTTCAATATTAAGCAACAATTACAGCCGAAGATTCAATAATTTCGTTAAAAACATACAAAGTATTTATGACTTTGATGCTGATACATTTTATTTTGACCGACAAAATACATTAGAATTCATAGGGACCTCTCTGGCAGATAAATATGATCTAGATGATTTTATTAGTGGTGAAAATGGCTCAATGCAATACCACAAATTTTTTCAATATATTGAATCTAGCATAGCACCCAAAGTAGATGAAGTAGCAGAAGAGATTGAAGTAGAGATAGTTGCCCCTGTAAGTAAACAAACTAAAAAAATGTCAGTAAATAGTGAAATGGTATCAGAGGAATCTACTCCTAAAATTACAATGGGTGATTCAAAAACTAAATCGATTGACTTACAAGATCGAATACTAAATAAAATTTCTGAAAAATTACCTAGTTTATATGCCGAAACTACTGAATACGATACTGATTATATAAATAACATATTTTATTTTCGTCCTTGTATGGAAGATTTTTTAATTCCTGAAAAGAGTATATTACTTGGAGATAAAGGAACAGGTAAGACCGCCTTCTATAAAGCGTTACAAAATGAAGAATTTTTCTCTAGATTAGTGGCAAAATCTCAAAGAGGGCATTTGAATTATAAAGTGCTTAACGCTACAAATTTTGAAAATGACAATTTTGAAATGTTGAAATTTGATAAATACTTAAACGATGAGTTATTTATCAAAAAGTTCTGGGTATTTTTTATCTGGCAAGCTCTTTGTAATCGAGGGGATCTCAAAAGTAATACCGACATTCCAATGATTGATCTAACCAGAACAACGGCTCAAGGGAAAATAATAAAGTTAATTAATGATGATGAGTTATTTGGTAGAATTGAAGATGAACTATACATAATCAATGGCCAATTAAAATCCTCTGAGACACGACTAATCATTACTTTTGATAGATTAGATAATATTGTAAAGCCTGGTTTGTGGAATGATATTATTTCCCCTTTAGTAAAACTCTGTATTAACTGTCCGTGGGATATGATTTTCCCTAAACTCTTTTTACGCAGAGATTTGTATGAAAGACTCGGTAACTTAACAAATAAAAACTCCTTCTCGACTAGGGTGATTGATTTGGAATGGAGTCAAAATGAAATGTTTTCATACTTTTTGAAAATTATCTTTATATATTGTAAAGATGATTTCTTTGAGTACTTAAGAGCTTATTCTTCATCACCAGGGATAAATATTCAACAAATAGAGAAGAAATTAAAAACTAAAGGTCATCAACATAATCAGTTGCCATTAGATACATATTTAATTCAACCTATTATTAATCTATTTTTTGGTTCTCCTAAATCTAGAAAAAATGGAAAAATTAGACTTGCATACGAAGACTTATATCGAAATATTCAAAGTGCTGATAAAACAGTAAACTTGCGGCCTTTTATAGATTTAATTGCATTTGCAATAAAAGAGCAAAAAGAATCTGACCATATGAAAGGTTTTAGAAAAGACTCTATATTAAGCTTATTATATTGTACTAGTAGTCAGGTTCGTAAAAGCGCAGTTATTAATTATTTAACTGATTTATGGGGTGAAAAGGGGAATGAATTTGTTCAATATTTCTGTGAAGATCTTTCAAATAATCGAGTGGATAGTAGTTATAAGAAAAATATATTATACGAGGATGCATTTGAAAATCTAATTACAGATATAAGAGTTAATAATAAAGATAAAGCAGTAATCAAGAACTCTACTATGGAAGAATGTAAACAAGTACTATTGGCGAATAAGATAGTTACAGCATATATGGTAGGTAACAAAACACGGTATGGTTTTGCATATTTATATACAAATTACTTAGGTGTGTGATGCTGTAAAAGATATTTAGATATAAAATGGGGGCAGTCTGAATGGCACTGCATTAAGGTATAACGCCTGTTTTTCGGGGCTTTCAATGAGTGACTTGATTTTACAGACTTTGTAAATAGACCTATAAACATGCACTTAATGAGTTAGGTTGAATTGTTGCAGAATGTAAAATTACACTGAACACCGCATTATCTATACATTTTAGGCTTAATGCAGTGCCATTCGGGGCAAGTCTTGCGTTTTGTATAAAGACACAAGACTGATCCCTTTAATTTCAGTTCCTACCTGGCAGCGACAGCTTGCTCCCTCCTGTTTTCAATAAACATCAATACATCTTTTAATTGGTACTTTGATGCGCTGTTACCGTAAAGGTTAATTTGTGACAAAAGCAGAGGTTATGAGCGTCAAGTCTTTCGCGCAAAAGGCAAGATCTCGAATTTTCTTGATGGATGTTTTATAAACCCATCACCCAGTAACAGCATGTTTCTATAAATCACTTAAAAAAGAAATAGGTAACTTAATGTATATTAATGATAAAACCTTAGAGGAAATTAGAAATGCAGAGTTAAAAATCCACTGCTTATTTGTACGTATTTGGTAAAATATGCCTAATGGGATTGAATTAACAGGGCATGGAACAATTCAACAAAAGGGTCAATGGGGTCGCGTCTTGCCTTTTGCTTCCTTTTCTTTGGCTGTTCAAAGAGCATGAACACCTAGAACTGCGAAACTGCATTTCGGTTTCTCATAATCTGTACACCACCTAAAGCGGGACATCCAAACCTTTTGATAAATAAACCAAACCAATGCGGCTACGAGATTCCCCTTCCATTTTTCTTGCACTGTGCAACCACTTTAGCAAAGGAAATCATGGAGCGAATTGAACGCCAGTTCAGGATTATGAGCGGGCTAAGCTCTGCGTGCCCTTGTTGATTTCATTAGGCTCGGCTCTGCACATGGATGTGCTGTCCGAGCCGGTGCGTTAAAAAGTGGTTGGGCAGTGCAAGATTAAAAAATGGCTAGGGGTGACGCTTTTTGCCTACTTTTTTTCGGCATTTAGAAGCATAACTTATTCGAACTGCGAAACTGCGTTTCGGTTTCTCAACGTTTACTCGCCGTCAGGGCGAAATTACCCTCTAAGAAACAAAACAAAAAGCTCACAAGCGAAAGCTTACGAATAACCAGTATGGTATTTACATTACCACGCGGAGCGTGGGAACGAGCAAAATATCACAAGCGAAGGCTTACAAATAACCAGTACAGTATTTCCATTACCACGCGGAGCGTGGGAACGAGCAAAAGCTCACAAGCGAAGGCTTACGAATAACCAGTACGGTATTTCCATTACCACGCGGAGCATGGGAACGAGCAAAAGCTCACAAGCGAAAGCTTACAAATAACCACTACGGTATTTCCATTACCAAGCGGAGCATGGGAACGAGCAAAAGCTCACAAGCGAAGGCTTACAAATAACCAGTACGGTATTTCCATTACCACGCGGAGCGTGGGAGTGAGCATGAGAAAGCAAACGTTTTGCTGCTCGCGCTTTGCTCGCTAAGCATATTAAATAACTGTTGATTGATTAGCCTATAATCATACTTTCAATTCACGTAGAATACAGTTCATCAGCCTTTTTTTGTAGAGTCCTTAACTTTGATCTCATCTTTTTTTTCAGCCTCGGGTGCCTTAAGTAAACAACTGCCTTTTTTTATCTCCCGGGATGCACAGATTGAAATGGCTGACGCCGTGACAGAAGCTATCACCAAAAAGCAAAATTTAGTTGTTGAAGCCGAAACCGGGACAGGGAAAACCTTTGCCTATTTAGCGCCGGCTTTATTAACCTTTGATAAAGACGCCAGTGACAAAATCATTATTTCAACGGGCAGTAAAGCACTGCAGGAACAGCTGTTCCTAAAAGATTTACCCTTATTAATAGCCGCAACTAATTTCACCGGTTCCGTGACTGTCTTAAAAGGGCGCAGTAACTACCTTTGTAATGAACGTCTGGCGCGTTTTATGCTGGAGACCAAGCAGCGGGAAAAAGCATTACAAATCGAGCTGATAAAAATTAAAAATTGGTCTCTTACCAGTAAAACCGGCGACCTTGCTGAAATCAAAGATCTTGCTGAAGATGCCGTGATTATTCCTTCTATTACCAGTAACAATGATAATTGTTTAGGCCGTGAGTGTCCCAGTTTTGACGATTGTTTTATTGTTAAAGCGCGCAAAAAAGCCATGGATGCAGATCTTGTGGTGATCAATCATCATCTGTTTTTTGCAGACTTGGCGGTTAAAGAAACTGGCTTTGGAGAGCTTATACCCGAGGCGGGGGTTTATATCTTTGATGAAGCCCACCAACTGCCCGATATTGCCAGCCTGTATTTTGGCGAATCACTGTCCAGCCGGCAGTTAATGGAGCTCGCTAAAGAGATCGAGTTTGTCTATCGCACTGAGCTTCGCGAAGCAAAACAGATGTCTAAGGCGGCGGATCAATTACGTTTAAGTGTGTTAGATTTTCGAATGGCCTTTGCAATTGATAAAGGCACCGGCAGCTGGCGAGATAAGTCTAAAGAGCGGGTGATGCAGCTGCATGTTGATCGTGTCCTGCAGGTGATGGATTTTTTAAAGGAAGTGATCCTCGAACGCTTAGGTAAAAGTGACGTATTAGACCATTGTTTTGAGCGTTTAACCCAATTTATGCTGTTATTTAAAAAACTTAACAGTGTTAATGAAAGCGGATTTAGTTACTGGTTTGAGTGTACAAAACAACATTTTTCACTAAATATTACCCCTTTAAGTGTTGCAGGGCGTTTTCAGGCTGAATGTGAAAAAAAACAGGCAAGTTGGATTTTTACCTCGGCAACGTTATCCGTGAAAGGCAAATTTGATCATTTTACCGCCTTGCTGGGTTTACAAGAAAGCCAGTGTTTACAGTTAGCCAGCCCCTTTGATTATGCACAGCAGACTTTATTTGTGGTGCCCAGGTTAATACCTGAGCCCGGTACACCGGGATTGGCCGATAAACTGGTAGAAGAGCTTGCGCCGGTGATTCGCGCCAGTAAAGGACGTTGTTTCTTTTTATGTACCAGTCATGCCATGATGAATCAGCTGGCGGCGGGATTTCGTCAAATATTGACCTTGCCTGTCCTGTTGCAGGGGGAAAAAAGCAAACAGGCACTGCTTGATGAGTTTATTAACCATGGTAATGCCTTGCTTGTCGCAACCAGCAGTTTTTGGGAAGGGGTGGATGTGCGTGGACAGGGATTATCCTGTGTTATTATCGATAAAATTCCCTTTAGCTCTCCCGAAGAGCCTTTATTAAAAGCGCGGATCGAAGATGCACAATTAAAGGGTAAAGACCCCTTTGCCGAAGTACAATTACCGCAAGCCGTTATTACCTTTAAACAGGGCGTCGGGCGATTGATTCGGGCGGAAAAGGATAAAGGTGTATTGATTGTTTGTGATACACGTTTGGTGACCCGAAAATATGGTAATCTGTTTCTCAATAGTTTACCTTGCATGCCGCGTACTCGCTCCTTAGATAATGCTATCGATTTTTTAAAAACGATTGATTAGTTAATATTAATTAATCTCATTCCTGCACAGCAGGGACTTCAAATCAATAAAATTTCCCTGCCCTCAGGGAATACCCACTGGAATAGATAGGCTAAATATGTTCAAAAAGTTAAATGTGTTATGTGTCGATACTTCAACGGAAGCCTGCTCAGTTGCGGTGCTTTGCCAAACGGCGACGGGCCAGGTTATCAGCGATCAATTTATGCTGGCACCGCGTGAGCATACGACAAAAATTTTGCCCACGGTCGAGCAAGTCTTACAATCAGCGGGTCTAAATTTATCCGAGATGGATTTTATTGCTTATGGCCGCGGACCGGGTAGTTTTACCGGGGTGAGAATAGGTATCAGCATTGCACAGGGTTTGGCCTTTGGCAGTGAAAAAAATATGGTGGGAGTGTCAACATTACAGGCGATGGCGCAACAAGCCTTTAAGATGAAGGGTGCTCAGGATGTCTATGCGGCTATTGATGCGCGCATGGGAGAGGTTTATTTTGCGCATTACCAATTAAGCGAAAAATTAATGGTGTTAGTGAATGATGAGGTGGTGATTAAACCGGCTGATTTAATCGCACGCCAGGAAAATATTGCTGAACATGCGGTGTTAGTGGGCTCCGGTTGGGCGGCTTATCCAGAACTCAGCGATCACTTTAACGCGCCTGAAAAAACCGAAATTGAGTTTCCCAGTGCAAGATTTATGCTCGATGAAGTCATTAACTGCATCGACAAATCATTAGCTGTTTTACCGGAACTTGCAACCCCTGTTTATTTGCGCGACAAGGTGACGTGGAAAAAACTACCCGGGCGCGAATAAGGGTTTATTGTTAATGAATCTCTAGCCTGCTGTTTATAAAAGGAATCTCTGATGTTGCGTTTAATTTTTTGTTTTTTTTTATTATTGACCAGTCTAAGCGCTATCAGCCAGGTTTACAGCATTGATTTGACGCCTCAACAGGCCGATAAATTAGGTCAGCTGATATGGAAAAATGAAGGTCAGCAAAAACAGACGAATCTGACTAGCTGGAATGAAAATGAAGATTTCCCGTCATTAGGTCTGGGGCATTTTATCTGGTACCCAAGCAGTGAAAAAGGCTCCTTTAAAGAACAATTTCCTGAATTATTGCAGTTTTTCCAAGACCATGGTGTTGTGCTGCCACGGTGGCTTGCGCGCAGTGAGCTGGCCCCGTGGAAAAGTCGCGCACAATTTTACCGGGAATTTGATCAACCGCAGCTCACTGAGTTGAGGCTTTTATTAAATAAGCATTTTGATTTACAAGTGCAGTTTATTATAAAACGCTTAGAAACCGGGATTCCGTTAATACTTGCCGATAGTAATAATACCGAAATAAAAGTGATTAATTACCAGCTTGCCCGTTTAACGATGTTGCCCGAGGGTATTTTTGCGCTATTGGATTATATTAATTTTAAAGGTGAAGGGGTTTTGTCAAAAGAATCTTACCAGGGACAGGGATGGGGATTAAAACAAGTTTTATTAACCATGCCGCTTAAATATGATCATGCTCTGCGTGCATTTGCTTTATCGGCCGATGAAGTATTAACCCGTCGTGTTAAAAATGCCCCGGGCGATGAGCTGCACTGGTTAAAAGGCTGGCGTGTGCGAGTGCACGGTTATCAACATATTATGCTTAACTAATACCAAACGCATCAAATAAGTGATCAGCCTTGCTGGTTAAAATCAACCCTATCTGCGTTATAAGCCTTGAAAGGAGAATAACTACTTCCTACAACTTATGCCTTGCTAGTGTTGATTTTTCCTGCGCAATACAAGATCACATCTTTAATGCATTTGGTATAACTAACTTATCTCATTTTATTGTTTCTGTTTAACGGATACAGGGTACAATAAATACAACATTATTTTATCCACTTTATATTAAAGGTTTTATTTATGTTTTATCGAATTATGCGCAGTTTTTTATTCATGTTAAATCCTGAAAAGGCCCATGACTTTTCAATCAAACAATTAAAGTTAACTCAGGGCACTATCTTAGATTTTATCTATCGTCAGAGAGTCCAAAACAGACCGGTGCAGGTAATGGGCTTAACCTTTCCTAATTCAGTCGGACTGGCTGCGGGTTTAGATAAAAATGGCGAGTGTATTGATGCGTTTGGCGCAATGGGTTTTGGACATATTGAAGTGGGTACGGTAACCCCCGTTGCACAGCCCGGTAATGAATCTCCACGCATGTTTAGAGTCTTGGAATCAGAAGGCATTATTAACCGCATGGGGTTTAATAATGAGGGCGTCGAAAATTTAATTAAGAATGTGCAGGACAGTAATTTCAAAGGTGTTATTGGTATTAATATCGGAAAAAATTTATCAACTGCGGTGGAACAGGGCAAAGATGATTACTTATTGTGCATGGATAAAGTTTATCCCTATGCCGATTATATTGCGGTCAATATCTCCTCACCAAACACACCCGGATTGCGTTCATTACAGTATGGTGAAGCACTGGATGAATTGCTTGATGTGCTCAAAACACGTCAAAGTGAACTGCAGGTTAAATACAATAAATACGTGCCGATTGCCTTAAAAGTTGCGCCGGATCTCAGTGATCAGGAGATTGTCTCGATCGCAGCTTCATTGCTCAAATACAAAATTGACGGTTTAATTGCCACTAATACCACCCTTGATCGTGAGATGGTTCAGGGAATGTCGCATGCCGGTGAAGCGGGTGGTTTAAGTGGCCGTCCTCTGCAAAATAAAAGTACCGCTGTGATTGCAAAATTTGCCGCGCAATTAAAAGGAGAGATCCCGATTATTGGCGTGGGTGGCATTGATAATGTGATTGCTGCCAAAGAAAAAATACAAGCGGGTGCAAGTTTAGTGCAGATCTATTCTGGTTTTATTTACAATGGCCCTCAATTAGTTAAAAATATTGTCAATAATATTTAATTTATAATACTGCTCTGTTTGTGCAGAGCAGTAAGAGGTGAAATTGACTTTGTGTAAAAAAATGCAGGGAATAATTGATTTTAGACCGCAGGCAAATTGGCATTGGCTGTTTGATCATAATCGGTCGACGTTAACCCTCAATATGGGTGATCGGGCTATCGATATTGTTTATAAACCTGAAATGCTGATATTAAAATTTGATCAACCGGTTTTTTTTACTATTGAAGATGTTGCTAATTATATTGATCTTTTTGAAGGCCCTGCATTAGCCGGATATTGGCCGGCATTAAGATCTCAGATTATTCTGCATATATTAGTTGTTAACCACTTTCATAAACCTATCATGCCCAAAAATTGGTTATTTGAATCGTCGAGTGTCGCTCAACAACCGCTTGTTAATAAAGGGGATCATATAATATTAAAATCATCCGCTATTAAAGAAGCCAAAAAGTATTTTGTTTTAGATAATGACGATAATTTTATTTTATGTATGCTGATTGAAAAATCGCATGGATTAACTTTTAACCGAACTTTTGCACAGTTTCAGATAGTTAAAGTGACTTATGAAAAAATATCTGCAACTAAGGCTGACTGCAATACATTATGTCAATATTTATAATGATATAAATCAGTTGTTATTGATGTTAAATAGCTCACTCTGTTTTTATTAGTATTGATATATTTTTTTTTAATTGTTATGCTCCAATTTTTATGCTATTGCCAGCATAAAATTTTTATTACAGTTTGTGTAGCCTCCCAGTTCAACTATTATTATTCTTAAGCCGTTATTTGCTTAATTTGCATTTTTATACGTTCTGGCTATAACTATAACTATTTTAATTACACCTCAAGGATTTAAATGAATACTGATACTCATGTTTCCAATCGATGGTCAAGTCGATACGCGTATATCTTAGCTGCAACGGGTGCTGCAGTTGGACTTGGTAATATATGGAAATTTCCTTATATTATGGGTGAAAATGGCGGTGGCGCGTTCGTTTTTGTTTACCTTTTATGTATATTTCTGATCGGTGTTCCGGTCATGATGGCCGAAGTTGTTATTGGTAAACGTGGACGCTCAACGCCTGCAAATGCGATGACCCATGTTGCAACCGAGTCGGGTCATTCATCTCATTGGTCGATTATCGGCTCAATTGGGGTGTTAGCGGGTTTTCTAATCTTAAGTTTTTATGCGGTTATTGCCGGTTGGGCGGCAGCTTATGTATTTTTTGCCGGTTCCGGCGAATTTAGCGCGGCGGCTGCGGATCCTGCCACTAATGCCGATGCAATAGGGGCTTTATTTACTGATTTGATTACCAGCGTACCGCAACTTCTTATCTGGACAACCTTAACTATTGCCGCTGTCGTTTACGTGATCTCTAAAGGTGTTAAAGAGGGGCTGGAAACCGCAATTACTTATTTAATGCCGGCTCTATTCGTATTACTTTTAGGTATTATGATTTACTCTGCCATTGTGGGTGACTTTGCTGCTGCCTTTACCTTTATGTTTCATGTTGATTTTTCGCAGTTGACGATTGAAGGCGCATTAGTCGCATTAGGTCATGCCTTTTTTACGCTTAGTTTAGCGATGGGTATTATGATGATTTACGGCGCCTATTTACCTAAGGGTGTTTCAATTGTTAAAACCTCAATGATGATCGCTGTCGCTGATACTGTTGTGGCGTTAATTGCGGGACTCGCTATTTACCCTATCGTATTTGCGCATGGTTTGGAGCCAAGTGCCGGACCCGGGTTATTGTTTCAATCACTTCCTCTTGCCTTTGGTTCAATGCCTTTTGGTGATTTTGTGGGCGTTTTATTCTTTGTGATGGTGGTTTTCGCTGCATTTACATCGGCTATTGCGCTGCTTGAATCTCCTACTGCTTATTTAGTAGAGCGTCAAAATGTGAGCCGTACTAAAGCTGCTATTATTGCAGGTGCTGCAGTTTGGATATTGAGTTTATGTACTATATTCTCATTTGCCGGTGCAGAATGGACAAAACTGTCTTTTGGTATGGGAGGGGATATCTTTGAGTTTTTAGATTACCTTACCGCCAATATTTTATTACCGCTGGGTGGCATACTTATATCAGTCTTTGCCGGTTGGGTAATTAAACCAGAGATTTTAAAAGAAGAGTTCAACTTATCTGACACATATTTCGCTGTCGTATTAACACTTCTGCGTTATGTTGCACCTGTAGGTATTCTACTCGTATTTTTAAATGCGATAGGTCTTTTTAAGTAATTCGATGTAAAAAGTAATCGCATATAACACCATAAGATAAAAACCGTTCGGATAAAACCAAACGGTTTTTTTATCTTTAGACAAAAAAAAGCAACTCAAAGAGTTGCTTTTTTATTGTTTAGATTTTGTTTGAAAACTAATCCTCTTTTACTGCACGTAAAATAACAAACTTTTTGTTCTGGCTAACAACTTCACAGTTGCCAAAGATACGCTCCAGCTTGTCCTGATAGTTAAGATGATGATTACCCACTATCACTAACTCACCATTCTCGACTAAACAGAAATGTGCATCATTAAACATGCTCCAGGCAATCTGATCGGTAATTGTTTGTTGCTGGTGAAAAGGAGGGTTACATAAAATCAGATCATAGCTGCGCGGTTTGAAACCCACTAATCCGTTATTAACCACAAATCGCGCATTTTCAGCTTGTTCTTCAGGTAAATTTTTCTGCATGTTAATACGTGCAGAATCAATCGACATGTAGGACTCATCAATAAAGGTGATTTGTGCTTTCGGGTATGCAGCAGATGCCGCCATTCCAATAATACCGTTACCGCAACCTAAGTCTACCACTTTAGAAAAATCACCTTTAGGGAGATTGTCCATTAGGAAACGACCGCCAATATCCAAGTGGTTACGAGAAAATACATTAGCATGGTTATGGATTTTCCAATCAAGCTTTTCAATTTCCCAGGTGATTGCTATCTCTTTTTCAGGCACTTCTTTGGTGATCGGTAAGCTGAAAATTAAACGTGATTTCTTTTTCGCCAATGACGTTTTGGTTGTACCGATATATTTTTCAAATAAATCTAGAGTAGAGTTATGAATCATATTGACTTTACCAGCCGCCACAACGATAGTTTCAGGCGTTATTACTGCGTGTAATTTTTGTAACATTTCTTCAAGGTAAGAAAGTGTTTTAGGTATTTTAATCAGTACAATTTTCACGTTTTCAGGAAACTGCTGCAGACTGTCCTGTAAAAGAATATTTTCTTCCGGGCAACGATTACGCTGCATATTGAGCTTGATTGAATTAATCGCTAAATATGAGTCTGAAACCACGGTGCGCTGGAATGCTTGCAGGTAACAAGTTAGCGCGCCGAAGCTGTCGTTAATAAGCAATATTTGCTCATTTTCATTCAGCTGTTTTTGCAGTTCATTTTCAGAGAAGTAATTGATGAGGTATTCATCAGCAGAATCCCATGCTTGTAATGTTTCATTTTTTATTCTTGGGTGACGATGCAGGACCAGAGTTTGGTCTGCAATGTTCAGTGCTTCATTCATAGGATTTTGCTCAGTGTTTAAAATAGTGTCGACATAAAAAATCCATTTTAACGTGAACCAGTCCATTATACCAAAAGAATTAATGAAGAGATCAATGATTGCGAAGGAAAAATTAGTACTAACAAGGCGAGAGTTGCATTCGATCATTATTCTCACTTCACAAAAATCGTCTGGAACGATTTTGAACAGCTTCAGCTGGCCACTAAGTGGTGAAGAACAGGATGTTCTGAATACACAAAATAGTAGGGAGTTATTTTGAACAGCTTCAGCTGGTGACTAAGTAGTGAAGAACAGGATGTTCTGAATACACAAAAGAGTAGGGAGCTATTTTGAACAGCTTCAGCTGGCCACGAAGTGGTGAAGAACAGGATGTTCTGAATACACAAAATAGTAGGGAGCTATTTTGAACAGCTTCAGCTGGCCACGAAGTGGTGAAGAACAGGACGTTCTGAATAAAACTCACAACGCAGTTAGGGATAATTTTAACCAGCAAGGGTGATCATATTTTTAGTTCTTTTGGTATCAGGTAAGTAATATTGTCATTTGCTACATAAATAATGAATTTTATAAATATATTTACTGAATAAATGAGCGACTAATCAAACTTTTTTTTATGCTTAAAGAGGGGCATAATAGCGCCATCTTATTTTGTTACCCCAATTACTTGCAGATCTACCTTCAAGTAATGTGGGTACACCTCCTTTAAAGGACTTATTATGCCGATTAAAAAAGCGCTATTAGAACGTAGCAATGCTGCTTGTGAACTTTGTGGTTGCACTTCTGACTTAGCTGTTTTCGAGGTACCGCCGGTGGCGGAGCCTAACTCTGACAAATCGGTTTTAGTCTGTGCTACCTGTTTACCACAAATTGAAAAAAATACCGAGATGGACAGTAATCATTGGCGTTGTCTTAATGACAGCATGTGGAGTCAGGTACCGGCTGTTCAAGTGCTGGCGTTTCGTCTGTTAACCAGACTCGCTAAAAACGAAGGTTGGGCACATGACCTGTTAGACATGATGTACATGGAAGATGAAACTAAAGCCTGGGCCGATTACAATGTTGCTGCGGATCAAATCGAAGAAGTTGCCGCGACGCGTGATTCAAATGGTACTGTTCTGGCCGCAGGTGATAACGTTACTTTAATTAAAGATCTGGATGTGAAAGGCAGTAGCTTTACCGCTAAACGCGGTACGCCGGTGCGTAATATCTCACTAACGGATAATTCGGAACAGATTGAAGGTCGTGTGAATGGGGTACGTATTGTCCTATTAACGCAATTTATCAAGAAAATGCCTGCAGGACTTAGCTAATAATAGTTTTAATTCATTTTTATAAAACTATCTAGGTACTCTTACATAAATTTCTCAGTATTTTTGAGCAATTTACTCAATAAAGGCGCCCTTTAATATCATAAATTTTCGGGTGAGTACTTAGGCAGTTGCGCTGCATTTTGCAAAATAATGCAGCAACGGCACAAAAAGTGAGTAAAAACAGTTATTCGCTTTTTGTGCCGAAATTAAAAAAATTATCTACAGCACTTTCCAAAGCATTTTTTCAGCGGCTTTAATCGGCACCACTTGTTGGCTACCAAAATTCATTGAAGCAGGCACATTCCAAGCGGATTTTTCAAGGGTAATCGTATCGTCATTACGAGGCAGATTATAAAAATCAGGGCCATTAAAACTGGCAAAGGTTTCCAACTTATCCAATGCGCCAGCTTGTTCAAAGACTTCTGCATATAATTCAATGGCCGCATGAGCGGTATAACATCCCGCACAACCACAGGCAGCTTCTTTACGGTTATCGGCGTGTGGAGCAGAATCTGTGCCTAAGAAGAATTTTTTAGTGCCACCGGTTGCCGCTTTTATTAATGCTTGCTGGTGAATATTACGCTTTAAAATAGGCAAACAGTATAAGTGCGGACGTATTCCACCCACTAGCATATGGTTGCGGTTAAACATTAAATGGTGGGCGGTAATAGTTGCTGCGACATTGTCGTTTGCATTATTAACAAAATCTACCGCATTCGCCGTGGTGATATGCTCCAGAACGATTTTAAGCTCAGGGTAGGCTGCAACGATTGGCGCAAGGACTTTCTTTAAGAAAATCTCTTCACGGTCAAAAATATCAATTTCACTGGCGGTGACTTCACCGTGAATCAGTAGCGGCATGCCGACTTCCTGCATCGCCTGCAGGGCATCTTTTATTTTTTCAACCGAGGTGACACCTGAGTCTGAGTTGGTGGTGGCACCTGCCGGGTATAATTTGGCCGCATAAATTTGTCCCGATGCTTTGGCTTTTTTTATCTCATCAGCGCTGGTGCTATCGGTTAAATAGAGGGTCATTAATGGTTTAAAGCCAGCCTTAGGCTGTGTCGCAAAAATTCTGGCCTGGTATGCAAGTGCTAATGCTGTATTCGTTACGGGCGGCACAAGGTTAGGCATGATAATCGCACGGCCCATATAACGGCTGGTGTCACGCACGGTGTCCTTTAATACTTCACCGTCGCGCAAATGCACGTGCCAATCATCGGGGCGGGTTATTGTCATTGTTGTGGTCATTGAATTATCTCCGTTAATTTTTAACTATTTTACAAGTATCCGGCGGTGAACTAAAGGCAATTTTATGCTTCATTGACCTGCACCTTGCAGTTAACGCCGAATCCCTCTGTGTATCATCACAGCAGCGGGCATTAAGGTTTCAGGATGGCAGCGTTTATTTCCACTGGGGAAACATTTTACAGTGTCGACTGATTCACATTAATATTGCCCGTAACGTACTAACATAATAAGGGAAATTTAATATTTAAGACGATACTCGAGTAAACTATCATTAAAAAGAGACACTATGAGCCGCTTTGTGCAATTCGCAACCGTTTTAATTATCTTATTAAGTAGCAATATAACGGTTGCGCGGCAACAGCAATGGTTAAGTGAGCTTGATCTTGGCGAGTATCATAATAAAGTGGTCTACATGGATTTTTGGGCATCCTGGTGCGGGCCATGCCGGCAGTCTTTCCCGTGGTTAAATGCGATGCACGACAAATATCAGGACAAAGGACTGGTTATTATTGCAGTCAACCTTGATCAAGATTCAAACAAAGCCCGTCAATTTATTAAAGCCTTTCCCGCGGATTTTCTGCTGTACTCTGATCCTAAAGGTATTAAGGCGCAAAAATATAAAATTACGGCTATGCCGAGCTCTTATCTGTTTTCCGGTAATGGCGAGCTGGCGAATAAACACCTTGGTTTTAAAAAGAGTGAAGTTGCTCTCTATGAACAAAATATTGTGAAATTATTAGATCAATTGGCAGGCGACAACTGAAACCGGGAGCGGATAAAATTAAACAGGCCCTGGGGCCTGTTTACCGGGTTAATAGCCGCTCTGAAAGCTTAACAAAGAGCAATTTATTATATTTTTAAAGCCTGTTTTAAGACCGTTAAAAAGGTCTCAATGTCGATTCGACTAATACCCAAATGAGTCACTAAACGAACCGGGTTGCCGGCGGCGAATAAAATACCCTGCGCTTTTAAAGTATCCTGTAATTTCTGCTGATTGATGGCAGGATCAAGTTTGGCAAAAACCATATTGGTTTGCACTAACGCCGGATTGACGCTAACCCCCTCGAGTAATGATAACTGCTCGGCAAGATAACGGGCATTAGCATGATCTGCCGCTAAACGTGTGACATTCTCGGTTAAGGCATACTTGCCTGCCGCTGCCAAAATACCCACCTGGCGCATACCGCCGCCTAATACTTTACGCCAGCGCCGCGCTTTGGCGATTAATTTCTTGTCACCTAACAATAGGGAACCGACGGGTGCGCCTAACCCTTTTGATAAACAGATGCTCATTGAATCAAAATATTGACTGATTTCTTTAATATCAACACCTAAGGCAGTGGCGGCGTTATATACTCGGGCACCGTCAAGATGAAGCTGTAAGGCATGCAGGTTGACAAATTCGCGTGCCTGCTGCAGATAAGCAAGTGACAGTACTTTGCCATTGATCGTATTTTCAAGACTTAATAATGTCGTACGGGCAAAATGCGGATCGACAGGTTTAATAGCAGAGGTCAGTTTTGCAAAGGACAGTGAACCGTCATTTTCATTGTCGATTGGCTGTGGTTGAATAGATCCTAATACCGCCGCGCCGCCGCCTTCAAATTTATAATTATGTGCCTGCTGACCGCAAAGGTATTCATCACCCCGTTCACAGTGTGCCATCAGTGCTAACAGGTTTGCCTGCGTACCGGAGCTGCAGAAAATGGCCGCTTCAAAGCCATGTTGTTGTGCAGCCCACTGTTCTAAATCGATGACGGTGGGATCGTCACCATAAACGTCATCGCCAAGCGGGGCATTCATCATCGCCTGCAGCATGGCGGGCGATGGAAGGGTGACGGTATCAGAGCGAAAATCAATCATTAGTGGTTTATCTCCTTGGTTATTATCCATTTTGGTTATTATTCGTTTTGCCTGCGCCTAAATAGTACACTTAATGAGTGGTCTACATAACCGCCTGAGAAGGCAGTTGCAGGATAAAAGCGCATTTGAAGTCTATTGAGGACGGCAGTCCTAGTCACTTTAATTTCAGTCTTTTGGCTAAACGATGCAGATTACCCGTATCGATTTGTAACTGCCTTGCCGCCGCTGCCCAATTGTGGTTATTCTCCTGGTATGCCTGTTTGAGCATGCTTAGCTGCAGCGCATCCGTTGCTTCACGCAGCCCCTGACGCAAGTTTATTCGCAAATGGACGGCACTATTTTGATGCTCTTCATTATTCTGCTCGCCGTCATTATCAACCTGCGAGTTAATTATAAAATGTTCAGCCTGAAGAACAATATAGCTGCTTTGCGATTGTGATTTTGCAATCACCGCAGCGCGGTTTACTGCGTGCTCCAATTCTCGAATATTACCCGGCCAAGCGTAGTGTAAAAAAATTTGAATCACCTCGGGGTCGATACTAATATTGCTTATACCCAGTTTGTTTTTAGACTTTTCAGCAAAAAAACCGGCCAATAATATCACGTCCTTAGCACGCTCCCGCAAAGGGGGAACGTGGATCGGAAAAACACTGAGCCGGTGGTAAAGATCGCCCCGAAAACGTCCCGCTTTAACTTCTTCATGCAGCGCGCGATTAGTCGCAGCCACAATACGCGTATTAACCTTAAGGCTGCGGTCATCACCAACACGTTGTAAATCACCGTACTGCAGAACACGTAATAATTTCGCCTGTAACGACAGGGGTAATTCACCCACTTCATCCAGAAAAAGCGTGCCGTTATCGGCGAGTTCAAATTTCCCCCGGCGATGGCTTATTGCGCCTGTAAATGCCCCTTTTACATGCCCAAATAATTCACTTTCAGCCACGCTCTCGGGCAAAGCCGCGCAGTTAAGGTAAACCAGCGTTTGTTCATTACGTAAGGATTGCGCATGCAGCGACGCTGCCACTAATTCTTTACCGACGCCTGTTTCTCCGGTGATAAGTACCGATAGATCCGTATTGGCAACGGCTTTTATTTGCGCCTGCAGCTCGGTCATGACCGCTGAGTTACCAATCATTTCAATGCTGTTTTTTTTGTCCGGGTTACTTAACAGTTGTGATTGCGGAATAACCCCAATTTGATTTTCTAATTTTTGTATTAACAGAGAGGTATACAGACTGGCCGCCGCGAGTGCACTGATAATACGCAGTTCATTATTGGTGAAAGCCTCAAAGGCGCTGGGATCAAAGGCATCAATGGTTAAGGCACCAATTAAACGGTCATTGGCTAATAAGGGAAAACCAATACAGGAGTGGACCTGTAATTCGCCTTCATGATTGGGGATTAAACCGTCATAGGGATCAGCTAACTGACTGTCGGCAGGAAAGCGCACAATATCACCCGCTCTTGCGATCGCCTCTAAACGCGGGTGATCTTCAATACTAAATCGGCGCCCTAGGACCTCCTCGGCTAATCCATCAATGGCCAGAGGAGAAAATTGTTGTTCTTTGAAAACTAAAAGTGCGGATGCATCGCAATTAAATAATTGTCGAATAGTGGCTAATAGACGTCGAAAACGATCCCCACTGGAGACGCCCAGGGTGAGATCAAGTGCAAGTTGGGTCAGTTCATCATGTGCATTTTTCATTTTATTAATTTTTCCAGTGCAAGGGTAGTGTCTTTTTGACAATCTCATTGTCATATTGACTGTACATGATGACTGTCTTTATGACAATTTTAAATTTAATTTAAAATTAAATTGTTATATAACAACTACTTGTAACTTTGGCATGGAAAGTGCTATCTCTATACTAAAGCAAATTATGTTAATCAAAATATAAGGTATTATTATGACAATTCATGTTAAAAACAATATTCACTGGGTAGGTCAACGCGATTGGGAAGTTCAGGAGTTTCACGGTACTGAGTATAAAGTAACCAAGGGAACAAGTTATAACAGTTATTTGATTCGTGAAGAAAAAATCGTTTTAGTTGATACCGTTGCAGAGAGTTTTAGTCTGCAATTTTTACAGAATTTAGAAATGGAAATCGATCTTAAGGACATCGATTATATTGTCACGAATCACGCTGAAGAAGATCATTCCGGCGCATTAGCAGCCTTAATGGCTAAAATCCCGAATACACCCATATATTGTACTGAAAATGCCATTGATTCTATCGTGGGGCACCATCACCACCCTGAATGGAATTTCCGGACCGTAAAAACCGGTGATAGTTTAGACCTCGGTAATGGTAAGCAACTTGTTTTTATTGAAACGCCAATGCTGCATTGGCCCGACAGTATGATGACTTATATGACCGGCGATGCGGTATTATTCAGTAATGATGCTTTTGGTCAACATTATTGTGATGAGCATCTGTTTAATGATGAAGTTGATCAGAATGAACTGATGGATCAATGTCAGCGTTATTACGCCAATATATTAACGCCCTTTAGTCCACTAGTGACCGCAAAAATAAAAGAGGTGCTTAGCTTTAATCTGCCCGTTGATATGATAGCCACGGCGCACGGTGTTGTTTGGCGGGATAATCCGACCCAAATCATTCATAAATATTTAGAGTGGGCCGATGCTTATCAGGAAGACCGTATTACTATTTTCTATGACTCTATGTCTAATAATACGCGCATGATGGCCGATGCCATTGCTCAGGGTATTCATGATATTGACCCTGCGGTAGCGGTTAAAGTCTTTAATGTTTCACGTCAAGATAAAAATGACATACTGACCAGTGCATTCCGCTCAAAAGGCATATTAGTCGGCTCTTCTACCATGAATAATGTCATGATGCCTAAGGTGGCCGGTATGCTGGAAGAGATCAGCGGTCTGCGATTTAGAAATAAAAAAGCCGCCGCATTTGGCAGTTATGGTTGGAATGGCGGCGCGGTTGACCGAATCCATACCCGTCTAATGGATGCCGGTTTTGAAACGTCGATTTCTCTGAAAACAAAATGGCGGCCCGATGGTAAAGCGATGCTTGAATGCCGTGAGCATGGCCGTATTATTGCTAAAAGCTGGGCACTGCACCCTTTAGATAATATTGAACCATTGGTTATAAAACCTTTAGCTGCGCAATCAGCCCCTGCTGCAATTGTCACTGCAACCACTGAGCAAACGCAGAATATGGCACCGGCCGAAAATATTCAAGAAATTGTGCCTTTGGTAAATGAAAAATCAGCGGCCATAGATGCGCAGCAAAGCATGTTATGTACCGTGTGTAACTGGGTATACGATCCCGCTATGGGTGAACCCAATCAGGGAGTGGAGCCTAATACCGCCTGGGCTGATCTGCCGGATTATTTCCTCTGCCCTGAATGTGCGCTAGGAAAAGATGTATTTACCCCCCTTAAAGCGGTAAAAGCATCATGAGCGCGCCAATATTTATTATCGGCAGTGGTTTTGCTGCTTATCAACTTATTAAAACCCTGCGCCGCACTGATCAGCAGCAGGAAATTCATGTTTTTACTAATGATCAGGGTCACGATTATAATAAACCTGATCTCAGCCACGTATTTTCAAAACAGCAATCCTGTGCTGACTTGATCCGCATGAGCGGAGAGGAATTTGCCAGGGAGTATCAAATCTCCCTGCATGCGTTTACCGCGGTATCGACAATAAACCCCGAACAACAAAGTATTTCTGTCGAGGGTGAGACATTGCATTATTCAAAATTGGTACTGGCAACGGGTGCCAAGGCTATTATTCCAAGCATGGAAGGAGATGCCGTTGATCAGGTACTGACTCTCAATGGTCTGCAGGAGTTCGAAGCCGCGCAATTGAAAATTCAGCAGGCTAAATCGGTGCTGGTTATCGGTGGCGGTTTGATTGGTACTGAGTTGGCAATGGATTTAGACAGCAGCGGGAAAAAGGTGATTATTGCCGATCCCTGTGCTTCGCTGATGGCAACAATGCTGCCGGAATTTATTGCATTGCAGCTGCAAAAAAGCTTGATTAAATCAGGGAGCTTACTGGCGTTGGGGGATACGGTTAAATCCTTAACTAAATCAGAGTTGGGTATTAATGTTCTATTAAATTCGGGGCAACAATATCAAGTAGATTGTGTTATTTCTGCTGCAGGACTTCGGCCTAATATAGCGCTGGCCAAACAGGCTGAGCTGCAGACTAATAAAGGGATAGTGGTCAATCTGGAGCTGCAAACATCCAAGAAAAATATTTATGCTTTAGGGGACTGCGCCGAAATTAACGGCAAAGTAATGGCTTATCTGCAGCCTATACTGCTTAGTGCGAATGCACTGGCAAAAACATTATTAGCGCAGCAAACAACATTAAAACTGCCCGCGATGTTGATCAAAGTTAAAACACCTAAATTGCCGATGCAGATGTCAGGACAAACGGTTATTGGCGTTGATAGTTGGCAAATTGATATTGATGCACAGGGGTGCTGTGTTAAATCCTATGACAGCGACAAAAAGCTAATTGGTTTTATTGTGACTGAGCAACATATGAGCAAAGCTTTCTCTATGATGCGCGAATTACCCGCCAGCTTATAACTCTCTCACCATAATACGGCTGAAGGGGGCTTTGGCCAGTTATGCACCTATTACGCAAGTGGAACTCAAAGGCAGCGGCAATCGGTGCAGCGAATAAGCGGCAGCTTAGTATCTGAGCAGACACCCTACGAGCGATACGTTTATTGTCATGGTTGGTGCTAGTTGGCATTCAAATAAGACCACCATTAAATTTACGCTCACAAAACCGCCGGGATGATTTTGAATAGTAAATCGGATCACTTTATTAATGCATTTGGTATCACAGTAGTGATTAAAGCCGGGCCGTTTGTAATCAGTCCGCCATCATATTGAAATGAATAATTTTTGCTGCCTGCGATTTGCTGCTGGTGGTTAATTGATGAATAGCAAGAATGAAGAATAAAGAAAATCGCCGGGATTTTAAGGTCTTTTATAAAAATAATGGCCCTTTATTTTTATAAAACCTTATTCACTATTCAATAAACTATTTTTATTTTGAAATATTCATCATTTACATTTTCCTTATAATAGGCTGAATTCTAGTCATTGCTTATAGGATTTACTCCGTTTTAACAATAGTCTTAATGAAAATATTTTACCTTAAACAGGATAGATAATGATCAATGAGAATGCAGGTTAAAATCTTGTTTATGATCCTAAGTGACTTGATGGCAAGTCCATTATTTTTTTGGAGGATACGGCGTTAGGAACGTTATTTTAATGCTTTAATTCAAGAAATCATTTATCATAGAAGGATCAAAAAGTTATCAGCTTTTATGCTCAATAATTAGGTTCGGAGGAATCAGATATCAGATATCAGGTATAATAATTTTAAACTTTTTAGCTGACCAAATAGTTTGAATAACAGGATGTTAGTGGTTAACAAGGACACTCGAATTAATTTTAACCCGTGCATATGCAGGGTTAAGTTAATGTGATTGGTATGAAATCACATTAATTATTCTAAGCGCACTATTTGGATACTCGATGAATAAAAATTTAACCCATCAACAATTAGAAGCAAAAGTTAACTTGCTTGAAAAAAAGCTCAAGCAGTCCGATCTTTTAACCAATAAATCATTTAAAGACTCTAAAGACTCTTATTTTTTGCAAACCTTGGCTAATACTCTTCCTACCCCCATGTTTTTTAAAGATAATCAGGGAGTCTATAAAAATTGTAATAATAGTTTTGCAGAGATCATCTTTGGCGTGAGTAAAGAGGAGGTAGTGAATAATTCTTTGTTTGATTTAGCACCCTACATACCTAACGAATTAGCTAAGGTATATCATGCTAAAGATCAGTCTTTGCTCAAAAAACCGGGTAAGCAGGTTTATCAATCATCGGTCAATTGTGCCGATGGTTTAGTGCGGATTTATTTGTTTCACAAAGCTTCGGTACACGATCGGAAAAATAATGTGGTCGGTATTGTGGGGGTGATGCTTGATGTGACTGAGTTAGAAAACCAGAAGCTGGCGTTACAACAAAAAAGTCAACAATTAGAAATGTATTCTGCCACTGATCCATTAACCGGATTATATAACAGGCGAAAATTTAACGATATATTTGTAACCAGCTTAAGCATTGCCAAACGGCAAACACGATTATTAAACTTTGCAATTATTGATGTTGATAATTTTAAAAGTTTTAATGATCATTATGGCCATATGGCCGGGGATAATGCACTTATTTTATTGTCCCGTTTTCTGCAAAAGCGTTTATTGCGTGCCGATGATTATATCTTTCGATTAGGCGGGGAAGAATTCGGTTTGTTATTTTATGCTAATGATGAAGTGAGCGCCCGCGGATTTTCCAATAAGATACGCCAAGGTGTCGAAGATTTAGCGATTCCCCATTTTCATAATGACAACCATCAGTTATTAACTATTTCGCTCGGCATAGTGACTATTAAACATAAGGATCAAAGTATGGCAGCGATTTATGAGCAGGCAGACAAGTTAATGTACAAGGCGAAAAACCGCGGCAGAAATAAGATCGTAAGCCTGGTTATTTAACCCTTATCGATTGAATCACGACTGCTTCTTTTCGTTGCCCTTACTTGCGTAAAATAGTTATGATTGCGCCGGGTGCTCAGTCCGCATTATAGCCCCGCAAGGGGTAAACTGAGTAAAACATCAACACCCGAACTATCCTGCCTATTTTCGATTATTATTTCCCCCTGGTGGAATTCAGCAATCATTTTTGCGATAAATAATCCTAACCCCAGATGGGTTTTATCCTGCGATTTTTGAGCGCGTACTGAAACCATGGAGTTCAATAGTTGACCCGTCATCTTTCCCGGTAATAGTGGCCCTGTGTTACTGACCAGCAATAAAGCCAAGCCTCCCTCTATTTTGAGTGTTATTTCAATCGCATTTTTTGTCTCACTAAATTCCATCGCATTAGCCGTCAATTTATCAAATAGCTGCACTATAAAATCAGGATCAGCAAAAACCGGTAATGCTTGCTGAGGCAGTGATAATTGGAAGCGAAAGGCCGGGTAGGTCATTTGATAACCCTGAACACAGCCATTGACCAGATCATTCAATATAATCGGCTGTTTTTCACTGTGCTGCAGACTTTGTTCAATGCGTGTTGCTTCACTCATACTGGTTAAAATGCGATTAAGGCGGTTAATACCCTGTTGTGAGCGCTGGATATATTTTTTGTTATTCTCATTTTGTGGTAATAACGCTAAATTTTCTAATGAGGAACGCACGACGGCTACAGGCGTACGTAACTCATGGGATAAATGCGCTGCAAGCTGCTCTAAATAGAGGTGGTATTGTTCAAGACGATTAACCATCTCTGACAAACTGCGAGACAAGTCGCCAATTTCGTCCGTTGAACAGGAAGGCGAAAAAGGCGCTGAAATACGCCCCTGTGAATCAATGGCATTATCTGCCTGATTGCGTAATTTTCGAATACGGCGCGCGATATTAGAGGCAAATAGAAACAGTAATAAGGTACCAATAAGGATAATACCAAGCAGCACATTAAACAGTTTTTTGAAGGTGTTATTGCGCAATACCAGAATACCGTTAGTGGTCTCTTCGGCAACCACTATTCCCATCACTTGGCTACCGACCATAATAGGATGAGCGGCTGATAAAATCATGGCTTTATTGTCTTCACTCATTCGCCAGCTTGATTGTAATCGGCCGGCTAATGCCTGTTCAATAAAATCGCTGTTTAAACGCGTTGCATCTTTTAAGTCGTCAATGAAGGTAGTAGGAGGAGGTGATAAAATAAGATCGTAGAGCGGATCAAGCAGCTTAGCGTCGGTTGTTTTTTGTGTTGGCAGGTCAGATGCCCAAACACCATCGGCTTGCAGAATATCGCCGCTTTTAGCGATCACCCGTTGATGACGATCGACCACCCAGATTCTTGATTTTGTATGGCTCATCCCTTTTAGAATACGCTTGATTTCCGATGAAGGGACTAATACTGTGCCAAGCTCTGCTAAATTTTGAGTATTTGATGTTGATATAATGCTCTCTACCCGGTGTGTTTTTGGATCAGATACGCTGTGCAATGCAAAGCCTAATTTATTGCCAAGCATTTCCAGCGGTAAACGCAACTCGATGGTGTAACCGGAAGTGGTTGATTTCCAAAATCCCTGAATGCGTTTTTCGCGTTGTGATGCAGCCCTTAAGGCAGGCATAACATAAGGGTTAAACCAGCCACTTTTAGACACCGATACAATATAACGCTGCAGCACACCTTGAGGATTGGACAGTGCAATAATCAGATGATCGTTTTTATCTAATTCAGGCGCATTAATTTCTCTAAAAACGGGTTTTTTATCAGTCACTTGAAAATATGCGTATAAATAGCCATTACGTTTACCGAGCTGATGAGTAAAGGAAATGGGGTTTTCAGTGTTTTTATCTGTCTGGAAACGCACTTGTTTTTGCCCGTAAAAAAGACTCTGCTGCTGATTTTCCTGCCAGTCATTTAATAAACCATCAATATTAATTGCTTGCCCAAGCTGATAGGCATATAAATCTTTACCGGCATCAAGGTCATTCAAAAAACTGGCTTGTTCATTAAACAGCTCGGGGCGCTCATGGAGTGCGGTCGCGACTGCTTGTGTTGTACCGAGCAGGGTCTGCTCCTGCCCCTGACGCAGGAAATTTTCCATCTCCTGCAAATATCGAGAACCAAGCCAGGGTAATATCAACAATGAGCTGGATAACAGGATGATTTTTGTGCGTAATCCGAGGGTGAATTTTTTCATGATATTTTATCTGAAATATCCCAACGATAACCTATGCCGTAGAGGGCAGTGATCTCATTAAAATTGGCATCTAGGGACAGGAATTTTTTTCGGATTCGCTTGATATGAGAGGTGATTGTATTGTCGTCAACAACCATTCTTGCATCCTGCATTAATTGTTGCCTGTTACGCACTGTGCCTGCCCGATTGGCCAAAGCATGGACAATCCAAAATTCAGTGACCGTAAAATCGAGACTTTGTGCCGCCCAGCAAATCTGCATCTTATCGTTATCAATCGTTAATAAACCACGTTTTAAGATGCTTTTCTGATCCGTTGGTGTTTGCTGTAAATCAATGCGCCGAAACAGCGCACTGATCCGCACCATTAAATGTTCAAGTCCAATATCCTTGCTTAAATAATCATCGGCTCCCATGCGCAAACCCGAAATAGTATCAAAATCATTATCTCGCGCGGTTAAAAAAATAATAGGGACAGTTTGTGAAAGCTTGCGCAATGCCTGACAAAGCATAAATCCGCCTTCATATTCATGGCCTAACCCAATATCAATAATGGCTAAATCAGGTAAACGAATTTCAAACGCGGCAATGGCGGTCAGTCGATTCGCATAAGTCTCCACCTGATAACCTTGTTTATTCATTAAATCTGCATAATTTTCTCTGATTGATTTTTCATCTTCGACAATAGCAATGCGTTTCATATTTTTATCTTGGTCATGTGCTTAAGGAAAACTCAGTATATAGGAAAAATTCTCAGGCAAAAGGGCGGGACAGCGATTGCCATTTTTTGAACATCATTGATCAGCGTTTTGCCCTTTTTTGAACCCTAAAAGGACATAAGGTTTTGTTTAAATAAGCACATCGAAAAAGAGATGGTTAATAAAGTTGGACCAATCAGAGGAACAAGAGCATGAACAGTAACAGTAAATCAATTTCACAAAAATCAGCGATCAGCATTGTGATTCTATCCGTCATCACGGGTGGAGTCATTGCCTTACAGGATCATTTTAATAAAGGCAATCTGGCAGAGCAAAATCCCACTTACCGGACGAATAAGCCTGTTCTTATCAATCCAGTTTCCTTAACCGACGCCGAGGAACTTGCCGTGTCGTCCAAGCTTATTTTCCAAAAGGAGCCTGCCATATCTGCGCCATTCAACCCTATTGCCAAAGAAGTGCTTGTTGAGCTGGTGGATAATGAGACGGTGATTGTTGAGATGGTGAATCATGAACAGGTGAATAATAAGCCGCTGCAGGGCGAGGAGAGCATTTTATTTACCTTAGGATCAGCTCAAATAAAGCCTGCTTACATCGCCGCATTAAGCGCAACGGCGAAACGGATAAAAAGGGCCGCAAAGGGTACACAGAGGGTCTGGCAAATAGTGGGCCATGCGGATAGCAGCGGCAGTGCGGAATTTAACCTTAAACTTGCTAAACAACGCGCCCAAGCTGTTGCCGATTTTATGCTGGATAAGGGCGTGGAACAATGGATGATATCTGTTCTTTCCCTCGGCGAGAGCTCCCCGGTGAAATTGTCGCCAAGCCGCGGCCTGGATCGCCGTGTTGAAATTCATCACTATCAAGCAGAAATAGCGGCGTTAGCCAGGCACTTAAACGGACAAATAAATGCCAGCGGCGAGCACGCGCAAAAAATGGAGCCATTGCAGAAGTCGATAGCTGCGCAGTCCGTTATGGCAGCAACGGGGTTTTCGCTAAAACAAAACCCGCTGCTTACGATGAAATCCGCAGCCATTTGGTTTTAATATAAATCAGAAAAAAGGGATATTTTATGGCGCACCGTAAACGACTCAATAGAGTCAATAAAAAGTTTACTAAGCTGTGTTTTAGCATGCTTTTATTGCTCTTGACGGTATTACTGTTGAGTTATTTATCGGCCAATCAACTGCCTGCACAACTGAAAAAAAAAGAAACAACCCGGTTAGGAGGCGATCAGCAGGTAGTCAGCCAATACCGCGGGTTGCTTGCCTTTGAGCAACAAACATTTAGTCCAATGTTGCCAAGCAGTGTTGATCAACCGGGGCTGCCGCGGGGAAAAAAAATGACCTTTCCGCAAGCCGCCATGGCCAGTGATTTGTACCAAAAAATAGGATTTTGGATACTGTTTTCGGTTGCGATATTTTGGATTGTTGAACGTCATTTTATTCCTGTTAAAACAGCTAACTACCGGTAGGGAGTAGAAAATGGCATTATTAAAAGCCAATAAAAAAAACAGCAACTGGCGATTAAGTCTTTACCATAAAGTACTGTTGATAATTACCCTGATTGCCATTTGTTTTTGTGCGCAGGGTATTTACCGAGAGGCTAAAGCGATTGTTGCGCAGCGCTTACTGAGTCTTGCTTGGGTGTCTCATCTGGAAGATGGAGAAAGACATAAACCCTGGCCATGGGCAGACAGTGTGCCTATTGCCCAGTTAACCATTGCCGGACAAGGCCCTTTAATGGTGGTCGCAGGTACAAGTATTAGTCATTTGACCCTTGCACCTGCCTGGATGGTGTCAAGTAGCGGCTTTGGAAAGGTGGGTAACAGTGTGGTTGTCGCGCATAATGATACGCACTTTAAGCAGCTTAAAGAGGTGCACTTAAACAGCTTGTTAACGGTGAACACCTATCCAAATTTACAATTTAATTATCGAGTGATAGCGACAAAGATAGTGAATGAAAAAGAGCTATCAGTATTGAAGGTGAGCGAACAGGAGATACTGACCCTGATCACCTGTTATCCCTTTGAAAGCAGTCTGCTTAACAGTGAATTACGTTTCGTGGTGGTTGCAAAAAGAATTAAACAGCCTTTTTCTGATATTAAGTTCGCCTGGTTAAATTAAAGGGTAATACATAATCAAGCAGTGCTTTCAGACTTATTCATTTTTATAATGAAGTGTGCGTGATGAATTTTTCACCTGCTTAGAAAGACCCGTTCCTTTGGCATGATCATTTTTGATAGGATGTTTTTTACAAAACATAGCCCCGCCTGAAGGCGTGGTTCCAAATGATAAAGTTCCAAATGATAAAGTTTGCACACACGATCGGAACCGGGCCTTCAGGCTCGGCCTGTTGCTTTTAAGCCTGAACAGCACTTTTAAGGGACTACCACAGAGGGCTGCGATAAAGTCCGCGTGCACAATATAATTATCGACGCCCCTTGTTATTGAAGGGGGGAGGAAATGAGAGTCGGGTTTATTTGCGAAGATTTTTTAGGGTAAGTATTACCTAACCCTAAGTATTACTTAACCCTAAGGTATGCCAGTTAATTCCTTTGTTTAGCTTTTGCCTAAACTGTCTTTATAATCTTGATAACCGAAGGAGTTTAATAACTCAATTTCGCCATCAATACGCTTGTAGTAGATACTGGGCATTTTCAAACCGTTAAACCAATTTAGTTTGACCATGGTATAACCGGCAGAATCGAGAATATGTAATTTTTGCCCAATCTGTAGCGCTTCTTCAAATTGTGTTTCACAGAATAGATCGCCCGCTAAACAGGAGCATGATCCTATAATATAGGGGAATTTTCCGTCGGCGGAAGCCTCACCAATAGAGGCCGGTTCATTGTAGATTAACGTATCTAAACGATGCGCTTCTGTGGCACTGTCTACGATCGCTGTTTTTTTACCATTATCAACAATATCAATCACGCTGACCACCAGATCCGCGGTGCGGGTAATAATCGCTTCACCGGGCTCTAAGTAGAGTTGCAGCTGGTGTTTTTCACTAAAGGCTTTTAACGCCAGGGCCAGTTTTTCAATCGGGTAATCCGGAGCGGTAAAGAAAATTCCGCCGCCTAAACTTAACCATTTAAGGTGGGTTAAGTATTCTGCAAAGCGCTCTGAAATATAATCCAAAATTTCGAGAAAGGCATCGGCATCTTTGTTTTCACAGTTCATGTGAAACATAAAACCATCAACTTTATCAAGCACGGATAAATCCAGTAAATCCTGTTTTACGCCTAAACGTGAGTAAGGGCGCGCCGGATCGGCGAGATCTTGACCGGCAACACTGCGCTCGGGATTAATGCGCAAACCTAAGGATGCAAAGGGATTGGCTGCTTGAAAATGGGCGTCTAACTGCGTTAATGAGTTGAAGATGATTTTGTCCGATAAAGGGGCGACGATATCAATATCTTGTTTAGAATAACCCACGCTGTAGGCATGGGTTTCACCGCCAAAGGTCTCATGGCCTAATTGTACTTCAAAAGGGCCCGAGCTGGTGGTGCCGTCTAAATAGGGTTTGATCGTATCGAAAGTCCCCCAGGTTGAAAAACACTTTAATGCTAAGACTAATTTAGCCCCTGAAATTTGTTTAAGCTGTTTGGCTTTTTCAAGATTTTCAATGAGTTTTTTTTCATCGACCATAAAATAAGGTGTGCTTAATTGGTTTTCATTCAAGTGCATAGTGGGGTCTTTTATCAGATTAGGAAGTAGGAATTAAGTATAAAAACGAAGGCCGAAACCTTCGTTTAAAGCAGGTGGAGATTAAGCCTTCAACTCTTGTACCTGCCAGGTTAAGCCGACACGCGGTAGAAGGTCTAAAAAATCATCCGGGTTAAGCTGTTCTACATTGTATAAACCCACATCATTCCATTTACCCTGGAAATAAAGCAGGGCGGCGGTGATAGCAGGCACACCCGTTGTATAGGAAATTGCTTGATGTTCAACTTCAATATAAGATTCTTTATGGTCACAAATATTGTAGATAAAGACACTTTTAGGCAGGCCATTTTTTTGACCGCGTATCCAGGTGCCAATACAGGTTTTACCGGTATAACCCGATGCAAGGGAAGTCGGATCGGGTAAAATAGCTTTTAATACCTGCAGTGGTTTAACCGTAATACCGTCGGATGTGGTAATAGGCTCAGGGCTTAGCAAACCAATATCGCGCATCATATTAAAGTAACTAAGGTAGGTATCGGAGAAGCCCATCCAGAATTCGATACGTTTAGCAGGAATATATTCAGCTAAAGAGCGTACTTCATCATGTGCCATGGAGTACACTTTTTGCGAACCCACCACGGGGAAATCAAATTCCATCATACGACTGTGGCAGGGAACGCTTTTCCACTGCTGATTTTCAAAGTAAAAAGAATCACCTTGAATTTCCAGCAGGTTGGTTTCCGGATCGAAGTTGGTGGCAAATTTTTGACCGTGATCACCGGCATTAACGTCCATTACATCAATACTGTCAATTTCATCAAACAGGTTTTTATGGGCATAGCTTGCAAAAATACTGACCACACCAGGATCACAACCCGCACTTAAAATACCCGTAATACCGGCTTCTTTAAAACGTTCGGCAAAGGCCCATTGCGGATCATAAGCTTCAGGGACTTGTTGTCCGGGGCTGCATAAATCCGTCGCAACCGAGGTATCCAGGTAAGCTGTTTTAGTTAACACACAGGCTTCCATAATATTAACGTTCACCCAGGGAGGGCCGGCATTAATCAGTAAATCCGGTTTGACTTCATTGATAAGTTTAACCAATGCATCAAGATCATCGGCATTAACCGCCACGGCTGCCATCTTTTTAGTGCTGTCTTTCAGGTTGTTACGTCCTTTAATAGACGTAATAATTTTTTCACATTTAGAAATAGTGCGGGAAGCTAAGGTGATATCGCCAAATACATCGTTATTCTGGGCACATTTATGGGCAATAACCCAACCAACGCCACCGGCGCCTATTTGTAATACTGACATTTTAAAGTCCTTGTTAAGAGGAAATAGCCAATCCACTGATTGAATGTTCTGGCTATAACCTATTGTTTTTTAAGTTAGTGATTAATTAATTGTTGTGCATGCGCTTCGATTTTTTCAAACAAATCGTCAAAATCGTCTAATGTTAAACAGGGGTTTAAGAGTGTAAATTTAAGATAAAGTTTGCCGTCAACCTTGGTTTCGGCAATCACGGCATCGCCACAGGTTAATAATTGCAAACGTAATTTTTGCTGTAACTGATTAAACTCATTAAGCGTTAATACACCCTGATATTGGGGGCTTAAGCGAAATAAAACCGTTGATAATAAAGGCTCACAACAGAGCTCAAAGTGGCTGTTCTGCTGCACGGATTTTGCCACCGCCTGGGTGAGTTCAATTAACTTATCGTACATTTCACCCAAGGTCTTAGCACCTACCCCTTTTAAGGTCATAAACATTTTTAATGCATCAAAACGTTTGGTGGTGGCGATACTTTTATCAACCAGGTTAGGCAGATCATCGCCTTCCCGGTTAAGGTAATCGGCATGATGGAGAAGACTTTTAAAGTGTGTTTTATCTTTAATTAATAAAGCGCCGCAACTAATAGTTTGATAGAAGAGTTTATGAAAGTCGACACTCACGGAATCGGCTGATTCCATCCCTAGCAGACGTGATTTATGTTTTTGACTGAGCATTAATGCGCCGCCATAGGCTCCGTCGACATGGCACCACAGACCGAAATGGCGGCTGATCTTCACAATTTCCTGTAAATCATCAATGGCGCCATGATCCGTTGTGCCTGCGGTGGCAACGACCGCCATCGGCAATAATCCCTGCGCCAGCAGATCCTCAATAGTAGTCTGCAAATGGTCAGTATCCATCTGTCCCTGAACATTGGTTTTAATGCACACCACCGAACGTTCCCCAAGACCCATTAATGATGCGGATTTTTGAATAGTGAAATGGCTTTTATTCGAACAGATAATGCGTAATTTATTACCGTAATCAGGTAAACCATCCTGCTGAATATTATGACCGGAATGTTTATCTGCAAACCAGTCCCGTGCCAATAATAAACCCATCAAATTGCTTTGCGTGCCGCCGCTGGTGAAAACACCATCAGCAGCCTCACCCAGCGCATAGGTTTTAAGCAGCCAATCGATAATAAACTGCTCTAGATAAGTCGCGGCAGATGCCTGATCCCAAGAGTCCATCGATTGATTCAATGCCGCAATATAAAATTCAGCGACCACCGACGAGATTAACGGCGGGGTATGAAGGTGCGCAATACAATGCGGGTGTTGTACCATGATTGAATTTTTAGCTATCAGATCATTGGTTTGCTCAATAACCTGCTGCAGCGGTTCAACCTTATCTAAATTGCAGTTGTAGATTGCTTCTTTTAGCAAATCCGGTGCCAAACCTGAATAAGGTTTAGTGCACTGCGCAAACAGGCTGTTTATATTATCCAGTGTTTGCTGACTGGCTAATGCAAAAGCCTCGTTGCTGCTGCCGGCAATCTGAATAAAGTGCTTTGACCAGGTTGAATTAGGCTGCATCAATGACGTCATCCTGGGTGGCTATAATGGCCGCTTTAACGGTGTCAGCAACAAAGTTGATTTGTGTTTCACTGATAATCAGGGGCGGTAAAAAGCGTAATACAGCGCCTTGTCGGCCGCCTTTTTCAATGATTAAACCACGCTCTAACGCGGCACGTTGAATCAGTGCTGCACGTGCGGGATCGTGTACCGGATGGCCCAGAGTGTTAAATTCACCTGCTTTAACTATTTCTATGCCGCACATTAAGCCGCGCCCGCGTACTTCGGCAATACAATCTGTTTCAGTTTGAATGGCGCATAATAAAGCGCGTAACTGTTCACCGCGTTGTTTGGCATTGTCGGTGAGGTTATCACGTTGGATAATTTCCAGTGTTTTAGCGCCGCTTGCCATGGCTAACTGATTGCCACGGAAAGTACCCGTATGTTCACCTGCGTTCCAGCAGTCAAATTTTTTGTTGTACAAAATAACTGACATGGGCATGCCGCCGCCAATCGCTTTGGATAAGACCAGAATATCAGGTTCAATACCGGACTCTTCAAAAGCAAAATTGTCTCCAGAACGACCGATACCGCACTGAATTTCATCAAAGATTAATAAAATTCCCTGTTCAGTGGTAATACGGCGCAGTTCCTGTAACCAGAAAGCCGGCGCAGGGTTTACTCCGCCTTCCCCCTGAATAGGTTCAACAATAATAGCGGCGGGTTTAGTAATGCCACTTTCATCATCACTTAAGACCGACTCTATATAACGAATGCTCTGTTTAGCACCTTCCATCCCGCCCAGGCCAAAGGTACAACGTAAACTGTATGGGAAAGGGAAAAAGTGTACATCGGACATTAATCCGCTACGGCGTTTTTTAGCCCCCAGATTACCGGTCAATGATAATGCGCCATTGGTCATGCCGTGGTAAGCACCATGGAAAGAAATCATGGTATTACGCTTAGTATAAAGTTTTGCAAGTTTAATCGAGGCTTCTATGGCATCTGCCCCAGAAGGGCCGCAAAATTGAATACGCGCATTTTCAGCAAAATTAGGGGGTAAAAACTGCATGACAGATTTAATGAATTTATCTTTCGCCGGGGTCGTAATATCCAGCGTTTGATAAGGCACACCTTGATTGAGTTGTTCTATCATCACTTGGTTGATTTCAAAATGGTTGTGTCCAAGCGCCAAAGTCCCGGCTCCCGCAAGGCAATCTAAATAAACTTGCCCTTTGGTATCTTCAATAATAGCGCCTCGACTTTTGTTGATCGCCAGCGGCAAACGACGCGAATATGAACGCACTTCTGATTCATAATGTTCTTGGCTTAAAAGCACATTGTCAGGTGTTAAATTATATAATTCGCTTACTAGGGGGATTTCTTGATCGTTGGATAAATGTGTTTCAGGCGTCAAATTCAGGACGTTTTGCATAACGAGATCCTTAAATATTTTAAAGTACTCCATAAAATGGAGTCAAAGTGATTCTACTTACTTTTAGAAAAATGAGGGTGATACAGAGGATTAAGCGATTAACTCACGGTTCAGTGAGAGAGTTTAAATAAGTATGGTATGAAGCGTTACAAACAGCATAACCAATAAAAAATAGGGCTGCAGCGTGGTTAAGTGAGATTGATCGATACATTTAATGACGCTCCTATTATTATTTTAAGCTGCTGTGAATGTTGTGTTAAAACCCGCAGAAATAGATTGTTCTACGTGTTAGGGCGCGCATTTTATCATCGTTTTTTTTGCTGGCAAGTGTAAAAAACAGGGTATTTCTCTTTTTTTTTGTTAGAGATTGATTTTAATCTTTAAATTAAGCGTAAAATTAAATTTTTGAAGGAAAAAGTGAATCGTTGCAGGCATGTTTTTTGAGATATTCTTCTCACATTTAAAAATGTTATGCTGAGTGCCTTACTTATTTTGTCATTAATTACTGGCGCGGCTATTAACTGAAAAAGGATTCCGTTAACATCCTGCGGATAATGAGTTTGTGGATTTCTGTTTTTAAAGGTAATAGATGTGACCAATAATAAGCAAGTTTTAGTGATAGATGATGACCAGGCAATACGTGAATTGTTAGCGGAATATTTATCAAAGAATAACTTTGATGTGATCACCGCGGAAGACGGCCTGGAAATGGGTAAACAACTATTAGTCTATCAGCCCGATTTAATCATACTGGATATCATGTTGCCCGGTGACGACGGTTTTATCCTTTGCCAACGAATCCGGCAGACGTCGCATGTGCCGATTATTATGTTAACCGCTAACTCCGATGAAATGGATCGTGTGTTAGGTCTGGAAATTGGTGCCGATGATTATATAGCCAAACCCTTTAGCCCTCGAGAATTACTGGCACGTATTAAAGCTTTATTAAGGCGGACACAGTTTGCCAGCGAAGAAAGTCAGCCCACTGCCAAGGCGCGCTATTTATTGTTTTCAAACTGGAAGCTTGATACTAAACAGCATCTTCTAATAGATGAAAATAAACATGAGCTATCATTAACCGGTGCAGATTTTCAATTACTTACCCTGTTTTTAGACAATGCCAATAGCGCCATTTCACGAGATCAAATTTGCCAGGCACTGCATGGTCGGGATGCTTTTGCCAACGAGCGGGGTATTGATGTCCATGTTAGCCGCCTGCGTCAGTGTTTAAAGGATGATGCTAAATCACCAAAAATCATAAAAACGATACGCGGTGCCGGATACGTTTTTATCGCCGATGTTAATGAAAACAATTAATATTTTTAGCAATACAGGATTATGATGGTTTATTTGCGCTTATTATTCAGATCATTAGTTTCCCGAATGTTATTGCTGACCGTTTTATCGGTTATCGTCGCACAAGCGATGAGCAGTTTTTTTTGGGTAAACCAGTTTGCCGAAAGTGAAGAAAAATCGCTGCTGCTGAATGCCAATAATTTGGCTGAAAATGCCTTAAGCACGGTTTCATTTTTTCAAGATTTGCCCCTGCAATATCGTTATCTGGCGTTACAGCAACTTCGAGATTTAGGCGGTAGCCGTTTTTTTGTGTCATTAAACAGTGAGCTTATCAATATCAGTCCGATAGCGGACAGCGAGTTAAAAAGTGAGATTATAAAAACCGTTAAGGATGTGCTCAGGCGACGAATTTCAACGGAAAAAAAATTGCACATAGAATTTTCCCATCCCGATGACTTACATGTTCTAAAAAATGATGTTTTATTAAAAAATTTGCCGCCTTCCTGGGGGGCTTATTCTTTGATAATTCCTTCCGTTAAACCACCGGTTTTAGTGATGCAGGTGGAAATGGCTGCGAATGAATGGCTTTATCTGGCGGCTATTTTACCTCCCCCTTATCTGCTGTCACAAAACTCAATTATATCAACGCAACAGGTCATTACGCTGGTTTTTACTACCTTTATTTTACTTATCTTCATCTCTTTATTCTTTTTTAGGCAAACCCGGCCCCTAAAACAACTGGCCCTGGCGGTGTCTGAAATGAGTATTGATTTATTTCAGAAACCCCTTAAAGAAGAGGGGGCTTCTGAAATAGTGACGGCGACACGCGCATTTAATCGCATGCAGCAAAAATTACAACGTTATATTCAAGATCGCGAAGTGTTATTCCGCTCTATTTCTCATGATTTAAAAACCCCTATTACCCGGTTACGATTGCGCGTGGAATTACTGGATAATGAAAAACAGATAGTCGCCTTTAATCACGATTTAGACGATTTAGAAATGTTGGTTAAGGGGGCATTACAAACGGTCAAAGATACCGATATACATGAAAATATCCAGTCAGTTGACGTGCTGAAATTATTAGAGCAGATCAGCAGTTCACAACCCGATAAGATAGAGATTATCAGCGGGGAAATTGAACTTTATCGCGGTAAGCCTCTGGCGTTAAAACGCTGTTTTTCTAACTTAATAGATAATGGGGTTAAGTATGGTCAGTCAGTAAAGGTTTATCTTATTGACAGTGATGAAAATTTGCAGATTTTAATTCAAGATAATGGTCCGGGTATTCCGGTTAAAGAACTTAAGAATATATTCACCCCCTATCGCCGTTTACATTATGACCAGCAAGGCCATGGTCTTGGACTCGGCATTGCGCGTAATATTATTAATGCACATAACGGTCAGCTGCATCTTATTAATCGGGATCAGGGTGGTTTGGAGGTGATCATCACTTTACCTAGAATTTACAAGTCTAATTTATGATAAAGCAGGATACTGTGAGCAAATATTTAATGTTACTGGCTGCTCTTTTAGGCTTTGTCAATGTTCATGCGGCAGAAGTCGAGGTGCTTCACTGGTGGACAGCTAAAGGAGAAGCTGAAGCACAAGGCATACTTGAAGATGCATTACTTGAGCAGAATATAAAATGGAATAATTTTGCCATTGTGGGGGCTGGCGGTGAAAGTGCTGTGCGGGTATTGCAAATGCGGGCACTTTCGGGGAATCCTCCCGATGTAGCACATATTAAAGGTCCGGATATTGGTGAATGGGCAAAAATAGGCATGCTTGAAAACATTGGTAAGATAGCAGATACCAGCACATGGCCCGATTTTCTCCCCAAAATAGTCCGCGAGACGGTGACCTTTGATGGGCAATATATGGCTGTCCCGGTTAATATTCATCGCGTTAATTGGCTGTGGCTTAATAAAGCCATTTTTGATGAGCTCGATCTCCCTTTGCCGACAACATGGCAGGGTTTTTTCGCCACTGCGAATAAAATACAGGCTGCAGGTTATATCGCTATCGCCCATGGTGGCACCGCCTGGCAGGATGCGCTGCTATTTGAATCGATGGCTTTGTCTTTATTAGGGCCGGAAAAGTATAAACAAGCCTTTGTTGAGTATAATGAAGCGCTGTTAACGTCAGCGGAAATGATCCATGTGTTTGAGCAATTTAAACGTTTATATCAATACACGGACAGTAGTATGCGTGGTAAAGATTGGTATCAGGCGAGCCAACTTATAAGCAATAATCAGGCCGGTATGCAGTTTATGGGAGACTGGGCAATGGGGATGTGGAATACCCAGGGGAAAAAAGCCATGGTGGATTATATCTGTATAGATGTTCCTGAAAGTAAAGGGCTTTTCAGTTACAACATCGACAGTTTTGTTTTTTTTGAAAAAAACGGCAGAAAAAATTCCCGGGAAATACAACGCAGCTTTATCGACATCTTATTAAGCGAAAAATTTCAAGCTGAATTTAATCTCGCAAAAGGTTCAATTCCAGTGAGACAGGGCATCAATATGGATCAATTGAATCAATGTGCGCATAAATCTTTTACTGATTTTAATAATGGACAATTGGTCCCTTCTTTTACCCAAAACTTAGCCAGCACCAGTCATTTGCAAAATATTATAAGCAAAATAATAAGTAACTATTTTAACAATCCCAGCGCCGATGCCGCCACTACGGTCAACTCTCTGTCACTGGCCATCAGAGCAATCAAAAACTAGCTGTCAGACTTCGGCCGTCAGCCGTCAGCCGTCAGCCGTCAGTCTTCAGTTGTCAGCCGTCAGTCTTCAGCTGTCAGCCGACAGCCGACAGCCGACAGCTCGAAGCTCGAAGCTCGAAGCTCGAAGCTCGAAGCTCGAAGCTCGAAGCTCGAAGCTCGACAGCTCGAAGCTCGAAGCTCGAAGCTCGACAGCTCGACAGCTCGACAGCTCGACAGCTAACAGCCGACCGCCATCAGCCGTTATTAATTATGTTGGGATAATCGAATTTTAAGGGTACAATACGTCCCATTTTATTTTCCTATTACACCGTGAGATCCTATATGTTAAGTTATTTTATCCCTACCGCTAAAGGGTTGGCCCCTCTGCTTGAAGTTGAGCTAAAAGAGATGGGTATTGAAAATCCGCAACAAATGAATGGTGGCGTGAAATTCGAGGGCACCTTAGAGCAAGGGTATAAAGTTTGTTTATGGTCTCGTTTTGCCAGCCGAGTATTGTTAAAACTTTCTGAATTCAAAGTGTTAGATTCAATGGATCTGTATTTAGGCTGCAGTAATATTCCCTGGGAAACGCATTTTGATGTTGATAAAACTTTCTCTATCGATTTTTCCGGTACCAACGATGAAATTCGTAATACTCAGTTTGGTGCGTTAAAAATTAAAGATGCGATTGTGGATCGTTTCCGTAAGCACTTTGATGAGCGCCCAAATGTGCAAAAACGCGATGCTGATATTCGTTTTAACGGCCGTTTATGGAAAGACAAGGCGACTATTTATTTAGACCTTTCAGGTTCGCCGCTGCACCTTCGTGGTTACCGTACTATCGCAGGTGAAGCGCCACTGCGTGAGACCTTAGCAGCCGGTATTATTAAACGCAGTGGTTGGCAGGGTGAAGCCCTTTTAGACCCAATGTGTGGCTCAGGTACTTTAGTGATAGAAGCGGCCATGATGGCGTTAAATATCGCACCGGGCTCATTGCGTGAAACCTTTGGTTTTGAAAAGTGGAAAAAACACGATCAGGAATGCTGGCAAACCCTTAAAACATCTGCACAAGTGTATGGCCGCCGCGCAGTTAATCAGTGTGAAACACGTTTTTACGGGTCTGATTTAAGCAAAGATATGATTGAAATTGCGCGCAAAAATGCACAACGGGCAGGGGTTGCTGAAGTCATTGAATTTTCTGTGACCGATGCTAAAAAAGTACTACCACCCGAAGAGCTGGAAACCGGGATGCTAATCACTAACCCTCCCTACGGAGAACGTTTAGGCAGTTTCAGTGATACCATCACGCTTTATACTGAGCTTGGTTATCATTTTAAAGATGCTTTTGCCGGTTGGAATTTATCTATGTTTGCCATGGATACTGAACTGTTAAGTTGTTTAGGCATGCGTGCGGGTAAAAGTTTTAAATTCTTTAATGGCCCGATTGAGTGTGTGCTTAAGAATTACCGTATTTCGCCAAAACGTAGCGCCGAAATAGTTGAACCTGTCACGCCAGCAGCACCTGCGGTTAAGACTAAGAAAAACAGTGAAACTTCTGAGCCTATCAATCCCTGGACCATGGGTCAAAATGAAAGTGTAACTGAAGCCGCAGAAGACAGTGAGTCTGAGCTTGTTTTTAAAGAAGTTCAACAAATCAAACCGGCGATTTATGCTGAAGAATTTGCTAACCGTTTACTTAAAAACCTAAAACAACTGGAAAAATGGGCAAAACGTGAAGGGGTTGAATGTTATCGCTTATATGATGCCGATTTACCTGAATATAATGTCGCCATTGACCGTTACGCTGAATATATCATTATTCAAGAATACCGCGCTCCGAAAGAGATTGAGACCCAAAAAGTACGTCGCCGCTTTCTAGATGTTGTCTCAACGGTACGCTACGTATTAAACCTGCCCGATGATAAACTGGTCATTAAAGTACGTGAACGTCAGAAAGGGCGTCAGCAATATGAGAAACTGGACACCAAAAAACAGTCATTAGTTGTCCATGAAGGACAGGCTAAACTGCTGGTTAATTTACAGGATTATTTGGATACTGGCCTGTTTTTAGATCATCGTCCAACCCGTTTGCTGATTGGCAAAATGGCTAAAGACAAAGATTTTTTAAATCTGTTTTGTTATACGGCAACCGCGTCTGTGCATGCTGCACTGGGTGGCGCTAAATCCACCACCAGTGTTGATATGTCTAAGACTTATCTTGCCTGGGGCGAAGATAACTTTGTAGAAAACGGCATTAAAGGCAAACATGAGTTTATCCAGCAGGACTGTATCAAATGGCTGCAGCATGCCCATGAGATGTATGATCTTATTTTTATCGATCCGCCAACCTTCTCAAATTCCAAACGTATGAGTGATGTGTTTGACGTGCAGGAGGATCATGTTGCACTGTTAACTTCTGCCAGTGAGCGTTTAAATGCTCAGGGTGAAATTATTTTCTCAAATAATAAACGTGGCTTTAAATTAGATGTTGATGCGATTAAAGCATTGGGTTTTTACGTTAAAGATATCAGCCAGTCCTCTATACCGGAAGACTTTAGACGCAATAAAAAAATTCATCAGTGCTGGATTTTAACCAAGCATACTGATTAAGATAACAAATGGCGCATAAGCATTTTTTATTATATTTTACGGACGGCTGCCATTTGTGTGATGATGCACAGCGATTATTGCAGCAGACGTCTGTCTCATATTCAAAAGTCGATATTATCGATGACCCGCAGTTAGTGAGTCTATATGGTTATAGTATTCCCGTTATTGAAAGTGACAACGGGAATACGCTTAACTGGCCATTTGATTTACAGCAGTTAAACGATTTTATTAACCTTCATATTTAATTAAAAAGAGTATTTAATTGGCATTATTAACGTTACACAACGCAGAGCTCGCCTTTGGTGAGCACCCATTATTAAATAAATCCAACCTGGTTATTGAACCTAATGAACGAGTTTGTTTGGTTGGGCGTAATGGCGCAGGTAAGTCAACCCTATTAAAAGTATTAGACGGTCGTATTCAACTTGAAGATGGCACCTTATTGATCAATACCGATGTCAAAGTGGCACGTTTAGAGCAGGATCCACCTACCGCAAGTACGCTAAGTGCTTATGATTTTGTGGCTTCCGGTATGGAAAATGCGGGTGAAATATTAAAAGCATACCATCACCAACTGCATGTTATTGCAGAAGACTGCAGTGAAAAGCAGTTAAATAAACTGCAAAGGCTGCAGGAGCAAATCGATCAGCTGGATGCCTGGCAGTTAGACAGTAAAATAAATCAAATATTAGATCGTTTAGCTATCGACCCCGAGTCAACTCTGGATCAGTTATCCGGAGGGTGGTTACGCAAAGTCGCTTTAGCAAAAGCATTAGTCAATGATCCTGACCTGTTGTTACTTGATGAGCCGACCAATCACCTCGACGTTGGTACTATCGAGTGGTTAGAAGAATTTTTGCTCAGTTTTCAGGGCGCGATTATCTTTATCAGCCATGATAGGGAATTTATTCGCCGTTTATCAACACGTATTATTGATATTGACCGTGGTAATTTAAGCTCCTGGCCGGGCGGTTACGATGAGTATTTAATTGCTAAAGAAGAAGCATTACGCGTTGAAGAAGAGCAGAATTCTGAATTCGATCGTAAATTGGCGATTGAAGAAAAGTGGATCCGTCAGGGTATCAAAGCCCGTCGTACTCGTAATGAAGGCCGTGTTCGTGTGCTTAAATCATTGCGTAATGAACGCGCCGATCGTCAAAATGTGATGGGCAAAGCGAAAATCAATATTGATGCCGGTACACGTTCCGGGAAAATTATTTTCGAAGCCGAGCATGTGGCTTACAGTTATGATGAGTTATGCATCGTTCGTGATTTCTCCTGCGCTATTATGCGTGGAGACAAAATTGCATTAGTCGGTAGAAACGGCTGTGGTAAGAGTACCCTGTTAAAATTATTACTCAACCAATTACAGCCCGATGCAGGCGAAATCAAGTGCGGCACTAAGCTTGAAGTGGCCTACTTTGACCAATACCGGGGTGAATTGAATCCTGAAAAATCGGTAATGGATAACCTGGCGGAAGGTAAGCAGGAAGTGGAAGTGAATGGCATTAAACGCCATGTTTTAGGTTATTTACAAGACTTCTTATTCCACCCCGAGCGCGCCAGAACACCGGTAAAAGCGTTATCAGGTGGTGAGAAAAACCGTCTGTTACTGGCTAAAATATTTTTAAAACCCAGTAATTTATTAATTCTTGATGAACCTACCAATGATCTTGATGTCGAAACGCTGGAGTTATTAGAAGAGCTGTTAGCCAATTATAAGGGTACTTTATTATTGGTCAGTCATGACCGTAGTTTTGTTGATAATACCGTGACTAATACCTGGTTTTTTGATGGCAACGGTAACGTACAACAGTTCGTCGGTGGTTATAGTGACGCTATGCGCCATAAAACGCAAAGCGAAGCACCCGCTGAAGCTGTAGTTAACGACGTTAAAGCGTCGGCTAAAAAAGACAAAGCCCCTGTAAAAGTGGTCGCTAAGAAAAAATTATCCTATAAATTACAACTTGAGCTGGATGGTTTACCGCGTTTACTCGAAGAGCTGGAAGAAAAAGTAGAAAGTTTACAGGCAACTATCAATACGCCTGAATTTTTTAACAAAGATAAAAGCGAAGCGGATACCTTTTTAGCACAACTTGCCCAGGCAGAAGAGCGCTTTGAAAAAACCTTTATGCGCTGGGAAGAGCTAGAAGAATTGCAAAATGGAGAAAATAGTTAAATGAGATATAAACTACCCCTGACCGGCGTAGCGTTATTATTATCGGCTAATGGTTGGGCACTTCCGGCTGAGACTGCTTTTTATAGCGTTGAAAAAATTGATGTCTATGCAGAAGGGGCGAGCTATGGCGCCTATCCTTCGGCTATTTCGGTCGATGGTACTTTTATCGGCACCTATTCGATGAAGTCCTACTTGTCGATCGATGTGGATCTTGGGCTGCCCTTTACCTTTAACCGGGATTGTCAATATGACACCGGTTTTTGTGAATTTGCGTTTTATGGTTCAAAAACCGCCGGTCATTTAAGTTATTATAATGCTGCTCAGGTTTGGCGTAATGCGCAATCCGATGCGCAAGATAGTTTATATAGCAGTTATATGATGGCTAATATTGTAGTTGATGACTCCGATACAGGTCAGCAATTGCCTTATGATGCGGATAGTACAGGCAGTACTGATGTCAAGGTAACCGATGTTATTATTGACAGTAACAATGATCAATTTGTTGTTGGTTATTCATCAGCTCCTTATTATTATGATTCTGACTCTTATGAACGGGATTTTGTCCGACGTGCATTTATAAAAGACCAGAACAGTGGCGCTGTTACTTCATTATTACCTGACTTTGATACTAATGGTGGTTTCAGCAGTGCTTATAAGATTAAAGAAGTTACCTTTAATAATGTGACAAAAACCTTTGTAGTAGGTGCTTCCAGCGTCTCTTACGCTCAAGATAGTCCTGAATATTTTAATAACTGTTATTTCAGTGATACATCCGATGAAATTTCGACTATTAATGAACTCGTTAACTGTCCCGGTTTTGATACTCAGGCCTGGGCTTGGGAGGTGACGGGTTTAAGTGATACGACTCAGGATATCAGTGGTTTTGCACTGGCAACGCAGTGGCTTGATGATAATGCAGATAATAATAGTTCGAATGTAACTTACAGTGCCAGTGCATTGGATATTAATGCAGCCGGTATTGCTGTCGGTGTGTCCACTTTTGAATATGCAAGCAGTAGCGCAACAGGTGGTCGCCAACGTGCGATTATTATGACACCGAGTACGGATAATATGCCTTCTGGTTTTGGTGACGGTAGCTATGACGCGCCGACTGAATTAACCGAGGCTGCTCGCGAGATTGAAAGCGCAGGTGATCAAGGGGATACGCTATACAATACCTGGGCTATCGCTATTACGGACACTAACACTGTTCTAGGTAACCGGGAATATAATGTGCCACAAGCGGTTAATAAAGCCACTGAATTTTTTGTCTATGATATTGATCAAGACAGCATTAGTTTTCCATTGAAAGATAAAAAAGTATTATCGACTGAGCAGGATGGTGAGAGCAGCGCTAAAACCGGTGCTAATAGCCGAGCGTATGATATCAATGAATCGGGTTTTATTGTCGGTAAAGCCGATGATTATGATCAAACCCATTCCGTTAATGGCGGCAGTCCTCGTAGTCAATCTGCATTTTTATATAACAGTAATACCGATAAAAGCTGGTTTATTAATGATCTGATTTGCAGTGAAGATGGTGATGGTATTGTTACCTCCCCATACTACAAAATCCGCAGTGCCAGAGTTATTAATGATAATGGTACGGTATTAGCGGAAGGTCTGGAATATCCAACAGATACGGATTATTATAATGAAACCAATGCGACGGAAATAATGTTAAAATTAACCCGTAATAGCGCCGTTAGTTCACCCGATTTCAGCCCGAATTGCTGGGATTCTGCACTGTTAAAAGGTGTGGATAGTTCCTATGAGCGCCAAGGTGCTGCCAGTTTCTGGTTATGGATTTTCGCACTGCCGGTATTATTAGTACGTCGTTTTATTAAATAGAAACACTGTGAGTTGCGAGGTTACAACCGCTAAGCGCTTAATAATAGCCGTTCAGTAGTTTGGATTCTGAACGGCTTTGCTGCTTAATAAAGCCGTGTTTATTATCTAACTCTTAACTGCTCTTGATTGATCGCCGCTAACATCTCTCGAGTGGTTTTAATGATCCGCACCTGCTGCAGGAAAATAGCTGCCTGCGGGTGTTGTGCTTTTATAAATATTAACCATTGTTTAATGCGGCTGGGTAAATATTTTTCCTGATCGCCGTGAGTTTGAACAAACATATATTTTTCCAGTATATTCAAAATTTCGAACCAGCCATTGGGGGATTCAAATCCTTTAATCGCCTGTGCTAAGTTGGGTGTTGCAAGGGCTCCCCGGCCGATCATTAATCGCTCACAACCGGTTATTTCCATGCAACGCTTGGCATCATCTACGGAGAAAATATCCCCATTAGCTGTCACAGGAATAGTGATCGCATTTTTAATTTTAGCTATCCAATGCCAGTGGGCGGGGGGGCGGTAACCTTCCGCCTTAGTGCGGGCATGCACGGCAAGTTCATCAGCACCTGCGGCTTGGATCGCCTGCGCATTTTCAATGGCGAGGGATTTATCCTCATACCCCAGTCGTATTTTAACGCTGAGAGTTTTAAATTCGGGCACGGCTTTACGCACTGCCGTTACAATTTCATATAAGGCTTCCGGTGATTTTAATAACACCGCGCCCCCTTTGTTTTTATTCACTGTTTTTGCAGGGCAACCAAAATTAAGATCAATACCATCGGAGCCGATACTAATGGCTTTATGTGCATTTGCGGCTAAACAGTCCGGATTCTGACCTAATAATTGAATGCGTACCGGGGTGCCGGAGGCGGTTTTACTGTCGTTATACAGTTCCGGGCTATGACGGTGGTATACTTTTGCCGGAAGCTGCAAATCAATGACGCGAATAAATTCGGTAATGCAGAGATCATAACCACCAATTGCCGTTAACAATTGGCGCATCTGGTGATCCATTACGCCCTCCATCGGGGCAAGTGTTATTTGCATTCGATCACTCTTTCTTTGAAAAAGCGGCAGTATACCTGAGTATGCTGATTTATGTGACAAATAAGATCTGTTCCGATGCCTGAAATATTATTATTTATCGTCTTGTTGAGTGCTGCATCTACAAGTAATTTGGGTATATACCCATGATACTTCAAGATGCAAAGTCAGCAAGGAAAATTGTGCTGAGATGCTAGGCATAAAATTGAAGGTTAGTTATTCTACATCGAGATTTTATAACAACGCAGATTGGCACAATTTCCCTTGCCCTACGGGGCGCAAGGTCGAAAACCAGTGCTGCGTTGCACCCATCGAAAAGGGAATAACCATTACCTCATGTTGCGTCTTGCTCTGATCGAAGACCTTGCGCCTGACAAAGAATTTTGAAATAACATGGGTATATATGTCAGCAATGCTTGCACATGGTCATGCAACTAATTACTCTTCACCTATCGGTTTTTAAAAAGAGTTAAAATAATGACAGCAACCACGTTAGAAGAGATAAAAAACTGTATTAAAAGTATTCCAGATTACCCTATTCCGGGTATTATGTTTCGTGATATAACCAGTTTAATTGAAAATGGCGCCGCATTCTCAGCCACCATTGACTTATTAATCGCACGTTATAAAGATCAAAATATTGCCAAAGTGGTTGGTACCGAAGCGCGCGGTTTCATTTTTGGTGCTCCCTTAGCAGCTGCTATCGGGGCCGGATTTGTGCCTGTGCGTAAACCGGGAAAATTACCCCGAACAACCGTTCATGAAAATTATGAACTTGAATATGGCACTGATTCGTTACATATCCACTGCGATGCGATCAAAGAGGGTGAGAGAGTCCTATTAGTGGATGATCTTTTAGCGACGGGCGGAACAGCTGAAGCTTCGATTAAATTAATTCACCGTTCGGGAGGAATTGTTATTGAGTCAGTTTTTGTTATTGAATTGCCGTCCTTAAAAGGGGCTGCAAAACTGCAGGCACTTAATGTTCCGCATTTTTCCTTAATCGAATTTGAAGGCGAGTAATTTTTGTGAGTTATCAAGTTTTAGCACGAAAATGGCGACCAGGTAATTTCCAGGAAGTGGTTGGCCAGCAACATGTGTTGACCGCTTTATCTAATAGTTTGGCGCAAAACAGATTACACCATGCTTATCTGTTCAGTGGCACCCGCGGTGTCGGTAAAACGACCATTGCCCGTATTTTGGCAAAAAGCCTGAATTGTGAAAAGGGAGTGACGGCAACACCCTGTGGCACCTGTGTACATTGCCAGGCGATTGACCAGGGGCGTTTTGTTGATTTATTAGAAATAGACGCCGCTTCCCGTACTAAGGTCGATGATACGCGTGAAATGCTTGATAATGTGCAATACAAGCCTGCGCAGGGACGTTATAAAGTTTACCTTATTGACGAAGTGCACATGCTTTCCAAGCACAGCTTTAATGCTCTGCTCAAAACATTGGAAGAGCCGCCTGAATATGTAAAGTTTTTATTAGCCACGACGGATCCGCAAAAATTACCTATTACGGTATTATCACGTTGTCTACAGTTTCACTTAAAAGCGATTTTGCCGCAGGAAATTGAAACGCAATTAGCTTATATTCTGAGCCGTGAGCAGGCGACGTTCGAGCATGCTGCGCTGACTGTGATGGCCACGGCGGCAGAGGGCAGTATGCGCGATGCGTTAAGTTTGACTGATCAGGCACTCGCTTTTGGCTCTGGCCACATTGAATACCAATCTGTATTAAAAATGCTTGGCTCTATTGATCATAACCATTTGCATTATTTATTACACTTTATTGCTTCCGGAAATGTGCCAAAAGTATTCCAAAAAATAGCGGAATTTGTGCATCTGGGGGCCGATTTTGCGATGTTACACCAAACCTTAGCCAGTTTGTGCCATGAGATAGCATTATTACAGATGCAGCCTAAAAAAAATGTAACCCAAAAATCGGCTGTACAATTATTAGCAGAACGTTTAACGCCTGAAGAGGTGCAACTTTATTATCAAATTGCTGTTCAGGGTTATAAAGATTATGCCTTTGCACCTAATGGTAAAATTGCTTTTGAGATGACGGTGATGCGTCTGCTCGCCTTTAAACCCGCAAATTATATTAGTTTAGATGAGCAGCAACTTGGCAATCTGAATGCGCCTGCGGCACCTTCGGAATCGGTCGAATCCGCACAAGGAGGCGAAGTAAAAACACCAATAGCCCCTGTGAGAGAGCCGCTGCCGCAAGACACGCAAGCGCCGCAAATATTGCAGCCGTCAGAGCCAAGACCCGATACAGTTCAATCGACGGCTTCCACTAGCGAACAATTACAGACATCAGCAGCACCTTCAACGCCGGCTCCAATTGAAAGACAAGCAGATCCGCAGCCGAATCAGTCTACAGCGTCGAGTGAAAAAATTGCACCTGTTGCCGAGGTTTCTAATTCTCGAAATATGTTACGCAGTCATCGATTAAAACGAGAAAGCGCAAAAAAGCACCAGGCGACAACCATTGATCAAACAGCCTCAGTTGTCGCATCTAGGGCGGAAAATAATGAAAATTTAAAAGCAGAGCTTAACACTGATAAGCCGCATAAAAGTGAGATTGCAAAGGAGATGAACAGCGCGCCTGCAGCAAGTGCTAATGAGAATAATATATTAGCAATGCAGGAGGAGGATAGGGGCGATCGGGAGGTAATCCCCATTGAATCCTATCAACAGGATCAGTTTGTACCGGAAAGCGACTATCAAGAACAGCCGCAAGACTATTTCAGCGAAACAACAATCAGTGCTGATTACGGTGAAAGCGGCGCAGCGCCTTCGAATAAGCCAAATGCTGCTGCAACGACAGACAACAGTGGTACTTTTCTGTCGGATAATATCTTTGTTAATGAAGATATTGAACGAGTGGAAATTGATCCCGGCAAATATGTAGAAGATAAATTAAGCGATCCCTGGGCATTAGCTATTCAGAAAATGCACTTAGTCGGTTTAGTTAAATTATTAGCCAAAAATAGCGTCATGAAAATAGTTGAGCAGCAAATTGTATTGACCTTAAAACCTGAACAACAACACTTACTCAATAACCATCAATTATGCACACAATTAGAGACAAAATTAAAAGTTCATTTTGGGGGGCAAATGAGTATGTACGTTGAAGTGGGGCATGTCAGTGGCAAGTTAACCGCTTTTGAGTCGGAATTGGCGATTTATCAAACCTATTTGAATAATGCAAAAACGGCGATTAAAGAAGATAAAAACATTCTAACTTTTGTCAGTGAATACGGGGCAAAGGTCTATGAAAATAGCATCATTCCGTTATAATCTGATCCTATATTTTATATGTTATACCAATTTCACTAATTAGGTGATCTGTTTAGGCGCCGGAAAAATGAATGAAAGCAAGGCATTGATTGCAGTAACTAGTTGTTCTAATTATACAAAATAGTAGGGAACACTATTTTGAACAGCTTCAGCTGGCCACGAAGTGGTGAATAACAGGATGTTATGAATAAAATTAATAACGAAGACTAAAACGTAGTTTTATGTCTAGCTAGCATTTATTTTAACAAGCATAAATGAATAGAAAATTAGTGGATTTGGTATTCACTACCAAAAAGAGAATAGATATGTTTAGTAAAGACGGCATGGGTGATTTAATGAAAAAAGCCCAAGAGATGCAAGAAAACATGAAAAAAGCACAAGCTGAAATTGCCAATACCGAAGTTACCGGAGAATCCGGTGCGGGTCTGGTTAAAATAACTATTTTGGGCAATCATAATGTGCGTAAAGTTGACATTGATGCGAGCCTGATGGAAGACGATAAAGAAATGCTTGAAGATCTTATCGCAGCGGCAATGAATGATGCGGTTCATCGTATTGAAGAAGTTAATAAAAATAAAATGAGCGGTGTCTCGGGTGGTATGGAATTACCGCCTGGTTTTAAAATGCCATTCTAGTTATTATTTAAAATAAAGCACTATGATTTATCGTTTTGAGAAGGCCTAGAAAGTATAAGTTTCTTTTAAAATCCGATACATCTGAAGGGTCTGATTCAGGCCCTTTATTTTTACTGCGACCCGCCCTAAACCAACTAAGATCACTGAATCCCTATTTTAATTGCATTAAAAAATACAAGGTTGAGCCGCGAGTTCTGCTTTTTCCCTGCTGCACTCCAAAGCGTAACCGAATGCCCTGCAATGATTAGGCGATTGGATTAGAAAATAGGCCGGGTGATTTTATTGCCTTTCTAGAATAACAGTTAAAATATATTTAAGAAGATAATTAAGGTAAAATCTATTCCTCTACTCACATAATAAGAAGCCTTAGATATGAGTTCTAATTCGTTACTTGAAGAGCTAATGCAAGCGTTACAGTGTCTACCGAGTGTAGGTCCAAAATCTGCGCAACGTATGGTTTATCATCTGTTAGATAAAAATAGAAAAGGGGCTTTAAACCTGAGTTATCTGCTTGAAAGAGCGGTTAATGAAATAGGTCACTGCCAACAATGCCGTACTTTTACCGAGCAGAATTTATGTGCTATTTGTGACAATGATAAACGCAATAAAAACGGTACAATTTGTATTGTTGAAATGCCGGTTGATGTGTTGGCGATTGAACAAACGGCTTTATTTTCAGGCACCTATTTTGTGCTGATGGGGCATTTGTCTCCTCTTGATGGGATTGGCCCGGAGCAACTTGGCTTAAACCTCCTTGATAAACAACTTTCATCGGGACAACATTATGAAGTTATATTAGCGACAAATCCAACGGTTGAGGGGGAAGCGACGGCTTATTACATTGCCGAAATGGCCAAACTATATGCTATAAAAGTGAGTCGAATCGCGCACGGTGTACCGGTGGGAGGAGAGCTGGAGTATGTCGACAGTACCACGCTTTCCCATTCATTTTCGGGACGATCTGTTCTTTAACCTATCCATTATTTAACCTCTCCATTATTTAATCTAAACAGCAAAAAGGGCGGATAACCGCCCTTAAATAATTAACTTATTACGCTTTTATAATCATACCAAACCGATTAAATTCATGCCCATTTATGCTGGTTAAAACACATGCTAGTTTCGTGATTAATTTTATTCATAACATCCTGTTATTCACCACTTCGTGGCCAGCTGAAGCTGTTCAAAATAGTGTTCCCTACTATTTTATATAATTAGAACAACTAGTTACTGCAATTAATGCCTTGCTTTCATGCGTTTTTCCAGCGCCTAAATAGATCATCTAATTAATGGAATTGGTATCACTTTTTCTTTTGACCTGCAAAATTAAACTGCTTATTCTTGGGCTTACTCGCCATCTTATTTTCTGCTTTTACAAGTGGTACCGCTTTATTGCTGCCTATTTTTTTTCCGACGGCTGATTTTTCCTGTTTTGCATTGGGTGTCGCTTTCTTAAATTGTGCGGAGCCGGTAAAGCGGGTGACCGCACTTTGTACCGGTTTACTCTTGCTTACAAATTTACCCTGCTGAGCAATACCCTGTAGCTCATTACGTGATTCCGGCGGCACTAAGTGTTGAGGACTTTTGCCAATCAATTTTCTCGCTAAGCCTAATTTCTTTAGGGTTTCACGAATTAAAGGCCAGTTTTCCGGTACATGGTAACGTAGTATCGCTTTATGAAGTTTACGTTGTCGGCCACCCTTGGGGCTTATCACCTCTTCACTGTCCTTGGAGACTTTATGTAACGGATTTTTCTCGGTGTGGTACATGGTGGTTGCATTCGCCAGAGGCGAAGGGTAAAAGTTTTGCACTTGATCGAGTTTGAAATTATTACTTTTTAACCATAATGCAAGATTAATCATATCTTGATCCGTGGTACCCGGATGCGCCGAAATAAAATAGGGAATAAGGTATTGTTTTTTGCCCGCCGCTTTAGAGTATTTTTCAAACATTTGTTTAAATGCTTCATAACTGCTCATGGTCGGCTTCATCATTTTATCTAATGGGCCCTTTTCCGTATGCTCAGGTGCAATTTTCAGATAACCGCCAACATGATGCTCAACTAACTCTTTCACATAACGAGGATCTTCAACGGCGATATCATAACGTACACCCGAGGCGATTAAGATTTTCTTAATGCCCGAGAGTTTACGCGCGCGACGATAAAGGTTAATTGTATGCTCATGGTCAGTGTTGAGATGATGACAAATATCGGGGTAAACACAGCTTAAACGGCGACAGGTTTGTTCGGCTTTTGGACTTTTACATTTCAGGCGGTACATGTTTGCCGTCGGGCCGCCCAAATCAGAAATAACGCCGGTAAACCCGGGGACGGTATCGCGAATAATTTCAATTTCTTTAATAATAGAATCTTCAGAACGACTTTGTATTACTCGTCCTTCATGCTCGGTAATCGAGCAGAAAGTACAACCGCCAAAACAACCGCGCATAATATTGATCGAGAAACGGATCATATCGTAAGCCGGAATTTTTGCATCACCGTAGGATGGATGGGGTATACGCTGATAGGGCAGTCCAAATACACTGTCTATCTCTTCCGTGGTGAGCGGATAGGCAGGTGGGTTGAGCCACACTAAACGTTCACCGTGGAACTGTGCTAAGGCACGGGCACAACCGGGATTGGTCTCCTGATGCATAATACGAGAAGCATGGGCATAGTGCACTTTATCTTGACAGACTTTCTCATAGCTTGGCAGTTGAATGTAGGTTTTTTCCCAAGGTTTTTTCTTGCTTGGTTTAAATTCTGCCGGTTGGATAGTGATAACTTGGGTTGGATCGTTTAAGCTTTCGTCCGCCAGTTTTTGTGTGGCACAGGCAACATTGATATCGGCATAGGGATTGATAATCGGATCTATTTTACCCAGTTGATCCACTTTTCGTGAATCAACACCATCCCATCCCGGTAACGCGGCTTTAGTCAAAATAGCGGTGCCGCGAATCTCGGTCATAGCGCTTATCGGTTCACCCTGTGATAAACGGTGGGCAACTTCCAGAAGAGGTCGCTCCGCATTGCCATATAATAAAATATCGGCCTTCGCATCGAGAATAACGGAGCGACGCACTTTATCTGACCAGTAATCATAATGGGCAATACGGCGTAAACTGGCTTCAATCCCGCCAATCACAACGGGCACAGATTTGTAAGCTTCTTTACAGCGTTGTGTATACACTAATACCGCCCGATCCGGACGTTTACCGCCTTCGTTGTTCGCTGTGTAGGCATCATCGTGACGCATTCGGCGTTCCGCTGTATAACGGTTGATCATCGAGTCCATATTACCCGCTGAAACACCAAAAAACAGGTTAGGTTTACCTAACGCCATGAAAGCTTCTTTACTCTGCCAATCCGGCTGAGCAATAATACCGACGCGGTAACCTTGTGCTTCAAGTGTACGACCGATCACCGCCATGCCAAAGCTGGGGTGGTCAACATAAGCATCACCCACAACGAGAATAATATCGCAACTATCCCAGCCGAGTTTTTTCATCTCTTGGCGTGACATTGGTAGGAATGGCGCTGCTTTTTCGTTTCTGGATTTAAATGACGGGTATGAGAAAAGGGGTCTTTCGGCTTGTAATAGATCAACGCTCATTATTTTTGCCTAACTGGAAAATGAGCGCTGATTATACAGAAGAAATTAAACTCTGCGATGCTTTCTTAACCATGATGTTTTTATGGTTATTTAAGCAATTGATATTTAAACTCTAAAATAAATTTTAGCGGTTAAATTAGTCGATAATTACCAGTGGTTCGGCAAGTTTTCCGATTAATTGACCGCTTTCCACTTTGACATTATTAAGCATCACATCAATCACATCGCCGAGTTGTAATTCGGTTTGTTGCGCAATAATAACTTTTCCTAAGGCTTGATTGCAGTCGATTTTTTTGGCATCACTGCCGTCTTTGCAAAGTAGCGAGCAAGGGATAAAGAAAGTCGCACCATTTTCTTGTATTCTGACCCGAATACCTGCTTTAATAATATCAAAAATCTCCGCTTTATAGCGCCACTTGGACTCAACCTGATCCTTTAGATACTGACTGTAAAGAATATTATTAACATCTCTTTCGGCCAAACGTTGTAATTTACGGGCTGCATTGAGCAACTGCCCGATCTCACTATCGACCTGAATATTATCTTCTTTTAACAAAACTGATTTAATCAAACGATGGTTAAGTAGATCACCGTACTTGCGGATAGGAGAAGTCCATGTCGCATAGTGGGCGACCCCAAGGGTAAAATGTGCTTCCGGTGTATTTTTAATATCGGCATAACTGAGCAGTTTACGTAATCTGTGGTCCAGATAACTGTTGTGCAGCAGATTAGTTTGCTGGCGTATTTTTGTATAACCGGCAACAGTCGCTAATGTTTCAATATCACTTTCAATGCCGAACTCAGCGAGTAAAGAGACCGCTTTTTCCAGGCGTTCACTTGCAAAACCGGAATGGGTATTAAACACACCCTGCTGTTTATGTTTTGCTAAAAAGTTACCCGCACAGATATTGGCGGCAATCATCGATTCCTCTACCAGTCGATTAGCACTGCGCCTTGGCTCGCAGAGTATTTCAGAAATCTCACCTTTATTGTTTAGTTTTAGAGTGTAATCAGGTTGGTTTTTAAACACGGCATTATTGTCTGTTCGCCATTGCAGACGCTTTAGGGAAAGCAGATTCAGAGTGTGCAGTTGCTCGGCAAGTTGTGTACTAGGTTTCCAACAATCATCATTAAGCTCTTCATTTTCCAGATAATTGGAAACATCCGTATAGTTAAGGCGATAATGAGATTTTATCCATGCGCCATAAAATGCCGGTTCACCCTCAATTTCACCCTTTTTATTAATATGGATAGTACAGCAGAGGGTGGCACGTTTTTCACCCTCTTTTAATGAACAAAGACTGTCACTCAAATCACGCGGCAACATGGGGACATTAAAGTTAGGTAAATATAAAGTAAAGGCACGACGTTTAGCTTCAGCATCCATGTCGCTATTTTCCGGCACGTAGGCGGACGGATCTGAAATCGCGACCGTCAAGTTCCAACCATGCTCATTCGCTTCGATATAGAGTGCATCGTCCATATCTTGGGTGTTAACACCATCAATAGTAAAGAAGGGGGATTTAGTTAAATCGCTACGGGGTAATTGTGGATCGATAACTTGCCATGGATGATCAAATTCAGGGGCTTTATTGGCTAAATTGTGGGTTGCGACGGTTAATAAACGATAGGCAAAGGGATCACTGCCCTCGGCTATTTTTTCTATCACTTGGGTTAAAAAACCATTTCCTTCGAGCGCATGACTTAACAATTCAACTTTAACCCAATCACCATCTTGATATCCCCGGGACAGTAAAGCTTGGCTTCCTTTTATTTTAAAAAAGCCTTTAAGCAGTGGATTTTTGGGAACAATAGAGATATTTTTCTGCTTGATAACTAAGCGTGCAATAAAAACAGCAGACCCTGTTTTCTTGAGCTGATCTGGCTCCGCAGTTGATTTATCACCCTTACCACGAATAAAGGCATTAATTTGATCACCGTGTAATACTTTTTTCATCTCACTTGGCGGAATGAAAAAACGTTTGCCTTTATCTGTCTCTAAAAAGCCATAACCACGCTCAGTTGCTTTAACCTTTCCCTGACGTTTGGGAATATCTTCTTGAATTTGTTTTTTTAATTGACTTAGCAACGGATTGTTCTGAAACATAAAATAAAACCTTAGATAGATGTCGATATAAACAGCTTATATGGAAAGGAAAGAAGCGCGGCTGTTTAACAGTGTTAAATATAAAGGTGATCGCGTTTTAATAAAAGAGGCAATGCTATAAAAACAGTAAATATAAAAAATTTTTTAAAGGCACTTGACTTTTTAACGGGATCTCTTTATCATGCGCCTCGTTCCGGAGGGGTGGCAGAGCGGCTGAATGCACTGGTCTTGAAAACCAGCGTGGGTTAATAGCTCACCGAGAGTTCAAATCTCTCCTCCTCCGCCACACATTGAAAACCCGCTGTTTTTACAGCGGGTTTTTTGTTTTATAGACAGGTTTTATACGACAGGGTTTATACGACAGGGTTTATACGACAGGGTTTATATGTTACCAGAGTCTTAATCTCCTCTGTTGTTTATTCAGCTACATTTAAAAAGGCTTCTCAATGAGAAGCCTTTTTTCGTTTAAGCATATTGACGCTTCAATACTGCTAAAACTAAAACTAAGACTACGTCGTTGTTTTTATTGATAATAGCCAGCGACTAATAAATAAAACGTTTTACTGTCATTGCTTTTTCTGTGCAAGGTTAACCCTTTACGAATGCGCACGACTATCAACCTGCTTGGTTTTAACGCTGCTTCATTTTTAACTCTCCTCCGTTTTTAACATGGAGGAGCAGAAAAAATTAAATGCATAGATTAAAGGGATTAATAATTAAAACGGCGTAACTGCGATACTACCTTAATCAATAGGGTGACATCCTCTTTATCCTCGGCTACTGAATTACCGTTCCAATCTATACTATTTATCTCTCCATCATTTGAAAATTGTGTGATCCTGTCTTTTTCGTAAACCACATATTTTTTTAAATCTCCTGATAATATAAACTGCCGTTCACTATCATCAAATAAACTTTGCCCGCTGCTATACAAGTTTGCATTAGATTGGCTACCTAAAGATTTTTCCATCAAAGTAGGGACAATGTCTAAATGACTTGTCATGCGAGAAATTTGACCGCTATTTTCATCTGGCCACAATACCACTAGTGGAACATGCGCATCGTTTATCGCGCTTTGTGCAGAACTGTTTTTAGCGAAAGATACCGCATGCGTACCCGTAATAATAACAATCGTATTTTTCAGTTGCTGTTTGTTTTTCAGGGACTTTATTATCTGTGCTATCTGTTGATCAATTGCTGATACCTGTTTTTGATATAACGCCAGCTTTTTGGTGTGATCCGTGAAGCTTACATGATCAGTATTATGTAAAAACGTGTTATCAGGTTGTTGATAGTATAAAAAGCTGAACCATTTGTTAGTGTCATTTTGCTGATTTAACCAATCACGCCATTGTCTGGTGATCTTCTCATTACCATCTGCACTCGTATTTTTTAGCTGCTCTGTTTCTAGGCTGCTGAAACTGCTTTGTAAAAACTCGGGGTGAGTGAAGCCAATACTTGAAAACAAGCCAAATTTATAGTGCTGTTGTTGTAAACGGTTTAGTAAAACGGGCGGGATATAATTAAGGGTTATATCTGACCAGTAATTATTTGGCAAAGCATAAAATAAGCTAAAAACACCCTGGGCCCTATTACTCCCGCCACTATAATGGCTGTTGAAATTTAAACCCTGCTGGCTAAGCTTATAAAGATTGGGCATGTTTTGTTCATTTAACATGTCTGCGCGTAATGCTTCAACGGTTACTAATAGAATATTGTCCACGGGTTTTGTTGCCGGGAAAGTTAACGGGGTTATCGGATAACGTAATTCATTTTTAAATTCATTGCTCTGGCGACTGATACGCTCATGTAACTTACCTTCGCTTAACCAGCCCTGATTTTTTAAAAAAGTACGCGCAGTCATTGGATAGGAGAGTGGGTAGGTCGATTTTTGTTGGGTAATAGGACGATATTGCTTCGCATCGGCCCATATATAAGCTAAATGTGTAATTACAAAGGCGCTAAACAGCACCACCGCAATCGGCTTGCCAATGCGTTTAGCCTGCAATTTGCGGCATTTTTTCAACACCAAATAGGAAACACCCAGTTCAATAAGGAAGATAATAGGAATCGAGACGTAATGCAGGTTAATAGTATAAATTTGCTCAACTTGAGCGGGACTTTGTAAAAAATGCCAAATTAAAGGGTTAAGGTGAAAATTATAAATTTTGAATATTTGCGTATCAATAATTAAAAAAGTGATCAAAATAGTACTGATCAAAATTGCAATAACCCGATATAAACGCGGGAAAGGAATTAAAAATGCCAATGGAAATAAAATTAGCATAAAGACAGCTGCACAGAGAAAACTAAAATGGCCAATTAAACTAATAAATTGATAAATAATGCCGACCACGGAATCTGCCATACCGGAATAGGCTATATATCGCAGACCGATCAGGGAAACAATGATTATATTAAAAAAAGTAAACCAATGCCCCCAGCTTATTAAGCGGGAAACCTGATCATGGAATTTATTACCTGTTTCTACCATATTATTTATTTTTCTTTAGAATTAATCGAAACCGACAGTGCTTTGACAAATTTTTCGCTGATTTGAGCGCGTTTGTTAACCGGAACCTGACTGTTAATGACATGAGTGATGGCATTGCCTAGTACCATTAAACTTAAATCAACGGATACATCATTTTTATGGAGTACTTCCATCACTTCATCAAGTATTGTTTCGATCTTTTTGTTTGAATATTTAGAAATAATTGGCATGTTCACTGTCTCACTTTGAAGTAAAAAAGGTGATAATAACTTACTCTTTCAATTATACCAATCACTTAAGGTCTCTTGTTTTTATTTTTATCCAGTGAATAGAAATTATAGACTATTTATTCATTCACTCTGTATAATTTACGGTTATCTGTTTATCAATATGGTGCCAAAAATTATGAATATCTCTGCCAGCAATATTATTTTACATTCTTTAACCTATAACCCGGAAGGGGTTTTACAATGTAAAATGCGTGAAGGAGAGTTGCCTATTTCAGCTTCTAGTGATGAATTTTTAACGAAATTGCATCGTACTTACCAAAGCAAAACGAATAAATCCTTTGCTTCTTTTGCTGATAAAAGCGATAAGTCACCTCTGTTTAGGAAGGCGCTGACTGATTATATGTCCCAACAGCTCGATTTTGTCCGCTTTTCACAACAAGCCGCCAGTTGCTTAGTTGAAGAGTTACAAAAGCATGATTTTGCGGAACAGGGGATTCTATTAATCAGTAAATATAGCTGGACAGCAAGTGATTATTTGTTGATTGCATTACTGCAAAATAATCAGTCAATCAGTGTTAATGAAAACCTTGAATTGAAGGAGAGTCAGCATATTGAAACCAGCAAAATACAACTGGTCGCACGTATTGATTTAACTTTATTGGCGCGAGATCCGCAGTCAAATCGTTACATCTCATTCATCAAAGGTCGTGCCGGGCGTAAAGTGTCTGATTTTTTCCTGGATTTTATGGGCGCACAGGAAGGTTTTGATGCAAAAGAGCAAAATCAGGGGTTAATGAAAGCGGTTGATGAATTTTGCGAAAATCAAGCCTTACCCGTGGCGAAGAAAAAAGAAGTACGTGAAGTTGCCTTTGAATATTGTAATGAACAGCTGAAACAGGGTGATGATATTGAACTTTCCGTATTATCAGAACAACTTCAAGACTCACCAAAACTTGAAGGCAGTTTTTACGATTTTGTCAGTGAAGATTATCAATTAGAAAAAAGTTTTCCCGTCGACCGCACTGTGGTTAGAAAGTTGACTAAATATGTGGGGCAGGGTGGAGGGGTGAGCATTAGCTTTGATCAAAAACACCTTGGGGAGCGCATTTTCTATGATGCGGATAGCGATACATTAACTATTCAGGGGATCCCACCTAATTTACGCGAACAGTTAAAACGTGATAACTTTGCCGACGATAATCAACAGGATGATCAAAACCCGCCATTTTAACAAACAACGAAATTGTATTGTTGCAATAATATTAACAAAAATAAAAATAAAGTTGGCAAGCGAACACAGATTTTGATTGTCGTTTATTGAATGAGGATAGAATGAAATTATTTGTACGTGATTTAACGGTTATCGATGCGTCATATTTAGATAAAAATCGAGGTTTTGTAGGTGAAAGTTATCTAGTGGATGTTATTTTAACAGGGTCTCTTAATGAGCAATCTATGGTCCTTGATTTTTCATTGGTAAAAAAACAGATAAAAACTATTATTGATGCCGCAGTAGATCATAAATTATTGGTACCACGGTCAGCGAATAATTGCACTGTCACGCTACAGGGGCATCGAACAGAAGTTAATTTCGAGCTCGGTGACAGTGACGTTATACAATTAAATTGTCCAAATGAAGCCTATTGTTTAGTCGAGTGCGAAAGCGTTTCTGTTGAAGTACTAGAAGCTTACCTTAAGCAGATTATTCTGCCGCAGTTACCTGAAAATGTGTTGGGGCTTGAGATTAAATTACGCAATGAAAATATTAGCACTCCCTATTACCATTACACGCACGGATTAAAAAAACATAATGGTAACTGTCAGCGTATTGCCCATGGGCATCGCTCTAAAATCGATATATTTATTGATGATAAATACAGTGAAGCGCTGGTCGATGAATGGGCTAAACGTTGGCAAGATATCTATCTGGTCAGCGCTGAAGACGTCATTGCAGGATCGGACTTGTCTTTTCTTGTTGCAGGCAATGATGGCACTGAAATATGCACCGCTTACAATGCGCCACAAGGTTATTTTGAGCTGCTTATGCCCGCAGGGCGTAGCGAAACCTTACCAAATGATACCACAGTAGAATCGCTCTCTGACTTTATTTGTGGGCAGATAAAGGCCCGTATGGGTGATAAAAAAGTCACTGTGTATGCTTATGAAGGCGTGGGTAAGGGCGCAATTTCTGAATCGTAATATCAGAATTGTAATAAGGCTTTTCCAGACTTCAAATAATAGAAAAAGGTAGTTAACTTAAGGAAAAATCATGGCAGAAGAAACCATTTTCAGAAAAATCATTAATAAAGAGATCCCTTCGGAATTGCTTTATCAAGATAAGTTCGTGACGGCTTTTAGAGATATCAATCCTCAGGCTCCCACGCATATTTTAATCATTCCGAATAAATTAATCGCCACTGCTAATGAGATAGAAATAGAAGATGAGCTGTTAATTGGTAAGTTGTATACGGTGGCAAAACAATTGGCAAAACAGGAGGGGATCGCCGAATCCGGATACCGTTTAATTATGAATTGTAATGAAGACGGTGGTCAGGAGGTATATCATATACATCTGCATCTACTGGGTGGGAAACCGCTTGGCAAGTTGATCTCTCGCTAAAATATGACTGTTTAAATCATCCCCCAATGAGTGCAGTAATTGGGGGATGGCATCGGGCAGAGTTTAATCTGACATGACGGAGCAACAATGAAAATACAAACAAACTTATGGTTCGCCCTAGCGGTTACTTTTATGATGACCGGCTGTTCAACGTCGGTTGAACGAATAGACGCTCAAGAGCAAATTGATCTAAGTGGTGCATGGAATGATACCGATTCTCAACTGGTAGCACGGGAAATGATTGACGATTCACTGTCTCGCCCCTGGATTGTCAGGTTTGTTAGCGAAACCGGTAAAGATCCTGTGGTTATTATTGGCAGCGTTAAAAACTTAAGCCATGAGCATATTAATACTAATACCTTTGTTGCCAATATGGAGCGTGACTTAATCAATTCAGGTCAAGTACAATTTGTCGCTTCGGCGGTTGCGCGTCAAGAGATCCGTGCGGAACGTGGTGATCAAGGGGTAAATGCAACAGCTGATACACGTAATGCAGCGCGACAAGAGTACGGCGCTGATTTTATGATGCAGGGACAAATCAATACGATTATCGATATAGAAGGCAAAACTCAAGTGCGTTATTACCAGGTGAATTTGGAATTAATCAGCATTAAAGATAATCGTAAAGTTTGGGTTGGTGAAAAGCGGATTAAAAAACTGGTCAGAAACAGTCAACTACGCCAGTAATAACCATTTTCATTAGGCGTTATGACTTTTCCTCTAGGGAGAATACCCCGTGAGTGGATTTTTTATAATGCCTGTTTTTTTACTCTCCCGTCTTATTTCTCGGTAACCGTATGCATAAAATATTATTGCTTGTCGCCATTACGCTACTTTCTGGCTGCACAGCATACCAACGGGATTCGAACCGCTTAGCAACGGCCTTAAATACCCAATCGCCAGAGATTGTTTTAGCACAGTTACAAGATTCTGAACCACAAGCGCGGGATAATGCGCAATTCCACCTTAATCGCGGTTTTTTGGAGTTTCTCAGCGGGGATTTCGACAGTGCAATAACGACACTTTCTTTAGCAAAAAAAGAGATGTCGGTATTAGAAGCAACTTCGATCAGCGAGAATGTGGGGGCGGGGACGCTCAGTGAAACCTTAAGAAGTTATAGCGGTTACCCAACTGATCGGGTCATGGTGCATAATATTTTAGCCCTCAGTTATTTGTTCAAGAATAATATAGAAGGCGCGCGGGTGGAAATACTGCAAGCTGATATTGCCATGAAAAAACTAGCTGAAAAAAATGCATTAAATGGCCAGCTGGCAAGTGCTCATCTTATTGCCGGCATTGTTTATGAGCTCTTAAATGAACAATCCAATGCTCTGATAAGCTATCGATTTACACTGAATATTATTAAACAACGTGATATGCCTATCCCCCTTGGATTAAAAAAGGCATTACTGCGCATGAGTTTTAAATTGGGTGCTGAGCAACAGTTTGTCGACTATCAAAGACGCTTTCCGGATTTGCCTAAACCCAGCCAAAAGACAGAGAATCAAGTGTTTGTTTTGTATTTCGACGGTGTGGTCAGCCATAAGGTTGAAAAAACGGTTGTGCTGCCAAGCCGAAATTTTGCACCGCTAATTAGAATATCAATGCCCGGCTATCCACTGGCGAAGCAGAATGTCAGACCACTGTCCAAACAGCAGATAAGCACTGAAATGGTAGAAAATATTGAGGTGTTAGTGAGAGAAGATTTAGCGCGAGAAACTCCTTCTATTCTATTACTGACAACAACCCGCGCATTAGCTAAGTATGAGCTGGTGCGCCGCGTCAATGAAAAAGATAATCTTGCCGGGCTGTTATTAAATCTAGTGACGGTTGCCACGGAAAGTGCGGATTTACGCAGTTGGAATATGCTGCCTGGCAATATTCAATTTGGTTATCTGGGAACAACGGAAAATGAGATTCAAATTGATGGATTAAATGACCGTCCCAAAAAAATTGATATTCTTGATGGCTCGCAAAATATGATCTTAATTAATAGCTTATCGGATCATATTTTTCATTATCAGCAGCTTTAAATCATTCGTTGATCCCGCAGCAGGTTAACTTTTCAAAAATTTATTATGGGTTATCACTGCTCGACAATAGCAGCTTGCTCCAATGCCTTTATTTGTTGGTAAAGGTGCATAATTGTCGGGGTATGAATCTGTTTAAAGGCCGCTGATTTTAATAAATACCCCGCGATAAATTCATTTTCAGTGTGTCTTCGATAAAAAATATCTCGGTTCATAGAGGAAAGATTTTCTGCTGTTAATGTTATTACCTGCTGAATAATATCTAATATCTCCTCTTTTTTAAAGGTAACACCTTCAGCTGTAGCGACCGCTAAGCTTTCATCTACTAGACTGTTGATTTGTGTTTGAAAAGCGGGGTTTTTTAATTGCCCATTTTTTATTTGATGAATAGCAGTTAAGGGATTGATAGCCATATTGATGATAAGTTTAAGCCATAGCTTTTCATTCACATCCTCACACCAGCAGGTATCGACAAGGGCAGCATTCAGCGGCACCTGTAATGATTGAAACCGTTTTCCATTATTGTTGTAGGCGCCCAGGTAAGTGACACCTTTGCCCGTCTGCTCAATGTTTAATGATGAATGCAGTAAACTCGCATTTGCCGTTGTTGCGCAGATAATTGGATTGTCAGGCAATAACTTTGCCACCTGCTCAGCACAGCCCATCCCGTTATGCATTAAAATAATAGCCTGTTGCGCATCTATTGATGTTAGATGGGTTGTAATGGCGGGTATCACTTGGGTTGCTTTCACGCAGACTAAGATAGGAGCTGAAGAGCTGCACAGTGATCTGCTGGTTGAAACAGGGAAAGTAAACTGCTGCTTTAATAAATCTTGATATTGTAGCCGATTAGCCGTGCAGGGACTGCGAGTGATAAGCTGGACTTTTTCTCCGATCCGCAATAAGTTAGCGGCCCATAAACAGCCTATTGCGCCCGCACCTATAATTTGCCACATATTTTCTGCCTGAAATAATTATTTTAAAGATCATAACATAGCTGAAATTAAACTTTTCTGGTAACTTAGCGTTATTAAATTTTTAATAAAAAACAGGATAATAAAATGCCATCATTTGATATTGTTTCAGAAATTGATATGTCTGAACTTAAAAATGCCATTGATAATGCTAACCGTGAACTTGCTACTCGTTTTGATTTTCGTGGTGTTAAAGCAAGTTTTGAAATCACTAATGACGTGGCAAAATTGTCGGCAGAGCATGATTCACAGTTAAGGCAACTTGTGGATATGCTGCGTACAAATTTGATCAAGCGGGGGGTTGATTCTCGCGCAATGGATCCGGAAACCCCAAATCATACTGGGAAAACATGGACACAAGTGATTAAATTCAAAGAAGGGGTAGATCAACCAACTGCTAAGAAATTAGTTAAACTTATCAAAGATAATAAAATGAAAGTTCAGGTTGCCGTGCAGGGTGAACAACTGCGTGTTACGGGGAAGAAACGTGATGATTTACAGGCCGTGATGACCTTAGTTAAAGGCACTGAGCTCGATCAGGGATTTCAGTTTAATAACTTTAGGGATTAATTTTAAGAAGGGTGTTTTAACCTCAAAAAGACGCTCTGCTGCCCAAATTATTTGAATCTTATATGCAAATAATTTGGGCAGCTATTTTTGCAGTCGATAAAATTTACCAAATAAGATCATCTGGAATAGCAAAATCAGCGTAAGGATCATCTTCGGGCGCTGCTAATGGTTCTTGTTTGTCATGTAACGCCACCAATACCGAAGGATCAATCTCTGCTAATATCGCCGCTGCCTCTTTATTAATTAAATAAAACGCTTCATTTAATACACAAATAGCTAACTCACCACGAATCAAGCCCTTTTGTGTTTTACTGTCAACCGCAATGCGTTTAACTTTGTTGCTATAGGTAAAATGATAGTCAATTTCACCTTGATAATTTTTTTCGCAATGTTGGGCAATCATCTGAATAAGTTTACCGTGTGCTGCACGCAATGCTAATTCTGCCTGTGTTGCTTTGTTTTTATCCAAGTCTTGCTGTTTATTTTGCTGTTTTTGATCGTTGAGCGAAATTTGCATATCAGAAACCTCAACACTCCCTTTTTTCTTTTTTTGTTTTGCTTTACGGCGTTTATCCGTTTGTACTTGCTGTGCTTTTTGTTTGTTGATCAGACCGGATTTCATCAGTTGTTCTTGTAGAGAAGCCATAAAATACCTTAGTGCTTGAATATGTATACCCATGATACTTCAAGATGCAAAGTCAGCAAGGAAAATTGTGCTGAGATGCTAGGCATCAAATCGAAGTACATGCCCAAATTATTTGAAGATGCAAGAATCAGCAAGACGATAAATGATGAAATTCTAGGCAGAAGGCTGATGATCTCGTTATTCTAAATCGACGCTTGCTAACAACGAAGATCGTCGTTTATCGCCTTGTCCTTCGGGAGATTCGCCCGAAAAATAGCACTGCGTTGTAACACTTCAGAAGGGAATAACCATTTAAGATGTAAATGGTTGCATTTACATCTACCGGTAGAGGATTAACGCAGTTAATCGCTCGAAAGGTCATGTTACGCCTTGTTCTAGCATTCAGGAAACTCTGAATCTGCATCTTCAAGTAGTTTGGGTATAGTTATTCTACAGTGAGATTTTATAACAACGCAGATTGGCACAATTTGCCTTGCCCTACGGGGCGCAAGATCAAAAACCAGCGCTGCGTTGCACCAATCGAAAAGGGAATAACCATTACCTCATGTTGCGTCTTGCTCTGATCGAAGAGCTTGCGCCTGACAAAGTATTTTGAAGAAACATGGGTATATACCCGTTAGTTTAGCGAGTAAACATATTCGAAGGAAACTAAATTTCCGGGGAGCCCTAATATTTATTGTAAAATCATCGACAAACAGGTAAAAATGATTAAGCTTTAATTATATCGAAGGGGAGGTTCATATGGAAAATCTGCAAATATTACACTGCATGTCCGGTAAAAGTATTTTTTTCAAAAAAGAGATGCCAATTGAAACTGCGGTTACTAAATTGCTCCGTAGTAAAGAGATTGGAGGCCCTGTTCTTGATGACCGCGGTCACGTTATTGGTTGGTTATCTGAGCAGGACTGTTTAGCTAAAATGCTGGCAGCAAGTTACTACTGCGAATTAGTTGCGTTAGTCGAGGATGTGATGGTTAATACTCCCCTGACGGTTGAAGCAACCATGAGTATTATTGACTTAGCGCAGCTGATGTTATCTGCAAAGCCAAAAATTTATCCCGTTGTAGATGAAAATAATAAATTTATCGGACTCATTTCAAGAAAGGACGTTTTAGCCGGAATGAGCAAACAATTCAATATTTGTTCACCGGTAATGTAAAACCATGTGATAGGTAAAATTTCAATGTTTTACCTATCTGTTTTTGATGGAAATAGTCTGTTGGTCCCAACATTTCTTATCTACGCTTATATTTTTATATTGGTTAAGATAATTGATGAAATTTTTTCGAGAACTATTTTGCACCGCAAAACTTTGCAGATGCTTGGTTAATATTTGACAATCTATTAATTTTCCGCCAAATCTATCAAAGTGCTGACATAGGGCTATAAAGGCTATTTTAGAACTATTATCCTCTTTGCTAAACATCGACTCACCACAAAATACACTGCCAATACAGACACCGTATAAACCACCAATCAATTTATTATCCCGCCATACTTCAATTGAATGGGCCACGCCTTGTCGATGCAATTGTTGATAGGCAGCTATCATATCAAAAGTAATCCATGTCTGATCCTGATCTCCTCGAGGCGCGGCGCAGGCATCAATGACATTGTCAAAGGCAAGGTTGATGGAAATAGAGAAATTGTTTTTGTTAATAATTTTTTTCATGCTGCTGCCGATATGCACAAAGTTTGGTTTGATAGTGGCGCGTTGTGAAGGGCTCCACCACAAAATGGGCTGTCCGTCACTAAACCAGGGGAAAATTCCCTGCCCGTAGGCACTTATGATACGTTGTGGATTTAAATCCCCGCCCATTGCCAAAAGGCCATCGGGATCGCTTAAGGCTGAGTTTGTGTTCGGGAAAACAGAATTATTGAGGGGCAATTCTGGAATGTATATTGTCATTAATATTCACAAATTTAGAAAGTAAAAGAGATAGTGTCGCGGCAGGATTGAATCATACTACTGAAAATTAAAAAACCACTCTTTAAAGTGGTTTTTGCTGTGTAATAAATACACTCATAAAGTGATCAAGCACTGCATAGGATAAATTTTTCCCTGCAGCACTGATCACTTTTTTCATTTATTTTCTATTATTTAGAACGATTTTCAACGTCATCAACTTTCAGTCCAATTTCACCAGTATATAACTGACGTGGTCGTCCAATTTTCAGTCCTGGTTGATCTAACATCTCTTTCCAATGTGATATCCAACCAATAGTACGTGAAATTGCAAAAATAACCGTAAACATTGATTTAGGAATACCCATTGCCCGCAGTACAAGACCTGAATAAAAATCGACATTAGGGTAGAGTTTTTTCTCTACAAAATACGGGTCTTCAAGTGCAATTCTTTCAAGCTCCATGGCAACGTCAAGAAGAGGATCATTAATTTTCAGATCATCTAATACTTCATGACAAGCTTTTCGCATAACCGTGGCACGGGGATCGTGATTTTTATAGACGCGATGTCCAAAGCCCATCAAACGGAATGGGTCATTTTTGTCTTTTGCTTTAGCGATATATTCAGGTATGTTTTCAACACTGCCGATCTCTTCTAACATATTCAAACAAGCTTCATTGGCACCCCCATGCGCAGGCCCCCATAAAGATGCGATACCTGCGGCAATACACGCAAATGGATTAGCACCCGATGAACCCGCTAGGCGGACAGTCGAAGTAGAAGCATTTTGTTCATGGTCTGCATGCAGGATAAATATTTTATCCATTGCACGTTCAAGTACCGGGTTTACTTTGTATTCATCGCAGGGTACAGCAAACATCATTTTTAGAAAATTACCTGCATACGAAAGGTTATTGTCCGGATACACAAAAGGTTGACCATTTGAATATTTATAGGACATGGCAGCCAACGTTGGCATTTTTGAAACCAGACGGTAAGCGGTAATTTCACGGTGATTTTCGTTAGTAATATCAAGAGAGTCATGGTAGAAAGCTGATAATGCACCAACGACACCACACATGATTGCCATTGGATGAGAATCGCGACGGAAACCTTGGTACAGTTTTGCTAACTGTTCGTGAATCATTGTATGGTGTAATACAACATGATGGAATTTTTCTGACTGTTCTTTGTCAGGAAATTGGCCATTCAACAGTAAATAACAAACTTCGAGATAGTCAGATTTTTCAGCTAATTCATCAATTGCATATCCGCGATGTAAGAGAATTCCCTTGTCACCGTCTATGAAGGTTATTGCTGATTCACAAGAAGCTGTTGCTAGAAAACCTGGGTCATAGGTGAAATAACCGGCTTGGCCTAAGCTTCGAATATCAATGACATCATTACCCGCAGTTCCTTTCATGATTGGCAGTTCTATCGCTTTTTGTCCAGGTAATTGAAGTATTGCTTTTTGTTCAGACATTTATTGTATCTCCATTTCTTTTAAGAATTACAAGAATCACAAGAATTTAACCCGCATATTTTTACAGGCAAAATTTACCCTTGTCAATTTTAACAGTTCAACTTTGCGAGCTGTTCTGCTCTAATTTAACGGAATACTTTAATTTTAGATGATATTATCGACTATCTAGGTAACATGATTACAAAACGTCATTACAAAACTTATAACAGTGAATTTAAAATTAAAATAGGAGGGGCTTCTGACCTTTGTTGTGTGTTTTCACAGCAATTCGTACGTGCTTTATACAAGGCAGAGCCTGCTTCGTGTCGTTATTGTGCATCAGCTGGCAACATTCTGCGCTAGGTTCTCAGTTTATATAAATACCGATGCTGCTCTGTTCATGCCTTGCTCAGAATAATGTTATATTGAATGAAATTTGTACTAGAAAGGTCAATAGGTACGCGCATTAATCGCTGATCAACGTTATCAGGTTGAGCAAATTGGATCGGCTTTAGGCTCATAATAAGTGTGTTTTATAGCCGTAAACAAAAACCTGAAGAGCAGACTATACAACTGGAAATTCTGTGCGTTATTATCGCCAGCTTATCTTTTGGGATTGTTTTTGCAGCAGTTTGTAGGCTCTTCATAAAAGTATTGTTTTTTAATAAAAATAGGCGAAAACAACCTTTGTTTCAAGCTTGGAAAAAGTCCAGAGGAGTGTTTTTTTAAATGACCTGCTCAATATATCTGAAATATAAGCACAAGCCCCGATCAAATTAGTTTTCAGTTGTTACAACAAGTGTTTTTTTACTTGTTATAACAACTGCTTGCAATTTGTACTGTTTTTCGGATAACGGGATTATAATTGTGCTTGCATCACAAAAAGACATCATGTGCCTGACATTATGTTAACAATATGCTAACAATGTACCTGCAAAAAAAACTTCTTACCGGCTAATAAAAAGAGACTACATTGTGCGCAGAGACAGACCTATAAATTTAGACTTAACCACGGTTCAATTCCCGATAACCGCAACAGCATCAATATTGCACCGAATATCCGGAATTATCGTATTTATTGCATTAGCAATATTCTTAATGCTGTTAAATCAGTCCTTAACCTCAGAAACAGATTTTAATAACGTGATGGGATATATAGATAATTTCTTCATTGGATTGATTATCTGGGCGGCGCTAACCGGGCTTGTCTACCATATTGTATTTGGCGTACGCCATATGATTCAAGATCTGGGTTATTGGGAAGAATTAGAAAGTGCAGCTTTGAGTGCAAAAGTTGGATTTATAATCACGGCTATCTTATCAGTATTAACAGGGGTATTAGTATGGTAAACGTTGTGGGAACCTTCGGTAGAAGCGGAGTTCATGATTATGTTTTATTGCGTGCAAGTGCGGTAGTTATACTGGCATATGTTCTTTATCTTGTTGGTTTTGTGACTTTTGCAGACATTGACTATTTTTCTTGGGTTGGTTTTTTCTCATTGACGCTGACCAAAATATTTTCTTTGTTTGCCTTAATTGCAATGCTCGTGCATGCATGGATTGGTCTTTGGCAAGTGCTAACTGATTACGTTAAAAATACTTTGTTACGTGCTGTATTACAGTTTTTATTAACGTCAACTGCATTTGTCTATGTTATTTCTGGTTTTGTAATTTTGTGGGGTGTTTAAGGTGAGTTTACCGATTCGTGAATTTGATGCGATTGTGATTGGTGCAGGTGGTGCAGGTATGCGCGCAGCACTTTCCATTTCTGAAGAAGGCAAAAGTTGTGCCTTGATAAGTAAAGTTTTTCCAACCCGATCTCATACTGTTTCAGCCCAAGGCGGTATTACGGTTGCATTGGGTAATGCCCATGAAGATGATTGGCAGTATCACATGTATGATACCGTTAAGGGCTCTGATTATATCGGTGACCAGGACGCTATCGAGTATATGTGTAAGATCGGTCCGGAAGTGGTACGCGAGCTTGAACATATGGGCTTGCCTTTTTCTCGTTTTGAAGATGGCAGTATTTACCAGCGTCCGTTCGGCGGACAGTCTAAAGCTTATGGCCAAGGTCAAGCATCTCGTACTGCGGCGGCTGCCGACCGTACAGGTCATGCTTTATTACATACACTTTATCAGCAGAATATTAAAAATAAAACCACCGTTTTTTCTGAGTGGTATGCACTTGATTTAGTGAAAAATGATGATGGTGATGTTGTCGGTTGTACTGCTCTCGATATTGAGTCCGGCGAAATAGTGATGTTTAAAGCACAAGCGACCGTGCTTGCAACGGGTGGAGCAGGTCGTGTTTACGCCTCTACAACCAATGCGCATATTAACACCGGCGATGGTGTTGGCATGGCACTGCGTGCCGGTGTTCCTGTGCAGGATATGGAGATGTGGCAGTTCCATCCAACGGGTATTGCTGGTGCGGGTACTCTAGTAACAGAAGGTTGTCGCGGTGAAGGTGGATATCTGCTCAATAAAGATGGTGAGCGTTTTATGGAACGTTATGCACCCAATGCCAAAGATTTAGCCGGGCGTGATGTTGTTGCCCGTGCAATGATGATTGAAATCCGTGAAGGTCGTGGTTGTGAGGGGCCTTGGGGCATACATCTTAAATTAAAACTAGACCATTTAGGTAAAGATGTTCTGGAGTCGAGATTACCAGGGGTTATGGAATTATCACGTACTTTTGCACATGTCGATCCTGTTAAAGAGCCTATTCCAGTTATTCCAACTTGCCATTACCAAATGGGTGGTGTGCCAACGACAGTCAATGGCCAAGTGCTTAAGTTGGATGAAAACGGTAAAGATGTAGAGGTCAAAGGACTCTTTGCAGTCGGTGAAATAGCCAGTGTATCAGTACACGGTTCTAACCGCTTAGGTGGTAATTCACTGTTAGATTTAGTGGTATTCGGTCGTGCGACAGGCAAACACTTAGGTGTAGTACTTGCGCAAGAAAACACTGCTAAGGAACCTACGCAGGAAAATATAGATGCTGCACTGGAACGTTTTAACCGTTGGGAAAAAGGTAACGGCACTGAATGTCCAAATCAAATCAGAAAAGATCTGCAGCAATGTATGCAAAACAATTTCTCTGTCTTCAGAGATGGTGAGGCAATGGCCAAAGGTTTAGCTGAATTGAAAGTACTGCGTGAGCGTTTGGCAAATGCCAAATTAGACGATAAAAGCACGGAATTTAATACTAACCGCATTGAATGTTTAGAGCTTGATAACTTGATGGAAACTGCATTTTCAACTGCCATGGCGGCTAACTTTAGAACGGAAAGTCGAGGCGCACACAGCCGCTTTGATTACCCGGATCGGGATGATAAAAGTTGGCTATGCCACAGCATTTTCAACCCCGAGACCGAAAATATGTGTAAACGTGATGTTAATATGAAACCGGTATTGCGTGAACCTTTCCCTCCTAAAGCGCGTGTTTATTAAAAAGGCTATTGTTATGCAAGTGAAGTTTTCTATTTATCGTTATAACCCTGATGTTGATAACGCGCCCTATATGCAAGATATGTCTTTAGATATTGCAGAGGGCTCTGATATGATGGTGCTTGATGCATTAATCACACTGAAAGAGAAGGATCCGACTTTGTCTTTTCGCCGTTCATGTCGAGAGGGTGTTTGTGGTTCCGATGGTATGAATATCAATGGCAAAAATGGCTTAGCCTGTATTACCCCTTTGTCCGATTTGTTGTCTAAAGGTAAAGTAATATTACGTCCGTTACCGGGATTACCCGTAATACGTGATTTAGTCATCGATATGACCCAATTTTATACGCAATATGAAAAAATAAAACCCTACTTGGTCACTGATGATCGGCAGCCACCCGTTGCAGAATATAAGCAAACACCAGAAGAGCGAGAAAAACTCGATGGTTTATATGAATGTATTTTGTGTGCTTGTTGCTCAACTTCTTGTCCTTCTTTTTGGTGGAATCCTGATAAGTTTATTGGTCCTGCAGGTTTATTAGCGGCCTACCGGTTCCTTATTGACAGTCGTGATAATGCAACAGAAGAGCGACTTGCAGACTTAGATGATGCATTTAGTGTATTCCGTTGTCATGGTATTATGAATTGTGTCAGTGTTTGTCCAAAAGGATTAAACCCGACTAAAGCAATCGGTAAAATCAAATCAATGTTATTACAACGTGCCATTTAATTTTTATGTAATTATAACTAATAAGTAAAAGAAGGAAGAAACTTAAATGCCAACTAATGTTATGAAGACATGGTTAGCTTCATCCCATTTCTCCGGGGGCAATTCGACCTATATTGAAGATATCTATGAGTCATATTTAGAAGATTCTTTATCGGTTGACGCTAACTGGCGGAAAGTATTCGATGATTTACCACAAGTAAGTGATAAACCGGAAGAAGCGCATTCCCGCATTCGTGCGCAGATGAAACTGGCCGCTAAAGCAACAAAATGTATTACCCCGTCTAATGACGTAGTGCATAATGATGCTAAACAGGTTCGTGTTCTGCAGTTAATCGGTGCTTATCGTAATCGTGGCCACGAAGTGGCTTCATTGGATCCGTTAGGACTTACCGTACTGGAAACAATCAAGGAATTAGACCCTTTCTATCATGAATTAGAAGGGGCTGATCTTGATGCCAGTTTTAATGTTGGATCCTATGCGGCTTCCAATGAAACAATGGTATTACGTGATCTTATCGCATCACTTAAACGCACATATTGTGGGTCAGTGGGTGCGGAATATATGCATATCACGAATACCGATGAAAAACGCTGGTTACAAAATCGTATCGAATCCTGTGAAAGTAAACCTTCGTTCAGTTATGAAGCAAAGAATCGTTTTATGGAAGAACTGTCTGCAACGGAAGGTCTTGAACGTTATCTTGGATCTAAATTCCCCGGTGCAAAGCGTTTTTCCTTAGAAGGTGGAGACTCTTTTATTCCGATGTTAAAAGAGTTGATTCGACGTGCCGGTGAGCAGGGCGCACAGGAAGTCGTATTAGGGATGGCTCACCGAGGCCGTCTTAATGTGTTAGTTAATGTGTTTGGTAAAAAACCCGCGGATCTCTTTGATGAATTTGCAGGCAAACACAGCACTGTTGATGGTTCAAGTGATGTAAAATACCATCAAGGTTTTAGCAGTGACTTTAAAACCCCTAAGGGTAATGTGCATTTAGCGCTGAGTTTTAACCCTTCGCATTTAGAGATTGTTAACCCTGTTGTATTGGGCTCTGTTCGCGCTCGGCAAGAGCGTTTAAAAGCTTATAGTGAAACTGTTCTGCCTATTACTGTGCATGGTGATGCAGCGATTGCAGGACAAGGTGTCGTACAAGAAACATTTAATATGTCACAAGCACGTGCCTTTAAAGTTGGCGGTACAGTGCGGATCGTGATCAACAATCAAATTGGCTTTACAACATCCAGCCGGGAAGATGCACGCTCTACTCGTTTTTGCACCGATATTGCAAAAATGGTTCATGCACCGATTTTTCATGTTAATGCCGATGATGCCGAAGCCGTTATTTTTGTCACACAAATCGCACTTGATTTCCGTAATACCTTTAAACGCGATGTTGTTATTGATTTGGTTTGTTATCGCCGTCATGGTCATAACGAAGCCGATGAACCCAGTGCAACCCAGCCTTTGATGTATAAAAAAATTAAAGCACATGCAACACCCCGCGAAATTTATGCAAAACAGCTGGTCGCTGAAGGTGTTATTAGTGCTGAATATGCTAAACAATTAGTGACAGATTACCGTGATGCCTTAGACAGCGGTGAATGTGTTGTCAAAGAATGGCAAGTTACGCAGCACCGCACAGTAGACTGGTCTCCTTACCTGAAGCATACTTGGGATTCTCCCTATGAATCTAAATTTCCTAAACAACGTTTAATGGAATTAGGGGAATCAATTAGCCACTATCCTGATTCCCATAAGCAACACTCACGTGTTACAAAAATCTATAATGATCGCCAATTAATGGCACGTGGTGAAAAGTTATGTGATTGGGGATTTGCTGAAAATTTAGCTTATGCAACGCTGCTTGACGATGAGTTTAATATTCGTCTGGTCGGTCAAGATTCTGGTCGTGGCACCTTCTTTCATCGTCATTCCGTATTGCATGAACAGACGGAAGGAAAGCGCTATATTCCACTTAAAAATCTTTCTGATAAACAGGGTCATTTTGATATTTATGATTCAGTGTTATCGGAAGTTGCGGTATTAGCCTTTGAATATGGCTACTCAACAGGCGCTCCTAAAGGTTTGTGTATCTGGGAAGCGCAGTTTGGGGATTTTGCTAACGGCGCACAGGTTGTCTTTGATCAGTTTCTATCTTCTGGAGAGCAGAAGTGGGGACGTATGTGCGGATTAACCGTTTTATTACCACACGGATACGAAGGTCAAGGACCTGAGCATTCATCCGCCAGATTGGAGCGTTATCTGCAACTCTGTGCGGAACATAACATGCAAGTGTGTGTACCCTCTACACCTGCACAGGTTTATCATATGTTACGCCGCCAAGTGATACGCTCAATGCGTCGTCCATTAATTGTAATGTCACCTAAATCATTGCTACGTCATCCGGAAGCGGTTTCCAGTTTAGATGAATTAGCGAATGGAACATTCCAAAATGCGATTGCTGAGATTGATGAGCATGATCCTGAAAAAGTAAATCTTGTTATTATGTGTAGCGGTAAAGTGTATTACGACCTGCTAGGTAAACGTCGTGATGCAGGATTGACTAACGTCGCAATTATCCGTATTGAACAACTATATCCTTTCCCTGCTAATGAGGTTAATGATATTTTAAGCGCTTATCAACATGTTACAGATTTTGTCTGGTGTCAGGAAGAACCTCAAAATCAAGGCGCTTGGTATTGTAGTCAGCATCATTTCAGGAGTATATTGCCCGTTGCCGCGCGATTACGTTATGCCGGCCGCGACGCATCGGCTTCAACGGCTGTTGGTTATATGTCTTTGCATCTTAAGCAGCAAAAAGCATTAATTAATGACGCCCTGGCCATTGTTGAATAATATTTAAAATAAACCCGAATTTTTTTAGTTGAAGATTTTACTGTAGGAAAGGTCAATTATGATTGAAATATTGGTTCCAGAGCTTCCAGAATCAGTTGCTGATGCAAGTGTTGCCGTTTGGCATAAGCAACCTGGTGATTTTGTTGAGCGTGATGAAGTACTTGTTGAAATAGAAACCGACAAAGTAGTGTTAGAAGTGCCAGCAACTGCCTCTGGTGTATTGGAAAGCATCGTCGAAAATGAAGGTGCAACAGTACTTTCAAAGCAATTGTTAGGTCAATTAAAAGAAGGTGCAGCAGCGCCGGTAAAAGAGCAAAAAACTGAAACTACAACTGAAACGCCCGCTTCAGATGAGACTGCAGATGCAAGCCCATCGGTGCGCCGTTTAATTCTTGAAAAAGGCTTAAATGCTGCCGATATCAAGGGAACAGGCAAAGGTGGTTCTATTACCCGTGAAGATGTAGAAAAACATCGGGTCACAAAAAATCAGGAACAAACTGAACCAAAAGTTGACATTGTCGCTGCCGTAGCTGCTCGCAGCGATAAACGCGTACCAATGACGCGTTTGCGTAAGCGTGTTGCTGAGCGTTTATTAGAAGCCAAAAATTCTACTGCTATGTTAACTACCTTTAATGAAGTTAACATGAAACCTATTATGGATCTTCGCCGCCAGTATCAAGAAGTTTTTGAGAAGAAACACGGTGTCCGTTTAGGATTTATGTCGTTTTATATTAAAGCGGTGACAGAAGCACTGAAACGATTCCCGGAAGTGAATGCCGCTATTGATGGTGATGAAATTGTTTATCATAATTTCTTTGATATCAGTATTGCTGTTTCAACACCCCGCGGTTTAGTGACGCCTGTTTTACGTGATGTGGATGATTTAAATTTTGCTGAAATCGAAAAGGGCATAAAAGTACTTGCGATTAAAGGCCGTGATGGAAAACTAACCGTTGATGAAATGATTGGTGGTAACTTCACTATCACGAACGGCGGGGTATTTGGTTCTCTATTATCAACGCCTATTATTAACCCGCCACAAGCAGCCATTTTAGGCATGCATAAAATTCAAGATCGTCCTGTAGCGGTTGACGGTAAAGTGGAAATTTTACCTATGATGTATCTGGCACTTTCTTATGATCACCGTTTAATCGACGGGAAAGAATCAGTTAGCTTCTTAGTCGCAATCAAAGAATTACTTGAAGATCCAACGCGCTTATTATTGGATGTTTAAGGGGTAGTCCAGTGCTGTTTATATTTCCCGCAATTTAGCTAATATAAACAGCGCTAACGTAAGTTACATTACTTCGAGTTATGACCTGATTAATAGGGTCATTAAGTTAAACCAAATAAATGGATCAGAATCATGAATTTGCATGAATATCAGGCAAAACAGTTGTTCAGAGAATATGGATTACCTGTACCACAAGGTATCGCATGTGATACCGCTGAGGAAGCAGTAAGTGCCGCGTCTCAAATTGGCGGAGACAAATGGGTTATTAAGTGTCAGGTACATGCAGGCGGCCGTGGTAAAGCAGGTGGTGTTGAGTTAGTTAGCACTAAAGACGGTTTACGCGATTTTGCACATAAATGGTTAGGTAAGAACTTAGTTACTTTCCAAACCGATGCAAACGGTCAACCGGTTAATAAGTTATTAGTCGAAAGCTGTAGCGATATTGCTAATGAGCTTTACTTAGGTGCGGTTATTGACCGTGCTTCACAACGTGTTACTTTCATGGCATCGACCGAAGGTGGTGTGGAAATTGAGAAAGTAGCAGAAGAGACGCCTGAACTTATTCATACTGCAATGATTGATCCATTAGTGGGTGCACAAGCGTACCAAGGTCGTGAACTTGCCTTTAAATTAGGTCTTTCTGGTAAACAGATTGGTCAATTTACAAAAATCTTCCTGGGCCTTGCGACTCTCTTTGAAGAGAAAGATTTATCGTTATTAGAAATCAATCCACTGGTTGTGACCGGGCAAGATGATCTTATCTGTTTAGACGGTAAAATTTCTCTCGATTCTAATGCAATGTACCGTCAAAAAGAGTTACATGCGATAAACGATACAACGCAAGATGATGAACGTGAAATGCATGCTGCACAATGGGAGCTTAATTATGTTGCTCTTGATGGCAGTATCGGCTGTATGGTAAACGGTGCTGGCCTGGCAATGGGAACAATGGATATCGTGCATTTACACGGCGGTAATCCGGCTAACTTCCTGGATGTTGGCGGCGGTGCAACCAAAGAACGTGTTACTGAAGCTTTCAAAATTATTCTTTCGGACTCCAATGTTAAAGCTGTTTTAGTGAACATCTTTGGCGGTATTGTACGTTGTGATTTAATTGCTGACGGTGTTATTGGCGCAGTAGCTGAAGTCGGTGTAACGGTGCCCGTTATCGTTCGTTTAGAAGGCAATAATGCTGATTTAGGTCGTAAGATTCTTGCAGAATCTGGTCTTAATATTATCGCAGCTTCATCATTAACTGATGCTGCTGAGCAAGCGGTTAAAGCGGTAGGTGGCAAATAATGAGCATTTTAATTAATAAAGACACTAAAGTAATTTGTCAGGGTTTCACTGGCGGACAAGGTACTTTCCACTCTGAGCAGGCGATTGAATACGGTACACAAATGGTCGGTGGTGTTTCGCCGGGTAAAGGTGGTCAAACGCATTTAGGTCTTCCTGTCTTTAATACGGTACGCGATGCAGTTGAAAAAACAGGTGCAACAGCATCGGTTATCTATGTACCTGCTCCATTTTGTAAAGATGCCATATTAGAAGCGATTGATGCGGGTATCAAACTGATTGTTACTATCACTGAAGGTATTCCGACACTGGATTTGGTTAGCGTTAAAGTTAAACTTGATCAAGCTGGTGTTGTTATGATCGGTCCTAACTGCCCGGGTGTTATCACACCTGATGAATGTAAGATTGGCATCATGCCTGGTCACATTCATCTAAAAGGTAAAGTAGGTATTGTTTCTCGTTCTGGGACATTAACTTACGAAGCAGTTAAACAAACAACTGATGAAGGTTTTGGTCAGTCTACTTGTGTGGGTATCGGTGGCGATCCTATTCCAGGTTCAAGCTTTATTGATATCCTGAAACTTTTCCAGGAAGATCCTGAAACTGAAGCTATTGTTATGATTGGTGAGATTGGTGGTACTGCGGAAGAAGAAGCCGCTGCATTTATCAAAGCCAATGTAACTAAACCTGTCGTATCTTATATTGCCGGTGTTACTGCACCTGCAGGTAAGCGTATGGGACATGCCGGTGCAATCATTGCCGGTGGTAAAGGGACTGCTGATGATAAGTTTAAAGCACTGGAAGATGCCGGTGTTAAAACCACTAAATCACTTGCTCAGATTGGTCAAGCATTACGTGAAGTAACAGGCTGGTAATTACCCGCTGATATTTTTCTAACTCAAGACTCTCAAAGGCCTCGTTATTTAACGGGGCTTTTTTATTTCAACAATAAATATATTCTGTCGTTATTATCAGAGACTCCCGTTAATGGCAGTGGATTAAAGCTGTTATTATTAAATCGATATAAAAAATAGCTTACCTTTTGTCTGCGCAGTAAAAGGTGACCACATATTATAGCAATCCGTGCCGATATTTGATTACTTTCACGGTTGACAATAAATGCTAACCTCGTTGTTTTATTTGCAATCAATAATACCAAATCCATTAATTTTCTGCTCCTTTATACGAGTTAAAACACCTGCTAGCTAGACATGAAACGATGCTTTAGTCTTTGTGATTGATTTTGTAATTAGAACAACTAGTTACTGCAATCAATGCCTTGCTTTCATACGTTTTTCCGGTGCCTAAATAGATCACTTAATGAGTGGAATTGGTATCGCCATTACTCAATCATAGGCCTTGCTAGTATCCTTTTTTTCTGGACAATATCAGAACATTTTTATGAAAATTGCCAGTAGTAACACAGGTTAGCAGCAGGATTATTGCTGTTCCGGCAGGCTTGCAATAGAATTAAGTATGGCATTGCGATCCTAATAGCCTAATATTAGAAGACTTATTCAGTTTTCTAAAGCAATATCTATGCGAAGTTCTGTCTGCATTAAGTTTGTAACCCTATATAAATTAAAAAGATTCATAAAGGTGGTGAGTGTAAAATGGGCATTGAAGTTAACGGTATTGATCATCTCGTCCTAAGAACAACAAAAATGGATGAGATGTTAACTTTTTATTGTGAAGTTCTAGGTTGTCGTATTGAAAGGGAAACTTCACCGGGAATAGGCTTGATTCAGTTACGGGCCGGTAATGCTTTAATCGATTTAGTCTCCGTTGATAGTGAATTAGGCCATCTAGGTGGCGGCGCTGCCACTCATACAGAAAACAATCTGGATCATTTTTGTCTGCAAATAAAAACCATGCCGGAAGACGAAATTAGCCGACATTTATCAAGTTTTGGCCTTATTGTTGAGCCGTTTGCCAGGCGATATGGCGCACAAGGATTTGGTAACTCTATTTACATTAATGATCCCGAGGGTAATACTGTCGAGATAAGAAATAAAATTTAAAGTAGATTATACCAATACCAGAAAATTACTGGGTTAAGTATTAGGTAGTTAGACTGTTATAAGTCACTATTACTTATTAAAGTTTTTCAAATAAGTCAACATATGAGAGGTTAAAATGGACACACAAAATCATTCTTTATCAGCTTTGTTTGATCAATTAGGCTTGGATAGTTCTGAGACGGGCATTAATCTTTTTATAAAAAAAAATGCGCCTTTGAAAGGGGACGCTAAATTGTATGAAGCTGATTTTTGGAATAATGCACAGGCAGATTTTTTAAAACAAGCGATAGATGAAGATGCCGATTGGGCCGAAATAGTTGATCATTTGAATCTAATGTTACGTCCTTAAAATTAAATGGCGCGGTTATTTTTTACATGAGCACGCTAGATTTAGTCAGTGAAAGCTGGCATTTAAGACGCTTCGACTCAAATAAAAACCCTACTGAATAGCTATAATGGCATCTGCTCAGATCTATTGATGCTTGTACCTGAAGGGTTGATTAATATAAAATAATATCTAAAGGGTCCTTAATAGACAATAACTATTAAGGACCCTATTAATTACACTAGTTTTAGTAAAAAAGTTACCGGATTAAATAATTATATGAAAATTGCACCCACCTCAAAAAAAGCACAAGAAGCAATGCACATACTGTCAACGTTACAAAGTGACTTTATGGAAATATTGCAGTCGATAAGTGAGCCGTTTGGCAGCGGAGCAGAATTTAATACTATTGAGTGGCTTAGAGATGAAGGTCTGCATGGTGGGGGACTGAGATTTGAAGCCGTTAAAGGCAAACTCTTTAATGGTGCTTCAATCAATATTTCTCAAGTACAATACGATGATTTGCCCGATAAGTCCTTTTCTTCCGCGACCGCACTTTCGACTATCATTCATCCGCTCCATCCTTTAGCGCCTTCTCTGCATATGCATATCAGCTGGACTGAACTTAAGAATGGTCAAGGTTCATGGCGAATAATGGCGGACTTAAACCCTTCTATACCCGATCAAAAAGAGAAAGAAAAATTTGATAACTGCTTAAAAGAGATAACCGGAAAATATCATCAGCAGGGGGAGCGTTTGGGGAATGCATATTTTTATATTCCTGCTTTGCAATGTTTTCGCGGGGTGAGCCATTTTTATCTTGAGGGTTTTAATCCTGATAGCAAGAGCACCAATCACTTTGCAAAAGACTTTGGCGAATCCGTTATCCAATGTTATGGCGAGATATTAGCACAAAAAACACTTAATGCTGAGCCGCCTACAGAGGCTCAAAAAATAGCGCAGTTAAATTACCATACTCTGTATTTTTACCAAGTTTTAACCTTAGACAAGGGCACAACGACCGGTTTGTTAATTCATAATCAGAATGATGTCGGAACACTGGGATCCTTACCCTCTCGAATCAACCGGGTGTTATTAGCAAGTTGGGTAGATATTACGCCAGCCCCCCAGGATAAGTTAATTAAACGATTTTTAAGGCTGCTTCCCGAACAGGATATTTGTCTTATTTCTAGATCGCTGAAAGTACAAATAGCAGAACAAATTCGAGCGCATTATAAAGCGTTTCCCATCAATTAGAAGCTACTTAGTAGAACCATTTTATAATAAATTGAATGCCTGTGTACTTGGCTGCGGCTGTGTTGTTTCGCGATTTTTTTCCTTAAAACCAATACTTAAAATAAACAGCTTTTCCAATTAACAGCGTAACATAGCTGTTAATTGATATTTCTGTGAGCAGATGCAGATGCGATAGATCATAAACAGAGGCAGGGCTAAAGACCGTGATTGTTATTATATATTTTTAAACATAACTTCTAAACCCAGTGTAAAAGAGACATCTTTACTTTTTTCCTGAAGGCTGTTTTTTGGCCAGTTTATTTCAGGGGAGAGCTCATAAAAGAACCAACTGCGGATAATGTTGTGTCGATAGGTTAACCCTAAATGCGTATTATCAATATAATGCTCGGGTTTATTTTTAGCGCTGATACTGGCTCTGTAATTTAGTGCCTGAGTTGGGGAGATATAATGGTATAGGGTAAAACCCGTCCCCATTTCAATACCTTCAACGTCAGTATCCAATTTTGCGAAGTTTGCCCAGCGCAATAAAAATTTTTCATTAAATGAATGGTCAATATCAAAATAAGTAATTTCACCCGTGACCATTTTTTCCTGATAAATTTTTTGTGTAAATCGCCACACCGTTTGCTGCGTAAAAGGGTAGATATATCGATAGCTGGCTTCCAAACCGGGGCGTAAGGTTGCTTTTATATTAAGACTGCTGCGCGTCTTGACCGATACATCATAGCTCAGTCCTAATGCGTTTTTTGATTCTCGGGATTGGTTATCTGGAAACAGTTCTTTGACTGTATCTGTTGTATCAGACTCAAAAATAATTTTGAATTTTTTACTTACTTTTGGCAGGTAGAGTCGAGCAGTGATATTGGGCACATACGAAAAACCTTTACCTTCAAGCCAGATAAAATCATTATACCAACGTACCATAGTGCCTGCGCGTACATTTTTTGTTGTTTTTTGATCAATGAAAAAATTGTCAAACCACGGGGCGGGCTGACAAAATTTAGTATTAAGGTAGTGGTAGCTATCATCGAGTAAACTACGCTGCTCGCTTTTACTAAAGCAGATACCCTCGCTGTCCTCTTCTGCACCGATGAAATGCGGGTAAAATGATAAAATAAGCGTGTAAATAATTAGTTTATACAAGTGATCGTTCACCTATTAATAAATATTATTAAACATAGTGTTATTAAACCTAGCCTGCTTAACGAACAGGGTATTATGCGATTTAAGAAGCAGTTAGCAAATTGTAACTACCCAAACTACGTGAAGATGCTGTATCTTCAACTAATTCAGGTATGTCAGTATAACCTGCAAGGTAGAATATGACCGTTAGATTAGGCTGACAACTATACTGACAACTATGCTTCTTCTTCGCTGTCTTGTTGATCTTGTGCTTCCATGGCTGCAAGACGCTTTTCTTCATATGCGGCTGCGGCTGCTATTTTTTCCGCTTCTGCTTTAGCTGCTAGCTCATTGCGTACAGTACGTTTGTCTGCCTTACGTACCGTTGCTGCCTGTAAATTTTTTACAAACTGCACAAGTTCTTCTTTTGCCCATGCTTCTGCTAACGCTTCATTTTCAAAACCATTTTCGCGCTTTGATACACTTGTTCTACGGGCTGTTACTCGACGCGTGATTTCCGCGTTCCATTTGTCGCCTTCTTGGGTAATACGGTAATCGAATTTATTTTGTTGTGCCATTTGTATTTTTTTCCTAGTGCTTAATTAATTGTTTTTTGTTTATCTGGAGAGATCAATATGAGATATTAATTTAATAAAAATAAACAGTACGGTGAGATTTTAACATGAAATCTCAATTATCATCAGCATTAATTATCGGTCTGTTTATCTTTCAATGATGGCCAAGCAAAGGCGTCAGATTTTTCAGAAAGTTGTGCAGACGCCTCTCTCTGCCGGGTAATGTTTTTTCTTATTAATAACGTGGTGGCAGGGTGGTCGCTAAAAAACACTTTCAGGTAAAGAACTTCTGTTTTGCTGCGCGCCCAGGGTGTCTTTCTCATGAATCTTAAACTAGATTTAAGGCTAGGCTTGTCCATAAAACAGCGAATATTGAGTAATTCTCCCATTTTACGCCAGCCTAATTTAGCTTCAAGTTCAGTCAATATCTGTTCGAGTTTAACGCCATCTAGAGGGTCATTGTGATTCATTTTTATATCCGAAATGCAAAACCATTATAAATAAGACTAAATATACTTTCTAAAACGGACTAAATTGATCATAGATAAATCTAAGCCTTACAGAGATGTATTTAGTTACTCAAGCATCTGGTTTAAGAAAATATTGATCGTTAACCATTGTGCTTGGATCAGTTTAACATTTTTCCACTTATCCTGAATCATTTAAATATCAAAAATAAATTTGTACTTGGCGTTTATTACTCCAATCTGTCTTAAAGTCGACCCGTTGGAAAGTCTCGTTTATCTTAGAGAGTTGTTGCGCTGATGAGGGGCGCGACGCCGATTGAATCGTTATCTCGACGTTTATTTGAAATTTATGCTGAATGGCCTGTTAAATTATTTAATGTAGATTAGCACTACCGTTAAATTACTCCACTGCACCTTCTAAAGGCTGAAAATATAGCAGTTTAGATTAATTTACAAGCACTTGAACCTTTTTATCGATTAAACAGGGTTAAAAACTTGTACTGGATAAAAAGTGCTATAGAATACCCCGCACTTACTTAGTGTAATTTAAGTAAACGCCCGGATGGTGGAATCGGTAGACACAAGGGATTTAAAATCCCTCGCCTTATGGGTGTGCGAGTTCAAGTCTCGCTCCGGGCACCAAATTAATAAAAAAAGCAGCTTTTAGCTGCTTTTTTTATGCCTGAAATAAAGTTTCAAGCGTTTAATAGAAAAGCATGCTTTTTTCTAATATCAGATCTTCATCGTTCAAAATCAAAATCAAAATCAAAATCATACCCAACTCATTATAAGTGTTCAATAATTTGAATTATTCCTCCTTGACGCGAGAAAACTGTCTGTTTTGATTGATTTGCAAGCAGTTGAACTGTTTTGTTAATTTAAACGGGGTTAAGCACTTGTAGTTGCTAATAATTTCTATAGAATACGCCGCACTTACTTAGTGCAATTTAAGTAAACGCCCGGATGGTGGAATCGGTAGACACAAGGGATTTAAAATCCCTCGCCTTATGGGTGTGCGAGTTCAAGTCTCGCTCCGGGCACCAAATTAATAAAAAAAGCAGCTTTTAGCTGCTTTTTTTATGTCTGAAATAAATATATCTGCAGTAAAATAAACATAACCGGGCTGTTTGGTCACCTTTTATACTTTTTTATGATTTTTCTGGAAAAATGTTAAGTACCTATCCGATGGTTTTTGCAATCATTGCAGTTATCTACTTCGTAATAAGTCTTCTCCAACGACCTTTGGGGAAACTTCCGCAGTTCAATCATGCCTGTGCTGTATACCGAAGAGTGCTGCGCCAACTAAAAAACAGCAGAGCAGCCACCGGGGTTGTAACGGATAATTCATTACTTTTGAGCGGTTTCATTTGCTCACGGTTTAATGTCTAATGATAACAGCAAGTCATCGATACCCATTTTATTTATTACTCAGACGGGCTGCGCCTTTTTAATCGCTGCACCAGGACATTTTTTTGGGTTTTAAAAGATTAATACAGGATAATATTGTGGATAAAAATAGTGAAATACGGCTCAATAAGTTTATCAGTGATTCAGGATTTTGTTCACGCCGGGAAGCGGATAAGTTGATTGAGCAAAATCGTGTCAAAATAAATGGTGATATACCTGAATTAGGGACTAAAGTGCAACCCGGTGATCTCGTCTTGGTCGACGGTAAGCGAATTAATGCCAGTGCGCAAGATAAATTGGATCGTATCTATATTGTCTATAATAAACCGATCGGCATTACCTGCACCACTGAGCGTCATATTCACGGTAATATTATTGATGCCATTGGTCATAAAAAACGCATTTTTCCAATAGGACGACTAGATAAACCCTCTGAAGGTTTAATCTTTTTAACCAGTGATGGTGATATAGTCAATAAAATATTACGTGCTGAAAATGCGCACGATAAAGAATATTTGGTCACCGTCGATAAACCCTTAAGTGAACGATTTGTTGAGCGTATGCAGCGTGGTGTCCCTATCCTCGATACTATTACCAAACCTTGTAAAGTAATAGTAGACAGTCGTTTTGTCTTTCGTATCATCCTGACCCAGGGGTTAAATCGCCAGATTCGGCGTATGTGTGAACACTTAGGTTATGAAGTGCTTAAATTAAAACGCACTCGCATTATGAAAGTAGGCTTAGGCAATTTAAAACCTGGCCAATGGCGTAATTTAAGCACGACAGAATTGGCTGAAATAAACCAAGCGGTTTCTTCTTCGTCAAAGACAGCTATTGAGACCTCCCCTGCAAAACCCGCTAGAAAAGCCCCGCAATCGAAGGCCAGAAACAACGCCAATAATAGTCATCAGCCGGCAAAAAAAATATTTATCAATAAAAACAGCAAAAACACTCCAGCTCCGGCTGCCAATGAAAAAGCCACTTTGAAGTTAAAACGTAAATGAACCTCAGTGAATTTGCTTTGATAGACAGCTATTTTAAACGCAGCACTATAGTTCAAAATAGCGGTGTTGACCTAGGCATAGGTGATGATTGTGCTCTCTTAGATATTCCAGAGGGTCACCAACTGGCCGTCAGCACAGACAGTTTAGTCTGTGCTGTGCATTTCTTTGAGGATGTTGACCCATACCGGTTAGGTTATAAGGCGCTGGCCGTTAACCTGAGCGATCTCGCTGCGATGGGAGCATTGCCTAAATGGGTTTCCCTGGCGATTACTCTGCCCAACGGCGCCAGGGTGAATAATAATCCCAATTGGTTATCTGAATTTACCCGCGGCTTTTTTGCATTAGCAGATAAATTCGATGTTGTGTTGGTGGGTGGAGATACAACCAAAGGTCCTTTATCGATCACCGTTTCTGTGAAAGGTATTGTGCCTAGAGGGTTAGCACTGCAGCGTAATAAAGCTCAATTGGGCGATCTGATTTGTGTTTCAAGTAATATAGGAGATGGCGCTTTAGGCTTGGCGGTCAAACTAAATGAGTTAACGCTCACCGATCCTCAGTACTTTGTGGATGCGTTAGAGCTTACCGAGCCGCGTGTTGATCTCGGTATTTTATTACGCGGTTTAGCATCAAGCTGTATCGATATCTCCGATGGTTTAACCCAGGATCTTACCCATATTTTGAAAGCATCTCATTGTGCTGCAAAAATTGCGATAGAATCTATACCCTTGTCAAAAAGGATGCAGGAGGAAGTTAATATAGGAAAGCTTAGCAATGATACGGCAGTACAATACGCATTAACCGGCGGGGATGATTATGAATTATTATTTACGATCAGTGAAAATAATTTAATGCTGCTAGAGCAGAGAATAGCTCAACAAACACAGCCCATGCCAAGCCTCTCGGTGATCGGCCGTACTACTTCACAGCAATCTGAATTAATAGCATTTTTTAAAGAAGATCAAGCCGTTACTTATTCGACCGGCGGATGGGATCATTTTAAGCAAAAATAAAAAATAAAAGAATAAAATCAGAACGATTAAAGGTGAAGATCTAAGCGTAAGCAATCCATTGCATTCAGCAGCGGTCGGTTTTGGAAGCGGTTTAGCAAAGAAAGCCCCGGGTACATCTGGTACGCTTGCGGCAGTGCCCTTTTATTATTTCATGTCGTTTTTATCGCTACAGCTCTATATCGCCGTTATTGTTATCTGTAGTGTTTTTGGTATTTGGATTTGTCAGGTGACAAGCGGAGATATGGGCAGTCACGATCATGGCGCGATTGTGTCGGTTATGGATAACCATGTTAACGGTGCCTTTTAGTTGGCAGTGGGCATTGATTGGCTTCATCCTGTTTCGAGTTTTTGCCATTGTAGAACCTTATCCTATCTGCTGGCTTGATAAAAAAGTGCAGGGCGGTTTGGGTATTATGATTGATGACATTGTGGTGGGCATCTTTGCCGCTATGGTTGTGCAATTTTTAATTTATTACTACGGCTAATAAAATGCCCAGCAAATTTTGTTTTTCTAAGCGACTCCTTTTATTGTTTTTATGACCGCTCTCGGCAGGGTGTTTTGCCTTACTGTCTTCTGATGTTGATATCAGCGCTGCAATTTCTGACAATATGCTTGTTCACTTTTCCACGTCTAAATCTGTGGTATTCATTGACTCACCCACCGCTATGCGTTTAATAAAAAGATATTTTTAGACAAAGAAAAGTCTGGGAAGCAATTCGTCTAGCGATCAATGGAGTGGGGATGCTAAAATAATTTGTTAATGAAAATGGTAGAACTAGTTCAACTTTTACTCGCTTATTACAAGATATTCCGGTCAGTCATAAACCTTATTTTCCTTCTTATAATGTAGACAAATCACGTTATTATCTTAACCAATTGAAAGTACCTAAGCAATTGACTCTGCTGATCATGGGGGGCCGAGTGAAAATACTGAGGAAGTTGTTAATGCCTTGACTAAGCTTATGTTGCTGGTGGGTATCCAATTAAAGACCACGACTGTTTTTAATATCGAAGATTGGAAAAAATGCAGTTTAATGATGATTTTACATTGTCGCCTTGGCGATCCAATCTGATTGATAGTGAAAATATCTATCAAGATTTTTTGTAGGCAGTTGTTTAGCTGATTTTATAGAATTTTTTTTTAAAAGCTAAGCCGGCCGGCTCCATTGACTCCAGAGAAAAAGTGTTTGAGCAGGCACCGCAGGAAAATAAAATTATCCCGTTGTTTTTTGAAAATTAGATATGGGCCTCAGATAACAAGTATAATTTAGATGACATTTTTTCTGCCAATGGAATTCCTTATTGGGAGCTGTTAAAAAGAAAAATGGCGCCTTAGTTAAATATGTAATACTAATCCGCATAAGTAAATGGTCTAAAATTACGCAGGAAAAAGTAATGATAGCAAGACGTTTGATTGAGCAATAGCTGGCTATTGGGATTGAAAACAACGGCGCTAGCGTTAATTTTAACAAGTCAGATAGGTCAGATATTTATGCGGATTGGTATAACACCCCAAACCGCTCAATAGTATGATTTGTTCGATCCTGCAACTTCAGTCGTAGCGATGAGATTCCGCGCTTTAAAGCCGACAAATTTCCTCTGTCGAATGTAACTCGAACTGCGAAACTGCGTTTCGGTTTATGATCATCCCCGCTCAGAAAAACGACTTTAAATCTTTTTTTATACCGTTGTTACTTGGATTGTTAACTTAAGAATAAAAGGAATTTGTAAACTAACTTTACCTTTGAATGATAACTGTTATCATATGGCTCTTCTTTTTCAATCTAACTTTGGATAATAATTGGCGTGGTTTTCTTAAACAAAAGCTTAATGTTTTTAGCCCTGATAAGTTGTAGCAGTTACAGCTGGGCAACCAGTGTGAGGCAACTACAAAAGCACAGTCTCTCGGACCAGTCTCAGAATATACAGGCTCAACTTAAGATTAATGGCATTGATGATCAAAATTCAGCATTAATTGTACAAGTAAAGGCATTAAATGCTGAAGCGCAAAGTCTGGAATTATACAGCCAATACCTTGAGCGTTTATTAACGGATCAGAATAAAGAAAAAGCCTCTTTAACAACTCAAATTAAAAGCGTTCAGGATACTCGTCAGGGTTTAGTTCCTTTGATGGTGCGCATGTTAGACAACCTTGAACAGTTTATTGAGCTCGATTCGCCATTTCTGGCACAGGAAAGACAAACTCGCCTTACTCAGCTGAAAACAATGATGACTAAAGCGGATGTCAGTGAAGCTGAAAAGTTCCGTCGTTTATTAGAGTCTTATCATATTGAAGCGGAATACGGCAGCAAAATGGGGGAATATCAAGGGCCTTTGAATGTTAATGGCGTTGAACGCACGGTCAATTATTTCTATCTCGGACGGATTGTTTTTGTCGCTGTTTCACTCGATGGGAAAAATGTTTGGGCATGGGATAGGGCAAGCAATGAATGGGTCGTAATTGATGATGCCTATGCATCTGATATTGAAAAAGCAATACGTATTGCTAAAAAAACCGATATTCCTGCGCTGTTAAGGCTGCCTTTATTAAGTGAGGCTAAGTAATGAAATTATTGATGAATCTAAGCTGCGCGTTATTGACTTTATGCGCTTTAACTGCGCCTGCGCAAGCAAATAAGTTGGATGATTTACTGCAAAAAGTCAACGCAGAGCAGCAGCAAAATAGAGCCAAAAATGTGTTGCGTAAAGACGATTTTATGGGCGACTTAACGCATTGGCAGGACAAACTGAAGTCTGCCCAGGCACGATTAAATTTAGCCAAAACTCAGGTAAGCGAAAAAGGTTCATTTTTTGAGGGCAACGAGAAAATCCTCACTACACTTGACGCAGAGTTAGATCTTGCCAAAGGTAATCTCGGTGAACTGTTTGGCGTGGTGCGTCAAATTTCGGGAGAGTTTGCAGGCTCGATTAAAGGTTCGGTTACCTCAGCGCAATACCCGCAGCGAGATGATTTTATCGACAGCTTAGCAGAGCGAAAAGCCTTGCCTTCAATATCTGAGCTGGAGCGGTTATGGTTTGTTATGCAGCAGGAAATGACGGCATCAAGCAAGGTCGCTACATTTAACACTAAAGTATTAAACACTGCAGGTGTTGCGTCGGAAAAAGAGGTTACCCGGGTGGGCGCTTTTAACCTTATCGCTGATCAGCAGTATATGGTTATTAATCCAGAGTCTGAATTATTACAACCTTTGTCACGTCCTGTGCCGAGTAATGTGCAGCGTACTTTAGATAATTGGCTCGATGATAGTGCACAAGTTAAGCCTTTTTATTTTGATCCTGCCAAAGGTGACTTGTTAACCGTTTTGTCACATACACCAACGTGGACCGAGCGTATCAAGCAGGGGGGCAGCATAGGCTATTTGATTATTGGTATTCTGCTCTTTGGCCTGCTGATTGCGGCGGTTCGTTTTATAACCTTGGGCAAAGAATCAATAAAAATACAAAAACAACTCAAACAGCTTGAAGCTAATCCGAATAATGCATTGGGCAGGCTTTTTGCTATCTATCAAAGTAATAGAAATCAAACCACGCAAGTGCTGGAATTGAAACTCGAAGAGGCGATATTAAGAGAAGTCCCCCGGCTCGAACGCGGTTCAAGCGTATTGAAGATATTAGCGGCTATTGCACCTATGATGGGGCTGTTAGGCACAGTCACCGGCATGATCGGGACGTTTCAATCAATTACCTTATTTGGTACCGGGGATCCTAAGTTGATGGCGGGCGGTATTTCAATGGCCTTGATTACGACCGTGATGGGCCTGGTTGCAGCATTACCCTTATTGCTTATTCACAGCTTATTGCATAGCAGAGCAGGTAGCCTGATAAATATTATCGAGTTGCAGAGTGCTGGTTTGATTGCGCAGCAGGCTGAAGCTGAAGCTTACCAACAAATGCAGGGCACGGGTAAAGATCCAGCTGCAGCTACAAGACAAGTCAATAAATTGGAAACGCATGATCGGGTTATTTGAACAACTGCATCTCGTTGAGCTTTTTATTGATAGCGGTGGCCCGGTGCTCTGGTGGATCGCTGTTTTGTTAATGGTGCTTTGGGCATTGATAATTGAACGCCTTTATTATCTTTTGGTTTTATTTCCCGGCTATCGCAAAAGCGTCACCGCAGCGTGGATCAATAGAGAGGATAAGCAGTCCTGGTGTGCGTTACAAATTCGCCAGACTTGGCTTGCGCAGGCAGAGATGAAATTAAAACAGAATATGGCTTTTTTAAATGCCTTAATTAAAATGTTTCCGTTACTCGGTTTATTGGGCACCGTGAGTGGCATGGTGCAGGTGTTTGATGTGGTTGCCGTGTACGGTACGGGAAATCCTCGCTTACTGGCATCGGGGATCTCATTGGCAACTATTCCCACTATGGCTGGACTGGTTTGTGCTTTATCGGGTTTGTTTATTTATTCGCGCCTGGAAAGCAGACGTAAAGTATTACTGTTGAATCTGGCTTTAGAACTGGCTAACGATAATAACTGTAAAGAGAATATTCGATGAGAAGAAGACGTATTAGAGCAGAAGATGATACTCAAATTGATATGACACCTCTAATAGATGTGGTCTTTATCATGCTGATTTTCTTTATAGTAACAACCTCATTTGTGCGTGAATCCGGGGTGGAAGTGAACCGTCCTAAAGCCGCTACGGCAACGGAGCAAAGCAAAGCGGGTATTTTTGTTGCAATCAAAGCCAATGGTGAAATTTATATCGACAGAAAACAAGTCGATGTACAACGCGTTCGTGCGGGGTTAGAGCGTTTACTGGCAGATCAGGGTGATGTCGGGTTAGTCATTCAAGCAGATCAAGATACGCGCCACGGGGTGGTCGTTAAAGTCATGGACGCCGCTCGAGATGCGGGTATTAGCCAAATAGCCGTTGCTGCTAAGAAGCAAGAATAATGCGCTTTTTGCTTGCTTGTTTAGGCGCGCCCGTTATTAGCTTCGGGTTGTTACTTTTTATGGCTGGTTTGATTAATAAAGAAGTCAGTGAGCATAAACACAATGAAGAGACGCCTTATTTTGATCTGGTCATGATCAATCAAGATGAATCTGTTACCCGTAAAATTCGCCGCAAACCAGAGCCGCCAAAACCCGTGCAGGATACAACTGCGGTGCCAACGGAAACACTTAAGACATCTATACCTAATCCGAATGTCAATGCGTCGTTGGACTTACCTAATGTTGATTTATCCCGTAGTGTCACGGCCATGGCGATTTATCTTCCAGGCATAAAGACGCCGGCTGTGCCTGCTATTGCGCAATCTGGCGACATGACGGCCATTCCTCTGTATCGTGCTGAGCCACGTTATCCTAGAAAGGCATTACGTTTAAGGAAGCAAGGTTACGTGCTTTTATCTTTTGATATTAATGAAGCGGGGCGGGTGAATAATATCGAAGTCTTAGAGGCTGCGCCAAAACACCTCTTTGAAAAGGCGGCCAGGCAGGCCCTGAAAAAATGGAAATATAAACCTATGCTGATTGATGGAAAGCCAATAACACAAACGGGGCAAAAAATACGTCTTGATTTTAAGATGGACGCTTAACAATGAACGGTAAACGATGAATTATTTTATGAAAATAGGCACGTACAACAAAGGGATAATGCTGTGCGCATTTTTGCTAATGAGCCTTTTATTGACCAGCACTGCTTGGGCTCTAACGCAGCCGAGCTTAAGTATTAAGGTGGGCAAACAAGTGACCCTTGCCTTTGCACTTTATGAAAAAGGCGAATTACCTCAGGCGTTGAATAAACTCGTTGATATTAAAACCAAATCGTCTTTTGACAAAGCTTATGTGAATCGTTTCATGGGTAACCTTTATTGGGAACTGGGAAATGAAAAAAAGGCATTAGCGACACTTAACATTGCGCTATCTGAAAATGCACTGGGACAAACAGAGCAAAGGGCAAGTCAGCGTATGCTTGCTGATCTTTATCTTAATCAAAAACAAACGTCTCAGGCGATTGCTTTGTATAAGGAGTTAATTGGTTACGCTGAAAGTGAGTCTCTCTATGAGCATTTAGCGATGGCTTACTACCAGCAAAAATCCTGGCGGCCTTTAATCGTGGCCAGTAATAAAGCGATTGCCTTAGCGACTGCGTTTAATAAAAATGTGCACATATTAAAGCTCAGCGCTGATTATGAGCTGCAAAATTACCAAAGTGCGAATAAAACCCTGGCTAAATTGACAGGGCTCTATCCTGAAGAGAAGCGCTGGTGGATGCAGCTGGCGTCTACTTATCGCCTGCTCAAAGAGGATAAAAAAGCGCTCGCCACTTACGAATTAGCCTACTTAAATGGTTTTGTTGTGAGCAGTGACGAAATTCAGTATTTAGCAAATTTCAGGGCTGTTTTAGGATCCCCTTATGAGGCGGGTTTATTATTAGAATCTGCTGTTAATGATGGTCTGATAGCTAAACATGCGCGGGTTTACCAACAGCTTGCGACTTTTTGGCAGGCAGCCAGAGAGCGCGATAAAGCGCAGCAGTATTGGGGGGAAAGTGCATCATTAAGCGGTAATCCAGAGCATAGATTAATACAGGCACAATTGCTGCATCTATTAGGCCGTTATAAAGAGATGATAAGCGTGCTTGATAAAATAAAATCAGAGAGTCCCGAGATTGAGGGCAAGATTGCATTAGCCAAAGTTCAAGCGTTATTTGAGTTGGAAAACTATGCCGCAGCGACACAGATTGCGCGTTTAGCCTTGACTTATCCAAGTGCCAAAAAGCGTGCTGCCAATTGGTTAAAAATATTAGATAACCAGTTAAAAGAAAGCCAAAGAATTGCGGTCTAGTATTGATAGCGCTGCCCAGTAACGCCTAGTTCGACAATAGCTCTACATAGCCTAAAGATTGCTGCATACCTGAATTTGGTATAAGAATATTACCGCTCAACATTGTCACAGCTGAATATTGTCATCTTCGAGGTGTTCATATCTCATCTCTCGATGAGATATGGTTTATTCGACAGAAAACTATCTTTAATTTGCTGAGACTTTAGCTGGAATACAGCCGGAATGACGTAGTCTCGTGTTTTTCCTTAAGCCGGGCTCTGGTTACTGAGTGTCGCCCAGTTCTGCTATCAATAAAAACTATCGGCAGCTTTATGCCCTCCTAAACACCTTGCCCGCATTTTCTCTTTAAAAGCAGCGTCAAATACACCTCGGTTTGGGCTATTAATAGATTCACATCAGTTTGTGAATCTATTAAACCACGCCACATATCCTTTCCTTATTGCCTACAAGACTCAGCCATCCTTCTGCATGAGTAATCTAACCATTGCAAAGCAAGTTGATATTTGTGCTGCTCGACTTGTACCGAAAAATCATCGCTACTTTTATAAACTAATAACCCTTTGATAATATGTAAAAATGTAAATTGGCTTAGTTTTATGGGTAATGAAGTAAACTTTTCTCTGGGCATCTCTAGGGGATTATCTGTACTTAGTGGCACAGCGGATTTTATGGATTTAACCTGTTTATTGTAAATTTGATATTTAAAAAAAAGTTTAGGGATGATTTTTTAAATAGGGCCAACGAACCTAAGTTCGCATCATTTTTTTATAGTTCAAGTCTTTGATTTTAAATAAACTTCACCATAAAAATGAGTGCTATCGGACCTAAGTTTGTATTATACCAATCCGCATAAGTAAATGGTCTAAAATTGCGCAGGAAAAAGTAATGATAGCAAGACGTTTGATTGAGCAATAGCTGGCTATTGGGATTGAAAACAACGACGCTAGCATTAATTTTAACAAGTAAGATAGGTCAGATATTTATGCGGATTGGTATTATAGGCGTCTTTACTCTGTGTAGCCCGCAGCGCCTCGGTGCCCTCTGTGGTAGTACTTTTAAATAACACTTCATCATAAAAATGAATAGGCTTATTTAAGTCCGAAAGCACTAGGGCGTTGCAGGGGGCTTTATTGTCTAAAATGAACAGAAGGTTGTACAGAGAGTATGAAAGATCAAACAAACTGACAAAAATATTTGTCAGTTTGTTTGATGCTTAACTTCATTTAACTTAACCGATGTTAGAAGTCATAACCTAAATCAAGTGTGAATGAACGACCTGGTGCGGCAACACGTCCGGCTGGAGAAACATCTAACCCTCTAAAATAATATTCATTATCCAGCAGATTGTTGACGCCCAAAGCCACGGTTAACGATTGTGTCTCTTTATTATATAACTCAGTTGATACGGTAAAGTTAACCACAGTATAAGCCGGTAACTGACCCACAGTACCCGTTGAATTTTCTTCCGTGGTATTGCCTAAGTCAGAAAATGATTTACTGTAATAATAAGCCATCAGACCGAGATCAACACCTCTGTAGTCATAAAGTGCACTAGCAGATATTTGATGCTTTGAAGCATTAGGTAATTCATTACCGGAAAATTCGCCATCAAGTTGTTCAGTATCCAAGTAGTTATAAGCACCACGCAGGGTTAACTCCGGAATAGCCTGTGGCGAAAATTGACCTTCAACTTCAACACCTTGACTGCGCGTTTCACCAATATTTACAAACTCACTCTGATCACTGTCATACTGTATTTTGTTTTTAAAGTCGATCCGGTACAGGGCTATATTTAAGTTAGTGTTTTGCGTGGGAGTGAAACGCACGCCGGTTTCATAGTTCCATGAAATCTCAGAGTCTAATTTTTGCTCTTCAGGCCATAATTGACTGATTTGCGGCGTTCTTAATGATTTTTGTGCATTCGCATAGCTGAACCATCGATCCGAGAATTCATAGCCTAAGGTTAGACCCGGTAATATCTCTCGAACATTATTGTTTTGCTCATAACCACCACCAAGATTAGTGAACGTCATGCGCACATCTTCGTAACGTAATCCCGGAGTCACCGTTAAACTGTCATTGAAAAATCCAAGCTTATTACTGGCGTAATAAGCCATGGCATTGGTACCCATATGCCAGTTACGTATTGAAGCGGTTTCACCTGAATTATTGTCTGTTTGCTTGAGTTGGTAGCTAATATCTTCATTCACGTAGCGCACACCGACTATCCAATCTTGGCTTACGGGACCATCAATATACAGCGTTGCTCTCGGCTCTATCCCATACACTGTAAATTCACGCGGAGAGGAGCGCAGATCTGTTGCATCCTGTCTCGTATCCGCCCAACTAGCGCTCACATCACCATCAGTATCTTCGCTTGCATCGTAATAATCCCAGGCGAAATTACGCTTACTTTGGTTAACAAATGAAATTATGTCAAATTCTGCATAATCAGCAATGCCAATGTCACCTAACAGATGGTTATATTTCATGGATACACGTGTGGTATCGGCGGCAAACTCATCATTAGGCCGTAATGATTGGGTGCTATCTTCTTTATAAGCCTCGGTATTTAATGCACCAGGAAGCTCTGTCTCGGCATCATAATACTGCACTGTGGTTTCTAAGGATTGATTATCATTAATCTTCCAGTCGGTTTGTACCATCCAGTTCTGCACGTCTGTATCGGAATGATCCCGAAAAGATTCACCGCTTAAAAAATTCGCACTGAAACGAACCGCAACGTTTTTGTTAACCCGGCCCCCTGTACTTAAGTAAGTATCGTAAAGGGTATTATCACCAAAAAAGGTCATGCGCTCATTTAAGCTGGTTTTCCATTGCTCTGGAATAGGTTTTGACACCAGATTGATAACACCGCCCACGTTGTTGGGTCCGTATTGTACGGCGGCGCCGCCACGTACAACATCAATACGGTCGATCATTTCCAGCGAGGCTGGGAATAATGATTGTCCGGTATGGCCGTAGGGTGCCAGAGTCATCGGAATGCCATCGAGTAAAAACTGCGAATATCCGCTACGGCTGCCATCTAAACCACGAACCGAGACGTTGGGTAAGACACCCGTGCCCGTTTCATCGCTGATTTTAATGCCGGGAATTTGCTGCAAAGCGGTATCAATAGAGCGTGCAGAGGTCTTTTTTAGCACTTCTGAGGTCATGATGCTGCGGTTACCTTCGTAAGTTCGAATCTCTGCAACCTCGGAATTGCCAAGCACACTGGCGGTGACAACCATCTTCTCAATTTGCTCAGGTTCAGCCGCTTGTGCGTAGTTAGAGATTAATCCGGTTACCACAGCGAGTGACAGCGCTTTTCTTTTGAACCGAGGGGAATTAGTGTTCATTGTTGAATTTTCCTTTTTTCATCGTTGATTTTCCGTTTTATCAAGGGTTAGTTCTTTTAAGTTCGAGCAGGTGGTTCTTTAATGCTTTGAACAGCAGTCCACGATCTTCACCGGCTAAGAATGCGTGAATACCTCTTTCTCGCCACGTTGAAAGTTGCTCAGGTAAGCGCGGAATAGCGCAGAAAGTGATCTTTGTCTGCAGGCATAATTCAGCCATATTCAAAATGCTTTGCTGCACTTCCGGATGGTTAAAATTGACCCCGTGGCCGATCGCTAAACTCAAATCTAAAGCGCCTTCAAGAATCATGTCAACACCGGGCAATTGCAGGATTTCGGGGAGAGCATTGATCCCTTCAAGATTTTCAATCATCAAGGTCAGCATAATTTCCTGATTGGCTTTACTGATGTATTCAGACAAGGCGAGGGTCCCAAATCCGGTGTTTTTTCCGCCGCTGATGCCGCGATTGCCCAGAGGGGGATAGTGGCTGGCGGCAACGGCTATTTGTGCTTCCTGCAAACTACTGACCCGTGATACAACAATGCCTTGTGCTCCCGCATCTAAGGCGCGGCCGATAGCGACGGGGCAGGCAGTGGGGACTCTGACAAAAACGCACAAGTTGACGCTTTCAGCAGCCCTAATCGCGTGTTCAAGTGTTTCCGGCGAAAGCAATAAGTGCTCAGTATCGAGAATGACAAAATCATATCCCGCATAAGCAAACATTTCGGTTATCACCGCTGAAGGCACAGAATTTAAAATGCCAAAAACTTCTTCATGTTTGGCTAACTTTGCTTTAATCGGATTATTTTTAATCATCACTTGCTTCTACAATAAATCAGTAAGCGTAATGATAATCATTATCAAGCGCATTGCAAGTTGTTTATTGGTTATGTTGATTATAAAGGGATACACATAGGTTTATTGGCAACGGGGTCGTTAATGATAACGGCGTTTAATGCAAAGACTTGTTTTAGCAGAGTACTATTAAATATTTTATGGGGTGCATCCTGGGCAATTAATTGTCCCTCTTTCATAACAATCAAGTGATCACAATAACGGCAGGCTTGATTAAGGTCATGTAATACCACCACTAATGTTTTGCCGTTTTTATTCATTTTCTGCATCATTTCCATGAGCTCTATTTGATGGGTTAAATCAAGGTAAGTGGTTGGTTCATCGAGCAGTATATATTGCGTATCCTGTGCTAAAACCATTGCAATCCAAGCACGTTGGCGTTGACCGCCGGAAAGCGAGTCTATCGGCCGATCGGCTAAATCCGTTAGACCGGTTTCAACGAGTGCCATTTGCACTTTTTGCAGATCCTCAACGCTTAATCCTCCCCATTGGGAAAGGTAAGGATTACGGCCAAAACTGACCAGTTGCCTGACGCTAAGACCCTCGGGCGTAATTGGTGATTGCGGTAAAATTGATAAGCACCTTGCTCTGTTTTTATGGCTTAGCTTAGTTAAATCCTGGCCGGCTAATCTGACCTTACCTGTGGCGATTTTTAAGCTGCCGGAAATGGCTTTTAAAAGAGTCGATTTACCACAACCATTGGGGCCAATTAAGGCCGTTATCTTACCTTCAGGAATGCTGACGTTTAAATCCCTGAGCACCGTTTTGCCTGAGTAGGCGACGCTTAAATTTTCAATACTTAACACATTAGTAACCTTTATATCTATGTAACAAAAACAGAAAATAGGGCGCACCTATGATGGCCGTAAGCACACCCGCGGGAAGCTCTAGGGGCGGAGCCAGATTGCGCGCCAGTGTGTCAGCGCTAAGCACTAATAAAGCCCCGACCAACGCCGCGACAGGCAAGACTAATTTATGCCGGGAGCCAACCAGTAAACGCGCTAAATGCGGGGCTAATAAGCCCACAAAACCTATGGTGCCGCATACGGCTACACTGACGCTGGCGAGTGCCACCGCGCTCAATAAGGCCGCAATTTGCAGACCTTTTGTATCAACCCCTAAGGCATCGGCGGTGTCTTCGCCCAGGGCAAATAAATCTAAAGACCAGGCGAGATAAAATGAGAAGGGCACTAAGACTATTAACCAGGGCAGCAGTGGCCATACATAATCCCAATTCCGGCCCCATAAGCTGCCGGTTAGCCAAATCATGGCGCTGTTTACTTCCACAGGATGTAATATTAAGAGAAAATTAATGCAGCTGGATAAAAAAGCGCTAATGGCAATACCCACTAAAGCAAGACGAGCAGGGCTGGGATTATGCCAGCGATTGAGTAACCATATGACTAGTGCTGCGCTAAAGCCGCCGAGTAACGCAATAGGCGGTAACCAGACATTATCAATATTCGGCCAAATCAATAGCATAGTACAGGCAGCTAAGCCCGCGCCACCACTGATCCCCATCAAGTCAGGTGATGCCAGAGGATTACGAATGATGCCTTGGGTTAATACCCCGGAGATGGCCAGTCCCATACCGACCAGTATGGCAATTAATATTCGCGGCAGGCGGTAATAATTGACGATAAAATCCTGATCGCCACCGTGAATTAAGGTTTGTAATACGGTTTTTATGGGGAGTGATTCAGCGCCCATTGCCAGGCTGAGACAGGCTAAAAGAAACAGCAGTAAAAAACCGCTAAGCAGTAATTGTGTATAGCGGGTCATTTATAACTTTCCTTTTAGTACTAAGAAGATAAAAAAAGGTGTGCCGATCAGCGCCGTAATGATGCCAACGGGGGTTTCTGCTGGCGGTATAATAGAGCGGGAAAGTAAATCTGCCCAACAAACTAAGGCCGCGCCTAATAAACCACTGGCCGGTAACAGCACTAAATGGTTATTGTTAAACAGGGCTCTTGCAAGGTGTGGCGCGATTAAACCAACAAAGACAATGGGGCCTGCCAGGGTCACTGAAATAGAGGTTAATAACAAAACCGCCAGACAGACTCGGACCCTAAGCCAGGTGATATTAATGCCTAAACTATTGGCTGTTTGTTCGCCAAGCGCATTTAAATTAAGCCCTCGACTGGTCGAAAATGCCAATAATAAGGCGATTAAACTGAGTGGCCAAAGTTGTGACCAGCTGTGCCAATCAATCTCGCTAAGCGAGCCGGATAACCAATGCAAAATACTGTAAGCCGTATCATCGGCAATAATGAGCGCCGCACGTGTCAGTGAGCTAAGCAGGCCATTAACGGCAATACCCGCCAGAATAAGCCGCAGTGCATTGCTATCACTGCGTAATCCGCCACCCAGTGAAAAGACTAATACCCCCCCTAATAACGCCCCCAAAAATGTCGCCAATTCACTCGGTAATGCACTAAAAAAAGCAAAACCAATGCTATTTAATGCCATTAAGCAGGCTGCACCGGAATTAATGGCAAAGAGTGTCGGAGAGGCGAGAGGATTGCGGGTTAAGCCCTGCATTAATAGTCCTGCAACACCGAGATTAAAACCAATCAAGCAGGCCACTAAGCTGCGCGGGAGACGCAGCAATAAAATGACTTGCTGCTTAATATCCTGGCTGTCAGGCGCAATCAGAATCTGCCACAGGTCATTTGCTTGTAATAAAAATTCTGATTGACCGTACAAGGAAATAATAAATCCCAACATTAGCGTGCTGAGCAATAATGCGGGTGTTAAGGTTTTACTGTGCCCTGCTGAGGATAAAATTTTCATTTTTTTAAGTGGCTAGCCAGCTCTTGGGCTATCTGCTCAGCGGCTAACATACCACTGGTTAATGACCAGACACTGGCCGAAACGTGAATTAACTGCTTAGATTTAGCCATCGATAACATTTTCCACAGTGGACTTTTTTGCCATTTATCAAGCACGGTATTTTCTGTGTATTGACCGACCAATAACCAGTCGGGATTGGTTTTTAATAGTTGTTCAAAACTGGTTTGCAGATAAGGTTCATTGATATTTTTTGTCATTGGGCTGTTTAACCCTAATTCTTTAATCACACTGCCGGCATAAGAGCTGGGACTGTGTAACCACATCCCTTTATCCGTGACTATGGCAAACTGATAGGTGTCGCTATTGTTAAGCTGATTTTTTAAATCAAGCATCCGTTTTTGATGTTTTTTTAAGCGCATTTTAAATTGTGCACTTTTATCAACCGCGCTGGAAATTTTTTGCATCACGGCCAGATTTTCCCGGTAAGTAATACCTCGGCTTTGCAGCATCAAAGTCGGGGCAATAAGGGATAAGTCCTGATAGATAGAGTGATGGCGACCACTGTCGGCGATAATAAGATCCGGTTTAAGCGCGGCAATCGCCTCTAGACTCGGCTGGTAACGCGAACCGACGGATTGCCAATCACCAATAAGATCCCGCACACTTTTGATAATACGATTTTTATCACCATCATCGGCGATGCCCACCGGGGAAACACCTGCAACTGCGAGCGCATCAACAAAAGAAAAAGCGAGAGTGACAATGCGTGTCGGTGTTTTATCTAAGGTTAAGGTGCCTGCATCATGCTCGATAGTTGCTGCATGAGTGTGTTGGCTGAGGAAACTGAGCGGAAGGAGCAGTAAAGCGGCAAGCAGTAAGGGTGATCGTAGCGACATTGAGAGTACCAAATAATTCAAACGGTAATGATACACGTTATCATCTGTGATGTCGTTAGATATTTTTATGATGTCATCATGCTGATTATTGTGCGTTGGGAGAAAGTAAAAATGACCATTGACTTAAATGATATTGATAACTATTATCAATTGCGTTTGATGATCTAGCCGCGACGAAAATGATGATTAATCGCCAATAAGCTTGTCTGGAAATGTTATCAAGCGTTAGTGAAATAGATATTCCAATGAATATTGATAAGACTTATATCCCATTACACTTCTCAGCAAAAGGAATCACCGATGAAACCACAAATGGTTATCATTACCCATGTAGAAAATAGCGCAGTTTGCGCAGGTTTTATTCCCGCGTCCTTAAAACTCGGTTTTGAGGTGATTTTAATAACGGATCACAGCTTAGATCATAAGCGCTTTTTTTCCAGCGTTGCCAACGGGCCAAAACAGATCATTGCGTGTGATGTTTTTAATCCACTGTCGATTATCGACCTGTTAAATACCCATGGGATTAAAGCGCAAGTCATTTTCTCCAACAGTGATCATCTGCAATCTTCCTGCGCCTTGGTGGCAAGTTATTTCGGCTGCCCCGGGAAAAACTGGCAAACCTGTTATCAGGCGAAAAATAAAGCCCAAATGCGCGTCAGGCTGGAAGCGTTAAAAATACCGTCTATTTGGTCGGCTACCTGTTTAGCCTCGTCATCTTTGCCTGAAAATATTAACTACCCGGTCATTGCAAAACCCAGAGAAGGGGTGGCAAGTATGGATGTGGCTTTATGCAAAACAGCAGAAGAGTTACAAGGTTACCAAAAGAGGGTGACCAAAAAGCACCTGCCCATTTTACTTGAGTCTTATCTTGACGGGCCACTTTTTACCCTGGAGACATTCTCTGATGGTCAGACAATGATTGCGGTTGGCGGCTTTGATGTGATGCTTTCACCCTTGCCATATTTTGTTGAGACAGGTGCAATCTGGAATGGCCCGAACAGTATTTTATACCGACAGCAGGCACTACAGCAGGTGCGCGAATTTGGAATCAACTTTGGTGTTTGCCACAGTGAGTTTATTGTGACGGCTACAGGGCCAGTGCTCGTGGAAATAAACTACCGCAGTATCGGCGACGGGCGTGAATTTTTACTTAATGAGTTGCTGCCCTTTAAGTGGTTTGAAAAAATCATCATGCTGCATGCCGGTGAGTCCTTGGCAAAACTCGATACTGAGTCAAAATCAGCACTAATTCAATACTTCCCCAATGCATTAAATGGTTTTTTAGCTGAGTGTCATGAAGGTTTTGATACGCAGCATGGGGGGACTAAAATATCTTATAAAGCGCTAAAAAGACCAGGACAACACTTAACCGTTAGCCATTCTAATAAAGATTATTTAGGCATGCTAACGGCGATTGGAGAAACGCAAATAAGCATAGAAAAGGCAGCAAAGGAAGTGGCTAAGCAACTATCATGGGAGATTAACTAATGGCAGATGATAACCACTATATTAGCCAGCGTATTATTAATGCTTGCTTAAGAGAAGATGTTTGCCAATTAGTCTCACGGGGGCAAGTTGTTACCGAGGCACAATTACAGACCGAGCGTCACTGGCCTGAGCCTTCACCAAAATTTTGGTTGAAGGTCAGCCATTTAGGCAGCGATGTATTGTATATTCCGATAGCTGAAAGCCATTATATGCAAAGCTGGCAAGCGACTTCGGCTTTCTGGTTAAAGCAAACCAGCCAGGGGCTTATTTACCAGGGCGGTTTTAAGTGCTGGTTAGATACGATAGCAGAAGATTTACCGGCTCAAGCAAGGTTACTTTTTAGTGAGTATATAAAAGAAGCGCAGTGCGCCGTTGAGCATAGAAAACTCTGCAGGCAAGCGTATCAGAATAGAATCAGCGCGCTGAACAAGCCCTTGAGTGCAATGCCTGATTGGCATCAAAAACTGCTCTTTTCGGATCAAGTCGCTGCGTATTTAGATCATCCTTATTACCCTACTGCTCGCGCTAAATTTGGATTTGATGCCGCTGCATTGATGGCTTATGCCCCTGAATTCTCTACCTCTTTTGAGCTAAATTGGGTGGCGGTTGCCAATCAAAAAGTAACCTTAACATCAGATCAGCCGGGCTGCTGGCCGACTTTTCCAGAGGTCGGTTTAGCGCTGCAGTTAAGCGCCAGTCACCAATTGTTTCCTGTCCATCCTTTGACGTTTAAAACCTTAAAGCCAATGGATGACAGTGTTTTATTGGCGCCTAAATCGGCATTAAAGGTGCTGCCGACGCTTTCTGTGCGCACCGTGGTCGTTGAAAAAATGCCGGATATTCATATCAAGGTGCCGCTTATTATGGCGACCTTAGGCGCGAAAAATATGCGTTTGATAAAAGCCAGTACTTTATACGATGGACACTGGTTTGAAAAAGTATTAACCCAGTTAGCGCAGCAGGACCCTAAGTTACAAGGTTTATATTTACATTGTAATGAGCAGCATGGCGGGCATTTTGGTGAGCTTAAGCAACTGGCTTATATTGTCCGTCAGTATCCCGGCAGCATGTTTAATCAGACCTTGGTACCAGTGGCTGCACTCGCCAGTGAAATGCCCGATCAACGTCTGTATCTGGCGCACCTGATTGATAACTTTTACCAGGGTAATGTGCAAGTCTGGTTAGATGAGTATTTAACGCTTTTATTAAGCGTCCACCTGCGTTTATGGCTTAAGTATGGAATAGCCTTAGAGTCCAATCAGCAAAATGCCGTGCTCGCATTTACTCCTGACAAGGGATTAACTTTGGTCATGAAAGATAACGATTCTGCGCGTATATTAGCGCCGCGATTTGTCGAAAATTCGGCCAACCCTAAGGCGGCACATGCGCAGATTGAGCAGTTAATTGATCCGCGAATTGTGGTTGAAAACGAGCAATCTATCGCTGAGATGTTTACCACTATCACCTTACAGTTAGGCATAGCCGCTATTTTTGAGGCGATGGCAAGTTATCACTTAATGCCGCTACAGGATTTATACGGGCAGTTAAGAAAAATGCTTGTAAGGCAGTTAGATCTACTGGAAGCGGAAGGCATCAGCACCCAATATGCGCGAGATTTTCTGCTTGAAGCTCGCTATCAACCGGCAAAATACCTCCTCAGTTCAGGCAGTTTATTGAGTAAGTCTGTCTCGGGTGCCAGCGATATTAATAAATTCTATGGACAAACTGCGCCAAACTTTTTACACCGGAATTTTTTAATAAAGAGCGTGTCATGCCAGTAGTTTATATTGTTTTATTTTGTCACTTCCTAACCGCTTTTACTGCACTGGGCATGCCGCTATTTATGCCGCGTATGATCACTAGTCTGATCGATAGCGACCCGCAATACCTGATTGGTGTGATGTTTGTTGTACCGCCTCTTTGTGCCGCAGTGACTGCGCCCTGGTGGGGGCGTTTTGCAGATAAATACGGCAAGAAAAAATCATTATTAAGAGCGCAATGCGGATTAACCGCGGGTTTTTTACTGTCCGGGTTTGCAGATAACTTATGGATTTTTTGTCTCGGGCTGGTGGTGCAGGGGATAAGTGGTGGAACACTTGCCGCTTCCAATGCCTACTTAAGCTCTAAATATCAGGGCAAGTCCTTAGCCAAAAGCCTCAACCTTACCCAGTTTTCCGCGCGTTCTGCTTTGGTCACCGGTCCTGTTTTATTAGGTTTATTTACTGAAATAGCGCAACCCTTGCACATCTATCGTTACCTGGCGTTATTACCCTTTTGTGCCTTGATAGTAAGCTTGTTTTTGCAAAGCGATGTGCTTAGCGTGAAAAAATCTACTGGCTTAAAAAAGAGCAAAGCGACTACGGGGCAGTTTACCCAGCTATTATCTTTACAGTTCCTATTTTGTTTTGCGATGGTAGTCACTTTTCCTTATTTTCTGCCTTACGTACAATCCCTGGGAGAAAGCAGCGATACGGTGGTCGGTTTTTATTACAGCTTGCCGCATCTGGTCTACTTATTGCTCGCTTTTATGATCGGAAAATTAACCCTAAGCGCCAGAGTGCAGAGTCTGCTTGGTTTCTTTATTTTAAGCCTTTCTTGTGCGGGACAGTTCACTTTACACAGTATCGACGGGCTGGTTTTTTATCGCCTTTTATTCGGTCTTGGGATGCTGCTTTGTTACAGCGGTTTACATTTGCTGCTCAGTCAGCGCTTACAACAGGATCAAGCCGGTCTGTCCTTCGGCCGCTTTGATGCGTGGGGAAAATGGGCCGGTGTTTGTGCCGGTCTGGTGGCGAGTTTTATCTGTCAGTATTTTTCCTTGCATTGGCCCTTCCTCCTCGCGAGTATTGCTTGTGTGGCCGCCATTTTTATTTTAGTTGCTCAGACTAAGGAGCCCTTTGACCATGTCAATCCAATTGTTAAAACCTGATACCGCTACCTCAGAAAAATACCGTCATGAAGCGCAGCAAGGTTTAGCGGAAGGCAATGCCATTAACTGTCTGCTTAACTGTTATATACGCGAATATGCCTTAGCTAAGGGAGAAGTTGAATTAGATGATAATCAAGCGGATGCACCCGCTACTTTTAATCTGCAGGTGGTTGATGATTATCGCCGGATTCGCCTGACTTTCCCGGAATCGTCGGCTTCGATAGTGATAAAAGCGGATCAGGTTAGTTTGCTCGGGCGTGTGAGGCTTATTAATCAGCCCTATTTAAAAAGACAAGGCTTGGCCTGGCACCCGATTGACGCGTCAGGCTTAGCCGAGTTTATCCTGCAGCATTTAGCGCTGGTGATGGGCGATGAAATCAATCTGGAGTTATTAAAGCAGATTCAAAACAGTATCAATATTACCCGCTTATTTATTAAACGCATCAGCAATCAGGTTGAAGAGCACGCTTATTCGAGTTTAATTAAGTCGGAGCAAAGTTTGCTATGGGGGCATGCGCTGCATCCTGCGCCTAAAAGTCGTGATGGTGTCAGTTTTGATCAGTTGCTCGCTTGTTCACCAGAAGTACAGGCTAAGTTTCCTTTGTATTGGTTTAAAGTTGCGCCGCAGCTACTCAAGCAGATGCATTGTACTGAGTCGCCGCCGCTTGATCTGATCAACAAAATAAATCCGATGGAAGCCTTGCTTTACCCTTGTCATCCCTGGGAAGTATCGACTATTTTAAAGCAACCTCTTGTCCATAAAGCGCTGCAGTTAGGCTTAATCACAGAGGTCGGGTATCTAGGCTCAGATACCTATCCGACATCTTCGGTGAGGACGCTGTTTGTAGCGCAAACCAATAGCTTTATGAAATTTTCTATCCATGTGCGATTGACCAACTGTGTACGCAAAAACGCCTGGTATGAACTGCAAAGCGCGGTGCTGCTGACGCGTTTAATCAGTCAATGTGCCGCCCATGCCGTTATCCATTGCCCTAAATTTTCGGTAATGTCTGAGCCCGCTGCGACGACCCTTGATTTATCTTCTATCGCCGCGGGTGGGGAGCGCAATAATATACAGGAAGTGATTGAATGTTTTGGTATTTTATATCGCGATGGCATAGCGGAACACCTGCAGAAAAAATATCAGCCACAGATGGCGGGGGCGCTTTTTGCCTGGAATAAAAATGGCGATAGTCTGTGCGTTAAAAACTTACAGTCCCTGGCAACGGCCCGTGGAGAGTCTTATTCTCAATTTTCCGGGTTGTGGTTTGATGCTTATTTGGATGCCCTGTTGCCGGGGATTTTCCATTATTTCTTTAATTTAGGGATAGCCTTTGAACCGCATCTGCAAAATACAGTGGTGGGGTTCGAAAATGGCTTGCCCGCTCATATCTGGCTGCGGGATTTAGAGGGGACTAAATTAATGCAGTCTCATTGGCCTGCTGAGCAGCTCAGCGAGTTATCAGCGAAAGCAAAAAACTCGGTGTATTACAGTCGTGAGCAGGGCTGGAATCGCATTGCTTACTGCACCTTGATTAACAATGTCAGTGAAGCTATTTTTCATATTTGTGCGGGTCAAGCCGTCTTAGAAGTTAAATTATGGCGCGCCCTGGCAGATGCTATCGAGCAGTGGCAAGTAAAAGAGTCTGAGCAGCCTGAATTACAAGCTGTATTAAAGGGCGAGGCGATTCCGAGTAAAAACAATCTAATGACGCGTTTATTAAAACAAGCGGACAGTCTTTCAAGTTATAGCGCGCTAAAAAATCCGCTTGCACAGCTTCTGGAGAAATCATGAATTTTAGGATCAAAACAGCTATTCACGCCCTAAAAGGTGCAGCGCAAAAAAACACCCCTTTATGCGCTTATATTTACGATTTACCCGCACTCGCAGAGCATGCAAAGGGCATGGTCGAAGCTCTGCCCAAAAATTGTGAGCTTTATTATGCCGCTAAAGCGAATCCTGAAGCGCAGGTATTGGCAACCTTAGCGCCTATCGTTGATGGATTTGAAGCGGCCTCGGGTGGTGAGCTCGCTTGGTTGAATGCGTGCGAGCCCGATGTGCCATTAATCTTTGGTGGACCGGGAAAATTAGTCACTGAGCTTGAGCAGGCTGTCAACCTGGGCGTACAAGCCATACACGTCGAAAGCTTGACCGAACTGCATCGTATTGAGCAGATTTGTTTATCCAGCGGTAAAATATGCACTGTCATGCTGCGCATGAATATTTCCCTGCAAGGCCTGCCAAGCACCAAGCTAACTATGGGAGGAAAGCCCACCCCCTTTGGTTTTGATGAAAGTGAATTAACGCAGCTCTTAGAGGCAGTCAAGCAATCTAAGTATCTAGTGCTGCAGGGCTTTCATTTCCATTTGATGTCTCATCAGTTAGACCGTGCTGCGCATTTAGCATTAATGGCGCTGTATTTTAAAACCTTTAAGCATTGGTGTGAATTATACCAGTTAGATGTGCCCTTATTGAATGTCGGCGGCGGCATTGGGATTGACTATGCCCGGCCCGAACAGCTGTTTGATTGGCAGGCATTTTGTGCCGATTTAAATGAATTAATTAAAGATTTCAAGTTAACTGAAACCACTATTCGTTTTGAATGTGGCCGTTATGTCTCCGCAAATTGTGGTTATTATGTGATGCAGGTGCTTGATATCAAAAAAAATCATGGCCAGTATTTTGCAATCGGACACGGTGGCACACATCATTTTAGAACCCCGGCGGCACAAAATCATGATCATCCCTTTTTTGTTTGTGCGGGGGAAGCTGAGCAATCACAATACAGTGATTTTGCCTATCCTGAAATTATCCGGCAAGCTGTCACTTTAGTCGGGCAGTTGTGTACCCCCAAGGATGTGTTAGCGAGTCAGCAATATGTCGAATCATTGGCTATTGGTGATTATTTGGTTTTCAGTCAGGCGGGAGCTTATGCGTGGAACATCTCACATCAAAACTTCTTGATGCATGCGCCACCGGTAATACACTTCATCGATTAAGCTTATCGGCTTTGAGTAATGTCTCATAAAGCTTTGCTACTGAGCATCATCTTATAAATTTAAAAGGATCATTTGATCCTTTTTTACTCAAAGACAGACCTGAATTTTAACCTTAAAGGCTCAGCATTGTTAAGATAAATTGACTCTAACAGAGTCTCAGTTGCAGGTTATTATTATTCTCACGGCCAAACTGGCAAGGCAGGAGGGCTCATATTAACCTGCAGGATTATTCTCCTTGTCGTTTATTTGATATTATAGTAGCTGACGATTTGCTTCTCTATGCCAGCACTATCGAGCTCAAGCAGTGTATATATTTCCTGTTGCGTTCCCTGTTCAATAAACCTGTCGGGTATACCTAGATTTAAAACGGGGGTATTTATTTTCTGACTCATATAGTATTCATTGACTGCAGAGCCTGCACCACCGGCAATACTATTTTCTTCGAGGGTGACAAAGTGTTTGTGGGTGCCCGCGAGATTATTAAGCAGCTCCTTATCGAGGGGTTTAACAAAACGCATATCAACCAGAGTTGCATTCAGTTTTTCTGCGACGGGATAGGCTTCATTTAAAAAGGTTCCAAAACATAAGATGGCAAGATCTTTTCCTTCTTTTACCACCTTAGCTTTACCAATAGTTAACCTGCTCATCTGTTTGTCTATCTCGACCCCGGTTCCGGTGCCGCGTGGATATCTGACCGCAGCAGGCTGATTGAGCAGATGACCGGTATAAAGCATATTCCGACACTCTTGCTCATCGGACGGCGTCATCACAATCAGATTAGGAATGCAGCGTAAAAAGGTTAAATCAAAAACACCCTGATGCGTTGGACCGTCTGCACCCACAATACCGGCTCTGTCTATGGCAAATAACACCCCTAGATTTTGAATAGCAACGTCATGGATAAGTTGGTCATAGGCGCGTTGTAAAAAAGTTGAGTAAATAGCAACAACAGGGTTTAATCCGGCAATCGCCATGCCGGCAGACAATGTGACAGCATGCTGCTCTGCAATAGCCACATCGTAATACTTGTCAGGATGCCGTTTTGAAAAGCTCACCATACCCGAGCCTTCACGCATTGCCGGGGTAATTGCCGTCAGTTTATCATCCTGATCGGCCATATCATTTAACCAATCTCCAAATATCTGTGAAAAAGTAGCAGAGCTGGGTGGCGATTTTGGAAGATCTTGATCCGGTGTGAATTTTGGCACCGCGTGGTATTTAATAGGATCAAGCTCAGCCTGTTTATACCCTTTACCTTTTTTAGTCATCACATGTAAAAATTGCGGACCGCTATGGGCGCGCATATTACGTAACGTGTCCACTAAATCGAGGACGTTATGGCCGTCCATCGGTCCTATGTAGTTAAAACCAAACTCTTCGAATATGGTCGCAGGTGAGATCATCCCTTTAAGGTGCTCTTCTGTTCTTTTGGCCAGCTCTTTAACGGGAGGGATGTTAGAAAGTACTTTTTTACTGCCTTCTCGAAGCTGAGTATAAATATCACCGGAGAGTATTTTTGCTAAATGGTTATTTAAAGCGCCGACATTTTCAGAAATTGACATTTCGTTATCATTTAACACTACCAGCATATCATTGTGCAATGAACCTGCGTGATTTAAGGCTTCAAATGCCATTCCTGCGGTAATGGCGCCGTCACCAATAACGGCGACTACTTTGCGGCCTTGTTGTTCTTTTTCGGCAGCAATTGACATGCCTAAAGCGGCCCCAATTGATGTAGAGGAGTGACCAACGCTTAACACATCATATTCACTTTCTTCACGCCATGGAAAGGGGTGTAACCCTTTAAGGGTGCGGATACTGCCCATTTTATCGCGCCGACCTGTTAAAATTTTATGCGGGTATGCTTGATGGCCAACATCGAAAATAAGGTTATCAAAAGGCGTGCGGTAAACATAATGCAGCGCAACCGTTAATTCAACAACACCCAAACCGGACGCTAAATGACCGCTGGTTTGACTGACAGTATTTAGAAGAAATGAACGTAATTCATCACAAAAAGCCGGTAATTGCTCTTTTTTTAATAACCGCAAATCCTCTGGATAATTAATGTTGGTAAGCAATGGGTAATTTTTTAAATCCAATGGCATAAGCTTCAGTCGTTTATAGAGAAAATAATAAAAAATTACTCAATGTTTTTCTTGGTAATTTTAATGAATGTAGATATTGTCTATCTATCGCGCGCGATGATGTATTGTGCAAATTTTGATAGCAATTCTGTATTATAAGGTAATTGTGATAAAGCCAGTTGTGCCTTCTGGCAAAGTGCTTGTGCTTTATTTTGTGCTTCTTCTAAACCTAATAGTGCCGGGTAGGTTGATTTATGAAGAGCAAGATCAGAACCCTGCGGTTTCCCCAGAGTTTGTGTATCACCGATAATGTCTAAAATATCATCCTGTACCTGAAATGCCAAACCGATTGCGTCCGCAAAAGTATTTAATAGCTGAAAATGATCTGCGTGTAAATTACTTTTGCTGATCGCTGCCAATTGAATAGCCGCTTTTATCAAAGCCCCTGTTTTTGCTCGGTGTATTTTTTCTAGGCTTGCTAAATTAACCGATTGATTTTCAGCAGCTAAGTCTAACGCTTGTCCGGCGCACATACCATGATCACCTGCCGCTTTAGCTAAAAAATTTACCATTTTTAGTTGTACTTGTGCTGTTATTGCCTTGTTTGGCATTGATATTATATCAAAGGCTAAGGTTTGTAATGCATCACCCGCAAGAATCGCCGTTGCTTCATCAAATTTTTTATGGCAAGTCATCTGCCCGCGCCGCAGATCATCATCATCCATCGCCGGAAGATCGTCATGAATCAATGAGTAAGCATGAATACATTCAATCGCCGCCGCCAGCGGATCTAAGGACTGCAATGAACAGCCCAACATATCACCAACGGCGTAAACCAAGAATGGTCGAACGCGTTTGCCGCCTAATAAAGCCCCGTACACCATAGCTTCATTCAATAAAGGGGAGATAGGGTGGGTGATATTTATATATTGATTTAATTTTTTATCAACACGTTGCTGATATTGATTCAGAGTTTCTGCAAGTTGTGTCATAGGGTTTTATAGTTGTGTGAATTGAAAGTTAATAGGATAACAACAGGAAAAAAGTGAATTATTACAAAAATAATGCACTTTTTAACAATATGATTTACTCATTGTTAAATTCTTGAAGTGGTGCCTGAGCGTCTTGCTGCATTAATATGTTAACTTGCTGCTGTGCTTTTTGAAGTTTTTGGTTGTTGCTACGTGCTAATGCAATGCCCCGTTCAAATTGTTTTAAAGCATCTTCTAAAGCTAAATCACCCGCTTCTAAATGATTGACAATATTTTCTAGTTCAGCGATAGCTTCTTCATAATGCATATTTTCGGGTTTTTTTAAGGCCATTTATGTCTCAACAGTGACTATTTTTTTCAAGGTTACCGTGACGTGGCGAGAAGTCAAACGCAAGCCGCTAATTAATTTCAAAACAGTGAAGGTATCGCTGATTTTAACTGCAGGGTACTGCTATCGATGTTACACTTATCTGCTCGTAGACAGGACCTTAATGATAATGGCGAAATTTTTGGTTCATTTTTTTAGTCAATATGTGCGGGTATAAGTATAATGACAGCCAGTTTACATTGCTTGCAAAAAGTTGCTTAGTCTGTAAATGATAAAATCCGCAGTGCCGGCTTATTAAACGGCTGCGCAGCGTAAAATGGAAAGTGGTGGATTTTTGTTGAATTTCAAGCAATCAATGTAAGCAAAAAGCGTAACATTAAAAGGCTAGGGAAAGTTATTAATAGTCTGTCAATAATAACCAGGGACAACCCGCATAATAGAGAGGTCTACTCTTTGATCTGGACGTTAGTTTTCAATACGGCCTATAACAGGCACCGGTCTCCAACAAACAAACGACATCAAGCTAAATGCTATCATACTGAAATCAATTATTAACAATAAGAGAATGTAAAAAAAATATGAAAACACCTAAAAGAATACAACCTCTTGTTGACGATGGTTTAGTTGATAAGGTATTACGCCAATTAATGAGTGGTAAAGAAGCAACCGTTTTTGTGGTGCAATGTGGTGAGCATGTGCGTTGCGCTAAAGTGTACAAGGAGGCAAGTAAACGCAGTTTCAAACAAGCCGTTTTATACAACGAAGGGCGCAAGGTTCGCAATGGTCGTCGCGCCCGTGCAATGGAAAAAGGATCGAAATTTGGACGCGGGGAACAGGAAAAAGTCTGGCAGAATGCTGAAGTAGAGGCTTTATACAAATTATCCGATGCAGGCGTACGCGTACCGCAACCCTACGGCTGTTTTGAAGGCGTTCTATTAATGGATTTGATCACTGACGAAGAGGGGTTTGCCGCGCCACGTCTTAATGATGTCAGCATGCCGGAAGAGCAGGCATTAGATGATCATTTGGAAATTATGAATTCTGTTGTCCGCATGTTGAACATTGGCATTATTCACGGTGATTTATCAGAATTTAATGTGTTAGTTGATGAGTGGGGACCTGTGATCATCGATTTACCTCAAGCCGTTGACGCAGCCGGAAATAATAATGCCAAACGAATGTTATTTCGCGATGTCAATAATATGACCACTTATTATGCTCAATTTGCCCCCACGCTCAAAGAAAGCAAGTATGCGGAAGAAATCTGGGCCTTATATGAAGCTGGCGAGTTGAAAAGTGACGTTGTGCTAACGGGTAAGTTTGTAGAAAGTGATGAAATAACCGATGTTGATAATATTCTAAGTGAAATCAGCGCGGCACGTGAGGAGGAAGAAGATCGTATAGCACGTATGCTTGAGGTTGAAGTATAAAACTTCTTACAGAGCCCATTTGATAGCATAGCAGTGACACTTCTAAATGAAAAAAATGGCGATTCCCTCTGATTATCGCCATTTTATTAAATAAATATCTGCTCAAGTGAATATTTCCCAACCCCCAAAAAGTTTTCGAGCTTCGAGTTTCCGAGCTTTCTAGCTTTCTAGCTTTCTAGCTTTCAGCTTTCTAGCTTAAGTTATCTTGCACCTGAATCTGTGTTTTTAATCGTCTTTGTAATCACTGAGTGACAGGTTGGCGGCCGCATAAGCGGCCTCTTCTCTAACATTTTCCGGTAAGTTTTTATTCGCAGCAATTTTATCCAGCGTGTTAATCGCACAAGTAATAGCTTTCGGGACATAAGCGGCATTGCCGCTGCCGATAAGATTGATTAATTTTTTGGTTTTTTCACAGTAGTTATACATATTATGGCGACCTATTCTATAAAATTATCCGTATTATAACCCCAAATAACAGGAAGATGCAGTAATCAGTAAGACGATAGATGATGATATCGTTATGCTAAATGAAAGGCTTCTAACAACATCTTTCAGCGTTTATCGCCTTGTGCCCTTCGAGAGATTAGCCCGAAAGCTAGCACTGCGTTTAACCCTTGAGAAGGGAATAACCTTTCTCATCAGGTTACGTCTTGTTCTAGGATCCGGGTGAAACGCTGACTCCGCATCTTCAAGTAGTTTGGGGTTAACAAATGTTAGAAAGTTGATCTTATTGTTTACAGTAAACAAAGCAGTTTGTGCTACTTGCCTTGCAATAATCCTGTAATTCACGCTGCAGTGTTTTATCAATTTCACTTAACCAGGTTATAACGGTTGAATAGTTGTTACTTTGCAGTGTGCTTTTAAGCAGTGTGAGTGAATCTTTTACTTTATGGGCATCAAGTGTCAATACGCGACTTTTATGAATACCTGAGCGTTGTAAAAAACTAAAATTGGGCTTGCCGGGAGGGGCGATAAATAATATCCAACGTTGATCCTGATCATTATTCATATGAGCTAATAATGCATGATAGTTCGCTAAATTATAACTGACATTGAGGTAGTTTTTGCGGCTTAATTGTTGTGATTCATTATCTGCTGAGTTGATTTCATTTTTGGCTTGCATGTAGTTAGATAACATATAAACACCTGTATTTAAAAACACTGTATAAAACAACAGTAATGGTAATTGTGTCATTTTTCAAGTTTTTTATGCTAAAACTGTGCTTTTTTTAACCGCTGGATCTGTTTTGTGAGGGTGGAAGCATAAAAAAAGGTAACCGAAGTTACCTTTTTTTTACTGGAGACAAATATACTGAAGACAAATTTCAGCGGCGTTATTTAATAAATAATATTAACCTTATTCGAGACAGTCTTGGCATTATCAACGGCTTGTTCAACTGTTTCACCACGTGCAATGGCGACACCTAAACGTCGCTGACCATTGATATCAGGTTTGGCAAATAATCGAATTTGCGCACCGGCGACGCTGCCAAGTGCTTTATCCAGATTGGCAAATTTAATATTATCGGATAGACCATTGCCTAAAATAACACTTGATGCGCTGGGCCCATATTGAATAATACGACCAATAGGAAAACCCAAAATGGCACGCACGTGCAACGCAAACTCTGAAGCATCCTGCGACACTAAGGTAACTAATCCGGTATCATGCGGGCGAGGGGAGACTTCGCTAAAATAAACCTGATCGCCTTTGACAAAAAACTCCATACCGAATAAACCATATCCCCCCAGTTCCGTGACTATTTTTTTAGCGATATCCTGTGCACGCTGCAACGCCACCGTTGACATTGCTTGTGGTTGCCAGGACTCTCGGTAATCACCGTCTTCCTGACGGTGACCAATAGGGGCGCAGTAATGAATACCGTCAACGGCATTCACAGTTAATAGCGTGATTTCATAATCAAAGGGCACAAAGCCTTCGATAATGATCCGACCTGCACCGCTGCGCCCGCCAACTTGAGAGTAGTCCCATGCGTTGTCTACATCGGCAGCGCTTTTTACAACACTTTGGCCCTTACCTGAACTGCTCATGACGGGTTTAATCACACAAGGTGTGCCTATTTTCTCGATCGCCGATAAGTATTCTTCTTTGCTGTCTGCAAATATATAGGGTGAGGTTTTTATACTTAAGGTTTCGGCCGCAAGGCGGCGAATACCTTCTCGGTCCATGGTGAGTTTTGCCGCACGCGCTGTGGGTACCACATTAAAACCTTCTGCTTCTAAGGCAAGTAATGACTCCGTGGCGATTGCTTCTACTTCCGGAATAATAAAATCAGGTTTTTCGGCACGAATAATTGTCGCTAATTTTTCGCCATCTAACATACTGACAACATAGGATGAATGTGCTATTTGCATTGCCGGTGCATTTTCGTAACTGTCAGCCGCAATGACTTCAATACCAAAGCGTTGCAGTTCAATCGCAACTTCTTTACCCAGTTCGCCGGATCCTAAAAGAAGGGCTTTTGTCGCACTGTTGGTTTTTGCACTGCCAAAAATTGAAACACTCATATCATTCGACTCTTTGAAAAGTTTAGGGGATTGTGTAGCCGAAGATATTAACAGAATTTTTTCATTTCTTGAGGATTAAGGATAAAAAACCTTCGATATTTTGTGGTTAAATATCAAAGGGTTTTAATTTTAAGCTGAGGCAGAGAGAGGCATTGACCTGCAAGCTAATGCTCAGTTGTGACTGTCTCTTTGCCTATCTGATATAATTAAAGGCTTTGCTCGCCGCCAAAAGCCTCAAGCACAGCCGGAATTAGCTGTTTTATTTCTCCCGTCATCAGCGCGAAATCAGCGTCGAAGCGAGCAGCAAAATCATCTTTATCGATATCTTCATTTTGTTCCTGCAATACATCGGCAAATTTAATGCGTTTAAGCGCAAATTCTTCGCCGATAATAAAGGAGATACTGTCTGCCCAGCACAGGGCGAGTTTAGTCACAAACTTATCAGCGGATAAATGGTTTTTTATTTCATCGGATAATAAGTCCTGCTGTTTACAGCGAATAATACCACCTCCTTCTAACGCCGAGCATAATTCGGCCTCATCTTCTAATGCAAAGTTAGCGGGGATATTACCTTCGTTTAACCAATCGGTCATGATCACATCGGCTTGGTTTTTAAGTTGAATAGGGACAACGGGCAAACTGCCTAATGTTTTTCGCAGTAAGGAAATAAGCTCCTCAGCCTTGCGGGTGCTGGATGCGTCAACATATAACATGTCAGCTTCAGGATCGATCCAGGCAAAGGTTTGTGAAGTCCGACTAAATGCCCGTGGTAACAACTGCATTACAATCTCTTCTTTTAAACTGTCTTTTTCTTTTTTCTTCAGGGCTCGGCCCTGTTCAAGTTCAATCGCCTCAACGCGTTCATTCAGTTGATCTTTTATGACCCCTGCAGGTAACATTTTTTCCTCTTTTTTCAGGCAAATCAGGATTTGCTTGTTGGCAAGGTGAGTATACATTGAGCCCGATTTCCCCATTGGGAAGACCCAGCCTAGTTTAGAGATATCCTGGCTTCCACAGGGGTTGAATTTAAATTCTTCAAGATTTCTTTCTAATGTATCAACGTCTTGTTCAAGGGGGCGGGTAAAACGGTAAACTTGTAGGTTTTTGAAAAACATGTAATGCACCTTAGTGATAGAGAGATAAAGAGAGTTAGTCCCAAATGACTTACAGATGCTGAATCTGCATCTTCCGGTATTTTGGGTGCAAGTGTAAATGATTTTAAGGAAATCGGTAAGTGTTGTGTTTTTTTTGCATGATAATGCTTTTATTGCAAATTTGTGACAAATAATGAAGGATTGTAATATAACTGTCATAATGTACAGCAATAATGGTTAAATCAAAGTGGTTTCTAACCATTACTCACAGCAGATAGGTAGTAGCAAATGGCGAGTCGTATATTAGTTGTAGAAGATGAAGTCGCAATCCGCGATATGTTATGTTTTGTATTAGACCAGCATGGTTATGAGTGCATCGAAGCTGATACCTATCAAAGTGCATTAAATCAATTACACGAACCCTATCCCGATTTGATTTTACTGGATTGGATGTTTCCGGGCGGCAGTGGCATAAAATTACTGAGCCACCTTAAACAAGATAATATTTTACGCTCTATCCCGGTCGTTATGTTGACTGCTCGGGGCGAAGAGCAAGATAAAGTCAGGGGCCTGGAAAATGGCGCCGATGATTATGTGACTAAACCCTTTTCGCCGAAAGAATTGATGGCACGATTAAAAACAGTGATGCGACGTGTCAATCCAACCTCTCTCGATGATGAATTATCCTTCAATGAGCTGAAACTTGATCCGGTCTCTCATCGTGTTTCACTGGCCGATCAAGCATTGAATATGGGACCAACGGAGTTTAATTTATTGCATTTTTTTATGACTCACCCGGAACGTGTTTACAGTCGTGAGCAATTGCTTAATAACGTATGGGGCACCAATGTCTATGTTGAAGACCGTACCGTAGACGTGCACATTAGACGATTGCGTAAAGCCTTAGCAGATCATGACCATTTAATCCAAACCGTACGCGGTGCCGGTTATCGCTTTTCAGTCCGCAGTTAAGGTAACCTCAACCCTCATGTCGAGTGATGACGTAGCGATTTGGAATCACTTTAAGGGCATAAACTATCCACGGCTCGCAATGCTGATTTTGCGCTTCGAAGCGTTTTGGGAACACTTGAAAATCAGACAATTATATTAATAGAGTCATTACTTTGAAACCTTTTACCACAAAACATCAAATTATCGCATTGTCTGTTTTTTATGCCCCAATCATTATTTTTGGTGTTGTTTTTCATTGTTTAAAAGATTTATTGCTGGTTTCCTTGTTTGCTCATATTGTGTGGCATTATTATTACCTGCGAAAATTAAATAACTGGTTATGGTTTGATAAAAGCATCATTCTGCCCAAGGGTAAATTAGACTGGCAACATGCATTTAACGGTCTTCATAATATGCAGCAAAGGCATCGCAAACGTCGTAATGATCTTGCCAGTATCATTCGCCGTTTTAGTGAAGGCTCAGAAGCACTTTCCGATGGGGTGATAGTTTATGCAAAAAGCGGGGGCATTGTTTGGTCTAATCGTTTGGCACAATTTCAATTAGGTTTTAAGCGAACCGACAACTCGGGTTTCTCTCGTAAAGAGGTCTCCGGAGAGCATATTACCTCCCTAGTACCTGATCCTGAATTTTTGGCATTTTTAAAACGTGATGATGCTTCTGAGTTATTAGAGTTACCCTCTCCTATTCACCCTGATAAATTACTTGAATTCAGTGTTATGCCCTACGCAAAACATAAACGTTTATTGATCGTTCGAGACGTGACCAGTTATCGAGAGATGGATGAAATGCGTCGTCGTTTTGTGGCCAACGTGTCTCATGAATTACGCACCCCGTTAACGGTATTACAAGGTTACATTGAAATATTGGATATGCAGCTGGTGGACAGTCCGCAACAATCAAAAACGCTGGCTATTTTAGACCAGCAGACAAAACGTATGTGTGCTTTGGTAGAGCAGATAATGATTTTGTCTAAAATAGAAGGCGCGGGCAGTATCGATTTAAAGACAGTGGTTAATGTTCCTTTTTTGCTTAAACAGATTGAAAGTGAAGCGCTTGAATTAGGCAAAAATAAATCTTTAACCATTAAATTTGAAATAGATTCGAATTTGCATTTACTGGGTGACGAGATGCAGTTACGCAGTGTCATGGCAAATTTAATCTATAACGCCATTAATTATACGCCCGAGCATGGTTCAGTTAACGTGCGCTGGCGTCTTTCCTGTAAAACCGGCGGGCATTTTTCGGTGGTTGATGACGGGGAAGGTATTGCTGAAGAGCATCTTCATCGCCTTACGGAGCGTTTCTATCGGGTTGAAGGCTCGCGTTCCAGAGACACCGGCGGTTCCGGTTTGGGTCTCTCTATTGTCAAACATACCTTGAGTCATTACGGCTGTGAATTAAAGGTGCAAAGCACCATAGGGGCGGGCAGTCAGTTTTCTTTTATTATTCCAACCCGTTATCTGATTGAAAAATAAAACAGACTATCGTTCGCGAACAATGCAGAATGAACAACGTCATACTTTTTTAAAAATTAATATTTAATCTATTGGAGCGCCTTATACAGAATAAAAAACTTGCCAATAAATTAGATCAATTGTTCCCGAACAGTGCAGAATGAAGAATGAATAACGTCATACTTTTTTAAAAATGAATATTTAATCTACTGGAGCGCCTTATGCAGAATAAAAAACTTGCCAATAAATTAGATCAATTTTTAGAAATTCATCAGTTTAAAGATTACTGTCCAAATGGTTTACAAGTGGAAGGTAAGCCGGAAGTTAAAAAGATAATTACCGGCGTCACCGCCTGCCAGGCATTAATCGATCTTGCCGTTATTGAGAATGCCGATGCCATTTTGGTTCACCACGGTTTTTTTTGGAAAGGGGAAGCGCAAGCGCTAGTCGGCATGAAATATAAGCGTATCAAGGCATTGATGGATAACGGGATTAATCTTTATGCGTATCATTTACCGCTTGATGTACACCCCGAGTTGGGTAATAACGCCCAATTGGCAACATTATTGGGCATTACTGACCGTCGTCCGTTAGAGCCATGGGACAAGCGCTGTGTCGCTCGAGTGGGTAAATTTGAACAGGCGGTAAGTCCCGAACAATTATCCGCACGTATTGAAGCCGTGTTAGCACGTAAACCCCTGCATATCGATGGCGGTAAAAAAGACATAAAAAGCATTGCCTGGTGCACCGGGGGCGGTCAGGATTATATTACTATTGCCGCTGAGCAGGGCATCGATGCTTTTATTACCGGGGAGGTTTGTGAGCGCACCGTGCATATAGCAAGAGAAATGGGCATTCATTTTTACGCAGCGGGCCATCATGCAACGGAACGTTATGGCGTAAAAGCCCTAGGTGAATGGTTAGCAGCCGAGTTTGATTTTGATGTTAAATTTATAGATATTGAAAATCCGGTTTAATCTGCCTGTTGATCTAACAAAATCCAACAAATTTAACTAAAAAAGCCCTCCTGGATTTGAAACTAGGGGGGCTTTTACTTATGATACTTTACAAAATAAGACATTCATTATTTAGGGAAATAAAATGACAACATATAACATTGCATTACTGGCAGGTGACGGTATCGGTCCGGAAGTAATGCAGGAAGCGGTTAAAGTATTAAAACTGGTTGAACAGCGTAACGCAGCTGTTAATTTTGAACTTAACGATGTTTTATTCGGTGCGGCTGCTTATTTTGCAACGGGCAATGCTTTTCCGGATCAAACCAAAGCGGCTTGTGATAAAGCGGATGCGATTCTAAAAGGGACAATCGGCTTAAATCACGAAGATTCTAAAAAAATCCCTATTGATGAACAACCTGAACGTGGTGCGTTATTACCGCTGCGCCGTCGTTACAATACCTTTGCTAACTTCCGTCCGATCTATTTACCAAAAGGTTTGGCACATTTTTCGCCATTAAAAGCCTCTGTTATCGGTGAAGGTATTGATATTATGATCATCCGCGAATTAGTGGGTGGTTTGTACTTTGGCGACAAAGAGATGGGTATTAATGCAGACGGCAAACGTTTTGTACGTGAAGTTCTTGAATATGACGAAGATCAGATCCGTCAGATAGTCAAAGTAGGCTTCGAAGTTTCAATGAAACGCAAAAAAGTGATGCATAATATTCACAAATCCAACGTCTTAAAATCAAGCGTGTTGTGGAATGAAATTGTTGAAGAAGAAAGCAAAAATTATCCGGAAGTTGAAGTTAAACATATTCTGGTTGATGCTGCCGCCACCTACCTTTGTTTAAACCCCGGTATGTTTGATGTGATGGTAATGGAAAATATGTTTGGTGATATTTTAAGTGACCAGGGAGGCGGTATTTTAGGCTCTTTAGGCTTAATGCCATCGGCGTGTAAAGGTCCTGAAAAATCTTATTATGAACCCTCACACGGCAGTGCACCGGACATCGCAGGTAAAGGTATCGCAAACCCATATTCAATGATAGGTTCAGTTGCACTGATGCTGGAAATGAGTTTTGGGTTGGATAAAGAGGCAAAAAACCTTTGGGCTGCTATGCAGGCTGTCTTTGAAAACGGTTATTCAACATCGGATCTTTCGAAAGAAGGCGAAGCCAATCTGGTGAGCACCGCTGAATTTGGTGATCTGGTCTGTGCTGAGCTGGCTAAAATGCCCGTTGCATAAGCGAAGCGCAAAATAAACAATAAAAAGCCACGTTTAAACGTGGCTTTTTTCTTTAAATTGGAAAAATAATGGCACTGAAACCCACCATTTTTAAAATGAATATCAATCTCTCGGATCTTGATAATGATCGTTATGAGACCCTTAATCTAACCGTTGCCCAGCACCCATCAGAAACGCTCGAGCGAATGATGGCACGGGTGATGGCATATTGTCTTAATGCGCAAGAATTTTTAAGCTTTACCAAAGGGTTGTCGGTTGCCGATGATCCTGATATCTGGGCAAAAAGCTTAGATGATCAACTTTTATTATGGATTGATCTCGGCGAGCCGGCCTTTGAACGTATTAAAAAAGCATCACGTTTAGCCAAAGCCGTTAAGGTTTATAGTTTTAACAGCAAATCAGCTGTCTGGTGGAAACAATCTTTAACGGATTTTGGAAAACTTAATAATGTCGAGGTTTATCAGTTTAACTTTGAACAGATAAAGGCCCTCGCCAAGCTGGTCAAACGTACCATGGATTTTTCGGTCACTGTCGCGGGAGATACGCTCTATATAGCCGCTGAGCTGGGCGAGTGTGAAATAAGTTGTAACGCTTTACAGGAAAAATAAAATACTTTTTTATTTTTCTACCATAAATTGTTGAAAATAGAAGGGTGCAGTCAGTAAGGATACATTTTGCCTGTCCCTATTATTTTTCCTGATCAATAGAAGTGAATATTGTCAAACTATTTGCTATAGTTCGCCACCTTATTTATCAGCACAGTGATCACACAATGAAATTTATCGTAAAACTTTTTCCCGAAATAATGATGAAAAGTCGTCCTGTTCGTAATCGTTTCAGCAAAATGTTACAGGGTAATATCCGTAATGTATTAATGCGTCATGATGAACAGGTTAAAGTCATTTTGGAATGGGATAAGATCATTGTTCGCACCGAAAATGAAAGCGCTGAAAATAAAGCGAATCTGATTCTATTATTAAGCAGTACGCCGGGTATTGCACACTTTTTAGAAGTAACAGAATCGGGCTTTACAGATTTACATGACGTTTATGAGCAAACCCTTGCTATTGTGGGTGATTCGCTCGCGGGAAAAACCTTTTGTGTGCGTATTAAACGCATCGGCAAACATGATTTCTCATCAATAGATGCTGAACGTTATGTAGGTGGCGGCTTAAATCAACATACCGATGCGCTGGGCGTGAAATTAAAAGGGCAGGATATTACGGTCAATTTAGAAATCAATAACGAAAAACTTTTCTTTATTGATAAAAAACATCCTGGTTTAGGCGGTTTCCCTTTAGGGACTCAAGAATCTGTTTTATCCTTAATTTCCGGTGGTTTTGATTCCGGCGTTTCAAGTTATCAGTTACTTAAGCGCGGCTCACGCGTACATTACTGCTTCTTTAATCTTGGCGGCGCTGCACATGAGATAGGCGTTAAACAGGTTGCTTATCAGTTGTGGAATCGTTTTGGCTCATCACATCGGGTCAAATTTATTTCAATCCCCTTTGAACCTGTTGTCGCAGAAATCTTAGAAAAAGTAGAAAACGGTCAAATGGGGGTTGTTCTAAAGCGTATGATGATGCGTGCTGCTACCCTTGTTGCTGAACGTTTAGATATCGAGGCACTGGTTACCGGAGAAGCTTTGGGTCAAGTTTCCAGTCAAACACTGCGTAATTTATCGGTGATCGATAAAGTCACTGATATGCTTATCCTGCGCCCGCTGATTGCGACCGATAAGCAGGATATTATCGATTGCGCCCGGGTTATTGGTACCGCCGAAATTTCTGAAACTATTCCTGAATACTGCGGGGTTATTTCGCAGCGTCCAACCGTCAAAGCGGTGATGAGTAAAATTGAGAAGCAGGAAGCAAAATTTGATCTGTCACTGATCGAACAGGTTGTTGATCAAGCGCCCACCATAGATATTCGTGATATTGAGAAAGCGGTACACAAAGAAATATTAGAAGTTGAGTCGGTCTCTGAATTTACAGAAAACGAAATCATTTTGGATATTCGATCCCTTGATGAAGCTGAAGAGTTTCCGCTTGATATTGAGGGGGTTACCATTGAGCACTTGCCTTTCTTTAAATTATCTAACCAGTTTGAAACACTGCCGCAGGATAAAATCTATCTTTTATATTGCGCTCGAGGTGTCATGAGCAAGTTGCAGGCGTTGTATTTAAAAGAAGCTGGTTTTGACAATGTTAAGGTTTATCGGCCTTAAAAAATCGCTTAGCCAGTCTTTAAAATAGGGTGGGTAATCTGCTCTGTTTTTGCCTATCTAAGCGGGATGTTCACATTTTCAATTCATTTAATTTCCTTTTTTAATGAATAACAGTATGCTTATTTTTAGAAAAATACTGTTATTAAAAAAGGAAATGAAGATGTCAGAACAAAAATACAAATTAGTCACAGGTAAAGATGATGCTGATTTTTGTAAACGTATTACTAAATTATTAGCACAGGGTTATGAACTCCATGGATCACCGGCCATCTCTTTTAATGGCGAGCATATGGTGGTTGCACAAGCGGTTGTTAAGCAAAATGCACCATTATTATAAATTTCACTCTTAAGTCGGTGAATTAAAAAAAGATAAGCAATGCTTATCTTTTTTTGATTTTTAAAGTTGCTCTTTGACTAAATTTTGTAATTTTCCGAGATATTCATGCCAAGCCACTTTGGTTTTATCAAGGTAGTCAGATGAGGGGATATAATGATAATAAGGCGTTTCTCCCAAGCTTTTTTTTGTTAAATAGTTAGCCGGCGCAGGTGTGGGGAATGCATTATATCGATGAAAAAGTCCCATTGAGCGTGGCATATGCGTCGCAGAGGTCACTAAGACGGCCGATTGTCCTTTGATGATTTTCGACATTTTTTTAGCTTCGTCATCGGTATCTAAGGTGTTATCTAAGCGGATAATGCTACCTTTAGGGATATTCATTGTTATTGCCAGTTCCTGCATCAATAATGCGTGAGATTTAAGATCCCCAAAATTACCACCGGAAACAATCAGGGTTGCCTGTGGATTGGCGTGATACAAACGCAACGCCTCAGCGAATCGACTTAATGCTACTGCGGATAATTGCCCCGTTACGGGTAAATTGGGATCGGCAATACCACCTGAGCCTAATACTAAAATATATTTGAAGTTCTGTGCCGGCTGCATAACAGGCGGATATTTAGACTCTAATGACTGCACCAGTTGTTCGGACACGGGCATAAAACTGAGTACAAATAAAAGCATAAAACTCACTAATAAATTAAATTTAGCGAGTTTCTGTTTTTGTGTAAAAAACAATAAAATAAGTGCGAATAAAAAAAACATTAATACTACCGGTAGCGGCATCAGCAAAGCCCCGAGCCATTTTTTTAAAATAAATAACATTTTGATAACTCGATTCTTTATAAAGTAGGGGGAAATAATGTCGCTAAATAGACATTTATATTAGCAGCAAGCGCCCGGCACAGATCTCGGGCAATAGGCCTTATTGTATAGGGTCTGTTGACCTTTCGTGTGCATTTTTGCAGCAATTTGTGGGTGCTTTATACAAGGCAGAGCCTGCAACCTGTCGTTATTCTACATAAGTAGGCGATAATGTATACGATCCTATCCACAAATGCTGCCCTTCGGGTTCATCTAAAAGCGTCCTGCGCTGCGTTATGCGTCGTTTACATAGAATAACTATGTGAACGAGGCATGCCTTGCTCAGAACACTTTTAGATGGAACAAAATTTGTACTCCAAAGGTCAACAAACCCTAGTTTACAAACAGATCGTTAGCGCATTACTTTACGAACAGATTGTTATCGCGAATTAACTCCCGCGGTAAACTGTTTTTAATGCGATTATCAAGTGATTTACCTAATCCAATCACCTGCTCCCGATAACTTAACAGGACTTCGCCTTTAAGGCCCTTAGCGTCAACATCTCTAATATCACGCCCCTGGTAGAATTGTTGTGCCTGTTCAGCGCTGAGTTCTACTTTGTGAGCGTCTGTCGAATCACCAAAACAAGTGACAAATTCATGGGTGCTTTTAAAGCCTGATTTGCGACCATTACCAAATTCTTCGGCAATCTTGATGCCTAAGCGCGAGAATCGCAACTCCTTAATCAGGGGTTTGATAGGATCTGGAAACAACCAGAATTCCTGATCGCGCTGATATAACATACCTTCGATATTGGTAATGGAAAATTGGCTGCTAAAGTAGTCATAGAGCGCTTGCTCTTTCTGTCTGGTCGGTCTGATAAAAGGAAATTTACCCAAACGTTTTACGGCGGGTTCAACCGTGCTCGCTTTGGTCTTTTTAATGGCCGCTACAAAGAAACCTTCACTGTCATAAACCTGCGGCCAGATATGTAAGAAACCCTCCGCAGTGCGGGTTTCTTCGGCATTCGGAAATAGATTTTTTAAATCTAAAAACTCAATATGCTCGGGAAATTTATTTTTCAAGAAAAAACAAATATTCTGATTTTCTTCGTGGCTCAATGTGCAGGTAGAATAGATTAAAATCCCGTCTTCTTTTAGTGCGTGAAAAGCACTGAGGATCAATTCTTGCTGCATGGATGCAATCTCGTTAATAGAAGATTGACTCCAATTATTCATGGCATATTTATCCTTACGGACAGTCCCTTCCCCTGAACAGGGGGCATCTAATAAAATGGCGTCAAAAGTATCCGGTAACCACTTACCAAATACTCGGGCATCAAAATGAGTCAAGGCCACGTTTTTAATGCCGCAACGTTGAATATTGGCATGTAACATTTTAATCCTGCTGGAAGAAAATTCATTGCCGATAATCAATCCGCTGTTGTTCATTTTTGCCGCTATTTGCGTGGTTTTAGACCCTGGGGCCGCCGCCGCATCAAGGACTATTGACTGTGTCGAGGGGGTGAAAAAATGAAACAGGGCAGCCACGGGTAACATTGAACTCGCTTCCTGGATATAGCACAAACCACCAAGGTGTTCTGCACTGTTGCCAAGTGGGGTCAACTCCTCTTGCAGTTCAATCCAAAAGCCTTCAGCGCACCAGGGTATCGCCGTTAATATCCAGCCCTGCTCTCTGGCTCTTATTTGAAATTTTTCAACTGATATTTTTAATGTATTGACTCTAATTGCACGGCGCAGAGGACGTTGGCAAATCGCTATAAAATCTTCTATTTTTAGTTGCTTTGGTAAAATGTCGGTCATCTTATCGATAAACGCCTGCGGGAGTCGGGTATTACTGTGCATTATAATTCCTTTAATTGCGCGCGAGGGATGCGCACGGTATAACATGTTGCCGAATTTTTTATTTCTAAATCTAAGGTCTGGGGATAGCTAATCTCCAATTTAACCATTCTTTCTGCATTTCATTTTTCAGCTGAAAACGAGACAGTGGATCACTCTCAGGTTGTAAAGATTGGTTATCTGGCGTGCTCATACTTATTCCTCCTTTAATTAAAGAGGTTAAAGAGTTAGCTTTCAAGGCCGCACCTGTGATGCCGATATCTAGGTTAAATCCGGAAGCCGGCCAAAAAATTGAATTTTGACGAATTAAATGGGCGTATTTAGGATAGATGTTAATGGTAATCTCTACCCCCGACGCATTATAGGATAAGCGTTTTGAAATTACTTGCCCTATCTGAATTTGGCGGTGGTAGACCGGGCTGCTTATGTCACTAGAGCCGGCATTATCTGCCACCAAAATAAGGCGTAATCCGGATTGATTGGGTAGCAGAAGTGGTTCTGCGTCTTCACCCTTAAAATCTTTTTCAAAGATCCCTTTGCCGGGGGAGACATTAACATAAGCACCCGTCACTAAGGTTGATAAATTTTTAACACCCGATAAGCTCGCTTTACTTGTCACCATCCAAAAGCGGCTACCTTTGCATGCCACTTGTTTGGCAAATTCGGGTTTAAGATTGACCGTTGCCTGCACTTTCTGCTGAGATGTGAGTGTTAAGTCGATAACCTCACCAACCACTAATCCTTTAAGGCGTAATTTGCTGCCGGTTTGTAAATCTTTTGCTTGATTAAAGGTTAACCTGATTAATGTTGCGGGGGTCGTTGCCTGCTGCTGGTTGCTAAAAAGTTTGTATTTACCATTACTGTATTTATTGTCTATCTCCCTATCACCGGGGCCCACGGCAATGCCGCCTGCTGCAATGGCTAATAAAGACTCTGCTTGTATTTTTAAGCCGCTAAAACCGGCATCAGCACTAAAACCACTGATATTCCAAAATACACTGTGGTCATTGATAAGATGTTTATATTGTCCTTTAATGCTCAGGGTGGTTTGCATTAAACCCGAATTATCTATAGAAAAATCACTCACTTCGCCAATAGGCAGTTTTCTATAATAAACCGGAGAGCCTTCGCTAACAGAGGGTAATTCTCTGCTTAAAATGTTGACAGTGCCAGGCTTGCTGAAAACATTAAGGCCCACTTTAACCTGCGCTTTTGAAGGGTATAATCTAAAAAACTGATCTTGATTTAACAATGTGACTGTTTGGGATTTATTTACCGCTTTTTTATTATACAAGCCTATGCCACCGGAAATTAAATTTTCAATGGGGGTAGATTGGATCTCTAGCCCCTTTAAGGAAGCTTTGAAATTCACCCCATTGAGCAGGTAAAATTGACTGTGCTTATTGATAAGATGATGATAACTATGGTCAATATCAATGTGAACCGCGATAAAGCCCGCTTTTTGTGAAAAATCTAAAGCCGTTATTCTCCCTATTTTGATTCCTTGATAAGTAATGGGTGCTTCCGGGTTCAGTCCGGTAGCATCTTCGCTTAATATCACCAGAGAAAGGACCGACGACTTGGGCGGCGCTGCCTGCTGAATGAGGAAACGTGTGGATTTTTCACGGCTTTTTAATTGGCTTTTGTCAACGGGTTGAAAAGCGATATAATCCCCTTTAATGACATTGCCAATATTTTTTATTTTTGCAAAGGTGAGTGATGTCTGCTCAATCCAAAATTGCGATCCGTCGGTTACCAAGTCACTAAATTGAGGGTTAATAAGCGCTGATACAACGAATTGCTGATCCTTTATAGAATATTGAATATCCGTTATTCTGCCAATACCCAATCCTTTAAATAAAATACCGGCACCTTTTGGTAAGTTATTAATGTTGTCGGTAATCAGTTCTATAGAGAGCCCCGTTTTACTGGCATCAATGTTATTAAATAATTGAAATTGAGCATCATTTTTAAGTGCTTGACCTGCTTCAGGGGAGGAAAAGGTAATGCCGCCTGCAATTAAGGAGGTGATGCTATTGAGTGAGATATCGATACCTGCTGGTGAAATATTGGCGCTTAACCCGCTAATATTCCAGAATTTACTGTTATTTTTGACCAGATGTCTATAGTCACCATCAACAAATGCGCTAATATTGACCGCTTGGGCTGATCGTTCTAAACGGATGGCGGCCACTTCACCCACTTTAATATTCTTGTAGAATAAGGGGGTCCCGACATTGATCGATCCCGCATTGTCACTTTGCAGATTAATGAGCCGTGCGTTTTCAGGAATGCTAATAGGCTGCTCTGTTTGTGCTATAAAATTAGTCGTATACTCACCCTCACCCCGTTGCAGGTTAATATAGCTACCGGAAAAAAGGGTGTCTAACCCGGTTATGGAGGTAAGTGAAGCTTTGGGTGAAACTAACCAAAATTTGGTGTTCTTACGAAGCATGAATTTGGCGTGAGATTCAATTTCTGCAATAATATTCACACCGCTGGTGGCATCCAACTCCACTTTTTTGACAGTACCAATGATCACCCCTTTATAATGCAGTTTAGTTTTATCAACTATGATGCTTTCCGCATGTTCAAAGTGTATTTTAATGGTCGCATTAGCATGGGTAATATTTTGAAATAAAAACCAGGCACCCAAAAGTGCAGCGACCGCAGGGAGGAACCAGATTGGCGAGATTGTTTGTGACTTGACTATGGTAGCCTCTGTCTTTGAATCTTGTTCGTTCATTATTTTTTAGCATCCCAAATTAAACGCGTATCGAAACTGTTTGCAGCAAAGAGGGTGGTTAACACCACTATAGTGAATGAAGAAGCCGCTATTCCCGGATAAACAGAGAGTAACTGTCCTTTATCAAATACCGCCACCATGATTGAAATAACAAAAAGATCTAATATTGACCACTTTCCTATCCAATCCACCGTATTAAATATCCAAAGCTGTTTTCTATGACTAAAGTGCCATCGGTATTGTATGGCAAGCAGGATAAAGGTTAATGCCATTATTTTGAAAATAGGGACCACAATTGAAGCAATAAAAACGATGATTGCAATCATTAGCATATCACTTTCAATTAAGCTTAATATCCCGGAAAAAATAGTATCGGGGTAACGTATATTGTTTTTTAATAAATAAGTAATAGGGTATAAATTGGCGGGGAAAATGAAGATAGCGGCGGTTATTAAAAATGCCCAGGTTTTTTGCAAACTGTTTTTGGTGCGCACAGAAATGCGACTTAAACAGACAGGGCAGTGTGTCATCTCTGTTTTATAGGGTGAGTGATTTCCGCAAACTTTACAAAGTTGCAGCCCCTGTTTAATCCCTGTTTGTCCTGCTATTGCACTATTTATTGCACTATTAGTCGTCATTGATATAAGGCTCCCAATAAGCATGACTGTTATAATTACTGATAATTTTCATATCCAGTAGCCGTCCTTGTTCTATCCCTGTTTTTCCCGCTATGGC
>NZ_PJBP01000186.1 GCF_002836415.1 Psychromonas sp. MB-3u-54 | reverse complement strand
ACAAGAATAGCTGTCGCGCAGCCGACATCTTATTCGGGTGTTGAACAAGCCCGGTCGAACGTTGCTTCTTTTTATAGTAAATAGTATTTTTTGGAGAGGTCTAAATTGATGGTATTACTTTTCTTTAGGCGAGCTTGGTCATGATACAATTGATAACTCAATTATATCAGTTGGTTATCTATTTTTATTGAATGCCAGAAAGGGCTGTGGGGTCTGGTCTGAATGGCACTTATGAACAGCTTCAGCTGGCTTCGAAGAAGTTAATAACAGGGATGTTATTAACATAGTAAGGGTATCAACCAGGGAAACTTGTGTTGCACGAGATTGCGTCATAATGAGCTCCTAATCATTCAAAACAGTGTCTGAAAAAATATAGAAGCAGATTAATATTTAGTCAATTAGATGGCTGTCCATCTATTACCGTCCATCTATTACCAGCTAGTTATTGCGCCGGTATGAACTACTTTGTGATTTGTTTCAACTTTGCGGCATCTGCGTCGGTAGCGTGATGATTTAGACTCAGCAAAATGCTCGCTAGGCTTTTAACTGCAGCAGGTGCAGTTACATCTTTTGTAATCGCTTTCAGATTGGGTTTATCCGTGTCGGCGGCCTTGTGTTTAAAATTCAACAGTGCCTGTGCAATAGTTTTCTCATCGGCAGTAGTAGTGTCCTCGGCAGCCACTTTTTTCAACTGATCTATGTCAGCTTCGCTGGCATAATGCTGCAGATTGATCATAGATTCTGCCATAGTGCGCGTCGCGCTACTTACGTTGTCGTCCGCCGCAGATGTGCCAGAGATGGCGAGTAGCAACATGGAGAAAATAATGGGAAATGTAATTCTGAGTAAGTTCATAGCGTATTTTCCTTTTAAAAAAGATAGAGTTCAATCCAACGGACTGCCCATATTTGCCAGCAGCCTGCCTCAATATAGCATAGTTGTGATCTTATCAACCTGACCCAATTTATTTGAGTAGCAACCATAGGTGTCCACAATAGCAGGGATGGGGTCAGATCTTTCATTTTGCACTGACCCTCATGACATGACCCGAGAAATTTAGTTGATTGAGTTCGTAAAATGAACTTAGACATATCACCTGAGGCACATTACTATCGCCTCTATTGTTCGTTCAATAAAAATGATGGTAGCTCTATATTATTTGAGTGTCGTTATTATCATCCCTCTTAACCATTTCAAAAATACCAGATATAAATAAAGCCGCTCGGTAAAATGATAATCAATTGATAAATGGCTGTGGAGTCAGCTCTTAATGGCACTTTAACCTTTCCGCTGTCTCACTTTTACTAGTGAATTTAAGGTTTTACTTTGTCAAAGCGAACCAAACATGCATAATTTACACCTAATTTTAATATGGTAGGTAGTTATATAGCTCTTTGCCGTAAAATATTGTTAAAAATGAAAGGTAGACGCATGAACCAAGTTATTTCTAATACCTGTATGCAAGATTGGTCAGATCGTGAATCAACAGTAGAAACTATGATTCCAATGATTGGCGCTTTGTACCGTAAAAAGAACATTGTGACCTCTATATACGGTCGCCCAATTATAAATCGTTCTGTTATTGACCTATTGAAAGCCCATCGCTTTGTTCGTCATATGGAAGACCAGGAGCTTTCTGTACTAGAGACGTTTCCAATCATTAATGCAATGATGTCGATGGATCTAGATCGCGCTCACGTTGATGTGGGTAAGCTTGCGGTTAAATTCCGTAACGAAATGAATGGTAGTGATCTTGAGGCTTTCTTGAATAAAGAGCTTAATGATGCGCTTGGTCAAAATAGCCCTGCGACGAAAGAAAATCGTGATGTAGTACTTTATGGTTTTGGCCGTATTGGTCGTTTGTTAGCACGCCTTATTATTGAAAGATCAGGCGGTGGTAATGGTTTACGTTTACGTGCAATTGTGGTTCGTAAAGGTAAAGGAAATGATCTTGAGAAGCGTGCAAGTCTATTGCGTCGGGATTCTATCCACGGCTCTTTCCGAGGAACTATATCGATAGACAAAGAAAAGAATGCGATTATTGCTAACGGTAATTACATTCAGGTTATCTATTCAGATGCCCCCGAAAATACTGATTATGAAGCATTTGGCATTGAAAACGCATTAGTTATTGATAATACCGGTATCTGGCGTGATCAAGCTGGTCTAGAACGTCATTTGCAAGCAAAAGGGGTTTCTCGTGTATTATTGACAGCTCCAGGTAAGGGGGATATTAAGAACATTGTTTACGGTATTAATAATAACGTGATTGAAGATACGGATACTATATTATCAGCAGCTTCTTGTACGACTAATGCTATTACGCCAATATTGAAAATGATCGATAACGAATACGGTATTATTAATGGTCACGTAGAAACGATCCACTCTTATACTAACGATCAAAACTTAATTGATAACTATCACGAAGGTGATCGACGTGGTCGTGCCGCTGCATTGAATATGGTCATTACAGAAACAGGTGCTGCTTCTGCCGTTGCTAAAGCATTTCCTGAAATGGAAGGTTTACTAACGGGTAACTCTATTCGTGTTCCTACACCAAATGTATCTATGGCAATCCTATCTTTGAACCTAAAAAGTGATATTACGACTGAGGGTGTTAATGCTTTCCTTCGTAAAATGTCTTTGTACTCTTCAGTTCAAAAGCAAATCGATTGGGTTAACTCTTCAGAGGTTGTATCAACCGATTTCGTTGGTAACTCACATGCAGGTATTGTCGATGCACAAGCAACGATTACCAGTGATAAACGTGTTAATTTATATGTTTGGTATGATAATGAGTTTGGTTATAGTCATCAGGTCGTTCGGATTGCACAGCAGATGTGTGGGGTGTTTTACCCAACGTATCCTATTGTTAAATAGAGCTTAAGCAGAAATATTTTAATTATTATTGCGACATAATAAATGTTGTTCTAACGTAGAAAATATAGCATGGCCACATATTTTATTGTGTGAAATATGTGGCCATTATCGAAGATAAAGATGGTAATAAGCAACCTATGGGTGCTGGGGTCACCCATCAGGGATGGGGTCAGATCTTTCATTTTTCACTGCCCCCTCATGACATCAAGCAACAATGCAAACAACAATGCCTCCCATTTCTCTAACCACACTGCCCCCTCATGACATCAAGCAACAATGCAAACAACAATGCCTCCCATTTCTCTAACCAATAACATAGGTTCTTTCAACATTCATTGCGGCAGTCTTTTATAGTTATTCAAACGCATAAATTGAAAATCTTTCAATTTATGCGGCTTTAGATTGTGAAATATGAGGAGTCTGGTCGTTTTAAACCCATAGCAGAAGCTTGATATCAATCAAGCGAGGAATGACTTACAGATAGTTGAAGAATTAAGCTTTAAGCGCACAGCCAGCGTTGGCAGTTTGCTGCACCGTGGCGTCGCTTTCGGTCTAAATGCTCACAGTATGCAGTTAATGCCGGTAAGGCACCCACCGCCCCTTTAAGTAAATGACTAAATTCGCGAGTAATTTTAAGCCCGTTGTCTGCGGGAATGTTAAGTCTATTGAGGATACCTTCACTGCTTGAACTAATGGCAGCACGCTTATCTTCTCGCGGCAAAAAGACTGGACCGAAAAGACTGGACATCCATACCTTATATTCTTTTAAATCATCACATTAAAATAAATGTACCATTCAGATCAGGTCTTTTATTTTGCATTATATGATTTGATGCAAAAGTTACACATTATTAACGCTTTAACTTATTGAAAATAAAAACTTAAATTATTATGGACTGCATTTATAGATAGCTCTGTAAATATAAGTTCTTCATCTCAACAATATCAACTTACAATCATGTTTCGTGTCTATCTAACTGTTTTATAAGTATGTTATTATATAATTCTTATCAACAAATAAAATTTTAAATGTGTATTAGTGAGAATGCAGGCTAATACATTGTTATGTTACTTTAGGTTTTTTAGCATCCGCGGCCTGAAGTTTTATTACAGGGTGTATTACATAAGGAAATGAAATGAAATTATTCGCAAGTTTAGGTGTCGCTCTTTTTTTGACTGGTTGTGCTGGCGCTAATATTAGTTCACAAGTAAGAGAATCTGGTACTGAAGGCTCTAATATGATGACTCGTTGTGTCAATTACTCCACAGGTGATAATGAAGACACTAATGCTGCTCTTAAAAAGTATGATGGTTGGAAGCTAATTTATGTATCGGAATATACAACGGATAATAAAACGGATACATCAGCCGTAATGTGTTTCGAGAAACCTGTTTCTTAATTTTTAAATCAGTTTAAAAACGTCTAACAAGAAGCGGCAATCTGACTCCGCAAACTGAGCTTAGCGTTATATATAAAGGGAAGTTCCGGCGGTGGGTTCAAGTCTTGCATTTTCTTTTTTTTTACTCGCCGCGATAATATAACTTACTGATGAATAATGTATTTTAAAGGCTCTGTTCCATTTTACTGTTGTCGACCTTGTAATCCTATAAATTACAAGATGTTATAAAAACTTCTAAGTAACTATAATTTCAACATCTACAAAGAGTTAAACATAGATAAAAATGCGACAACATTATTCTGGAACAGAGCCATTTTAAAATAGTCGTCAATAGCTTTCATTGTGTAACCACCTGATTGATAAGCTTTGATGATATCGTCATTGTGAGTCTTTGACTGTTAAAAATAAAAGACCTGATCATCATGATCTTCTTTAAGTGGATTTAAGCATTTGTACTTAAAGTAATGTTACGCCCGCCTAAATAACCAAACACACCACAGAGCAGACTTGCTAAAGCACATAACCACAGTACAGGGGCCCAGCTTTCAAAGTGAGTATGCAAAGATCCTGCAAACATGGGGCCGATAGCAGCAAGCAAGTAACCTACACACTGCGCCATACCCGAAAGCGATGCGGCTTGCCCTGAGTGATGTGTGCGTAAACTGATATATGACAGTCCTAAAATAAAAATTGCCCCGGCACAAAAGCCTAAAGTGATTGACCATATAAAAGCATAATTGGGTAAATACAGTAACCCTAATGAACAAAAGCACCCGATTAATGCCAATGCCAGAGCAAGTAAACGTTGATCTTTTAATTTGGCTAATAGCGGAATAAGGACAATTCCGGGCACTGCGGAGGCAAGTTGAAATGCACCATGCAGCATGCCAGCTTGCTGTGCACTGTGGCCGCCCTCCATTAATATATTAGGTAACCAGGCAATCATCACATAAGTGAAAAATGAGTTAAGACCCAAGCACAAAGTAATATGCCATGCCAAAGCATGATGCCAAATTTTACCTTGGGTGTGCGGCTGAGTAAGATCCCTAGTTGGTTTGGTATGTAACCTTAATTGCGGCAACCAAATAAGGAGACTTATCAGCGTTACTAATCCGTAACTGGCTAAGGCAATTTGCCAACCTAACTCTTTATAAGCGGCTAAAGGAATAAGTAAAGCAGAATAGCTACCGGCAAAAATCCCCATAGCGAGTACATAGGCAGAGGTCATGAGCGCGACTTTATGCGGAAAATCACGCTTAATTAAACTCGGTAACAATACATTACCAATGGCAATTCCAACCCCAATGACGGCAGTACCAATATAAAGCACAACGACAGAATCTATCAGCCTAGAACTCAGCCCTAAACCAATCAGCACTAATGCAACAAACAGTGATATCTCAAGGCCTTGCTTTTTGGCTAAGCTCGTTGCCATTGGTGAGGCGATAGCAAATGCGAGTAATGGCAACGTGGTTAGCATACCCGCTTGAGGGGCGCTTAATGCAAAGCTATCAATAATTTGATCAAGTACTGGTCCAATACCTGTTATTGGCCCACGTAGATTAGCGGCGATAAATAAAATGCCGAGGATTAAAATAGCAGAAGATAAAATAGAACGGCTAGGAGAAACTGGATGCACAATAAAACTCAATAATTAGAAAAAGTCCTAGGATGATAGCAGAGAGAGACAGGTACACGCATTAATTTATCGCTTTGATTTAGTGTGGTTAAATAGAGTTTGTTATGATTAATTTTTATAAGATAGGTAGCGCAGATTTTCGTGCATAATGATGTTTATAAAGCGGTTAAGCGAACAGAGGTTTCAGTGGTAAAAATAGAAAGTAATGAGCAGTATTTAGATGAATCTTTTGATAAACAGGTACTGTTGTCTTTAGAAATTTTCGGCTCAGAATTTGAAGACTGTGAGTTTAATGACTGTGATTTCTCATCGGCTGTATTTGTGCGATGCAAGTTTCTTAATTGTTCGTTTAATCGTTGCAATCTAAGTTTGATAAAGGTCCCTCAATCGCATTTCTTTGAAGTGCGTTTTATTGAAAGTAAACTGCTTGGTGTTGATTGGACAATGGCATATTGGCCGTCATTCCATCTGGATTCTGAACTTAAATTTAGCAAATGCATTCTCAACGACTCATCATTTTTTGGTTTGACCTTGAATGAATTAAAACTTGAGGAATGTAAGTTACATGAAGTCGACCTAAGAGACGGTGATTTTTCAAATTCATCAATGACTTACTGTGATTTTACGAACAGTTTATTTATGCATACTAATTTGCAAAATGTAGACTTTAGCGAATCATCCAATTTCAATATAGATGTGTTAGAAAATAAAATATCGAAAGCTAAATTTTCCCGGTATGAAGCATTGAGTTTGTTGTCGAGTTTAGACATAGAATTGGTCGATTAGGGGGTGAGCTGCGAGTGATGAGTTACGAGCAATGAGCAATGAGCGGCGAGCTGCGAATTACGGGCGATGGGCTGTCGGCGGTAAGCTGTAAGCTGTAAGCTGTAAGCTGTAAGCTGTAAGCTGTAAGCTGTAAGCTGTAAGCTGTAAGCTGTAAGCTGTAAGCTGTAAGCTGTAAGCTGTAAGCTGTAAGCTGTAAGCTGTAAGCTGAAGGCAGTAGTAAAAAAGTGATGAACTTAAACTTACGTTAAGCTCATCACTTACTAAAGTGCTAACAGATTATTTAAATACTCTCTGACGAACTTTTTCTAGTTGCTCAAGTATCTTATCAAGGCGCTCAGGGTGAACCATAAATTCTTGGAATCCTTTCATACCCGCTTTAGCCATCGCAGGATCTGTATCACGATCATAGAATTGTGCGGTACCCGCTGCTGCATTCAACATTTTCACGCCGGTTTGTAAGAACTCATTATCTTTAACAGCCGCTTTATTGTTGGTTGGAATTTGCAATATTTTTTTGTTGATAAGTTCCTGATTTTCTGCACGTGCAACAAATTCAAGGAACTTACGCGCATCAACTTTATTCGTGGCTTTAGATGGGATATGTATTGTATCCATTGGTGCATCTTCTGCCATAGGAACGGATGCATCGATAGATGGGAACTGGAAGAATCCCATTTTACCGTCAAGCTCTTCAGGGAAACTTGGAGTAATAAAGTTACCAATCAAGTACATAGCTGCTTCACCGTTATACAAAAACGGTTGTGCTTCCTGCCAAGAATAAGCGGCGTGGTTTTCCAGATAATAACCCGGCTCCACTAACTCTTTCCAATTCTCAAAGGTCTTTTTAACCCGCGGATCGGTATAAGCAATTTTACCTTCCATTAATTTAATATGGAAATCTAGACCATTGGTACGCAAGTTGAGGTAATCAAACCAACCCGCCGTTGTCCATAGGAATTTACTACCAATAGTAAAGGGTGCAATTTCATTTTTCTTCAATGTTGCCGCAGCGGATTTTAGCTCGTCCCATGTTTTAGGCTCAGCAATATCGTACTTTTGGAAGAGATCTTTGCGGTAGTACATACCCCATTGGTAATAAGTATATGGCACACCATATTATTTACCGTCAACGGTCATCGCAGCCGCAGCAGAGGTAAAATCAGCCTGAAGGTCATTCTTTTTCCAGATATCACTGACATCTTCAAAAAGGCCGCGATCAACGAAGGTTTTCATGCGATTACCCGCGTACCAGGAAACCACATCGGGTGATGACGTAACCAACCAGTTACGAATAGTTGTTTTGTAGGATTCATGGTCGTTGCCACCGAGCAAGTTGCATTAGCATCAATCGCACAATTGACGAATGTGCCCTTGATTGATTCGAGCGCGCCGAGACTGAGCGAAGACAAAGAAAAGATCACCATTGCAGGCGCAGAATTTGAGCTTGAAATAGACAAACAGTAAGGTGTGATCAATCAATGGTTAGTGCGCGGTGAAAATAAGCTTTTACAGGGACCCAAAGATAACTTTTTCCGTGCGCCTCTGGATAATGATATAGGTACCAGTGAAGCTGACTGCATTGATCCAAATGCGTGGGTGACACAATGGGACAAGGCCGGAATAGCGCGCCTGGTATCTCATTGTATCGCGATAGAGGCCATTACATTGGCCCAGAGTGTGCTTGTTAAAGTGGAGTTTGGTCACTACGTTGAGAATAAGCTATTAATTGCCAGTCACTGGCAATACACCATCAATAATCAGGGAGAAGTACAGATTGATGTTAACGTTAATCTTGCTAAATCACTGCCACCCCTGCCGCGAATCGGGCTGGAATTGATTCTACCTGATAGTGAAAAAGCAGTTAATTGGTTTGGTCGCGGCCCCCATGAAAATTACCCCGATAGGATTTTATCTGCACACGTTGCTCGCCATTGCTGCTCTATTGACGAAATGCATACACCTTATATTTTCCCGTCTGAAAACGGTTTACGTTGTGATGTAAAGGATGCAACAGTCGGCGATTTAAGCGTATCCGGTGATTTTCATTTAGCGGTAAGTCGCTATAGTCAGATGAATATTGCACAGGCTAAACACGCTAATGAGCTTATTAAAGACCAGCAGCTTTATGTCCGTTTAGATGCTTTTCATATGGGCGTAGGCGGCGATGATTCCTGGAGTCCGAGTGTGCATCAGGAGTTTCTTTTAAATAAGGAGCACTATCATTACCGAATGATGCTGGCATTTAATTAACGGCTAGCTGTTATTCTCAAACAAGACAATACAGCAATGTATTGTCTTGTTTGAGTCCTAAGTTATGGCCTCTAAACTGATTAATATTTATTTTTTTAATTTTTCAACACTGCAGCCTTTCTAGCGTGTTTTTTCTGCCTCAAATTTACATCCTCTCATTTCTCCCAGACGAGCGTAAGAAGCTAATACCAAAAACATTAATAAAGTGATCCGATTTATTATTCAATAATCATCACTACTGCTTACGAGTGTCAATTTTTCCTTTGAAGCAACTGATCATAAATTGAATGTGTTTGGTATCAATATGCTATTTCAGTAAAATAAAAAATGCTGAGCTTAAAGCGTATCCGTCGTTCGAAAAATTGGTTACTAATGGGCAGCCAAAGTCAGTTTGTTGAGATAAGTGATAAATTACGGCAGAAAAAAGCATTGTGGATTGCGGAAGCCATTGATAAAGCGCTACCAAAACCAACCTTTAATTTAACGTTGATAATGAAATCTAACCCTGCAATGACAGTCAATCGGTTAATGGCAGAGACTGGCTGCACGTTCATTGAGGCTCGAAGTGCCATTGATACTGCTGAAGGTTTTATTTAATAAAACTCAGCAAAGACCCGGGCGTATTAATTTTTTAAAATAGGCTAGTTACTTGGTCAAATTGACCAATAATAAAACAGGAATATGCATAGGTGCCTGTGGTTATATATACCTATTCTGCCTCAGTAAGCCAATTCACAAACGCCCTTTACATCGACTTACAAAACAACAAAACAACAAAACAGTGACCAAATTCACTTAGCTACAACTATGTACCAATCGGGAATTTTCGAGCGAGGGGATATATAGTGCCATGTTCTTAATTCGGTACGTATTGATTCAATAAGAGGCGGTTTTGCCACTTTTTTTGCACATTATATGAATACGTTATGCACAATGTCCATATTCTTAATACGTTAACATGTTGACAATAAATAATTATTTTATTGTAGTTTGCATCGATAGAGATCTCTATAAATGTAAATTCCTCATTTCCCCAAGATAAATACTCAATTTACAAATAATTATATATGCCATCCCACTTTTTTATTGCTTATTCTGGTCTAATATTTAGCAATAAAAAATTTAAATGTGTATTAGTAAAAATGCAGACTAATGCACTGTTAGAAGTTAAAAACAAAGCATGAACAAATTAGGAAAACATTAAGATGCTGAGTTTATTAAGATTCTGGAAACCTTTTTGTACCATCGTGCTTTTTCTTGTGACCGCCCTGGCTCTGCCCGCTATGGCCCAAACACTGGCCCCATCCGAGATCGACACGCTTAAAGCACAGCTAGTCAAGGCACAGGATGTGTACTCCGCACTCGGCACCAGAGTGCAGTGCTACGAAAAGAAGGACACAAGCTTGCAGGTCCGCAGCAGCCAACTACAAAAAACCGCAGGCGACTTGCACCAGCAGGAACAGATGCTGTCCAGCGAACTGGCACAGGCAAAGTCAGAAGCCGAAGAATTTAATCGCGAGTTTGAGGCAGCTCGGCAGGAGATGGATAAACTGCAAAGCAAGATAAGCAACATCGAAGCCCAAATCCAAGCAAGACAGGCCGCCCTAGATGACTGCAAACGCAAGGCCTGGATCTTTGGGTTCGTGTGCGACATCGCTGGCGAACTTGCCGGACTGAACGGCGACTTGCGCAGATTTTCTGCCGACAGGCAGGCCGCCAATATCAAGGCTGGGACGTTGGATCAGCAACTTAGAGCAGCCCAAATCCGACAAAGTCAGGCTGCAGAGCGGTTCCAAAATAACCAGCACACATCGGATCAACACAAACAGGATATTGCAGCAGCCGAAGCAGAAATCAAAGTGATCAAAGCGTCCTTGTCCGAGATTCGCACGGTCAAACAGGATTACTCCGTTAAACTCGGCACGTTTCAGGATGCGTTTACTGAGTTCGAAGCTCTGGACCCAAGCTCCGCCCGCCGATCTGTTGTCCACCGCTTACTCCGCGAATCCGCGGACCTTGATGCTCTGCTGGTTAAAGCACGGGGGGTGATTGAGAGAAACGGGCTGCAACTCCCGAACGGCGAGCGCCTCTGCGAAAATTAGTTCCTTTTTTTACAGTCACATTAGGAGAAATATACAATGTCTACCGAAAACCAAATCGTAAGTGTGGAATTTGACGTCAAAAAACGTATTGACTCGCAGGTCGAAAAAATCTTGGAAGGCAAGTCCATTACCTTGCCCGATGGCTTTAATCACCCGCTGGTCGAGGACTACATCCGAAATATCGAAGGGACATATAATGTCTCAAGATCCAAAGAAGACACCGACAACGCCATCGACCTGCTCTATATCGCATACAACACGACGCCGCAGGAAGAAGGAAAAATTCGGGTCGGTATCGACCACCTGATGACCCGTTTGATTGTGGCGCAGCAAGAGAGCGAACTGAAAATGCGCGGGGCCACCACCGATGCAGGACGCATCCTCAAGTCACTGCGCGAATTGTTTGGTGACTGGGAAGAAGCACGCGACAGCGACAACAACCAAGACCTAAAGGACTTCATTGGCGAGGACCTGTTTGACCTAGCCAACGAAATCAAAAGTCGCGCCGAACGGATCAGCAAGGAACTGACAGAGATCGCCAAAACCTATGATAAGATCATTGACGACACGACCAAGACCACGAACCAAAGCGAACAGGCCCTAGCGGCCCGGTTGAAGAACAAAAAAGATATCGAAAAAGAGATCACCAAAAACAACGCCGACCGCGCCAAGCTGAAAAGCCTAGTTAAAGATCTTAAGGACGATATCAGCAAGTACGAAGGGATGGCGAACGAATACAAATCGCAGGCCGAAACTGCCGAAAAGCGCGCCTTCATCATGTCAATCGTCAGCGTAGGTGCTCAGATGGTTTCCTCCATGATTCCGGCGATAGCCCAAGAAGCCAGCAATGCGCGACGCGATATTATCGCAGCAGCGCCGGCGATAGTCGCTGGCGTCACAGGCGTAGCAACTGGTGGAACATCGCTGATTGCAGCCTCAGCAGTCGGCTCGGCTCGGCAAATTATAAACTCTGTAACCGCTACCACCGACAGCGACAACACAGCGAAAGTAATCGAATCCAAAAAGGACATCGCTGACAAACGTGCGGAAAAAGGCACTGCTGAGCGCGAGAAAGACGAGCTAATGAAAAAGGCCAAGGAATTAGCGGCTGAGAAGGCAAGGATCGAAGACGACGAGGGAACCGATGCCGAAACTAAGGCAGCTCACTTGGCCGGCGTCGACAAGAGGATCGAAGACAATAATGTTAAAATAAAGGAAAAGAATGACACGATTGCTGCTGCAACAAATTCGCTGAACGCGCTGAACGCATCGCTGAAGTCCCTGGATGAAAACATGATAAAAATGGCCGATAAGCAGGAACAACAGGCCACGAACCTGCGTGATCTTCAAATGAAGATGCTGGTAAAGATCGAAGCCTATGAAACGGAAAAACGCACTCAAGCGGCCGAGCTTGTGAAGATCAACGCGCTGCTAAAAGGGCAACGGACCGAAGATGAAACCATCCAACTGGCTATCAAGTCACTGAGCCTGAGCCTCAAGGCGCTGAAACGTATGCGTGAAATCATCATCGAAATATCATTTTTCTTCAAATCCTTCGCCGACTTCATGCAACAAATCATGGAAAGCTCACGCGAGCAATCGGAGACGATCCAGAAAGCCATTGATCGAGACCATCTCACGAAGAGCTTCACTGGGCGAATTAAGCGGAATACGAATGATTTCTTCATCACGCAAACCGCAGAATGGCAAGCGGTCGAGGTTGTGTCGGCCAAGTTCATCGATAACTTCAAGGACGGCTGGAGCAAGTTGAACCAGCTGAGCGGGAAATATCTGACAGGTGACGAACTGAAGTCCTACCTCGATGTCGCGGCGGACAAAATTGAAGACATCTCTTTCAACCGTAAAGAAGCCGCAACAGCCAAGCTGACAGAGCTGAACCGGTATCGCGATCGCATCCTCACGAAAGTGTAAATCGATCTAGCGGGTGAGTGGCACAAGGCGCTCACCCGGCAATCATACAAAGACCCCACAAAAATAATTCAGGACAGCCAAATCTACATCCTGAAATGACGTAATACCAAACGCATTAATAAAGTGATCCGATTTATTATTTAAAATTGATCATAAATTTAATGGCGGTCTTATTTGAACGTCAACTAGCACGCACGATGACAATAAACGCATAGCTCGTAGGGTGTCTGCTCAGATACTAAGCTGTCGCTTATTCGCTGCACCGATTATCGCTGCCTGCGGTGCATAGAATGCACCCTACCGATAACATCATACGAAATGCATTATCCGATTTACTATTCAAAATCAAACGGCTAACCATGCCACCCACTTTTTTAACCCACATCAAACGGCTAACCAGACGGCTAACCATGCCACCCACTTTTCTAACCGACATTAGGGAGAAGAGGTGAAAAAACGATGCCAAAGGGAGTGGGTCAATCTGATCACTTAATTAATGCTTTTGGTATGAGTTTGAATTTAAAAAGGCAAAAACAAAATGTGACCCATGTACGTAATGGGTCCATTAAGCGCAATGTCATAGGGTATGTCATCGACAATCTGATCACGCTGGGCACTGCTCCAATTGCGCATTTTTATTATTCATTTGCAGATAACTTAACAGCCACATTATTAAGCCGCCAGTAAATAGTACCGCCGCAACATAACCCGTCTCGTTGGGTAATACACCTTGTGCGATAACCATGCCTCCCACCCAAGGCCCGATGGCATTGGCAATGTTAAATGCACATTGCACCAAAGCACCTATCATTGCGTGGCCGTTTGGTGATACATCCATCAGCAAGGTTTGAATTAAGGTGGCTAAGCCCAAACTGCAACCAATAAAGAAAATTACAGCATACAATAACCAAATGTTATGGCTGGCACTGACGTAGGCGAGGGAAAATATAATCATAGATATTAAGGCTATGCCGGTAGTGTTTAAAGCCGCACGATCGGCTGCTTTTCCTAATACGTAGTTACCTAATGTACAACCAATACCAAACATCACCATCGCGATTGAAATTGTGTATGCCGGTGTTTCGGTGACCACTAAAATGGTGTCGGCAATATAAGTGTAAATACAAAATACGCCGCCAAAGCCAATAATCACAATGCCTAGAATGGACCAGACCAATTTATTTTTCAACACGCCAAATTCATTGATTAAATTTGACGGCTGGCTGTTTTCTATTTTAGGGACCACCACATATACGCACACCAGTGCCACTAAGGCGAGAGCAGATGCACCCGCTAAACAATAGCGCCAGCTTAAATTTTGCCCGACTAATGTCACGATAGGCACCCCGACGATAGTCGCAATGGTTAAGCCCATAAACACTTTGGATATATAGCTGGCGCGTTTATCTTGTGGGGCAATATCGGCGGCTAATAATATGGCAGCGCCAAAGTAAGCGCCATGGGGCAGTCCACTTAAAAAACGAAACACAATCAGCTGCTCAAGTGAGGTTGCCATGGCACTTAAGCCATTGGCGATAAACATTAATGTTAGAAATATTACCAAGGCATGGCGTTTTTTCATGTTGGCTGTTGTCAGCATTAAAATCGGCGCCCCGACAACAACCCCTATCGCGTAAGCACTAATGGCATAACCGCTTTGTGACGGGGTTGAGGCAAATGTTTCGCTGATTAAGGGCAGCATTGGCATCATCGAGAACTCCGATAATCCCAAAATAAAGGTGCCTAATGCTAATACCAGCAAAATGGCGGTAGTATTCAGTTGGCTAGGTAACGTTGCAGCTGGTGTCATAAAAATCCTGTAAATGATAAAAGAGAAATAGTGATGGGTACGATTTAACTGCGAAGTATATAGCGATAGAGACAAGCACCATTAAGACTTGAAAGTCCTCGATAAACTATCATCTGTCACAGAAGTGAGTGTGAATTGATCCAAACATCATCGCAATAATAGTAACTGCGCTATTGGTTGTTTTGGATTATCAACGGTAAGGTGGAAAATCACGAGGGTTTATTCTCCCAATGCACGGCAACGTAATCATTACCGTGCATCCTATTATACAAGGCGTTTGGCTTCAGGAATAGATCTGATTTTTTAACTGATGCAACATTTCAGCCAGAAGCTCAGCTAAGTCTGTAGGGAAACGACTAGCCCACGTTCAACTTGGAAGTGCACCACATATTTCATTATAGATTTCAAAAGGAAACGGCTAACCATGCCACCCACTTTTCTAACCGACATTAGGGAGAAGAGGTGAAAAAACTATGCCAAAGGGAGTGGGTCAATCTGATCACTTAATTAATGCTTTTGGTGCCTGCTAACCATGCTGCTAACCATGCCACCTGCTGCTAACCATGCCACCTGCTGCTAACCATGCCACCCATTTTTCTAAAAAATAACACAGCCTCTTTCAGCATGTATTTCGATAGCATTTTATGACCATTCATACGCATCAATTGAACTTATTTTAATAAACTGGGCTTTAGATTGTGAAATATGAGGAAGTTGGCTGCTTTAAACCAGTAGAAGAAGCTTGATATCAATCAAGCAGAAAATGACTTACAGGTAGTTGAAAAATTGAGCTTTAAGCACACAACCAGCGTTGGCAGTTTGCTGCGCCGTGGCGTCGCTTTCGGTCTAAATGTTCACAGTATTCGGTTAATGCCGGTAAGGCACCCACCGCCCCTTTAAATAAATGACCAAATTCAATCGTGATTTTAAGCCAGTTCTCTGCAGGAATATTAAGTCTATTGAGGATACCTTGACTGCTTGAACTGATGGCACCGCGCTTATCTTCTCGTATAATTCGAGCAGTATCTTCAACAAGCACAATGTAATCCTTCACACTGAACATCACCCCGTCAGGCATATTCAGGCATTCATCACCTACAAAGGGCAGTAATTCTGCGGGCTGTTCACCTTTTATGGCCGAGTGAATTCTTCGCTGGATGCTGGTGTAATCGGAGGTTTCAGGGCTTGTCGCCATTTTGGCGCGAATGGGGTTTAAATCAACATACGCCATACAAGCGAGTATTGCGGCTTCATCAAGTAATGCCTGGGATTTAAAACGGCCTTCCCAGAATCGGCCGGTACAGTTGTCTTCTTTATTGGCCTGCCTGGCAATCGGCTCACTGAGTGATCGCATAAACCAGCTAAGATCAATTAAGCGATGACGATATTCAGTAATGCAGTTATGAACAGTTTCAAGCTCAAGCCTATTAAGGTCTTCACCTTTAACAAATTTCTGCGTCAGTAACGTGCCTTTAAAGCCTTTATGCCATTGAACAAGCACTGTTTTATCAGACCAGCTATTGGCTTTATCGGCATTCACTTTAAGGACAATATGCAAGTGATTACTCATCACTGCATAGGCACAGATATCAATCGCAAAGATAGTCGCAAGATCTAGAATGCGAGCGTCAACCCACTCTCGACGATGTTCATAGTTTTCACCTGTCGTACTATCAATGCCACATAAAAATGCTTTACGTACAACACGTGAGCAGCAGTGATAGTAAGACGTGTCATCTAAGCTCACTATCGTTTGTCTTGGTCTGGCCATCATTTATTACCTGCAAGTAAACAAAGGTAACTAAATAATAGACCAGTGCTTAAATATTCGCCAATGATGATGGGTGGCTAAGTTAAATAGTGAAATATTCGCCAATAATGATGGGTGGCTAAGTTAAATAGCAAGTAAACAAAGGTAACTAAATAATAGACCAGTGCTTAAATATTCGCCAATGATGATGGGTGGCTAAGTTAAATAGCTAAATAGCTTTAAATAGCTAAGTTAAATATAAGTGGTGCACTTCTATGTTGAACGTGGGAATATCAAGTTAAATCTTACTAATACACATTTTAATTATGAATATAATGACAAAGATTACACCTTACTAAGCTTATAAAACAGCAAGATAGAATACATACCAGCATATAAATTGACTTTATATTTTGGAGAAATCTTTATCAATTGGGTTGATAAATTTTCACATTATTTCGACCGTCACCCTTTGCGCAATACATGGCTGTGTCGGCATTCTTTATAAGAGTACTACCATCGTTGCCATGCTCAGGAAAGAAAGCAATGCCTATACTCGACGTTATGCTCAAACTTTGTTCTGCAAATTCGAAAGGCGTATTGAGCACATCGAGAATCTTTTCTGCGGCTCCAGATGCATCTTGCTCTCTTTCGATTGTGGGCAACAACACAATAAATTCGTCGCCACCTACACGCGCCACAGTATCCGAGTCACGTAGACAGCTCTTAATACGCTGAGCGACTTTGATTAAGATAAAATCTCCTGCATGGTGACCTTGCTCATCGTTAACGGGCTTGAATTTGTCTAGGTCAATGAACATTAAAGCCAGCTTTTTGTTATTTCGTGATGCAATAAATTGCGCCTGTTGTATTCTATCTGTTAATAGCATTCGGTTTGGTAGGCCAGTCAGCGCATCATGTTGCGATTGATGCCGCAACGCTTTCTCAGTCAATTTCATCTGGTTAATTTCCTGAAGAAGACCAAACATCAATAATGGATTACCGTCATCTGTCCATGATGCTACTTTGCCCTTAGCCAATATCCACACCCATGATCCATCTTTATGCAGCATACGAATTTCACACTCGTAGTTAGGTAGTTCACCTGCAAAATGTTTTGTCAATAAATCAGCTGATTTTTGTAAATCATCAGGATGTATATTTTTATGCCACGTTTTAATCGTGATCGGCTCAAGTTCACTCAGTTTATAGCCAATAATTTCAGCACAGTACTCATTAAAAAATACATCTCCACTTTGAATGTTCCATTCCCATGTTTCAGCATGCGTTCCCTCAATAATACAACTCAATCTCCACTGTTCTTTTATCAGTTTCATATTCATGTTTGTTGCAGCTTTTATCGCACGCTCTCGACCTGTCAGTAAGAGCCAAAATATGAATGATATGGTGAAGCTAGCAATAGTACCAATCACTCCGACAAAAAGTGGCCAGCTCTTATTGACGCGCGAATCAAATAAAGACGAAGGACGGATACGAACTGTCCAAATATGATTTACGACATTAATCTGATTGATTTTATAACTAATATTATCGAACTGTTTATTCAATGAAAACGGACCATATGAGTCAAACATTAGTGTTTCGTCTGATATGATATCACCATCAAAAATTTCAACATCCAAGTCCTCAGCTTGCTCCCCATGAACGCCGCTAATAAAGTCATTCATTCGAAAAACTGCATACACCCAACCAATAATGTTCTCCTGCCTATCAGCAAGTAAAGTATGCGGTTTGCCATTTTCATAAACCGGCAGATACATTAAAAATCCGCTTTGATCATTAGCGCCAGATTCCTGAACTAACCTAACTTTTCCACTAAGTGACATAGCGTCATTATCAATTGCCTTCTGCATGGCCTTATGACGCATTGGCTCTGAGAACATGTCATATCCGAATGCCCGTAAATTACGCTGTGAGAAAGGTTCAAGATAAATGATTGATGAAAAGATATCACGCTCGCCTTCGGGGTAGATTGAGTAAGCAGGGAAACCTTCACTTCGTATCGCCTCTATATGATTATTTATCAATGTAGATGGTATAATAATGGAATATCCTACACCCTGTATGCCGGGAAAATTTTCTGCCAGATTAAGCGAAGATATATAGCGTTTGAACTCTTCTCGCTCAACTGTCTTTGATGCATTGAACAGCCCCCCTGTTCCGCGCAACACTTGTTCATAAGCCTTGATTCTTATCTCAATGAGCGAAACCGCTTCTCTCACTCTGAAATCAAAATAAGCTTGGATATTTTTCTCAGAATTAATCTGAGTGAAATAAAATGACCCGTAGGTGACTGCCAGACTAGTGATTAGTAGCAACGATACAATCAATCGCTTTGCATATATGGTGTGGTTTTCTAGCAACATGGCGGCCTTTTAAACAAAATTGTTATGTAAACGATACTGCATTCCTAACCTGAAGGGTACGGCAATAGAACTAATACGAACAAAGCCCACGGCAAGATCACTATAAAATTAGTTGTTAATTTTATAGTGATCTTGCCGTGGGGGTAAACCCGCTCTTTTAACTTCAACAACTAAAGGCTAACCATGCAGACTAACCATGCCACCCATTTTTCTAACTCTAACTCATTTTTCTAACCGAATAAAATAAAAAAGCGGATTAGTATTTGGTCAATTAGAATCGCGAGCTGTCCAGCTATTTTTGCTGCAGGATTATAAAATGCACAATCACTCTATCTGCGCAGTGTATTTGGCGTAAAATATAGTGCCCATAAAGCTAAGTGCATTAATATATTTTGCGGTTTCAGATGTGGCTTACACCCCCAAAAAAATAAGATCTTAATATAAATATAAATATAATTTAAAATCAATAAGTTAAAGATTAATTACTTTTTTATAATGTGATCATTTAATTATTTCTTTTGCTATTAATAAATCCAGTCGGGGTGGAATATTTTTATCAGTGATCTAGAGAGCAAACACTTTGTTCAATAGATTGAATGTTAATTAATGGAATGGGTATTATGTTATCGGCAGGTGCATTCTATGCAGCGGAAATCGGTGCGCTGAGCGCACCCTACGAGCTTAATTAAACGATTGAAATACCCATTTAAATCGTTTAATTGTTTATGTCACTCTCATAATTAAGGCGGCATATAAAAACCTAAGTCTCTGTACGCCAACTATTTTGGCCACAAGCCCTATCAATTTGAATCTGTAATACCACCAAATACGCGATCAAAATGACCGAGAGGGGCAACTTTAGCATTGGCTTTACGTTGCCGTTTAGCACTGTTTGCCACCAGCCACTTTTTCCTTGAACCCGAAATAATGGCCTGGCTGACAATGGCTTCGCCCAGTTCATATTCAAAGGCAACTTCCTGCATTCCACCCTCGGATTTTACTGCCAAACTGTTTAATGCGATGGGTTTTTCGATAGGATTGATTGATGCACAACTGATAATGCCAATGTCGGCAATAAACTGACCATAAAACGCGCCAATGCTGTCACCCACGACATCTCTATCATTAGTGCGAATCCGCCCTCCCGGAATCCAGGTTTCGATATTATCGTATTGTGATAACAGATGAGCGGCTTCAAAATTATTGGTCACGACTCTAAGCTCGCTATGATTGAGCAATTTTTCTGCGATACAGGCTATCGTGGTGCCTATCCCCAGAAATAATGTACAACCATTAGGGATCGCAGCTACAACAGATTCTGCAATCTGCTGCTTTTCCGCTTGATTGGTCACTTTTCGGGAAACATAGCTTCGGTTAGCCAGGGTGACGGGTAAACCAACACCACCGTGATGGCGACAGGCGAGTCCTACCGCACAGAGTTGATTGATATCCCGGCGGGTAGTTTGTGCAGTGACATTAAAATATTGAGCGAGTTCATCAATAGAGTAATACTCTTGATGATGAATCATATCTATTATTGTCTGTTGACGAAGACTGAGTTTCTGCATGGCTAGTGTGAGGTTCCTGCCTTGTTTATTAATTAAAGTTGATTAATTTAAATTTATCGTCTTGATATAGGCTTGTGGCACATCGGTGATCATCATGTCGACTCCCCAATCCCAATGCAGACTAACCTGCTGAGGTGAATTGGGGGTGTAGCAGTAAAGTTGGTAACCCCTTTTTTTTATCCATTGTGCTTGTTGTTCCTTCAAAAAAACGTAATTGCAGTGCAGGCTATAAGCTTCAATTTCCGCTAATAACAATAGCGCATTAGCAGGAATTGTTTCTACCAGTAGACCCCGATGAATTTGAGGTTGATGGTATTGCATGTATTTTAATGCCGCTATATTAAAGCTGGAAAATAACATTTGAGATGCTTCCACATCCACATCAATAATGACTTTTTTAATTTTTTCACAAAGCAGAGCAAGATTATCTTGCGGATAGAGTTTTATCTCAACATTCACTTTGAGGTGCTTATTTTTTGCTAATAAGAGCGTTTCTTTAAGCGTCGGAATACGTTCATCTCGAAATTCTTCTCCAAACCATAATCCGGCATCCAGTGATTTAAGGCTCTCTAAGGTCATGGTTGACACAGCACCAATGCCATCGGTACAGCGCTCAACCGTTTTATCATGAATAACAACGGGCACCTTATCCAGACTCAGCTGGACATCAATTTCAATCCACTCACAACCCAGTTCAGCGGCCTTATTAAAAGCTGCCAGGGTATTTTCCGGCGCCAGACTGGAACCTCCTCGATGCGCGGTTATTTTCATTATTCTTCCAATAATTAATTAATTTAACATAAACCCTAACAAAACTTTATGACCGTTTTATTTCACCTGAACATCATTGCGAACATAAAATACGTTCAGTTAAGTTCAATAAAGCGTCATTAAAGTGTCATTGAAGTGTAATCAACTTTCTTTATTCTTCAAATGAACATTAAATCAGTGGAGGGTGGACAAATAAGCACACTGCTCCTTTAAATAATAACTTAATATGAGAAAGGAAATTATATGTCTGTTAAACACCTCACTGGGTTGGCGGTAGCGGCAACATTCTTGAGTGCGCAAGTTCATGCGACAACCGAGGTTGAGTGGTGGCATGCAATGGGCGGAAATTTAGGCCAAAAAGTAAATGAAATTGCTGCTGATTTTAATAAAAGCCAATCCGACTATGAAATAAAACCCGTTTATAAAGGCAGCTACGCTGAGACAATGACCAGTGCTATTGCCGCATTTCGAGCCCAGCAGCAACCTGCTATTGTGCAAGTCTTTGAAGTAGGCACCGCGACTATGATGGGAGCAGAGCAAGCCATTTATCCCATTCATGAATTGATGAAAGCGACGAATGAGTCTTTTAATCCCGACAATTATTTATCTGCAGTGACCGGCTATTACACCACAAATGACGGGAAAATGTTGTCCATGCCGTTTAATAGTTCGACCCCTGTTCTGTATTACAACAAAGCCATGTTTAAAAAAGCAGGTATTAAATCAGCACCCAAAACATGGCAAGAGATGGAAGATGTCTCTGTTAAGTTATTAGCATCGGGTGCCCAATGCGGTTTTAGTACCACATGGCAGTCCTGGACACAAATCGAAAACTTTGGTGCCCGCAACAATATTGCGCTTGCGGATAACAACAATGGATTTGATGGCTTAGACACGAAATTTAAATTCAATAGCGCGCCTTTTGTGGCGCATATAGCACAAATGGCCAAATGGTCAGAATCTGGAATATTTAAATACGGTGGCCGTCAATCCAAAGGTATGCCGTTGTTCTACACGCAGGAATGTGCAATGACCATGGGCTCATCGGCGGGCCTTGCGGGTATTCAAGAAAATATGAAAGATATAGACGTAGGTGTTGCCGAACTTCCTTTTGAAGACACGCTTATTTCAACACCACAAAATACGATTATTGGTGGTGCTTCATTATGGGTCTTACGCGGGCATTCAAGCGAACAATATAAAGGAGTGGCTGAATTTTTCACTTACCTGTCAAGTCCGAAGGTGCAAGCAGATTGGCATCAGTTTACCGGATATTTACCCATTACTAAGCAGGCGCACACGCTGACCCAGCAGCAGGGATTCTATAAAACGCATCCTGGTACGGAAACGGCGGTTATTCAAATGACGTCAACCAAGCCTACTGTTAATTCCAAGGGAATTCGTTTTGGCAATTTCCTGCAGACACGTGACATTATCAATGAAGAGTTAGAATCAGTCTGGTCTGGCGATCAATCAGCTCAAGCCGCACTGAATAATGCTGTGCGTCTTGGTAATGAGCAGTTGCGACGCTTTGAACGTACTCAGTAACAGATAGCTTAATATTTTATCGCCATTTTTATTAACAGAATGGCGATATTTTACTTCCTAACTATAAACATCACTATCAACATGACCATAAAACTGTGGAACATCTATGTCATCGCAAGCTGTATTTAAAAATAAATGGTTACCCGTTGCACTTATCAGCCCGCAACTGTTGATTACTGCGGTATTTTTTCTTTGGCCTGCCGGGCAAGCCATTTTCCAGTCATTTCAGCTGGAGGACCCCTTTGGGTTGAACCATGAATTTGTCGGTCTGGAAAATTTTATCCACCTGTATAACGACAGTAATTATCTTAATTCCTTATTCACTACTCTTAAATTTAGCATCAGTGTCGCTTTTCTGGCAATGATCAGTGCCTTGATATTATCGGCCTTTGCCGAACATATCGTTCGAGGTTCAATGTTTTACCGTACCTTTCTTATTTGGCCCTATGCCGTTGCGCCCCTTGTGGCCGGATCGCTCTGGTTGTTTTTATTTGATCCCACCATAGGCGTTGTGGCAGAACTATTACAATGGTTCGGGGTTAACTGGAATCCGACACTCAACAGCGCACATGCTATGTGGATGGTGATTATCACATCGACCTGGAAACAAATCAGTTACAACTTTTTATTTTTCCTTGCCGCATTACAATCTGTTCCAAAATCGCTGCATGAAGCGGCGGCCATTGACGGCAGTGGCCCGGTAAAACGCTTTATCACTATCAGCTTTCCGTTGATTTCACCCACCAGCTTTTTCCTACTAGTGATTAATTTTGTCTATGCGTTTTTCGATACCTTTGGGATTATTCATGCAATGACTCAGGGAGGACCCGGCAGAAGTACTTCGACGTTGGTATATAAAGTCTATAACGATGGTTTTATCGGGCTGAATTTAGGCTCCTCAGCTGCTCAATCGGTCATTTTAATGATAATGGTGGCGCTCTTAACCGTATTCCAATTTAAATACATAGAAAAAAAGGTAGCCTACTAATGGTAGAACGAAGACCCCTCTTTTCGCTGTTTTGCCATATTATTTTAATTCTTGGCATTCTTTCAATTGCTTTCCCCGTGTGGGTAGCATTGGTTGCTACCACCCACGAAAACACCGCCTTTGCAACGGGTACACCGCTTTGGTTTGGGGATCTCGGATTTAGCGTGTTTTCCGATCTGCTCAGCAACCAAAGTACGTTTAATAATTCACAACTGCCAATCACCCAGATGCTGTTTAATTCCATGGTGATGGCGCTGTGTATTACCGTGGGCAAGCTGACGATTTCAATTATGTCGGCTTACGCGGTGGTTTTTTTCCGGTTTCCGGGCCGTATGTTCGCCTTTTGGATTATTTTCTTCACTCTGATGCTACCCGTTGAAGTGCGTATAATCCCGACCTTTGAGGTTATTACCAACTTAAATATGCTTAATTCATTCTCAGGATTGACCATTCCCCTGATTGCCAGTGCAACCGCTACCTTTTTATTCAGGCAGTTCTTTTTAACCGTCCCTAAAGAATTGTTCGAGGCAGCGCGCATTGATGGTGCCGGCCCTATTCGATTTTTTATTGATATATTGTTGCCGCTTTCTCGGACTAATATCGCAGCACTCTTTGTTATTACTTTTATTTATGGCTGGAATCAGTATTTATGGCCGCTGCTGATCACCACAGATGTTCAGTACTACACCATAGTGATGGGCATTAAACAGATGCTCGGTGTCGTTGATGGTCTGATTGAATGGAATAAAATTATGGCCACCACCATTATAGCCATGCTGCCGCCTGTTATTGTGGTTATTGCTATGCAGAAAGCCTTTGTTAAAGGCCTTGTAGATTCGGAGAAATAAATGTCAACCTTAACACTTTCAAATATTACAAAATCCTATCCAAATGGTTATCAAGCTGTTCATAAACTCAGTTTGAATATCGAAGAGGGTGAAATGGTTGTCCTTGTTGGGCCAAGCGGTTGCGGGAAATCGACCTTACTGCGAATGATTGCCGGGCTTGAAGAAATCACCTCGGGTAATCTTAAAATAGATGATTGCCTGGTTAATAATCTCGAGCCAAGCGAACGAGATATTGCGATGGTATTTCAAAACTACGCGCTTTATCCTCATATGTCTGTTTATAACAATATGGCCTATGGACTGCGTAACCGTAAAACACCAAAAGCGGACATTCAGCGCATCGTCAATGACACCGCTGAAATGTTAGAGATAGAACATCTGCTTGAGAGAAAACCAAAACAACTCTCCGGAGGACAAAGGCAACGTGTTGCGATGGGGCGGGCGATTGTGCGTAAGCCAAAAATATTCCTGTTTGATGAGCCGCTTTCTAATCTGGATGCTAAATTAAGAGTTCAAATGAGACTGCAGATCAAGAAACTGCAACGCAGACTCGCAACCACTTCGGTGTACGTCACACACGATCAGGTCGAAGCCATGACCCTTGCCGACAAACTGGTGGTGCTTAATCAAGGTACAGTCGAGCAAGTGGGCACACCACTGGAGATTTACGACAATCCGGCTTCGGTGTTTGTGGCGACCTTCATCGGCTCACCGGCAATGAATATTCTCGATGCAAAGGTGACCAAGGAAGGTCTTCAACTGGGTTATTCATTATCCCCCATCGATACTCAATCTTTAAAACCGGGTGATATAAAATTAGGGCTTCGCCCCGAACATATCAACATTGTTGAAAAAATGCCCTGGTTTGAAGTCGAAGTTGAGCTTGTCGAATCGTTAGGGGCCGATCTTCTGCTTTACTGTAAAACGCTTTACCATAAAACAATGGATGAAACCGCTCAAAGTCTGGTTGTGCGTGCTGAAGGACACAGTAAAATTGAAATTGGAGATATCCTCGGACTTGATATCGACCAGAAACATCTGCATTTATTTGATGCCGACACATCAAAACACATTAATATTGATCTCAAAATGAACAGTAAAAGAGAGCTTCTGTATGCCTAAGCCTAAATATCGGTTACTCAAGCAAGCGCGATTAAATGGTTATTAACTGACGTTGACGACACCTAAACTTGGCAGGGAAAGCTGCCATTCGAAACGCTGATTGCACTTGATAAACTCACGGCAGCCGGGATAAATGTCGTAGCAATAACGGGGGCTTCTGCCGGCTGGTGCGATCAGATAGCCAGACTTTGGCCTGTTCATGGCGTGATCGGTGAAAATGGGCAACTTCTTTACAACTGCGTTGCTGATTTTGTTTTTATTCTGGGCTGCATCAACCGAAACTCGAGACGGTTTTTTTGCCAGTGCAAAAGAGAATCTAGTGTCAGGTTTAGCGCAAGTCATTGGTGTCCAGGTCGAAATTAAAAACACCAAATAAGTATATGAATTCGGTGCATATAATCGGGTTATCCAGCTCCACACTGCCTTAATGAAGAACCTAAACAACCATGCGAACAACCATGCGAACAACCATTAATTACACTCGCTATAATTTAATGTAAAAGCACCAACCATGCCACCCATTTTTATAACTTCCCTTCTGTTCAGATAGATAAGCTTTAGCTGGTGAGTCAGGCCTTATCTTAATCAAGCCTAAAGCGACAGACTCTGCTTATCTTTAATGCAAGACAACAACATGTAGGTGTGTAGGCCAGAGATAAAACTCACCTGAAAGGTGTTGTTTACCAGAATGTTAAACTCATTCATGGTTTTGCAGTACACCCTCAACATAAAGTCGTACTCGCCAGTGATCGAATAACACTCATAGATTACCGGGGTGTACTGAATCAGTTCGATAGTCTTTTCCCGAGCGTTCACTTCACTTTTCCTGTACTGCACCATGATCGCAGCAGATACACCTATTCCGGCTTTTTCTTTATTTAGAATGGCGGCATAGTGGTCGATCACTCCGGCATCTTCCAGTCTTTTTAAGCGACGGAAACACTGGGAAGAAGACAGGCCAACTTTCTCGGCCAGCGCCAGCCGAGGGATCTGGCTGTTCTCCTGTAACAGGTTGATAATGCTAATGTCGTGTTTATCTACAACCATCTCTTGCATGATTTAGCTCTCTTAATTAAGTTTTATGCAATTATAGTTGCATGAATGATAGTTTTGCAAACCTATCTTGCTAAGACAGTGTCATCGCTTTCGGGATATATTTATACACAGTTATTATTTACTTTTTCAAGGAAATCTCTATGAACATGGCGCTGTTGGGTGTATTTATTCCTACCTTCTTTTTTGTTTCCATCACACCAGGTATGTGCATGACCATGGCCATGAGTCTGGGTATGAGCATCGGTTATCGACGTACCCTGTGGATGATGGTAGGCGAAATGATTGGTATCGGTCTGGTGGCTGTTGCAGCAGTGCTGGGCATCGCTTCTGTAATGTTGAACTATCCCTGGTTATTTACCATTCTAAAGTCGGTTGGTGCGGCGTATCTGTTTTACTTAGGGATTAAGATGTGGCAATCGAAGGGCAAGCTTGCGTTAAGTGATGGCAATAACCAGATACAGGTTGGTCATCATTGGGATCTTGTGATCCAGGGGTTTGTGACTGCCATTGCCAATCCTAAAGGTTGGGCATTTATGATCTCTCTGTTACCGCCTTTTATTGAGAGCAGTAAACCTTTAGCCCCGCAGCTGACTCTGCTAGTGGCAATTATTCTCGCCTTCGAGTTTATCTGTATGACCATCTACGCCCTTGGTGGCAAGGGATTAAAAGGTTTATTGGGTCATTCCAAGAATGTCCGTCTGATGAATCGTATCTCAGGTAGTTTAATGATGGCCGTGGGTCTGTGGTTATTTCTCAGTTAACCAGTTCTTTAGGGGTGCCCGCCATTGTGCGGGTATACTATCTTATACGATCTAAACTAATTCGATAATTATCAAATAAAGTAAAAGCTCTAACGAATTTTTGTCCATTTCTGAGTTACAGCCCTCGATGAATTCGTATATCCATGTATTCTGAAAATTTTTATGAAGTCCGATTTTGCACGCAATTGGGAGAAAGCGAGCGTAAATGGGGTGATCTCAACGGATAAATAGCGCCTCAAAGAACCTCAGAAAACAAGCTGACGATTTATTGTTATCAAGATTAAAAACTAAGCACCATAAGTTTATTCAAGTAACAGATAATCCAGACATTGAAAATGCTTTAATACTATTGTTCGTCAAACGTCTGTGCAACCGTTATTATTGACCTTGGACTTAACAAACAATTCTGATGGAGGGTGCTGTGCCAAATTACACTTCAAAAATGCTCTCAATTAAGTTAAATAATTTTATCCATCGTATTGATTGTAAAGCGACAATGATAGAACTTGCTACTCAACACTGTTGTAGCTTAAAGCGTATCCGTCGTTCGAAAAATTGGTTACTAATGGGCAACCAAAGTCAGCTTGTTGAGATAAGTGATAAATTACGGCAGAAAAAAGCATTGTGGATTGCAGAAGCCATTGATAAAGCGCTACCAAAACCAACCATTAATTTAACGTTGATAATGGAATCTAACCCTGCAATGACAGTCAATCGATTAATGGCAGAGACTGGTTGCACGTTAATTGAGGCTCGAGGTGCCATTGATACTGCTGAAGGTTTTATTTAATAAAACTCAGCAAATGCCCGGGCATATTAATTTTTAAAATAGGCTAGTTACTTGGTCAAATTGACCAATAATAAAACAGGAATGTGCCTCGGATCCTGTGGTGATATATGCCTGTTCCGCCTCAGTAAGCCAACTCGCAAATGCCCCCTTAGCGACTTATAAAACAAAATAAGTGGCCGAATTCCCTTGGGAACTACGACGCTCGCTTCGAGAAAAAGCGAGCGTAGATATTTTTACTATCTGATATGCTATATGCTTCTTTTTAATACTTAGTTTGATAATCACAAAACTATAAAAATACTTAAGGGTTAATGATGAAAGTAAATGATATAAAAAAAATACAACTGATTATTACCGGTGGAACAATTGATTCTTACTATGACACGGATAAATGTACTACGATGCCGCATGAAAAAAGTGTACTGACTTCATTTCTAGAAAAGTACGCAAGAATGGGACATTCAAAAATAGTGACAACAGAAATCTGTATGAAAGACAGCCGTGATATTAGCGACGAAGATATTGATGAAGTATTTACAGCGATAATGGAAAGCGAAAGTGATAGACACGTCGTTACTCATGGCAGTTTTACCATGTTTACAAGTGCACGTTATTTGCAGACATTGCTGCCCAATAAGCATGGACAAGTTATTATTTTTACAGGCTCTATGATTCCGTTAGAAGGCTTTTCCCCAAATGATGCGGGGTTCAATCTTGGCTCTGCGACGATGGCAGCTCAGTGTTTAGAAGCGGGAGTATATATTGCCTTTAACGGCCAGATATATGCTCCGGATGATATGGAAAACCTCCATTAATCAATAATGATATATTAGCAGAACATTCGAGTGCCTAGTTTCTAATTCAGGTGGTTTATTAACATGAAAATAGACGATTTAAGCTGTTTACCACGGTTGTCAACTTGGGTGGTTTTACCGCAGCCGCCAATGCACTAGATCTACCAAGAGATAACGTTAGCAGAAGAATAAACCGCTCAGAAGAGGCGCTCGATATCACACTTTTTCAAAACAACCCGAAAATCACCCTTAACAGACTATGGAAAAGCCTATTACGATGAGGCGCTTAAAGCGTTACAGGCATTAGAGCGTGCTCATCAGGCCACCACTCATATTTCAGCCTCCCCACAAGATTGGATTGCTACCAGAAACCAATGAAGCGATCTCCCCTATTTTTTTTCATTTCTTGATCTTTACCCCGAGATTGAACTTGATATACGCAGTATCAATCATGGGTTTGTCGATACCTATCAACAGGCTCTCGATTTTAGCGTTCTTTTCAATAGAGCTTCATTTGCAGGGTTGGCAGTGTCGGGATCCACAGGAATATTTTTGATGTCGATCGGGGAGATGCAATAGTCGCTTTTAACTAAGCCCGTTTTAAATCCGCCGCACTGAATTATCAAAATACGGTTGATAATGCTTTTAAAAAAGTTGACTCATTACTCTTTGCTTACGGAAAAAGTCAGGATAATCAGGAAAAAGTTGAAGATGCGACTAAGTTCACTGAAAGTGCGGTTAAAAAAGTAAAACAACACTTTAAAATCATTAGCAGTATATTTTATAAACAAGTGTTTATTTTTAAAAAGCCTATTACCGTTATCCATTTGATGTATTGTTACCGAGACTAGTGTTTTAGGACTTAAATTCGAACATTCATTTTTATGATGAAGTGTTAAATTTAAGGGACTACCACCAAGGGCACCGAGGCGCTGCGCGCTACACAGAGTAATGACTTTTATATAAAGTCCGCGTACACAATATAATTATCACCCCCTTTCGATTGCAGGGGATGATGAAATTAGGTCATAAATATATAGTGTAAACTTAAGTCCGATGGCACTATTTTTATTTTGAAGAAGAAAGTTTATGACTGCCCAGATCTGTTTTATCCCGAAAATATCCCTTTAGGAACTCTACAACTCAAGGGATCATTATAGGACTCAGTAATGAGTTATTAAGACGACAAGGGCTAGTGTCATTATTCATAAAGAAGATGAACAGCCTTGTCCGGAGACACCTTTTGGGTGTTGTGGGGCTAAAAGCTCGACAGCTCCTACCCAATTATATTTTGTTATTGACACCAGTAGATACCGCTAAGGCTCCACCTAGGAAAATAAATACACTGCCTATAGTACGATTAGCTATATTCATATTACGAGGCTTTGATAGGAAAGGACTTATTTTCGTTCCAAGGGCTGCATACAAAAACATGAAGCTAACATCGAGTAAAAACCAAGTGCATGCAAGTACGACATATTGATCAACCGGTGGTAAGTCTGTATTAATAAAACTGGGAAATAACGCGATAAAAAACAATAAATCTTTAGGGTTACTAATACCTACTATAAACCCTTTTTGGAAACGGGCGTAGGATGAGTAACCAACTTCTTTATTGTCATGTGATTTGTTATCTTCAATTTTTATACTGCCTTCTTTCCAAGCCGCCCAGCCTAAATAAATCAAATAAAATGCGCCAATAAGTTTAATAACAAGAAAGAGTGTTTCAGATGCAGCTAAGACAGCTCCAAGGCCGATAGCTGAAATTGACATTAGCACTAATGCTGCACTTGCTCCTCCCAAAACAGTTGGAATAGTTTTTTTATTACCAAATTTAAAACCATCAGATACGCATAATAAAGCCGAAGGTCCTGGGCTTATTATTAATATGCTAATAACACTTATGTAAAGTAACCATGTGCTTAATTCCATACATACCTCATTGTTTGAATACATATATCGGCTTGCAGACATATCCGTTGAATTATTTTTTAATACAAATATCTAGTATTATTTAGTCGTTAAGTTTAATAGGTGAGCTTATATGGTCACCTCTATCATGGCAATATCTTCGTGCGTTTATCCAACAAATGAATGAGCGCATCAGCCAACCACATTAAGGCAGGACCTTTGGCCTTTGGCTTGGTCATTACGCGATCGATCTGCACTGGCCACGGCTTATGATCAAAGCTTAGATTCATTCTTACCCTGTCACCCTGATGTTCATATTGCTCTGCCATATAAGCTGGAATATAACGCCATCCTAACCCTTCCTTTACCATAGTGTTAACGGCATTAAATGTATTTCCCCAGCAGATATGTGAAGAGATACTAGGGAATAGCGCCCATTTCAACGTAAACGTCGCGTACATAGGCTAAATAACATTAAAATATCAGGCTAAAAGTGACTCCTTACAAAAGCTTAAATTGATTTAAAACGGAGTCATCTTTGACTTCGAAAAGAATGTAGCGTTAAATTATCACTTACACTTTTGAAGGATTAAAATATGAATAAACAAGATTTTAACCAAGGACTTTTAGCATTTTTAGATGCGTCTCCCACCCCTTTTCATGCCACTTTAAATATGAGCATAAGATTAGAGAATGCTGGATTTATAAAGCTTGATGAACGCCAAAAATGGGAGTTGAAAGAGGGTGAAAAATATTTTGTAACACGCAACGACTCTTCTATTATCGCTTTTACATATCCTAAGGACAAAAACCACACAATAGTGGGTACTCATACGGATTCACCCAATCTAAAACTAAAGCCAAAACCAGTTATTAAAGAGCATGGTGTGGTGAAATTTGCAGTTGAGCCTTATGGCGGTCTTTTACTAAATCCTTGGTTTGACCGAGATCTCTCACTTGCAGGGCGTGTTTCTTATCTTGATTCTAACAATGTGATTCAAAATGTTTTGATTAATGTTAAAAAGTCGATTGCTATTATCCCATCACTTGCAATTCATTTGGATGAGAATGCTAATAAAGAGAGAACGGTCAATAAGCAGACAGATATCTCACCTGTCCTTACAACCAATGCTGATTTTGAGTTTGATGATTTCTTAAAATTGCAGCTTGAGAAGTTGGGGATTAGGAATATTAAAGCGCTTTATGCAAATGAACTTAGTTTTTATGACACAGCGAATGCTTCACCTCTAGGTTTAAATGACGACTTTATAGCGAGCGCAAGGTTAGACAACCTGCTTAGCTGTTATGTTGGACTGCTAAGTATATGCAGTGTAGATGATGATAAACCGATGATATTTATTGCCAGTGACCATGAGGAGGTTGGTAGTGAGTCAACCAGTGGTGCAAGTGGGAGCTTTTTAGAAAATACGCTTAGAAGAATGTATAGCGATTATGAGGACTATATGCAGATGATAAGAGGCTCGATTTTAATATCTGCTGATAATGCACATGCAATCCATCCCAACTTTCCATCCAAACACGATGCTAATCATGCTCCACACATAAATAAAGGCTGTGTGATAAAGATAAATGCAAACCAGAGATATGCTTCAAACTCGACAACTATTTCAAGATTTATGAATGTCGCTAACGCTGTCAATGAGCCGTATCAAGAGTTTGTAACAAGAAGTGATATGGGATGTGGTTCAACTATCGGTCCATTAACTGCGACAAGACTTGGGATTGATGCACTTGATGTTGGACTTCCTACTTTAGCAATGCACTCTATACGTGAGCTTTGTGGTAATGATGATGCACACTCTTTGTATAAAATAATTTTAGGATTTAGCAAGTAATATCGACTGTCACACCAGAGGAACTCAATCTTTTAATAGCGCAAATCGACAAGGTTGAGTATCGATATAATTAATATCCTTTTTCGTAATATCTAAAATATGCTTACCTCATATTTGCCTTCGTTTTCATCGCTATGGGGTGACATTAAACGCCTATTACGCAACTCTTTTACAAAAATCACAGGTAAAACTCGCGCCGTTGGCTAAACCAGCCTTTTTTGTTTATCAACACAAAAAGGCTGCATACCTTATATTCTTTAAATCATAAAAATTGCGGACATTCATTAATAAACGAGCTAGGCTAAACGAACCAGGCCACTCATTTTTCTAACCGAATAAAATAAAACATCGGATTGATATTTAGTCAATTAGAGGGGGGCCAGTGACAGACCTTACAGTTACTTATCCATCAATTGACAAGGTTATTTACTGCCCAATTTCCAGTTAAATCCCCATCCGAAGGCTTCGTCACAGTCTTCGTGTCCCGAAAATAATCGATTTAATTGTTCTACATTAACAAAACCATTATTAACGGAGATTGCCGCAACAGCACAAAAACTGTTATTTTTATCCTGCTCGGTCAATTTAGTTTCAATAGGCGGCATTCCGGGAACATGCAAAGTAACTTTTGCATCTATTTTATTCCAATTAGTAACACCTTTATAAATAAAAGCAAAAATAATAATCTGTTTTACATCTTGGAGTTTATTGCCGTCAATATGCAACCATGTCCCCTCTTCGCTTGCCCCTGTCCGATCATCAGCTAATAATTTAATATAGGGGGAGCATTCAAAACTATCCCCTAAAGCCTGTATGATTTGACGGTGACCATTATTTAATTCAATAAATGCCCCTAAATCTAAGTCAATTTTAGAAGCGAAGAAACCACCCGCTTTTTTATTCCAATTTAAATTTACTTTGATTAAACCTAAATCTCCAGCGCGTTTAGTTAAATCAACTTTGGGCGCGGATTTAGTTAGGCTTATTTTACTCAGATTGGTAGGTGGGACAATTGGCTTAGGAACAGGAGTTTCAGCAGCAACCTCAGCAACCTCAGCAACCTCAGCAACCTCAGCAACCTCAGCAACCTCAACGTCAGCAATATCAACACCATATAATTCAGCTAAAGGCTGCAATCCACCATTAAATCCCTGCCCTACAAAACGTACTTTCCATGCATTATTATGTTTGTAAATCTCTAAAAGAATGAGCGCTCTTTCGGAACGACCTTGTGTTTCTAATAAACATTCAAAATCAGTTCCTTTTAATCTAATATTATCCTGCTCTCCAAAAACACCCTGATCTAATGTTGCCGTTATCGCAAACTTTTTAATGTGACTTGGGACAGTATTGAGATCAAATTCAATTGCGCTATCGCTTATTTTGACCGAACCACATGCTGAATTAGGTGCACCGTAAAAAACCATTCCTTCATCACCATTCACTTTTCCATTTGTATTTAAGCAAAAAACAGACACATCTGTTTTCCTGGGTAAGCTGTGGTTTAAAGTAAATTGAAGTGTAGATAAGGCACTATTCGCACCAATTATTAACATTTTCATAGTTATTTGTACCCTAACAGTTAATATTAAATTTTAAAAAAGCAATAGGAAAACCTAGAGCACTTTCCGAATATTCGTTAAACAGCCCTACTACTGTTAATAAGAAAACAATTGCGGACATCCATTAATTACAATGGTTATAATTTAATATAAAGACTCATAAATATCAGCCCTAATAGGCAGAATGTAAGTAATTTATTAAAATAGTCAGTAAAATTTCATTGAAAAACACGTTAAATGGTTAGATTGACTGAATTGAACGCGTGTTGAAGACCCTCAACGAGCAGAAATGCATAGATTGTCATTAAAGTATTTTTAAATCAGGGGGATTAATGCAAAGATCGATGCAAGACATTCTTCTTGGTAATCCAACATTTAACAGTATGTTAGCATAGAAGGCTAATTCTTCTAACGACCCCAGCGCACCATGATAATTTTCATCAAAACGACTCGCTAATTCACACCCGATTTGATCATCAATGCTTACATCACCCGCTTATCATCTCGTAAGACTCTGCTCGTCCAATCCAGTCATTCACAATATGATCAAGCCGCGAAAAAGGAATACCTTCTGAGCCTTGTCGATCACAAAAACAGACCAAGGTTTAATAGGACTATTTTTCGATGCGATGGTAATATTTTTACTAATCTATCCGTGTGAATAGGATCGCTTTTGCCTTTTAGTTAGCCAAAGGTTTGTAAGCCGTTATGAGAACGAAAGCACCTTAGCGAAATCGTTCAGGCAGTACATCGACTTTTCAGGGAAGAAACTTTGATTTTTATTTTGGAAGGAAATGAGAATATAAATAAAGCCATATTTCACTAAACATTAGAGGTAAAGCAGAAGGAACAGAATTACGCACCTACGCAAGAACGGTTCCGGTAACGCTTAAACAAGATATAAAAACTATGCACAATTATCGCCAAACCAATACCAAGGGTCCAAGCACTAGTATAAAATGAAAACAGGAACAGTGAACTGGCTAAAAATAGAAATGGTTTGAACTCATAAATCTCTTCAGGCAAGGAATTACCCCGACGAGTAAAGTTGAGTTGTGGGGGATGCCGATAATGAAAACGCATCGTCCACACTAATGCACCCAATGCATATAAAATCGCCCCAGAAAAAATACCAAGTACCACCTCAAAAGAGACAATACTCACTCCACCTACACTTAAACAAGCGTAGGGAACAAACTCATAGATTGGTTTAGACAGCATCAGATTCCTCCAAAATGAGTTAAAAATCCGTCTTCAACCGATATATTAGTAATCCCTTAAATACCATGATAACTGCGGTACTTTTACCACTATTAAGTATAGAAAGCATAAAATATATTTGCCAATAAAAATTTTATTTAAGCAGTATATTTTGTCACATCATACCAATATCAGTCATTAAGTGATCGGTTTAGGCGCCGGAAAAACGCATAAAATCAAGGAGTTTATTTCAGTAACTAGTTGTTCTAATTGCACAAAATCGTAGGGGACGGTTTTGAACAGCTTTAGCTGGCCACGTAGTGGGGAATAACAGGATGTTATGAATCAAATCAAGCAAAAAGACTAAAACGTCGTTTTATATCTAGCTAGCATGTGTTTTAACAAGTATAAATGGGCATGAATTTAATGGATTTGGTATTAGATTTCAACATTGTATGATCTCCTAATGGTTACCGTAACGCTAGGCTAGTTGCTAGCGTTGTGGAGTCCATACATCGCCTCAGAAGCTAACTCGAAAATCCCCCTAAACACCTTAAAAAAATAAAAAATTGGACACCAAATTTAGTATGACACTATATTACATTACCCCATGGCCACTGAAGTGAAGAGTTGCCTTAGAAAGATAAACACCGTAACATTCCGTGATTATCGATTTAGTTCAGCAAGAGAATGTAAATATGAGTAACGAAACAGATATCATCACAAACCTAGCAGAGTTAAAAACTTTTTTAATTTCAGTTGAAAATGATGATTTGGATTTAACAAATGTAGCAGGTGTGGCAATGGCGACAAACAATAAAGATGGTCGTCGTTTTGTCGCAGTATTAGATGACGAGCACCAATTATTATTGTCACGTTGGATTACGGAAGAAGTATTCCAAACAGGCCAAGATTTAGTGCGTAATGGTACCAACAGTAAAGCGCATTAATATTCAGAACGTTGAATTTGAAGAAAAGAGTTAAGATATTGTCTTAACCTTTTTTATTTAGCCCCTCCTCAGGTCTTTAACTTTGAATTATTTCAACAGATAAATAGCCCAAAACCCCAGGGCCTTTTATTAATGTATCGAAATCAGGCCGGTGCTCACAACCCTCAGTAAATTTTTCCTTTAAGGTCCAGCTGAGTAAGGTATAAACGCATTTCAAATTCTAACTGATGATACTCGGGCAGCATATGCTGGCACAATTGATAAAATGCTTTATCGTGCGCCTTTATTCGAAGGTGGGCTAACTCATGGACAACAATCATTTCTAAAAATGCTTCCGGTGCTGTTTTGAAAATTTCACTGATTCGTATTTCATTTTTACTTTTTAATTTCCCCCCCTGCACTCTTGAAATAAAAGTATGTAAACCCAGCGCATTGTTAATAACATGAATTTTCTTATCGTAAATGATTTTACTTAACGGTGAAGATTTTCGTAAATTAGTATTTTTCAAGTCCATTACATATTCACGAAGCATTTTATCATTGTTAATATTATGTTTTTGAGGATATTTTTTAAGTAAAAAACGACCTAAGGTATCCTGTTCAATCATGGTTCTGATTTGATCTTGCACTTCGAATGAATATGCAGATAGATACTTAAGTGCAATTGACTGGGTTTTTGAAAATGGCATAGGGCAATACTGTATAGGATAAGTTAAATGATTAAAATTGTACCTTAGTTATTTATAATCCGGTAGTAAGAAAAGACCAGCTTAGCTTCACATAATATAAGTGTTCTCGTAAATCTACTTTCAATGAGAAAAGTAGACAAAGTTGTCTACTTATAAAACCGGACTCTGCAAAGCATGCGAAGGATCAGAAATTACGCTCGTTTTTAATAATCAAATCTGCTTTTGAGCATTAACATTGTTAACCTGAATTAAATAATGCCTTTCATAACGAGGATAATCGTCTGTTATCATTTCACATTGCCGATTATCACTTCACTTTGGTTAAGCTGGTTTTAAATACTTTGTAGGTTGGGTCTGTTTAGTTGGTGCAATAGATTACTGCCTGTAGGTTGGGTCTGTTTGACGAGGCTAATAAGATTCAGGAAATAGCTATTTTATCTCGACCATACTCTGGGTATGCGTATCAGCATTTACGAATAAAGGTAACCAGATGGCATTTATTTGCAGCTGCAAGGTTAAGTGCATAGGGACATTCCCTAACTATCGGTTGCTCAACATACCCTACTGATTTAGTATGGTATAAAATTCTCTTATCTTCAGCAAGGAAGAAACCCATGCCGTTCAACCATCTTAAATTTGATAACCGTCTTCGAAATAATTTACCTGCTGATAATGAAACCGACAATTACTGCCGCAGCGTAGAAAATGCAGCTTATTCATTGGTTTCTCCAGTAAAAGCCACAGCGCCCAAATTAGTTGCGCTTAGCAGCTTATTGGCAGAACAATTAGGTTTTAGCACCGAAGCCCTGAACAGCCCTGAATTTCCTCAAATAATGACCGGCAATCTGTTACTCGATGGAATGCAGCCCTATGCACTTTGTTACGGTGGTCATCAGTTTGGTCAATGGGCTGGACAATTAGGGGATGGACGGGCAATCAATCTGGGCGAGTTGGTCACGACAAATTTAGGTCACCAAACACTGCAGCTAAAGGGCGCAGGTCCAACCCCCTACTCTCGCCGGGCGGATGGTATGGCCGTGCTGCGCTCCTCCATACGTGAGTTTTTGTGCTCCGAGGCGATGTTTCATTTAGGTATTTCAACAACACGCGCCTTGAGTTTATGCTTAACAGGCGATCAAGTGGTTCGGGATATGATGTATGACGGTAATGCGGCATTAGAGCCTACCGCAATAGTGTGCCGCGTATCTTCTTCTTTTTTACGTTTTGGTAGTTTTCAACTGCCCGCCTCTCGTGGTGATGAACAACTTTTAATACAGCTTGTAGAGCATTGTATTAAGTCTGATTATCCTCATTTAGCGCCCGCTTCAGGGGTGTTTGATCAACAGGTCTACCTTGCGTGGTTTAAAGAAGTCTGCGAGCGTACCTGTGATACTGTGGTTAATTGGATGCGGGTTGGTTTTGTACACGGAGTAATGAATACCGACAATATGTCAATTCTTGGTGAAACCATTGATTATGGTCCCTATGGCTGGATTGACGATTTTGATCTTGATTGGACACCGAACACCACGGATGAAGGGCAAAAACGCTATCGTTTTGGCGGTCAGGGAGAAATTAGTCAGTGGAATTTATTTCAATTGGCCAATGCTATTTTCCCGTTAATCGGAGAAGCTGAGCCTTTACAAACAATATTAAGTGATTATGGCATCGATTATCACCGTAAATGGTGCGATATGATGGCGGCAAAATTAGGCTTTAAACATTATCAGGGTGAAACTGATTTAGCGCTGTTTAAATCCTTAGAAAAATTATTGGCTGCGGTGGAAACAGATATGACCGTCTTTTACCGTTTACTTGCAAATATTCCCAATGATTTGAACACGCAAACAGCCACCCAATGGATGGCAAAATTAGGCCCATGCTATTACAGCCTGCTCGATCTTGATGATCAGTATATTAAAGATATGACCAAGTGGTTAACGTCTTATCTTGAAAGAGTTAATGCTGATGGTTTAAGTCAAGAGATGCGTGCGACAGCCATGAATAAAGTCAATCCTAAATATGTCATCCGTAATTATCTTGCGCAGCAGGCTATCGAACTTGCTGAAAAGGGTGATTTCAGTGAAATTGCCACCCTGCAGGAAATATTAAAAAACCCCTATAATGATCAACCCGAGCATAACAGTTATGCTCAAAAACGTCCGGATTGGGCGCGGGATAAAGCAGGTTGTTCAATGTTATCCTGCAGTTCATAATAGCGATTTTATATCCTTTTTTTGCCTTCACTTTATGCCAACGGATAAAATGAAGGCCTATCGCTATTGGGAAACCGCACTTTAAATATTCTTAGAAAGGAAAATTTTGCTCATTTTTACTGATTTTTTGCTTTGAAATCAGTAAAAACCCATAAATATTTGTGTAAAACAAACTTTTTTGATGCGGGACTTTCATAATGGTCTCCTTAAGAGGTAAAATTCTAACTATTATTTTTAACAATCCAATATAAAGAGTCTAATCGAATGGGAAGAGCATATCAAAACCGCAAATTGTCTATGGCCAAAACAGCGGGCGCTAAAACTAAAGTTTATTCTAAGTACGGTAAAGAGATTTACGTTGCAGCTAAAAATGGTGGCTTCGATCCCGACGGAAACCTCTCATTACGTCATTTAATCGACGGCGCCAAAAAAGACCAAGTACCCACACATGTCATCGAACGTGCGATTGAAAAAGCGAAAGGCGGCGGCGGTGAAGATTATGAACGTGCCAGCTATGAAGGTTATGGTCCTGGTGGTTGTTCCGTTATTGTTGATTGTTTAACCGATAACAATAAACGGACCTGGACTGATGTACGCAACTGTTTTATGAAAACGGGTGGTAAAATTGGATCACCGGGTACGGTTGCGCATATGTTTGAACATCAAGCTGTTTTTGTATTTAAAGGCGAAGATGATGAAGCAGTTTTAGAAGAGCTGATGATGGCCGATGTTGACGTGATCGATGTCGAAGGTGAAGACGGTAAAATCACTGTTTTTTGTCCTCATACTGAATTTTATAAAGCAAAAACAGCATTAAATGATATTTACCCGAATCTTGAACTGGATATAGAAGAAATAACTTTTGTACCGCAAATAGACCATGATATTGCCCCTGAGCATGTTGATAAATTTGAAAAATTTATGGCCATGTTAGAAGACTGTGATGATGTACAAGAGGTTTACCATAACGCTGTCCTGCCTGATTAAAATGGCCTGATCAGTGTTACCTGATTAATTACAACTTCAATAACACTTGTTTAAAAAACTCGGCGGCATGCAACAGCATTTGAATATTAAACTTTCGAATGGTGTTGCATGCCGCTTTTTTAATTTTACAGCTGATAAAGTTTATTAAATTCCTTAACAGAAAAGCCGTTTATAAACTGATCCCCTATTTTTAGAATTGGCACTCCGCGATAACCGCTTTTACTAAATTCTTTTTGCCCTGCTGCTGTTTTAACATTGACTAAACGAAACTGGATATTCTGTTGCGACAGATACTTTTTAGCCGCGTCACAATGCGGGCAATGGCTCATAGAATACAATACAACACGTTTCATAATAATAATTCCTGAAGATAAATATGGGTGGTTAAGATTCGTGTATTTACTCTCACTCTTATAACAGCTTTCAGCTTTCAGCTTTCTAGCTTTCTAGCTTTCTAGCTTTCTAGCTTTCTAGCTTTCTAGCTTTCAAGCTTTCAAGCTTTCAAGCTTTCAAGCTTTCGCTTTCAACATATTATTAACTGACGCAATAGCGCGTTGATAATCACCGAAGGTTAAACGTTGATAAGCTTTTGAATAGGCGAGCCATTCAAAATGAGAATGCTCCTCGGACAACACCGGATCCGCTTCTACTTTACTGAAAAAAACAGGCTCAACCACGTCGATAGGATCCGGCCCGTAATGAGTACGCCATTCATCTTGAATAGGGTAAGTCAGTTTAAATCCGGTCGCTGTAACAGTCTCTATTAGCAGTCCGGTTTCCTCAAATACCTCGCGTTTAGCTGCCATTGCAAAATTTTCATCTTTTTCAAGAGCACCACTGACGCATTGCCAAAAACCGGGTATCTTTAAGTCAGTTCGAGGGTTGCGTTTGAGCATTAAATATTCAATTTTTCCTGCCACTATTTTATATAAAAAAACATTTACAGAAAATGGACGTCTCATGTTTACTCCCTATAGCGCATGTAATAGATATTATTTATCCTTTAATAAGGCCGGTAACATAATGAAATTAAAGCCGCTTGTGCTTGATTATACGAGATGAAATTTTCAACGAGCTAAAAAACAAGTTCCATTTGAAAATCATCCATTTTATAACCGCCACCGATATCTGCACATAGTTCACCGGTTTTAATAAAACCAAATTTAGCATAAGCTGTAATGGCATCGTTATTATATTTATTAACGGTTAAATATATTTTTCTTCGATTGTTTTTTTCTGCCAAATTTTTAATGAATTCAATTGTGGCCCTGCCAACGCCCGTGCCTCGAGCAGAGCCTAAAATATAAATTTTACTTAAAAAAAGTGCATCTTTATCTATTTTAAGCCCAATATAACCAATCTCTTTAGTCTCACTTTTAATTAAAAAATATTGGTAATTATCGACATTTATTTGCTGCGCTATTTGTGCCTTTGAATGAAAATGGTTGAGCATATACTCAACCTGTTTAGCGCCTATAATAGGCGTGTAATGTTCAGTCCAAATACACCAGGCAAGATTAATCACTTGCTCAATTTCCTGATCTGTTCTTACTCTATAAAACATCTTTAATACACCTTTATCATTCTTGTTACATTATAATAATCGGGCTCTTTTTTAAATACCATCGCAGCGTTTGCCACTTCCAAAGCACTATTACAATTGCTCGAATAATTGCAACAACAATACATTATTTGAATAGTAACATTTGGATCGTTATGTACTGATCATTTTTTACAGGGAGGTATGAGTATAAACGGGGTTGGCGAGGACGATAACAGGGCGTTCTATTGTTCTGCAAGCACGACTTTAGACGCACAGGTGGTACTGCGCGTCTAAAATTACACTTTTTTTAAAAATGAAAAATTATTTATCTGCAACGGGGAAACGGATCAGCACATTCACTTTTGAAGACATTGATGACGTCAATATCTGTTTTTTGTCTGTCGCAAGGATCACAATACCATCATGATTGGCGATGTTTTTCTGCAGTTCATTAAGATCAAAACTTGCATCACGATCATGGGAACCTCTTATTCCTGCACGTTTCTCAAGTAATGAATCAGCGCCGGAAAACAATAAAATATCGCGACTAACTTTAGCTTTTTGGAATATTTCACCAACGCCTTGATTGGTTTCTTTATCTAAAATCGCCGTAGATACCTGTACCGATTTGTTTGTCAAACTGTTGATATCACCAATAATAGCACTCAGTTCACTGCTGCTTGGCCCGTTTAGCGTGATCAGAAAACGAGACTTTAGGTTGGCATGCTCAGCTAAATCGGGTAAAAATCGATGATAACTTTTGCTCAAATATTCTACTATTAACATATATTTCTCTTTATGACTTAATTATTACGACGAAGCTACCTAAAGATAACGAAATCAGCAAGTGCTTTTGCAATGATTATGAAACTTTCTTACTGATCAGACACAAAAATTATGCACTTATCTCTTTTCGCTGAGGTTTAATTAAACCGCGCTGTACAAAATCAGCAAAATTATTCAAGGATTTTTCAACAAGAGGGGATAAATTTTCAAAATCTATGTTGTCGAGCAGGTTTTTAATCTCTAAACCTAACTCAGTATCCCCTTCAATCACTAAACGCCTTTGAAAGAAGAGTGTATCGGGATCTTCTTTTCTTCCGGCAATCAATATAAATTCATTTAACGCCCCTGAAAATGTGACATCACTCTGTTCGCATTGCTGTTTAATCATAAATTTCTTATCTAAGAAACTCAAATAACAACTAAACTTAAGATCTGTCACTTCAATTTTCAACCATTTATGGTGTAAAAAATTCAACTCATTATCTTCAATAGCCTCCGAAAGTAACCTATCTAATAACTCCGATAACAATTTTTTTTGCATAAAAAAAGGGACAAAGGCGTTTGGATAAGCTAACGCCTTTGGCGCATTAATAACAAGCTGGTGATGAACATTTGCAATGGCTGAAGTAAACATTGATTTTCCCGCGTAAAAATATATCCCATATTATAAATACTAATCTCATCAATAAATACGGATCCAAATCAAAAACAGTGCTGAAACTGTGTTTATCTTACTTTCTCCTGCCTTACATCAATAAAATAAAATGTCCATTTCCTACAATCCATTATGTTTATTATAGTGAGGAATTTAAATGGAACTTTTGTGCCCTGCTGGTAGTTTACCGGCATTAAAAACAGCAATTGATGGTGGTGCTGATGCCGTTTATATTGGTTTAAAGGATGATACCAATGCGCGCCATTTTGCAGGCTTAAATTTCAACGACAAAAAAATGGACCAGGGGGCGCAATATGTACGTGATCATAATAAAAAATTACACGTGGCAATCAATACATTCGCGCATCCCGGTGGTGAAAAACGCTGGTTTAACGCCGTTGATAAATGTGCTGACTTAGGGGCTAATGCAGCCATTATTGCCGACATTGCAACACTTGATTATGCCGTGAATAAACACCCAGATTTAGAATTACATTTATCGGTACAAGCCTCTGCCACCAATACCGAAGCCATAAAGTTTTATCAAGAAAATTTTAATGTACAACGCGTTGTCTTACCACGTGTACTTTCCCTGCAGCAAGTGAAACAACTGTCCCGCAGTACTGATATGCCTCTGGAGGTTTTTGCGTTTGGCAGTTTATGTATTATGGCCGAAGGTCGTTGTTATTTGTCATCCTATTTTACCGGTGAATCACCAAACACCGTCGGGGCATGTTCTCCGGCTAAGTATGTACGTTATCAAAAAACCGAGAACGGGCTCGAAACGCGCTTAAATGATATTTTAATCGATCGTTATAAAGCCGATGATAAAGCCGGATATCCAACCCTTTGTAAAGGTAAGTTTAATGTTGAAGGTAACCTTTACCATGCTATTGAGGAGCCAACCAGTTTGAACACACTGTCGATGCTGCCGGCGTTAATGGAGGCTAATATTTGCGCCGTTAAAATTGAAGGTCGGCAAAGGAGCCCCGCTTATGTTGAACAAATAACCCGCGTTTGGCGTGAAGCGATTGATTCCTATCGAGCAAATCCAGCTGCCTATCGAGTAAAAGAGTCATGGGACAGGGTGCTGGCAAATGTTTCTGAAGGAACTCAGACAACCTTAGGCGCTTACCACCGAGATTGGCAATAACCTGTTGATCATAAACGACAGCCGCAAACAATCAATATTAAGGAATACAAGTGAAGTTAGCATTAGGCCCCCTGCTCTACTACTGGGAAAAACAGACAGTAGAGACGTTTTATCAGCAAGCTTTAACGAGCGAAGCTGACATTATCTATCTTGGTGAGACAGTTTGCAGTAAACGACGAGAACTAAAAACACGAGATTGGATCAATTTAGCGAAACAATTAGCAGACGCAAAAAAAGAGGTCGTTTTATCCTCCATGGCGTTGTTAGAAGCGCCTTCTGAAATTAAAATACTGCGGCAAATATGTGAGAATGGACTGTTTAAAGTAGAAGCAAATGACTTGGGGGCGGTGCAGATATTGGCAGAAAATAAAGTCCCCTTTGTGTGCGGGCCTGCGATCAACTGCTATAACGCCAGTGTGATCAAATTGCTGATCAATAAAGGCATGCAGCGTTGGGTAATGCCCGTAGAATTATCCCGTGACTGGTTAATAAAAATATTAGCGGAGTGCACGCAATTAGGCATAAGGGAGCAATTCGAGGTTGAGCTGTTTGCTCATGGGCATATACCCTTAGCCTATTCTGCGCGCTGCTTTACCGCACGATCAGAAAATAAAGCCAAGGATGATTGTAAGTTATGCTGCATTAAATATCCTGTCGGGCGTCCTGCAACAACCCAGGAGGATCAGCAAGTTTTTGTGTTAAATGGTATACAAACACAATCCGGATATTGTTATAACCTGCTTAATGATGTGCCTTCGATGCAGGGACTTGTGGATATTATTAGGGTTAGCCCCAGCGGGACAGAGAGTTTTACCTCACTGCAAGATTACCGGGCGGCTGTTAATGGAACAGGCTCACCTATCCAACTTGCGAGTAAAGAGTGCAATGGTTTTTGGCATAAAATAGCGGGGTTTCAAACTCAGCAATAACTGTTCGCTGCTTTATAAAGGGGTGATACTGCATCACCCCGTTATAAATTAACCCCGTTAAAAATACGTTATAAGCTGCAAACCTAAGTAATTTTTTGGGTGGGTTTTTATATGATCAGCTGTGAATATCTAATACAAAAACAAGCGTTTTTTGTATTGCCCAACTAAAATCAGGATAAACACGGAGAAGTAATAACAACCTAGTGTGATGACCTAGTGTGATGACCTGGCGTGATGACATAAAGTGATGCCATAAAGTGATGCCATAGAGTGATGGTGTAGATTGATGACATAGAGTAATGGCATAATGTGATGACCTAATCTAATGACCTAGTGCGCTGACTCTCTTTCATATATTTAATTACTTGCAGGTAGGATAATATGCAATCCCTTAAGCCACGCCCTAAAGGCGCTTCCCTTAAACCCTTAAAAGCCCTGCTGCCTTTTATGCGGCCTTATAAAAATACTTTGATCCTGGCCATTATTATTCTACTACTGGCGTCAGCGGTCACAGGCAGCCTGCCGATTGCAGCCCGTTACCTTATTGATAGCGGCATAACCAGCGGTAATGCTGACAAAATAGATTTTTATTTTAAGGTGGTTCTGGGGGTTATTCTCCTGATCAGTATCTTGTCAGCCACGCGCTTGTACCTTATCACCTGGTTAGGCGAGCGAATTGTTGCCGATATACGCGAAAAAATATATGCGCAGGTACTCAAACAAGATCCGAGCTTTTTTGAAGTAACACAAACAGGGGAAGTGCTTTCCCGTCTGACCACAGATACCACACTGGTACAAGCCATATCCGGTGTCGGAATTTCAATCGCGCTACGCTCCACTGTGATGTTATTTATTTCCCTGGCCGGCATTATGTATAGCAGCCCCTCTTTAACACTGATCATTGTATTACTTATTCCCGCGGTTATCGGGCCCATTATTTGGCTTGCGCGCAGGGTACGCACACTATCGCGCAACGCTCAGGACAAAATTGCAGAGTCTAGCGGGATGGCCAATGAAATGCTCAATGCTATCGAAACAGTGCAGGCTTATACGCTGGAAAAAATCCAGAATCAACGCTTTAAAAAAGCAGTAGAAGCCGCATTTATAGCTGCCGTTGAACGTATTAAGCTGCGCTTTGTGATGTCTTTCAGCAGCATGTTTCTGCTGCTCGGTGCAATCACCTTAGTACTTTGGATAGGCACGCAGGAAGTGATCAATGGCAATATGTTACCCGGCGAATTGGCACAGTTCGTTTTATTCACCGTACTGCTTGCAAGTTCAGGTGCGATGCTCAGCGAAATGTGGGGGGAAGTGCAACGCGCCGCTGGCGCGATGGAAAGGTTAATCGAATTACTCAATGCCCAAGCAAAGATTTGTATGCCCGAGAATCCAATGCCTATCCCGGCATCGGGAGAAGGCAGGATAAGCTTTAATAAAGTCAATTTCCATTATCCTTCACGCCCCGATAAAAATGCATTAGAAAACATTAATTTGAATATAACAGCCGGTGAGACTATCGCCTTTGTCGGCCCCTCCGGTGCCGGAAAAAGTACCCTTTTTCAGCTTCTATTACGCTTTTACGATCCGCAATCGGGCTGTATTTCTATCAATGGGGTGAATATAAGCGCGGCGAATCCGCAGGATGTGCGTTCAGTCATGGCCGTTGTTCCTCAGGAAACCGTCGTATTTGCGACCAGTGCACTGGAAAATATTCGTTATGGTCGTCCGGCTGCGAGCGATCACGAGGTTCGGGCAGCGGCGCTATCCGCCTCTGCCGATCTCTTTATTTTGCAATTACCTGAAGGTTATAATACCTTTTTAGGCGAAAAAGGCGTGCGTTTATCCGGCGGTCAAAAACAGCGCATTGCCATCGCCCGTGCCATTCTTAAAGATCCCCCCATACTGCTGTTAGATGAGGCAACCAGTGCGCTGGATGCCGAAAGTGAACGACTGGTGCAGCAGAGTTTACAAACATTAATGCACAAGCGCACTACTCTTATCATCGCACATCGTTTGGCCACGGTGGTCAAGGCAAAACGCATTGTTGTTATTGATAACGGCAGGATTCGAGCGATTGGCAGCCATGAAGAGCTTATGCGCACCGATGTCTTATATGCGCATCTGGCAGAGTTACAGTTTCGCAGTGCAGAACAACAAGCATTTGAGCCCCCATCGAGGCATTAAAACCCATAAAAAAAGAGTCATATTGGCGTTTACCCTGCGGGTAAAACACGCGTTTTTTCTTTTTGATTGGAACTGTATATGTTCCTCTATTGAATCCGCTGAGCCCCTGATTAGAATCTGCGGCGGCTTCATTTCGCAGAACACAATGCCAAACACATTCCCCTTTTTAAGCAATACAATCAAGGTTATTTGCTTAAAAAACAGCCTAACTGCTGTTTATTTTATTATTACCCCCCCTTAAATAGTTACAGCCTAAATCATTTTTTTTGTAACTATTAAATTATTTCTTATTTTCACAAACATGCCACAAGCCCCATGAATCAACATCCCCAAGCAATTTGTTATTCTTTTTTTACGGCGCATCACATTAAATTAACGACTAATCAATTCTAATAACATTTAATTAACACTTGATAGTTAGGGCACGAATCATTAGGATAGCTGTTAATTGAACGTTCAATCAACAATATTTTCAACACCACAGGGAAGCGATATATGCCAAGACCAGTGATGAAAAAGCTAAGGCAACAGCAACTTATCGATGCCACGCTGGTATCTGTCGAACGTCATGGTCTGCAGCACACGACAATTAATACCATCAGTGGATTCGCGGGAATGTCATCGGGCATCATCAGCCATTATTTTGGCGGAAAACAGGGTTTAATAGAAGCAACCCTTAGATATCTTATCGATGAATTAAAGCAGGCATTACTGATCAGGACATCGGGAAAAACACTGTCTCCTGCCGTCAGACTTTCTATGATTGTTGAAGCCAATTTTACCGAGTTACAACGGTCTGAAGCAGTGGCTAAAACATGGTTAAGTTTCTGGGCCCAGGCAATGCATGATCCGGGACTGGCAAGATTTCAACATATCAATAACCAGCGTTTATACAGCAACCTGCTTTTTTCTTTTAAGCAGCTTTTACCCGCAACCGACGCAATGAATGCCGCTAAACAAAGCGCAGCAATGATTGATGGTTTCTGGCTGCGCAGTGCGCTGAGTTCAACACCCGAAGAAGATTTCAAACAAGCCCAAATATTATCTAAAGCCTTTATTAAGGCCCTTATCGCGCAACACGGAGAAAATTAATGTCATCATTAGTCGTTTATCAAAATTATATCCACGGTCAATATATAGCCAATAACACAGGTGAAACATTTGAAGTAATCAATCCCGCGACAGGAAAGGTTAGCTACTTAGTTGAAACAGCTGATCAAGCAGTCCAGCAGGCCGCCATCGAGAGCGCCAAAGCAGGTTTTGCTAAATGGTCAAAAATGACCCCGGTCGAGCGCAGTCGTATTCTGCTTAAGGCCGTGGCGTTATTGCGTGAACACAATGATGAGCTTGCCGAGGGTGAAGTACTTGATACCGGTAAACCATGGCAGGAAGCATCGGTTGTTGATGTCGTGACAGGTACCGATACCATTGAATTTTTTGCAGGTCTTGCCCCGAGCATTGAAGGTAATCAGCAGCAGGTCGGTGATGATTTTTATTACACTCGCCGCGAGCCTCTGGGCATTTGTGCAGGCATAGGTGCATGGAACTATCCTCTGCAGATTGCCTGTTGGAAAGCAGCCCCGGCTTTAGCTTGCGGTAATGTAATGATTTTTAAACCGTCGGAAGAAACACCGCGCGGTGCAATGCGTTTAGCCGAAATATTCACTTTGGCGGGTGTGCCCGATGGTGTGTTTAACGTAGTTCAAGGCGATGGCCGTGTTGGTGCCTGGCTTACCAACCATGAAGATATTGCTAAAATATCATTTACCGGTGAAGTCGGTACTGGCAAAAAAGTAATGGCAGCAGCTGCTAGTTCACTAAAAGCCGTCACCATGGAATTAGGCGGTAAATCACCGTTGATTATTTTTAATGATGCCGATCTCGAAAATGCGGTCTCTGCAGCTATGTTAGGCAATTTCTATACGCAGGGTGAAGTCTGTACAAACGGCACCCGCGTATTTGTGCAGGACGATATTTACCCCCGTTTTATTAAGCGTCTGGTTGAGCGTACAGAGCAAAATATTATCTGCGGCGATCCGATGAATCCTGAGACCAACTTTGGTCCTCTTATTTCCAAGGATCACCAGCAAAAAGTGCTCGACTATATTGCAATAGGTAAAGCCGAAGGCGCTACCCTGCTTACCGGCGGTAAAGCATTACGACCAGAAAATGCACCCGACGGCTATTTTGTTGCGCCAACGATTTTTGCTGACTGCACCGACGAAATGACTTTAACTAAAGAAGAAATATTTGGTCCTGTTATGTCTGTCCTGACCTTCAGTGATGAAGATGAAGTTATTCGCCGTGCAAATGATACCCGTTTAGGATTAGCAGCAGGCCTGTTTACTCAGGATATTACGCGCGCTCACCGAGTGATACATCAGATTGATGCCGGTATTTGCTGGATTAACAGTTTTGGCGCATCTCCCGCTGAAATGCCGGTTGGTGGCTATAAAATGTCCGGTATTGGCCGCGAAAATGGTAGCGAAACACTTAAATCCTATACCCAGATTAAAGCGGTATATATCGGCATGCAGTTACTTGACAGCCCGTTTTAAGGAATAAATATGACTACAGCACAATATGACTACATCATTGTCGGTGCCGGAAGTGCAGGTTGTGTACTTGCAAATCGCTTGTCAGCAGATTCGAAAAATAAAGTACTGTTATTAGAAACTGGCGGCAGCGATAAGAGTATCTTTATTCAAATGCCGACCGCATTATCTATACCGATGAACAGTAAAAAATATGCCTGGCAGTTCGAAACACAAGCCGAACCGTTTTTGGATAATCGCCGCATGCATTGCCCGCGCGGTAAAGTATTAGGCGGTTCTTCATCTATTAACGGCATGGTCTATGTGCGCGGCCATGCACGTGATTTTGACGAGTGGCAGGAGTCTGGCGCTAAAAATTGGGATTATGCTCATTGTCTGCCCTACTTTAAAAAAGCCGAGACCTGGTCCTTTGGCGGTAATGATTATCGCGGAGACACTGGCCCGCTTGCTGTGAATAACGGCAATAACATGAAAAACCCGTTATACCAGGCCTTTGTGGATGCCGGTGTGGATGCCGGTTATTTAGCAACGAAAGATTATAATGCGCAGCAGCAGGAAGGTTTTGGCCCGATGCATATGACGGTTAAAAATGGCGTGCGTTGGTCTACGGCAAATGCCTATTTAAGACCGGCCATGAAGCGCGAAAATCTGACTGTTGTGACGCATGCTCTAGTGCACAAAGTATTGCTTGAAGGTAAAAAAGCCGTTGGAGTGCGTTATGAGGTTAAAGGTCAATTAACCGATACGCGCTGTAATAAAGAAGTTCTGCTTTGTGCAGGCTCAATCGGTTCACCGCATATTCTGCAACTGTCGGGTATTGGTGAAGCCGATACCCTGGCACAAGCCGGTATCGAGCAACATCATGAGCTACCGGGTGTCGGTAAAAACCTGCAGGATCATCTGGAGTTTTACTTTCAATTTAAATGCTTAAAACCGATATCGCTTAACGGTAAAATTGACCCGTTCAACAAATTATTGATTGGGGTACGCTGGTTATTGAATAAATCCGGTTTAGGTGCGACCAATCACTTTGAATCATGTGGCTTTATTCGCTCGAAGGCGAGTTTGGAATGGCCGGATCTTCAGTATCACTTTCTGCCGGCAGCCATGCGCTATGACGGTAAAGAAGCCTTTGCAGGTCATGGTTTCCAGGTTCACGTCGGTCATAATAAACCGAAAAGCCGCGGTGCGGTGAAAATTGTATCAAACGACGCTCATATTGCGCCGCAAATTCAATTTAACTATTTATCACACCAGGATGATATTGAAGCATTTCGTGCTTGTGTTCGTTTAACCCGCGAAATCATCAATCAGCCCGGCTTAGATGAATACCGCGGCGAAGAGATTCAGCCGGGACTTACGGTCCAGACCGATCAGGAAATTGATCAGTTTGTTCGCAGTTCAGTTGAAAGTGCTTATCACCCTTCCTGCTCATGCAAAATGGGTGAGGATGCTATGTCGGTAGTGAACTCGGATACGAAAGTCCACGGCATCGAAGCACTGCGTGTTGTCGATTCATCGATTTTCCCCACCATTCCTAACGGTAATCTGAATTCACCAACCATTATGGTCGCTGAGCGTGCAGCCGATATTATTTTAGGCAAAACACCTATTGCGCCAAGCAACGCTAAGGTCACTGTGGCCGATGACTGGCAGAACAGTCAACGATTACAAGCGCCTAAACGCCAAGTTAAGGTTTAAAATTAATGGGGTGCTCCTTCGCTATAGGAATAAAGCACCCTATTTAAGTCCGGCCGTCGAAGAATAAGCATTTCTTTAGCCGATCTTTTCAATGGTCTTTTATATCGCAAACTAAAAAATAGGAACGATTATGAAACTCAAAAAAATACTCACCATGCTAGCGGCTACCGTCGCGTTGACAGCCAATGCTGCGGATCAATGCGAGACAGTGCGTTTTTCTGATGTAGGTTGGACAGATATTACCTCAACGACCGCTATCACCTCTACCGTGTTAAAAGGAATGGGTTATAAAACGGATACGCAATTGTTGTCTGTACCGGTAACTTATAAATCGATAGAAAATGGCGACATCGACGTGTTTCTCGGCAATTGGATGCCGACCATGGAAAATGATATTAAAGCGTACCGTGAAGCAGGCACCGTGGAAACAATTCACAAAAATCTATCCGGTGCGAAATATACATTAGCGGTACCGCAGTATGTTTATGATGCGGGTGTTACAAGCTTTGCCGATCTTGTTAAGTTTGCGGATAAATTTGATAACGAAATCTACGGCATTGAACCCGGCAATGACGGTAACCGTATCATTCAGGATATGATCGCTAAAAATGCCTTTGGTCTAAAAGACTTTGAAGTCGTCGAGTCCAGCGAAGCGGGTATGTTGTCGCAGGTTAAACGTGCAACACGTCGCAACAACTGGGTCGTCTTTTTAGGTTGGGCACCCCACCCAATGAATGCAAATTTTGATATTGCTTATTTATCGGGCGGCGATGATTTTTTCGGTCCTGATTTTGGCGGAGCAAGTGTGTACACCAATGTTCGTAAAGGTTACACCCAAGCCTGTCCAAATGTTGGCACATTGTTAACCAACCTTACCTTTACCCTGACCGCTGAAAATGAAGTCATGGCTGCTATTTTAAATGAGGGCAAAAAGCCGGAAGACGCGGCAACAGATTGGCTGAAAAATAATCCGTCTGTTTTAAATGCATGGTTGAAAGGTGTTAACACTATCGATGGTAAGCCTGCTTTACCTGCCGTAAAAGCCTATTTAAAGCTTTAAGTGTTTTATACCTATGATACTTCAAGATGCAAAGTCAGCAAAGAAAATGGTGCCGAGATGCTAGGCATAAAATTGAAGGTTAGTTATTCTACATAGAGATTTTATAACAACGCAGATTGGTACAATTTCCTTACCCTACGGAGCGCTAGCTCGAAAACCAGCGCTGCGTTGCACCAATCGGAAAGGGAATAACCATTACCTCATGTTGCATCTTGCTCTGGTCTCCGAGCTTGCGCCTGACAAAGCATCTTGAAGTAACATGGGTATATACCAGGTTGGCAATCGTCAACCTGAATTTTTTTATTAAACGGCGTTGAAAATATGAATTTTATAACAGAGCATAAATTACCTGTCGGTCAGTGGGCCGAGACTATGATGGACGGGCTAATTACCTACTGCGGTGCTTTTTTTGATGCGATTTCCATGGTACTGGACGTCATGATCGAAAGTTTGGTGGATTTTTTATCAATGCTGCCACCCTGGTTATTTATTATTATTGTTGCGGGTTTGATTTTTTGGCAACAGCGTAATAAAGCCGTCACCGCTTTTTTTGTTTTGTCCTTGTTGCTGATTTGGAATCTCGGCTACTGGGAAGAAACCATTGAAACCTTTTCTTTAATTATTTACGCCACCGGATTCTGCGTCTTACTGGGTGTGCCCATTGGCATTGCCGCAGCACATCGTCCTAAGTTGTACCGTTTTATACGGCCGTTGCTCGACTTAATGCAGACGATTCCCCCTTTTGTGTATCTTATTCCGGCGTTAACCTTATTTGGTTTGGGCGTGGTGCCGGGGCTTATTTCGACCATAGTGTTCGCGATAGCAGCGCCTATCAGGCTGACCCACTTAGGTATTTCCCAAGTGCCACTAGAGTTGCTGGAAGCCGGTCGTGCCTTTGGCTGCACTAAGCGCAGCTTGCTTTTAAAAGTTGAAATTCCTGCGGCCATGTCAAGTATTCGAGCGGGCATTACACAATGCATCATGCTCAGTTTATCGATGGTTGTTATCTCAGCCTTAGTCGGCGCCGACGGTTTAGGTAAACCCGTAGTACGGGCACTTAATACGGTCAATATTGCGACGGGTTTTGAAGCTGGACTCGCCATCGTATTAGTTGCCATCATGCTTGACCGCATATTTAAAAGTAAATAAACGACAGGACTTAATAAAATGATTGAATTTAAAAATGTTGATGTTGTTTTTGGCAAGCAACCCGAGCGCGCATTACCGCTAATGGACAATGGCGAAAGTCTACAGGAAATTCAAGAGAAAACCGGCTTAACCGCCGCCGTACGAAATGCCAGTTTAAAAGTGGGCAAAGGCGAAATATGTGTATTGATGGGTCTGTCGGGCTCAGGGAAATCAAGCTTATTACGTACCGCCAATGGCTTGAATCCGGTAACACGCGGCGATGTATTTTTGGAAACCGATCAAGGTGTGCAGAATTTTCACGAACTCAGTGAAGACCAGCGACGTCATGTGCGCATGAACCGCATTTCCATGGTGTTCCAAAAATTTGCCCTGATGCCCTGGTTAACCGTGGCTGAAAATGTTGCTTTTGGGTTAGAGCAAAAGGGCCTGGATAAACGCACGGTTCGCGCCAAATCCATTGAGCAATTAGCGCTGGTAGGCCTGGGCGAATGGGCGGATAAAAAACCCAGTGAGCTTTCCGGTGGTATGCAGCAACGGGTTGGCTTGGCACGCGCCTTTGCCATGGAAACCGATATTATTTTAATGGATGAGCCCTTTTCCGCATTAGACCCGCTTATTAGAAGCGATCTGCAGGATGAATTATTGCGCTTGCAGAAGCAATTAAACAAAACCGTGTTGTTTGTCAGCCACGATTTAGACGAAGCCCTAAAGCTTGGTAATCATATTGCGATCATGAAAGACGGCGTTATTGTGCAGCACGATACCCCGGAAAACATTGTGATGAATCCTGCGGACGATTATGTAGAAGCCTTTGTCGCGCATACCAATCCTATCGATGTGGTTAACGCGCAGGCGCTAATGCGCCCCTTGAATGACTTCCAGGAACAACAAAGTGAAATCTGCCTTAGTGAACGTGATGATTGCTGGTTGTATCAAGGTGATAGCATTGCAAGCAGCTCGATTCGTTACGGTGATATAAAAGTACCCTTAGCGCTGTGGCGCGATGGTGATACCGACGACGTTAATAAAAAGCGTGCGTTAGTCGTGCCGCTGGAAACGCGAATGCAAACCGTTATGGCGCTTAGATACCATTCCGGACACGGCGTATTAGTCGAGCAAGACGGTAAATTAATGGGTCATGTTGGCGACCGGGAGATTTACCATGCCATGCTTGGCAAGCTTATTGGCGATAAATAGGCTGGATTGATTATCGTTACGAAGGCAACCAGGGGCCACATTTTGCGGTCCTTTTATTCGCCTTCTGATATTAATCAGAATAACGTTGATGAAAAATTAAAGGTACATGGCCAGCCTAAGAAAAACAGATAAATGGCCTACTTAGCCGCGTTCAATTTTTCAGGGTTTAACTATCGTTAGCACGATACTTAAGGCTTGAGGACGCAAATAAAACATAAAAAAGGAGTTAACTATGTTTGTTAACAATATCCATTCGGGAGTCAAATAATGGCTACTTGGTTATCAATAGGCATTTTATTTACCTTTGCCGCCATTGCGTTTGTTATTTATCGTTGGGGTAATATGAAGTGTATCGGTGTCACCCCCGTGCGCAAGTTTACCTTTATCGCTATTCTCTTTACCTCGGGTTTAGATGTCGGATTAATCATGTTCCCGCTAACCGAATTTGCAGGTTATGCGGATTTGGTGAGCAGCCCTGAATATGGTTTCAGTAATCCTTTAGCCATTGAGTTTGGTTTTTGGGCTTTCCTTATCTGGGCATTCTACTTTTTAACCTGTTTCTACTTTTGTGTTATTGAACCAAGAGTTAAGTTTTTCGAAATTCCGTTAATTAAATTTATTAATAATGTCGTCATTATTGGTACCTGTGCCTTTACTGCCTACTTGTTATTGATCAATCTGCCCTGGTATTTACCTGATTTAGGTAACGGTGAAAGCATTGTCGGCAGTTTTTACTTAATTGTATTTCTGGTGATTGCCGCGGCTGTCTATTCCAGTACCAATATTCGTTACGTCAGAATTTTAAGTTTGGCCAGTACCTGGTTATTTTTAGCCTTAATCGCATTAATGTGGGCAGGTGCCTTTTTATCCGATAACGGAAGTGTTGGTGAGTTCTTTACCACCTTCGCTTTATTAGGTGATTACTTCGCCAATCTGCACAACTTTGTATTGCCGATTAATGATTACCATGAATTTTACTTATTCTGGTGGTTTGCCTGGAGCATTATGATTGGTCAATTTACCGCACGTTTTGTCAGCGGAATGAGAACCTATCAGGTATTACTGGCGATGATGGTATTCCCGTCTATCCCAATTGCAATCTGGTTTTCCGTGCTTTATTACTACAGCGTTAACGCCATTCCAACCGTCGGCTTATATAATCTGGCGATGGTGATCGTGGGGGTGACATTTGTGATCAACTCACTGGATTCACTGGTTCGGCTCTATACGGACAACTTAAATCTGACCGTGCAGCGTTTTGGTAAAGCGCGTTATATTATCGGTAACATTACGCTAATAAGCGGACTGACACTGTTGTTCAAATTAGACTTTTTACAAATCCAGTGGGTTGGCGCATTGGCAATAGCATTAATTTTAGGGTGCTTCGCTTATATTCTGAATAATCACTCCCGTACGGTTGCCGATATTGAGCGTTCTCCAATAGAAAACAAAATCGACTTTACTAAGATTGAACTTGCAAATTGATCATAAAATCGGAGCTTTCGGTGTAACAAACCCTTAACATATAAGTACCTTTTGTAAAAAAGCAGAATCGCCCTTTGGTTATAATAAGGACATTCTGCTTTTTTTTATTTTACGCATGAGTCTGATGGAAATTTCTGTTATGGTGCGCTTAAAATAATGAGGGAACTATGGAAAAATACGAACAGCTATTAATTTCATTACGCAGAGTAATCAGATCGATCAGCATACATTCTAGAAAACTGCATAAAGAGACTGGATTAACCGTGCCGCAATTAATGGTAATGCGCAAAATAGCGCAACTTGACCAGCCGCTTGCAAAGCAGATTGCCAAAGAAATCACGGTCAGCGCAGCCACTGTAACCACTATTCTTGATAGGCTTGAAAGCCGTCATTTAATTATTAGAACACGCAGTAAAACCGATAAACGTAAAGTGCATTTATCCCTGAGTGAAGTGGGCCAAACATTATTAAACGACCTGCCAAAACCACTTCAGGAGCATTTTATTAAGCGCTATAAAAATCTTGAAGAGTGGGAGCAAAGCCAGTTACTTTCGGCTGTAGAACGTATTGCGTCAATGATGGACGCAGCCGAAATCGATGCTGCCCCGGTATTACTGGTAGGAAAAATTCAAGACGATCAGTCTTTGTGATCAATTCAACCTCTTTATGCTGCGGGTAATTCTGCAACCTCACCGCTAATAGATATTTTCTTAATGCCTGTTTAGGCAAGTTGTTTAAACGCGGATCAAGTTAAAAATGATTTAATTTATTCAAGAAAAAAACTGGACGGCCTGTCCTTTTTTATTCTTTCAACTCTAAATCACCATTATTTTATGCACCGAACTCCCCCGCCATTCCCACGTTGTTTTATCGGGAAGTGACAAATGTATCAGGAACAAATTTGAACGCTGGAATTGACGACAACGGCCTGAAAGGCGTAGGGCAGGACGCCCTGAGTCATTGACGACAGTTCATTGTCATCAATGGGCTCAGGGCGTCCTGTCCTGCTTATCTTTGAGATCGACCTATAGTCAAACTACTTATAACGCTTAGCTGACAATGCCTCGGAATCAATCTCAGTTTTGCTGCCCGCTATGATATCGGCAATAACAGCCCCGGAACCACAACTCATTGTCCAGCCCAGGGTGCCATGACCGGTATTAAGATATAAACCATCAATCCCACTGGCACCGACAACCGGCGTACCATCGGGTGTCATAGGGCGTAAACCCGTCCAATAATCCGCCAAAGACAAATCACATCCCTGACCAAATAAGTCACCCACTACGTGACTAATAGTGTCGGTTCTAGACTTAGGCAAATCCAGATTATAACCGGCCAACTCGGCTGTACCTGCAGCACGAATACGGTCACCTAAGCGTGTGACAGCGACCTTATAGGTTTCATCCATTACCGTTGACAGCGGTGCATATTTTTCATTAGAAATAGGGATAGTTAATGAATAACCTTTCACGGGATAAACCGGAATATCAATATCACAGGCCTTAAGCAGCTCTTTTGAATAACTCCCCAGACACACCAGTACCTTATCAAAGGCTTGCACACCAAACTGAGTTTCAACGCCTTTAATCTTATTTGCTTGAACATCCAAAGATTTAATATCGGAGTTAAATTGAAAAGTCACGCCCAAATTTTCGCATTTCTCTTTAAGAGACTGACAAAATAAGTAACAATCTCCTGTTTCATCCCCGGTCAGGCGCAACCCCCCCTTGAACTTATCAATCACAGGGGCAAGTCCAGGCTCCACCTGCGCGATTTGTTCCGGGCTTAATACCTGATGAGGTACACCTAACGCCTTGAGTACTTTAATGTCTTTTTCTGAGGCTTCCACCTGCTCATCTTTGCGAAATAACTGCAACGTACCAGACTGACCATCTTGATATGAAATACCAATTTCTTTTCTTAAGGCAATAAATTGATCGCGGCTGTATTCGGCAAGGGCCATCATTCTGGATTTATTTATATTGTAATCATCACCATTGCACTGTCCCAACATCTTCGCCATCCATAAAAGCTTTTTCATTTCAGGCTCAGGACTCAGTCTAAGCGGACTATGCTTTTGCATTAACCACTTAACCGCTTTAAAAGGGATACCTGGCGCCGCCCAAGGCGCAGAATAGCCGGGTGAAATTTGTCCTGCATTAGCAAAACTGGTTTCCAAAGCAACACCGGGCTGACGATCAATCACTGTCACCTGAAAACCTTTTTTCGCTAAATAGTAAGCGGAAGTAAGACCAATAACACCCGCACCTAATACACAAACTTGCATCGCAACCTCTCAAATCAAATTAAATTAAAGTCATATGGCCTATAATCTCACACAATATGCAGTTTTATCATCTTATTTATTAGTCATGAAAAGCATTTAAAACTACAAAATGGTCATTTTAAAGTTTTTAATATAGTTTGTGATTATTTTTCATTTCCCGACAGCCGATAGATTGAAATAAGTCACAAATACGATATCAGGCAAAATCAATATTTCCCCAAGCACTCACACGGCTTAAGATCGTGAATATTCCGTTAAAGAACGCTTCGGAAAACAGCAAGTAATCCCCTTATCAGAAGGCAATCGAATTTTTGGGGGACAGTCCAATTCGGCCGCTCTATCATATATTTAGATCAACAAACACAGATAGATATTCCGATCAACCACCAAAGTTACATCAACCACACAAAGTGCAATAAATAGTATTATAAACTGCACTTGTATTTATTTGCAGCATTATAATCTAAAAAATCTATTTTAATCAGGAAATTAGAGTCAAAAAAACCATTTAAAATCACTTATAATTCCCCCCACAAACACGCAGCAATAACAAATAAGCAACAAACTATTAACAAGCAAACAGTTTATTGCTAACAATAAATAACAAGGAAATTATTATGCTTATCGGTGTACATAAAAAGATTAAAAATCATGAACATTCTTTTGCCATGATTCCAGTGAGCATGAACTAATGCAGAATCCCCATGATCTTATTGCTGAAAAGAATGCCGGTATGGGGATTGGTTTTATAGTTGTCAATATTATATTACAGCTGGTGCAGACATTGAAAATGAGGTGATTCACTGCCCTGTGGCATAAGCCTTATTTTTGAGGATAATAAAGATTATTTACAAGTACAAAAAAAGGTATAAAAAACAATAAAATTAGTTACTTACAGTAGATGTCAATATTATAAAAAGGCATTATAAAGATCTGCGCTGGCGTTTATTAATTTAAATGTTTAATAGCAGTCATCAGGCTTAACAAAGTTTAACAAGGCATTTTTTATGCCTAAAGGTAAGAAGTTCAAAAAGATCAAGAAGAAGAACAGAGCAGCATATCTATCAATAAATTTATATTGTTGGAAGGAATGCCAGGAAGAATTTCGTCACAGCTTATTTGTGCTGTTAGTAAAATATGTGCAAGCGTTACTGACAATTTTATTTCTTCTTGGCATTTATACACCCAGTCATTTTCCAAGGAAAGTACAATGAAGATTAAAAAATTAATATTTTCACTCGTTATATTTATAACAACCCTGATCCAAAGCCAAGCTGCATTCGCAGATGAAAGCATTGGTACAACCATTAATGATACTTTTGCAAGTGCAACGGGCTGGTTTGTGAGCCTTATTTTTGCACCTATTCCGGGTACCAGTTTTCCCTGGATCGTCACTTGGCTGGTCATTGCGGCCGTTGTTTTTACCTTATACTTTAGATTTATTCAATTTCGTGCCCTCAGACATACGATTGATTTAATTAAGGGAGACTATTCCGATCCCAAAAATCCAGGTGAAGTGACCCACTTTCAGGCGTTAACAACCGCCCTTTCGGGTACCGTTGGCCTCGGTAATATAGCAGGTGTCGCTGTCGCCTTAAGTATTGGCGGACCGGGGGCGACATTCTGGATGGTGCTTGCGGGACTGTTAGGCATGGCGTCTAAATTTACCGAATGTACGCTAGGTGTAAAATACCGTAAGATAAATGCTGATGGCAGTATTTCCGGTGGCCCAATGCATTATATCTCTAAAGGTTTTGCTGAAAGAGGCATTCCCGGAGGCAAAATAATGGCCAGTATTTTTGCTATATTTTGTGTACTGAGTTCATTTGGGGCAGGCAATATGTTCCAGGCAAACCAGGCTCATGCTCAAATAAGCACTATTACCGGTGCATATCCAGGCTGGATCACCGGCGTTGTCTTTGCTGTTATTATTTTTGCAGTGATTGTTGGCGGCATAAAATCTATCGCTAAGGTCAGTGAAAAAGTGGTTCCTTTTATGGCCATTCTTTATGTTGCGGCGGCATTGATTATTTTAGGCGCAAATGCGGATCAAATTGGTTGGGCATTTACTCAAATTTTCGAGGGTGCTTTTACTGAAGTTGGTTTGGCAGGCGGGATTGTTGGAGCATTAATTCAAGGTTTCAAACGTGCTGCATTTTCTAACGAAGCGGGCGTCGGCTCGGCGCCTATCGCGCACTCTGCGGTAAAAACTAATGAGCCAATTACTGAAGGCCTGGTTTCACTGCTTGAACCTTTTATCGATACCGTCGTTATCTGTACTATGACAGCATTGGTTATTATTATTTCCGGTCAATTACTGATTGATGCTAATACCGGCCTTTATTTATTAGGTGAAAATGGGCAGATTCTGACCGCTTCCGGCGCTTCCGGCGTTGCCTTAACATCGGTTGCCTTTGGTCAAACGGCTAGCTGGTTCCCCTACGTGCTTGCGGTAGCTGTTGTCCTATTTGCATTTTCAACCATGCTTAGCTGGTCATACTACGGACTGAAAGCATGGACCTATTTATTTGGTGAGAGCAAAAAGACAGAAATGAGCTATAAAATTTTGTATTGTTGCTTAATTATAGTGGGTGCTGCAGCAAGCTTAGGCGCTGTGATTGACTTTTCTGATGCCGCTATGTTTGCTATGGCGATCATCAATATTATTGGCTTATATTTCTTAATGCCGGTAGTAAAAAGAGAATTAAACTCTTATATGTCACGCCTAAAATCAGGAAAAATAAAGAAATTTGTTGAGGAAGAAGACGACGCTGATATAGCCCTGCCTGCTGAGGATAAAATTTAGCTCAACAGCCGGGTAAATTTAATCGTTTATTAATCAATTTGTTATATTTAATGCGGGCCATCGGGCTCGCATTTTCACCCCTCTCAAAAAAGACAGGGAAGCTAAACTTTTTTTATTATGATCTAAATGGGAGCTATCAGGACTGTGAATTATAAAAACACGCATTTAACCAAAGCCATTATACATCTCGACCACCTGACTCATAATATGGAGGTGCTGCAAAAAAAGGCCGGTAAACGGCCACTTTTCCCCGCTATTAAGGCGAATGCCTACGGTCATGATGCAGAGATTATTGCAAAGCATCTGCTCAGTCTGGGCTACACTACTCTGTGTACCGCACATCTAAGTGAGGCTGCGGAGCTTGTCGAAAAAGGGATTAACGCTACATTTATCATCCTGTCACCAACGCTTGCTGAAAACAGCGACTATCTCCTTGACTATGACTTTCAACCGATAGTTTGTAGCCAGATGCAGTTACAGGCACTTGCCCAGGCAGCAAAAAGAAGAGAAAAACAGATAACAATACACATCAAAGTAGACACAGGAATGGGCCGCATGGGTGTCAGACCCGACCAGATACTGACCTTTCTTGATGAGTGTAAATCGCAACCTGAAATCATTATTGGTGGAATCTGTAGTCATTTTCCCCGCGCTGATGAAAACGATTTGTCATTTTCAAAGACACAGATCAATACCTTCACTGCACTCAAGAAGGAGACCCAAGCCTATAATATTCCGCTGTATCATATTGCCAATAGTGCTGCCCTGTTTGCGTTAGAAGAAGCACACCTTGATGCCATTCGTCCAGGTATATCAATGTATGGTCTAAAGCCATCTGTCTCTATGGCGGCTCCAGAATTAAACGAACTCAAGCCGGTAATGTCCCTTGTAAGCCGAATAACGCTGCTCAAGGAAGTCGTTCAAGATACCGGAATCAGTTATGGCCACCTGCATTGCACCGATAAACCGTCTCTTATTGCCACTATCCCCGTTGGATATGGTGATGGTTTGAGCAGGACGCTGAGCAACAGAATTGACGTTTTAATTGGTAACGAGCGCTGCAGGCAGATTGGAAATATCTGTATGGACCAGTGCATGATTGATGTGACACACCTTCGGGGTGAAGTCTCAATCGGTGACGAAGTTGTTATTATCGGAACCCAGGGCAGTGAAACCATTACAGCTGATGATCTCGCAAAAAAACAGCACACTGTAAATTATGAGATAGTCACGGCGATCTCCAGTCGAGTGCCAAGAATAGTTGCTCAATGACAGCTCTCAGTAATCTCTTATCTCAACATCGTGTCATTTTTCTTAATCCATTGAGCAAGGTCAGTTCAGACGGATAAGCAATCCTTTTTTGCAGGCGTATTCGCAGCTTTATGATGCTCTAATAATATACAACAGAGTAAAGCTGCATTATGCATGCGCTAAAGAAAGCTTGTAATATCCATTTAAATTAACAGTTGAAGGGTTTATGCCTTTTTACAAGGTGATCATTTAATTATTTTTTAGCCTTCTGTTAGTAGGCTCTATTCTATGCGCCGCAAAAAGCGGCAATCGGGGCTGAAGCGCCCCCTACTGCCCAAAGCCTTACCATAATACAATGCAGTGATGCATAAAATTCAACCTCTTTTTTCGACATTGGTAAACTAAGTTGTTTAAAACTTCTAACTCTTCAAACCTTCAAACCTTCAAACCTTCAAACCTTCCAACCTTCCAGCCTTCAAACCTTCAAACCTTCAAACCTTCAAACCTTCAAACCTTCCAACCTTCCAGCCTTCCAACCTTCCAACCTTCCAGCCTTCAAAGCTTCAAAGCTAGAGGCTTGGTGGTATAAGACTCAGCGAGAAGGTTGATAAAGGCTGGTTAGGCAAAGAGTATCGCTGGTCTGGTTTAAAAAGTATCGTCAAAGTAAGCTCAGAAGAACATGAAAAATCGACGGGTAAAGATACAACAGAACCACGTTGGTATATCTCCTCATTGGATTTAAATGCAGCGCAAACACTTCATGACGTCCGTAGTCACTGGCAAGTAGAAAGCATGCACTGGGTACTTGATATGATATTTAGAGAAGATGAATCTCGTATCCGGAAAAAAACGTGGTCCCCTCGCTTTTAATGTCATGCGAAAAATAGCAATGGCTCTGTTTAAACAAGATGATACAAAATCAGTCAGTATTGCACATAAAAAGAAGATGGCAGGACTGGATGATGATTACCGTTCAACCCTGCTAGAATCGGGGATTAAAATGCGCTAGCCGTGCCCCCTAGGAGCAGGCGCGGTATATATTCTGGTAGGACAGTAAAAATGTGCTAAGGCGCTTATTTGGGATGGTCAAAAAATCGCATAAGTTCTGCACATACTGCCAATGGCGCCTCTTCTGCCAAAAAATGTCCACACTGCAAACTCTTCCCTTGTACATTTAAGGCATGTTCCCGCCACACGCCGAGCACATCATAATTACGTTCAATAAATCCCTCTGCTCCCCATAGAACCAGCAGAGGAGACTTAATCTTCTGACTCATGTCTTGTTGGTCGTGCTTTAAGTCAATACTTGCAGCAGCACGGTAATCTTCACAGGAAGCATGAATTGTTTCTGCGCTGCTAAAACAGCGTATATATTCATCAACGGCTTGTTTTTTGAATACCGCGCCTGAAGCACTCCATCTTTTTAGACTTTCACCCAAATAGTAAGCAGGATCAGCGCCAATCATACGTTCAGGAAGATTGTCCGGTTGTATAAGAAAATACCAGTGGTAGTAACTGGTCGCAAATTGCTGGTCAGTCGTTTTAAACATATGATGCGTGGGAACAATATCCATCACGCAGGCTTTGTTGATTTTTTCAGGATAGTCTAATGCCATACGGTGGACAACTCGAGCGCCACGGTCATGACCCGCGACAAAGAATTCACTGTACCCCAAGCTTGCCATCACCTCGACCATATCTTTAGCCATCTCGCGCTTGGAATAGGTGGCGTGATCGGCACTGCCAAAGGGTTTTGAACTATCCCCATATCCGCGAAGATCCGGACAAATCAGATGAAAATTTTGCATAAGATGCGGCGCAACCTCGTGCCACATAACATGAGTTTGCGGGTAACCATGTAGAAGCAATAAAGGCGCGCCGGATCCTCCCTGCAGCACATTGATTTGTGCGCCGGCAGTCTTCACTGTTGTCTTGGTAAATTGATCTTCAAATATCATTTTTTATCCTTAAAAAGCGGGCTTGACCTTTAAATTTTGGATTGACACTGCGGGTACTTTTACCCTTTTTATGCCGCAATCGAACATCTTTGTTAATAGTGGTTTTAATCTTAAAACAATAAGGGTGAAAGAATAAACAACTTTGAAGGGATTTGTGCACAAATGTGCATTATATCTTTTCAACGGTAAGGTTTTTTCACGAAAATTTTTAAAGTTAAATAAACCACCAGCTTCTTACTGCGCATTTTTGTAAAACCGTCTTTTCAGCGGCAACGCTGTCTGCGGATATTTGAAGTGTGGCGGCCTGGAACAAGACCAACTAATGAGTGGAATTAGTATAATCAGTCATTAGAAATAATTTTATTTATACTTTATAGGCTTGTTGACAAGCCATTTCACACACTGAAATACGGGAGCATAAGTTTAGCCTGTACCGCTAAGTGCTTAGCCAATAATTTTATATATTAGAAAATTCAACCAGCAGCTAAGATCGCAACGGTTGACTGTGACTTTGTATATGAAAAAACAAAGTATGTACCTTCCAAAGGGAATGTAATAACTCAGGATATGGTTACTGTGTCTCAATTTAGTAGTGAGCACATAGATCAAGTACATCCTCTCAGATAGAGTGCTTATGGGGGTATTACTGATACTGCCGGTATTTAGCCTGAACCAGCGAGCAGTCAAACTGGCTGCCGTATAGTGGTTAGCTGACAAATTTGATAATTCATTATTCAAAGCGCACTATGATTGTAATATTCCTGAAAATAGACTCGCAGGAGACATAAAAGTCCATTGTGACTATGCAAATGGCTTAAACAGAGCAATTTATTAACGAATCGGCTATGAATCAACACACTCGAACCCGAGTGACCGATACATCCATGACGATAAAGCATACGTTACTAAGGTAGCATTTGTATGTAAGGGGGTTATTTTTGTCTAATTCCATTAAAAATCTATTGTATCTTGGTGACAATATTGCCCTTGTTGATACATTGCTTAACTCATTTTTTACGGGTAAAAAAACAGATAACTATCACTTTTTTCATTTAGTGAGTGCCGCGCAACTCGAGCTGACTTTATCGGAAAATAATTTTAGCCACTTCATATCAGAACTCCCCCTTAATACAGATATAAAAAATAAAATTAAAACTAATTTTCCCTTGTTGAATACCACCTATCTGAATACAGGTGACGGAACTAAAGAGACAGAGTTATCCCTTAGTATTGAAAATATTTTTACTGACGAGTTTAAAGCCGTCTTAGAGTCTCTTAGTATTCCTATCTACTTTAAAAATAAACAAGCGCAATATTTAGCCTGTAATCGCCATTTTTCCGAGCTGTTAGGTCTCACTCCCGCGCAAGTAATAGGAAAAACATTAGCAGATCTATCTGACTCTCCTTTAAAAGATGAGATCGAAAAGGTAGATCGGCAAACCCTTATTGATTATCAAGATGGTTTGCATGAATATAAATGGACTAATAAAGCCGGTGAAGAGCATGATCTTATCATTCATAAAGAGTTCACCGCTGACGGAAAAATACAAAGCGGACTTATTTTTGATATTACAGAGCTCAACAAGTCAAAATATTTATTAGAAAAACAGCAAACCATGTTGCGCGCAACAGCAGATATTTCTCCGGACATGATCTCTTATAAAGATTTAAAAAGCCAGATATTAGGCTGTAATAGACCATTTGAGAAATTTGTGGGTGTTTTGGAAAAGGAGATTTTGGGTAAAACAGTATATGATTTTTCCCCCTTAGAGCAAGCAATAGCGTCTATAGAGCAAGACCAAAAGGTTATAAAAAATAACAACGTCAATGTACAGGAAGTTGTTTCCACCGATTACGATGGCGAACGTCATTTGCTCAATATGAAAAAAATACCTGTGCAGGATAAACAGGGAGATCTACAAGGGTTAATTTCTGTTAGCCGGGATATAAGCGAACAGCGAAAGGAGCAGAAACGATCTGAGATTGCGGATGCTGTATTTGAAAATAGTAAAGAGAGTCTGATCGTTACCGACGGGGACAGCAGGATAATTTCAGCCAATGGCAATGCTTGTATTGTTTTTGGCTATAGTAAAAAGCAATTGTTAGCGCAAAAGATCAATTTATTAGTTTCAGCTACCCATGATCGTTCATATTATAAAAACATTGAGCAGATTTTAGAAACAGACGGTTCCTGGCAGGGAGATATCACCTATCGCACTCAACTTGGTGATGTTTGTCACGCCTGGTTAGAGGCCTATGAGATCCGGCACACGCAGGAAAACAGGGTTGAACGAGTCTATTCTTATACCGATTTAACGCACTTTCAAGTAACAGATAAAAAAATCAGCTTTTTATCTGAACAAGATCCCTTAACGGGATTACATAATCGAATCTCCCTGTTTAGGCGATTGGAAGATAGGTTAACACGTGCTAATTATCAGCACAGCGCAGTGGCGGTCATTTTAGTTGATATTGATGATTTTAAAGCGATTGATGATAAGTATGGATACAATGGCGGCAATCAGGTTTTAAAGGAGATTGCTAAGCGTCTAAAAAACTGTATTTATGGAAAAGATACTCTGGGACGTTTTGTTAAGGACCAATTTATTATTATCATTGACGAATTAGCCAGTGAACACGATGCAGCTAAGGTCGCATATAAAATAGCAGAGCAGTTTAGCAGCACATTTATGATCGAAAACGTGTACAAAAATCTTACCGCGAGTATCGGTATCAGTCTTTCCCCCGATGACGGGATTGAGGTTGGGCCCCTATTTTTGAATGCTGAAACAGCAATGCTGCGTGGAAAAAAAGACAAAAACACAGTATACAATTTTTATACCCCTGGCTTGACGCTCGGTTTGAATAAAGAGTTTGAATTAGAAAAAGAGTTAAAACAGGCCTTCTCATTAGATCAGTTCAGTTTGTATTACCAGCCGGAATACGATCTTAATAAACAGCAAATCGTTGCGCTGCAAGGTTTACTGCGTTGGCATCACCCGAAACGTGGAATATTACCGCCTGAGCGCTTTTTGAGTGTGGCGGAAGGGAGTCATTTACTAATACCCATTGGTTGGAAAATGATCCGTAAAGCCTGCTTACAAGCGTTTTCCTGGGAACAATCGCAGATTAAATTTGGCCGGATTGCCATTGATCTATTCCAAATACAATTATCACAAATTAGCTTCATTGCGGAACTGCAAACTATTTTAAAAGAAACGGGCTGTTCAACCGGGCAGCTTGAATTTCTAGTTGATAAAGCGATTATTCGCCACGCCTCAGCAGATATTCTGTCCAATCTGGATAATATTAATAAGATGGGGATTACATTGACAGTGACGAATTTTGGCTTGGACGCTAATGTTATCGATTTAATTAATCGTCTGGGCGTTGTAAATCTAAAAAGATCAGACCCGCAGATTAAAAATGGTTCAGGAACATTAGCGAATAACGCACAATTAAAATCCGCTAATGTTATTGCGAGCAGCTTAGGTATTAATATCGTTAGTGATGCGCTAGACAATACCGAACAGAAGGAATTTTCAAACTCTTATCGATTCGACTCCGGACAAGAACACTTTATTCATAAAAAAGTAATGAGCGCCTCTGAAACGACCTTTTACCTGCGTTGTAATAAACACAAATAATCATTTTTTTGAAAGCAATGCGTTGAAATCAGCTTTCTCGTAATAAAGGTTTGACCGTTATAGTACGCGAGCATGGTGCCCCTTATTTATACAGGGCTAAATAAATTCTGTTTAATGCCCGCTTTGCATAGGCTGAAAGGAAAAGTGGTTTGATTAGGTGTTGCTGATCGCCAGCCTACATTGCATCACCCAGGTTTATTAACAACCGGTTCCCATAAGAACGCCCCTATCCCCCCCTCGGAATAGAGGCAAGTTTTCGCGCGTCCTACGCGTCCTAATTGACGCGCTTATTAGCTTATCCTAACAGCAAAGACATTCGTTCACTGCGTACTTTTAGACCCGAGGGGAAAACGACATCGCGACCAAAGCCGTTATAAATAAAACCCAATGATTCATAGAGTTTTTTGGCTGGCTTATTAGATTCGTAAACCTCCAGTATTAACTTTGAATAACCGTATCTTTTACTATCGGCAATAAGCATTTTTAACAGAGTGCGTCCGATACCCTGACCGCGCAGACTCTGCTTTACATGCGCGCCAACCACGCCAATTCGCGCACTATTTTTCTCTTTAAGCCCGCACATATCCCCAGGAAATGCTTCAGCACTAGCAACTAATTCATTTTCAACAATAGCCACAAACTGCGGGATTTTATGCGCTGCAACTTTTTGTAAAACCGGGCCTATTCCACCGGCAGGCGGAGGCGGGCTGCTTAAATATTTACCTTCCTTAAAAACGCCATCCCATAGGGCTACAAAGCCACCCAAATCTGAATACTTTATTCTGCGAATTTCCATGTTTCCTCAAGAGCATAAGGCTTAAATTTCTAATTATACCAATTCCACTTATTAAGTGATCTGTTTATGCACAGGAAAACGCATGAAAGCAAGGTATTGATTGCAGTAACTAATTATTCTAATGACAAAAAATCGTAAAGAACGATTTTGAACCGCTTTAGCTTGCCACGTAGTAGAGAATAACAGGATGTTATGAATCAAATGAATAACAAAGACTAAAACGACGTTTTATGTCTAGCTAGCATGTATTTTAACCTGCATAAACGAACAGAAAATGAATGGATTTAGTATTAGGTGATTGTAACTCAATAATTTTACAGTACCAACAAAGACTAAAGGTTAAAATAACTACCACCTCTAAAGAAAACAGTGTGTTTTTTAGTCATAATCTAGCACTAAATTAGCTAACGGCTTCCAAAGTAAACAGTGTATTTTTTGAGTCACAATCTGGCACTAAATTAACTAACGGCTGTAAAAAAATTCACGCGTTAAAAACCTT
>NZ_PJBP01000083.1 GCF_002836415.1 Psychromonas sp. MB-3u-54 | reverse complement strand
ACCAACTTAAAGATGGGCGATTAGCTCAGTTGGGAGAGCACCGCCCTTACAAGGCGGGGGTCACTGGTTCAAGCCCAGTATCGCCCACCATCTTTAAATTTAACGCAATAAATTATCTACGTTTTAAATCAAATACCACCCAGCATTCTTAGCTTAATAAACTATCCACGTTTTAAATCAAATACCACCCAGCATTCTTA
>NZ_PJBP01000082.1 GCF_002836415.1 Psychromonas sp. MB-3u-54 | reverse complement strand
TCAAAAAACGCCTTCTCTGTTTTTACTGGTCAATTGCGGATGCAGGCGACATAAGCGGATTGCCTGGCCAAACTTTTCTTTGCCGATCACACTTACTATTTGAATCCAAGCGAGTAAATAACTGCTCATCAAGATGAAAGGTTTTAATGGCTTAAATTAAGCCTCGCTATTGTCAGCTACAAGCCAATACTCTGCAAAATAT
>NZ_PJBP01000081.1 GCF_002836415.1 Psychromonas sp. MB-3u-54 | reverse complement strand
AGCAAAGTGTCATGAGCGGGCTAAGCTCTGCGTGCCCTGGTTGTTTCGCGACTGCAATGGTTCACGAGCGGACGAGCTCTGCGAGTCCTGTTCCATCGCCAGTATCTAGCACTAGCTAATCGCTAGAATTTCGCACAAGCTATGCCATTAAATCCAGATAAATCCCTGTTGACTAACGTCAGCAGGGATTTTTTCGTTTAAGCGCTTG
>NZ_PJBP01000080.1 GCF_002836415.1 Psychromonas sp. MB-3u-54 | reverse complement strand
GCCTCCGGTGATTACCAGCAAACTAAGGGTGTTCGCAGTGAAAAACGGATACCGACAGGAAAGTTGTTTGGCCTTAAAAAGCATGATTTCATCCAAACGCCACAGGGCACTGGTTTTGTTAAAGGTAAACGCAGTACTGGGTATTTTGCTTTAGAAAATATACTGGGCGAGAAAATACATGCAAGTGCAAATATTAAAAAAAACACGGTA
>NZ_PJBP01000079.1 GCF_002836415.1 Psychromonas sp. MB-3u-54 | reverse complement strand
TTGTTGTTTTATGACGGGCATAAAAAAATCAGCAATAAGCTGATTTATTATTTGATTTACTTGTTAAGTAAGTGGTGGCTAAACCAAGAGTTGAACTTGGGACCCCATCATTATGAGTGATGTGCTCTAACCAGCTGAGCTATTTAGCCATTCCTAACTTTACAGTGTAACCTTTGCTGCCGAGGCGTTTTATAAACGACATAAAAAAACCAGCA
>NZ_PJBP01000078.1 GCF_002836415.1 Psychromonas sp. MB-3u-54 | reverse complement strand
TATCGATGAAGACAGCGGCAGCATCACGGTTGCTTACACGGCGGCTGATGTTGACGGCACAATCCTGTCGACCACTGCGAGCGTGCCAGCAGAGCAGGGCACGGTAAGTATTAATGAAACCGACAACACTATTACCTTTACGCCGGCGGAAAACTTTAACGGCGATGCGACGATCACTCTGGTAACGACCGATGATGATGGCGCCACGGCGACAGCCAC
>NZ_PJBP01000077.1 GCF_002836415.1 Psychromonas sp. MB-3u-54 | reverse complement strand
AATTGCGCCGATGGTAGTGTGGGGTCTCCCCATGTGAGAGTAGGTCATCGCCAAGCGCCTAATTAAACCAACCCAGTAGGTCTTTTCCTACTGGGTTTTTTTAATTCTATCGATTTATGACCTACTCTCGAGTAGGGCGAGTTTGCCGACAGGCAAGTGTCACGAGCGGGTAAGCTCTGCGAACCCTGTTCCATCGCCAAGCGCCTAATAAACGATAAATCCC
>NZ_PJBP01000185.1 GCF_002836415.1 Psychromonas sp. MB-3u-54 | reverse complement strand
TTCGTTTTGAAAGGCAAGCTCTTTATTGGCAATGGCCAGCTCTGCTGCCCGCTTATCCTTCTCATTGTTTTGAAAAGCAAGCTTCTTGTTGGCAATAGTAAGCTCTGCTAGATAACGTTTCCTATTATGAAGTTTACTGTCGTATTCTGCGTCCTTACTCATTTATTTAACCTTCTTACATTTAAACAGTGTGTTAGGAAAGCCTAAAAGGGACAGGATATTTAAAAATTCACACCTTCTACACTAACTCTATACCAGTTAAAGTATTTTAATGACTTTCCTAATTCTATTGGACTTTCCATCTCTTCTGTTTTTCTAAAATGCTTTAGTTCTACCTGTTTTAGACGCTAAAAAACTCAATCGTTTTTCTATCTCTTCAGACAGTATAACTGAAGTTGCCATAACTCCTATTGGTAAAATCAGGTGTTCATTTTATTATATGTTAAAATTTCAAAATAACCTTCACTAACAGAAGCGTTTACAAAATATCATTTATGGTAACTAGTTCTTTTTGCTTATGTAAATGACGGTTTCATTATTAAATCGATACAAACTATTTAAAATAAATAGTCAATTAATAGAGATTAATCTTAAGATAGTAGGTTAACAATTTTGTTTTTAATGAAGATTTTTTGAGCGTAAAAACGCTTTCCCAATTTGGTGATTTTTCCAAGCCAAAATAACCAAATGTGTTAGCAATTTATTCCCTAGCTCGCTTGGAGGCTATATCTAGAGCACCGATGTATTTACGGTCTATTGGGAGAAAGCGAGCGTAAATAAATGAGCTGATCTCAACAGATAAATGGTGAAAATTCCTAAGCCTTTGTACTCCGAAGCGTCTTAGACTGTGAAAATTAAAGATATTGTAATATACGCTGTTAGATGAGCTTTAATTCATTTCGAGAGCAGTGTGCGATTTTCATAAACTCTTCAAGCCCACTTATTCCGTGAAGCGAGCAATCTAGTGAGGATGCCAACTCTAATATGATACTGACGTTAAAGTGTGTGAAAATCCAAATCTATTATTGATAGTTTTATTTTTTGGCGTAAACCTGCCTAAACCCAAGGCAACCAAAAAACACCAAGTTTAATTGAAACAATGAGATAGCTGTTCTAAACTAATGGACGTAACTGTGTTTTGGGGATTCAAAATCCGTTTTCGAAAGAAGTGCCGGTTCAAATCCGGCCTCGGGCACCATACTTTAACTCCTTGCTTATGCAGGGATTTTTTTTCTACCGATCAGTAAATTCCCCCTTTAGTAACTATCTTCTGTCCATATCCGGTACTTCACCTGCAGACTCTGTGCGCAATGAGATCCCAAGCTTTCCAACAACCGACAAATTAATCCAACTTAGCTTTTAGTCTCGGCAATCGCAACTGGTGGTACTCCTCTTATCCATTTACAGTCTTTTTGTGGCGTTATTTGTGCTTATTTTAGATGTGAATATGGGATCTTCGTAAATTGATAAATGCTGTAACCCTTGTTGTATAACGCGCTAAACACGGGAGGTTTAACTATAGCCAACAGCATTTATCCTGTTATGTTCTCTTATAAAATCTATTTTCAAGGTTTTGGGGCATAAAAGCGACTTAGAACTTTTGCACTATTTATCTGTTGAGATGATTCCATTTACGTACTAATTTCTCCCTGTAGTGATCAAAATAAATGTTCCTTACAGTAAAGTCGGTTTGAATATTCGTGCACTGCTTGAAATATTTCGCTAAGGCGCTTTCGCCCCAAGCGAGTTAGCAACTTATAAAATTTGGACCAAAATCACTTACCCACTACAAAAAAGAAACTGGTTCATTTAGCTATTTGAGCTTGAAAAAAACACCAAATGGGAAAAGCATTTTTATCCTCTAAAAACAGTCATTAAAACAAAATTTCAACCTGCTATTTTTAAGGTTATATATATTAATTGACTCTTGGTTTTAAGTGCTTTTTTTAAATCTGATAATGAAACCGTTATTTATGTAAGAAAAAGTCGCGACTTACCATAATAGGTATTTCGTGCATGTTTATTTACATCACATTTTATTAAAAATACAATTTATTGATAAAAAAGGTATTGAGGTGTAGCCTTACACTATTGTTTTTAAATTTCTCCATAAAAACAATGGATTAACATGTTTAATATAAAATTAAGCCAATAAAAATTGGTTGTAATAGAAAATTAGTTATTAATATAAAGGCTTCAAAGCAATGAAATTTTTTTTAACCATATTTGTAAGTTCTGCTGTTTTTATTCTTTCAGGATGCGGATCTTCTAGTGATAGTGAATCGACTTTTTCTAGTCATTGCTCTGATATGAACGAGTATTCAAAAGAAAGTACTGGTGCTGGCCAATTTATTTATAAATTTAAGCGTAATGATTGCAATAATTTGATAGAGCTTCAATCTTCTACACTGACGTTTAATGTGCAAAAAGCATATTTTACTATTCCTGAAGGTACTTTTAAAAATTGTGGTCTTATGGGTGGTCCTATTGGGAGTTTGATGTGCAGTAGAGATACTGACTTAAATCAATACCTAACTTTTGATTCAGTAGATGGAAATAAACAAATTACTTATTTTACGCAACTAGATACAAACACAATTAGTGAAGATATCAGATATTTTGATGAGGGTGTCGAAGTAGATAGTGATTTACGATATCTAACTCCGGAAAATCCTAATTATGATTATATTTACCAACGGATTTTTAATTCAGCATCTTTTTTTATTGAAGCCACGAAGAATGCAACATTAATATTACCAAAACCAACAGTTGAATAAAATTAATGGATACGTTATCAAGTGCCGATACAATCATCAATAAGTCTCAAAAGATATTATTTTTTATTAGTCTCCTGAAAAGGTTAAAACCATCGGCTTTAGCCGGTCAGCTTTAGCTATAATATCTTAATAGGTATTCGGTTAAGGGAGATGGGGATGGATTATCGATATGGTAGCAATACGGTTTTTAAGATTCAGTATCATTTTGTTTTTGTGACTAAATATAGGTATCAAGTTTTAAAGGGTGATGTTGGATTGAAGCTCAGAGAATTAATCAGACAAACATGTAATTCTTTTGAAATTGAGATTTTAAAAGGAGTTATTAGCAAAGATCATGTTCATCTTTTGGTTTCAGCCCCTCCTAATATGGCACCAAGTGAAATAATGAGAAGGGTGAAGGGGAGATCATCATCTAAACTCTTTGAAAGTTTCCCCGACTTAAAAAAGCGATACTGGGGACGTCATTTTTGGTCTAGAGGATATTTTTGTGTCACATCTGGAGATGTTACCGAAGAAATGATTAAAGAGTATTTAGCCCATCATTTTGAGCCAAAAGTCGATGATAATTTTAGAACTGAGCACTAAAAAAACGGGTCTTTGACCCGTATCCGGACTTCAGTCCATCAACCCTAACCCACTTACTTTAGTAGGTGGTTGTTGAGTTAATCAAAGAGATAACCATGAAATACATTATTATAGTTTTACTGATAGTAATAACCACCGCATGTGCATCACCAACTATGTCAATGCTATCTAGCTTAGATATGTCAGGTAATGACAGAGAACGTGTACGCTTCATCTGGACTGCTAAGTATCGTCTAGGTGAATGTGATCCCATTAATAAACATCTAACTGCGTTAGATAAGAGACTGCAAGAGCTTGAGCCAAGTGATAATTACAAATTCTGGGCTATGGACATGGATATGAAACTATTTGTCGGCAGTTGTGAAACTTGGCAAAATAATGTGGAAAACTGGGCGAACACAGGTGAATACCGTTACATTGGTCAAGGTCAATTCTTTGTAGTTAAAGATGAAAGATAACTTTTGATTGCAGGCAATATAATAAATTTTCTCGTTTTTTTATTTACCATAACCCCCCCTAAATGCATTTTAGAGGCTACCAGATGGTAGCCTCTTTGTGTATGGCTGTGAATTTTTCTAGGGCGCTTTGTGCCCCTTTCCGCCTTAGAATAGAGACTAATTATTAAAAAACTGCAAAATGAAAGACTTGACCCTCAGTCCCTTTGCAGTCCCTTTGTGACCCTCAGTCCCTTTGTTCACAGTGTGAACAGCTATAAATAGAAATTATTGTTCCTGCACACCATGGCGACTTTTTAAGTAGCTCAATCAGTAGAAGAAAACTTCTTAATACTTATTAACTGATGTTACGCAGCCCCAAGATAGAATAGGGCTTACAGCAATGTCTAAAAGTACTAACTTATTGATTTATAATAATGTGGTGCGTAACGTCAGTTATTAATATTCGATTTTAAAGGTTATTTTTCTGAGGAATAACGGTTATTGAATATAACCAGTATTCCGTGCAGCTTCATTTAAAAACAAAAAATATTATAGATAAATTATGTTTATTTTTGGTATCTGTAATACCACCATTGTTATGTGTTATATATAGTTTTAGTATTTTTATAGTTAGGATGTTTTATGTTTGAAATGATTGTAATGGTTAATTTAAGGACAAAGAAAGCCTATGCCTCAGGAAACAAGAATTGTAGTCCAGATATGAATAAGAATGATTTATACGATGCCGTTGTTCGCAAAGGGGGATCTAATAATTATGAAAATTGGTCCAAAGAGTTTAAAAACATCAATGAATTTGAATATATATTTGTTTCTGAACAAACAGAAGCAAAAACAAAACAAGCATCTAAAAATGAAATTTCATTAAAAGGTTGGTTTGAAGTTAGCCTGAGGACTGTACCTAAAAAATTGTGATTAAACATAAAATCTGAATTACAGATTATTATGCTCAAGGCTACCTAAACGGTAGCCTTTTTTGTTTCCACTCACATCTTAACTATTATACTGTATAAATACAGGAAGAGAAATACAGTACATCCATACTTTATATTCTTTTAAATCATAAAAAAATTTCGGACATCCATTAAGAAACGAACCATGCTCCCCATTTTTCTAACCGAATAAAATAAAAAATCAGATTGATATTTAGTCAATTAGATGGGTGTCCAGCTATTTCCTTTATGGTAGATCCAGTCGCACATGGCATTTGGTTAGTTATTTTAAAAAGTATTTTCTTATCTCTGCAACCCAAGTAGGGATATATGTATCATCAAATTGGTTTATCATAACCTGAATGTATTTAGCAGCAAAATCATCTTTAACTCCTTCATCTAAGAAAAATTTCTCTAAATCCCAATTCCTTAAATTACTAATTGTTGTATTTCCCTTCACATTTTGGATTTGATCCTCACCTACTAAATATTTAGGATTTGCTTTTAATTGTATTAGTGTTTCTGCGAAAACTTGAGGGTTTAAGGATTTCTCTATATCAATTGGCTCTTGTTTTTCTTCTAATTCAAACTTAATTAATTCAGTAACATTATCCGCACCAGATGAAAGGCGTTTTAGTATTATGTGTGACTTTAACTCTTTAAACTGATCTACACCGTTCTTTCGCAAATTTGCATCTGTATCAGTTAAGCAGAAGATTCTACCGCAATCTTTCAGCCCTGTAATTTCAGTTATGGGTAAAGATAAATACTTATAAAATTTTTTAACTAACTCGACACCACCAACAGGAATTATTTGTAAATTCAACTCACTTTTTAAATCTTTTAAAAAATACTCTAAATATATTTGGTCACTTGAACCTTCACAAATCAGCCAGTTATACGGATCATTAGTGGTTAATGAATGGAAAATTGATTGGACTAAATCATTGGTACTTTTTAAAGAAAAATCTTTAGGTAATTTTTTTGTTTGATACGGGTATCTATATAAATCAACAGTTTGATCAAAAACTATTCTTTCATCAGAACCAGAATCTTTTTCTTTTATTTCTGTTTTTATAAAGTGAACTAGTCCTTTATCAACAATCGGTAAGAATCCATACCAATGAGTCGTCAATAAAACTTGTGCAACTTTTGAGACTTTTTTTAATTTTTCAAATTGCTCATAACAAATAGCGGTATGAAGTGAGTTTTCAGGCTCATCAATCCCAATAATAATTATTTTATTTCTTTCTTTTTCTTCTTTTAAAAAAACATATACCAAATTTATTAAAGATTCTCTTTTCTCTCCTGCACTTAGCTCACTCATTTTCTTAGATAATTTAACTTCCTCTCTATTACCTTTCATTAATACTCTTTTCTTGAAGTACATTTCTAGGATCGTATCCACTAAGGAAGTTTGTGTTAATTTTTTAGTACCTGTATCACCTGTATCATAATAATATTCACCTTCCATTTTACCTTCTAACTCACTCACAAATAAATCAAGTCGGGTATTGATGTTATCTATATCTTTAGGTCTTAGAGATTGTTTTATTTCATTTACAACTTCTTTATTGAATATTTTTTGCATTTCTACAGTTTCAATTTTTGTGAAGTCTTCTGAATTTATTTCGACAGGGATATATACATAAGAATAGAGGTTTTTTAATTCTTTTAAAAAATTCTTTTCTGAAAAATTAGGTTCTAATTCTTTTAATAAACTTTTTTGAATTGATTCACCAAATGGAATCACGATTTTGTGATCAATAGATTCACCAACAAAAACTAGATAATAGGATTCTTTATGGCTTTTAATCAACTTATCTCTAACTTCGAAAAAATGGTCTTTTTTATCTTTTTGTTCCAACCCCCAAAAGTAATTACTAATAGTTTCAAAATAACTAGTTAGTCGAGAAACTTTATCTTTTGGTATCAAAAACAGAGGACAAATATACGAGTCTGATGCGTTTGCATTTTTTGTGATAAGCCAATTTTTGTTATTCAAAAAAGTGTCTAGGGCTTCAAGAATAGAGCTTTTACCTGCTCCATTCTCACCAGAATAAGCAACAAAGTTATGTTCATGACCAATAGGAATATATTTGATATTTTTGTATGCTTTAAAATGCCTGACTTGCAATCCGATGATCATTCGTAATCCCATTCTTTAATAAATAGTTTATTGTTTTATAGATTCTAAAAAAAGCCACAAAAAAAGGTTGGACACCCATACTTTATATTCTTTTAAATCATCACGTTAAAACAAACATCATACTCTAATCAATTAAATATTAATATTGCCGCGTATTCCCCAACCAAAAAACTGGCATATCAGATAATATAGGTTGTTCAAATTGATATTAAAGAACAAAAAACTAAGGCGCTTTGTGCCCCTAAGCGCCTCAGCGGGTGAAAATCCACATGCTCGATTTTTCCCGTCAGTGAGCGTTAATAGCTCACGCTAAAATTCTCACAAAAGAGAGTGAAATCGAAGTGCCTGATCAATAAAATCGAGCTGAATGGTAGAATGGTACTATCCAGGTTGATGTAGAGCTTGAAAATAAGTGACTGGCGACGAACCAATCTGTAGCGTTATTTTAAAAGCTATCTACGAAGTAGTCGTCGACATATATCAAACGTATAAAAATTACTGTATCCACTATAAAGCGATTTATATTTTGTTAAAGATGACAGTGTTTCAATCAATATTAGCCTCCGTAACTACTCTCTTTTAGTCTAATATTTCGATGTTATTAAGTCGTTTTACGCTACGTTTACGCCTCAATGGGCGGGAGCCTTTGCAAATAGGGGGTTGGTGTCGGATTTTTTATCCGTAGTATTGTTAAACAGATCATTTTCCGTTTGCTTATAAACATCCTTATCCAGTAACTAACTTTACAGAGGGTCAGACATGTTGTTTCTACTTATATGAGGCATATTAACTGAAGCCCTTAGTCGTGTCCGGTGGTATTAGATCATTACAGTATGCGATGATGGCGGTGCTAAAGATGATAATTTTGCGCTTGACGTTAATGGTGTTGATTCTGTCACCGGTGATCGTCAGAGTGGTTCCGATTTAGTACCCGGTTCAGCGCCTAAGGTTTATGACTTCGTTGTCAGCGAGAATACCACACAGGTAAACAATATTGTGAAAAGTGTCAGGGCAATATCTCTTGCCATACCGGTACAAAGTAAAGAAATTAAATAACAATAAGGTGCCGGGCTTTGGCCCGGTTTTTTTATATGAAAAATGATAATCACGCTGAAAATAAAAATATTTTCCCAATACGCATTCCACAGGCAAAAAACATGCTTTATTGGTTAATAGGCACAGTTTGTTTATATATATTTTGGGTTGGGTTTGTTTTAAGGTCATTGGAGTTTTTTGGCTTTATTTTGGAAGTTAAATCGGGTCAAAGTAGTGCACCTTCATTTATAAGTGTACTTTTACTTGCTGTATTTAGCTTTGCAGGTTATTTATGGCGCTTTACATTACCTGCTAGCCTATATCAATACCCTAAAGGAAAGTTTGGAGAGGCTACATTATCTTTGAAATGGCATGTTATTGCGAGTTTGGTGTCCGCCATACTATTCTTGCTAACATTGTGGTGGTCTTGGGGAAGAGTGCTCTAACCATTCGTCGTATTACTTCTTGATCTAACAGTTAGATTTTTCACTTAATCTATTTTAATGGCTCTGTTCCATTTATGTGTTGTCACCCATATGTGGATTGTGAAATTTGCTGATAATCAAGGTTTGAGTTACTTTCTCTAAACCAAGTGAGATAATACGACAAATATTTTGTCGCAACAGCGCACATTTTTACCGAGTAGCGCGTAAAGCCCCTTCCTTCAGGTAGGGGATATAAGCGTAATTTCTTTTAATGCGGTCTATCTTGCTGTTCAATATATTGCTTTAAAATTTCCAAAGGTGCGCCGCCGACTGAGCCAGCAAAGTAAGATGGACTCCATAAAGCACCTGATTTTTTATTAGACCAATGATACCTAATGTCAGGGAACTTTTGCCTAACTTTCCGGCTAGAAACTCCTTTTAGAGAGTTGATCAATTTCGACAGGCATACTTTTGGTGGGTAATTGATCAATAAGTGAATATGATCACTTTCTCCGTTGAACTCTGCGACTTCTACTTCAAATCCAGTTGCAATACCTTTCATAATACTTTCAATATATTCAAGTGCATCATTAGTAAGTATTTTTCCTCTATATTTAGTAATAAATATCAAGTGGCAATGAAGCATAAAAACACAGTGCCTACCTTTTCTTAAATCCAGTTCTTTATTCGCCATAGACCAACCCTTGATTATATTCTTTTCCTGTTCTAAAGTAGCACTTATGAGAGAACAGGCCAATGTAATTAAAACGTTAAAAGTCAGAGTTAAGGATAAACACAAAGCGATCCTTAACCGAATGGCGTTTGAAACAAATCAAGTATGGAACGCAGCAAACGCTGAAACTAGCGAATGGTGTTATATTCCTATACCTGAAGTTGGCTATATTAGAAATAATATATCGGCGTTTGATCTTCAAAAATGGTTAAAAGGTATTAAAAAAGCGCGCGGTTTCATTATCCCCGCCGTAACCGTTCAAGAAATTATTGCTGTTCATGCAAAAGCAAGAAAACAGTTTAAGAAAGATAAATTAAAATGGCGCGCTTCTGGTGGCGCAAGACGTTCACTTGGTTTTGTGCCTTTTAAATCAACAGGGATCAAGTGGATTAACGGACAGGTTAAATTTGGGGGTTTCTTTATTAATGTGTGGGATAGCTACGGGTTAAGTAAATATAACTTTAAATCGGGTAGTTTTAGTGAAGATAGCCGTGGTCGCTGGTACTTCAATATTGTGGTTGAAGTACCTCAGGTTAAATCAATAGGTATAGGCGAAATAGGTATTGATTTAGGACTAAAGACAACGGCTACTTGCTCCGATGGTACTCAATTGGCAAGAAAGGCATTTTATAGAAATTCAGAAAGCAAGTTAGGTAAAGCGCAAAGAGCGAATAAGAAAAAACAGGTAAAAAGTATTCATGCCAAGATTAAAAATCAGCGTAATGATGCAATGCACAAGTTCTCTACAGAGCTGGTGAGAAATAACGGTTTAATTGTTATCGGAAACGTAAGCAGTTCTGCTTTAGCAAAAACTAAAATGGCTAAATCTGTTTTAGATGCGGGGTGGCACATGCTAAAAACCCAACTAGATTATAAATCCAAAGGGATGCTAGTTGAGTTTGTTGAAGTTAACGAAAAGTACACTACTCAGATGTGTTCGTGTTGCGGTGAAATAACCGCTAACAGTCCGAAAGGTAGAACAGGTCTTGGAATAAGAGAATGGTCTTGTGCCGAGTGTGGCACAGTGCATGATAGAGATATTAATGCAGCAAAGAATATTCTCCGTTTGGGACATCAAACGCTAGCAGTAGGAATCCCCGCCTTTTAAGGCGGGGAGGATGTCAAGCACAGTAAGCCATCAGTAGATCAAAAATAGTGAAGTCTTATTCAGATCTCGATTTGCCACGTAAAACCGATATTACGCAGGCGACGACAACAAATGCCAGAGACATATTTAATGCCATCTCAACTGTTTTTATAAGTGCAGGGTTCTGCTCGGGTGTAAACTGAGCATTACCCAGATAGAAATGTACCATAAGATTCACCAGGCTCATTCCGAAAAGATTGCCTATGGTTCGCGCAAGATTCATCGATGCTGAAGCTGCACCCACCTCATGACTCTTAGCTGAGCCCATGATGGCGTTATTATTGGGAGTAGAAAACAAACCAAAGCCGATCCCAATCAATAGAAACGAACTGGTAATATAAGCCACACTGGTTTGGGTATTCATGCTGCTCAACACCAACAGCCCGCAAGCAACAATCACACAACCAAGGGTCGCCACCACCCGAGGCTGAAATCTATCGGCCAGCCTGCCAGACAATGGTGCCATTATCGCCATCGACAATGCCTGAACCAATATAACCTGCCCAGCATGTGAAGGACTGAGGCCTTTGACATATTGCAAATATAAACTCATTAAAAATATCAGCGGAAAATTACTGGCATACATCAACAATGATGTGGTTAATGACATGGAAAAAACCCGATTTTCGCGGAACATTTGTACACGGATAAGCGGCCGGCGACTGCGACTCTGATGTAAAATAAAAAGTGCCAAACTGATAGCCGAGAGTCCAAGCATCACCAGCCCTAAACTGTTCGGTACGATGCTTAACCCATATACTAACGAGGACGCAAACACAGCAAAAATAAATGTACCCCACCAGTCATATTTGGTTTTTTCATCATTCTTCCATTCACCTGACAAGCGCATTTTAATCAACAATAAAAGTGCGATTACGATCGGTACCTGAAATAAAAATACCGAACGCCAGCCCCATAATTCAGTTAGCCAACCACCTACTGCTGGTGCAATGGTTAATCCAACATAAACACATGCAGAAGCTATGCCAAGAGCCGCTCCTCGTTTATGGGAAGGCGTAACCGAGGTAATAATTGCCACACCCGGACCAAAAATCATCGCCGCCGCAGCACCTTGTACAAATCGCCAAAACAGCACCCATTCGATACTGTTGCCAAATCCACACATAACAGAGGAAAAGGCATTTAAGGCCAGACCATAGGCATAGATCCGCTTTCTTCCGTAGTTGTCTGCCAACTTGCTAGCAGGCAGCATAAATATCACACTGCTTAATATAAACAGTGTGGGTAGCCACGAAACCATCTTGGCATTGGCTTGTAAATCAGCGGCTAAATCTGGAATAGCGATGTTTACAGAGGCCATTCCCAGAGGTCCAATAATGGAACCCAGACAAACAATTATTAATGCAAATTTGGCGACAGCAAAATTTTCAGAGGAAGTTTTTGGCAAAGCGGGAAAAAGTCCTTATTACTAAGTTAAATTTTAATCATACCCAAGAAATATTCCAAGTACAGGTATTAATTTTTTGCTTTGCAGATCGAATACTGTCAAGCACCTGCGGGGTAATATTAATATCAATAAAGTGAATCGATGCTTATATCACTGTTTCACTGTGCGCTTTTTTTACCGCTAGACAATAAATGGGATCACGCTTTTAACCCGCGGCATGTAATCTAAGTGACTGGCGGTTGATACTGGTACGGCCCACACTCCAATAAGTATCCCGGTCTGAATAGGATGGCGAACTATCTTATAAAAACCTGATATTTTAAATGTAGCAGCAGGAGCGGACAAACATTGCATAGGATCGTTGAGTTAACTTTCACATCACGGTATTTTGAAATGAGGTTACTTTTGGGGATTAATCGCCCAATCACTTTTCCCTAAGCAGAGCTAGTCCAATTAGATTACAGCGCAATATTTGAGTAAATAAACTACCTGCCTCAAACCTACTTTAAAGCCACACGTTGGTGACCGACATTAATCGCCACTACAGACCTGCTTATCCAATTAAGAGTTAGAACGACCATTGTTCAGAATAGTAATCAAACGTTTAAAAAATGGGTCTTTAGCCGGGTTGTATGACTCAACGCCATCCCAGTAGTAATTACCAAGAACTGTCTTCACATTTTGATAGTGAGTGCGTCGGGATGATGCGCGTCTGTTTGGTGTAGTACCAAGTACACTTGCAAGGATGATGACTACCCATTATATTTTCCCCGTGCAAATTTAGACCATTTACTTATTATCAATTCAACTGCCTAAATAAAAAACAATGGATCGCCCACCTTTCGCACTAGGCTCGCTTCTCTGAAAAATAAACATTAATCGGATTCGTCAGTGTAGTTGAGGTATTGAATACACAAATCGAGAAAGCTTTGTGCTTGTGGAGAGATGGTCCGATCTGCCAATTTGAAAATCCCAATTTGGCGTTTGAGTGGCGGATCGGTCAAAGGGATCCAAATCAACCGGGTCTCATTAGTCGGGAAAGCGAGTTTGGGTAGCGTGGTGATGCCGATGCCCAATTCTAATACCGAAAAGAGCGAAGTGATATTCTCTATCGAGTAAAGCGCTTTTTGGCTAAGGACACGTGCTGGTGTTGGATCTAATAACGTGCAGGTGCCGTTTCTAATAAAGGGTTGTTTTAACAATGCTTGCCATTTGATCCCTTCTGAATGCGCAGCGATCGGGTTATCCCGTAAACACACTACCCCAATAGGATCCGTGAGCAGTGGCGTAAAGTCTAGCGTATCGTCTTCGATGTTAGAGCTATTTCCGAGCGCTAAATCCACTTCACCTGCCAGCAGTCGCGCTTCGACCCCCGCTGCATTATCGTCAACTAAGCTCACTTCCACCTTGGGATACTTTTCACAAAATGCGGCTAGTACACTGGGAATAAGTTTGGCTGCTACGGAAGGGACACTGGCTATCCTGACCCTTCCCTGTTGTCCGGCAGCTGCCGCGCGCAAGTCATTATCTAATGCACTATAAGCATTCAGAAACTGCATTATTTTTGGTAAGCATATTTTGCCAAAGGGGGTGAGTGTCAATTTGTTTCCTGATTCGAAAAGGGGTTGGCCGAGTATTTTTTCAAGCTCTTTTATTGACGTAGAAAGTGCTGCTTGAGAGCGGTTTGCTCGATTTGAAGCGGCTCGAAAGCCGCCTTCTTCGACCACCATCACAAAATGATTTAATTGTTGGAGTTTAATATTCATGGATGCGATTCCTTGTGAGCCCATTATTTACCCTGATCTCAATAGCCTGATAACTTTTACTTATCAAATGAAAGAATTTTACCGTTTCATTTATCACTAGTCAAAGAGTAATCTACAGCCATCTTGTTGCACAGCTGTTAAGTAGCTGTTAAATAGTTGGATTAAAACATGCATACTAACAATAAAAAATACCCGGTTAAAACGTCTCTTTTCGCCTCAAAAGCACCACTTGAATGGGCGATTGTCAATAACGGTACTCTCTATACTGCGCAAATTCCCATCGATGATACGGGTGCGGTAGTCGCGGGTGGAATAGAAGCTCAAACTCGAAAAATCTTCAGCAACCTTGTTCATACCTTGGAATGTGCCGGTGAATCGTTGGACTCAGTGCTTCAAGTAATGATTTACGTGACTGACCGTGAATACCTGAAAACCGTGAACAGCGTTTATGCGGAATATTTCAAGGTCCCTTACCCAAACCGTGCAGCTGTAGTGGTTGCAGGGCTAGCTCGCGAAGAAATGCTGGTGGAATTTGTGGTTTACGCTGCGGTCTCGCCTGAAGAGCTAATAAATTAATAAAATTAAAACAGTTCCAATCGTTCTCTTATTTACTTAACGGGCTGGAAGACTTAAAGGCAGCTAGCCCACTACAAGGACAAAATAATGACTCAAGCACAGAATGTTCCAACAGAAAAATCACTTTATATTGCGGGTCAATGGCAATCGGGCATTAGCACCGTCGCTAATATCAACCCATCAGACATTTCAGAAAGTCTGGGGGATTTCGCTCAGGCAAGTGAGACGCAAGTTCAGCAAGCTATTTCAGCGGCTAAATACGCACAACCAGAATGGGAAAAAACACCCCTTGAGCGTAAGCAAACAGTATTACAAGCGATAGGTGATGAACTGATTGCGCGCTGTGATGAATTAGGCCGGCTGCTTTCGCGTGAAGAAGGTAAACCCTTTGCAGAAGGCCGGGGCGAGATTTATCGTGCCGGTCAATTCTTCCAATATTTTGCAGCAGAAGTGCTTCGTCAAATTGGCGATACTGCAGCTTCAGTGCGACCCGGCGTTTCAGTGGAAGTGACTCGTGAAGCGGTAGGGGTCATCGCGATTATTTCACCCTGGAACTTCCCGACTGCCACGGCTGCTTGGAAAATTGCACCCGCGCTTGCCTTTGGTAACAGCGTTATCTGGAAACCGGCCAACCTGACACCGGCCAGTGCGGTTGCGCTAACTGAAATTATTCACCGCCAGGGCATTCCCGCCGGGACCTTTAATCTGCTTTTAGGTAGCGGCTCCGTGGTGGGTGACACGCTGATCAACTCGAAAGAGATTAATGGCGTGAGCTTTACCGGCTCTGTCGATACAGGCCGTAAAGTGGCTACCGCGACTGCGCCAAACTTCGTGCGTTGCCAGCTTGAGATGGGCAGTAAAAACGCATTGGTTATCGCCGACGATGCGGATATTGAAACTGCAGTTGAAGCGGCTATAGCAGGTTCATTCTCGAGTTCTGGTCAAAAGTGTACGGCTTCATCGCGTTTAGTGGTAATGGATGGCATTCACGATGCTTTCGTGGACGCGCTGATCAATCGCATGGGTTCTCTTAGCGTTGGTCACGCGCTAAAAGAAGGCGTGTTCATGGGACCTGTGGTTGATAGTAAACAACTGGAATCGAACTTTTCTTGGATTGATAAAGCGCGTCAAAGCGGTGCAGAGCTAGCCTTTGGCGGGGAACGTTTGAACCTGGAACACGAGGGTTACTACATGTCGCCAACCTTATTTGTCAATACAAAAAACAGCTGGGAAGTCAATCAAGAAGAAGTGTTTGCTCCGCTGACTAGCGTTATTCGTGTGGCAAATCTGGAAGAAGCCATTGCTACGACGAATGACACTCGCTTTGGCCTGACCAGCGGTATTATTACGCAAAGTCTGCGTAGTAGCGCAATGTTCAAGCAGCAAGCTCAAAGCGGCTGCGTAATGGTCAACTTGGGAACGGCGGGCACTGATTATCACGTCCCATTTGGTGGCCGTAAAGAATCAAGCTTTGGTCCTCGCGAACAAGGCCAATACGCAAAAGAATTCTACACCATAGTGAAAACAGCTTACCAACGTCCTTATTAAACGTTTTCTGTCAGCAGATTTTCAGTAACACGACGAATTTTATTAAGGAGTAGTTATGTACCAAAAACGCATTGTGATTGATGGATTGCAGTACTGCAATTGGGATAGGGAGTATTTTAAAACGCTTCAAGCCAGTGGTATTACCGCTGTCCATGCGACCATGGTTTATCACGAAAACGCACGTGAAACACTGACTCGTTTTGCACAGTGGAACCTCCGATTCGAGCAAAATTCAGACTTGATTATGCCTGTTCTGTCGATGGCAGATGTAGAAAAAGCGAAGTCTTTAGGTAAAGTTGGGATTTACTTTGGTGCTCAAAACTGTTCTCCCATCGACGATGAAATTGGTTTGATTGAAGTGATGCGTAAACAGGGTCTGCTGATCATGCAGCTCACTTACAACAACCAAAGTTTGCTGGCGACGGGCTGCTATGAACAGTACGATACCGGGATCACGCGTTTTGGTAAGCAGGCGATAGCAGAGATGAATCGCGTGGGCATGATTATTGATATGTCGCACAGTGCTGAACGTTCAACACTTGAGGCGATTGATTTGTCTACGCGGCCAATCTGTATCAGCCACGCGAATCCAATATTTGCACACGATGCACTGCGTAATAAATCTAATGATGTGATTAAAGCGCTGACGGCGCGTGGTGGTTTAATTGGTTTTAGCTTATATCCATTTCACTTGCCAAATGGCAGTCAATGTACGTTAGAAGATTTCTGTAAAATGGTGGCAACAACGGCCGATATGGTCGGCGTTGAACACTTGGGTATTGGCAGTGATTTGTGCCTGAATCAACCCCAAGAAGTGTTGCAGTGGATGCGTAATGGACGCTGGTCAAAATCAATGGATTACGGAGAAGGTTCAGCAAGTAATTCTTCATGGCCGGACGCGCTTCCCTGGTTTTGCGGAAGCTCTGGCATGGAGAATATTTACAACGGATTAATGCGTCACGGATTCAGTGAATCTGAGACGGGGAAAATACTGGGTGAGAACTGGTTTAACTTTCTAAAACAGGGATTAGAGCCTATTTCGTAACGTAGTAGTTCAAACACGGAACAGCTTGCCCGATATGAAAGTAATAGACAGCTGTTAAATAACCCTCTTGTAGTCATCATCTATATGGCAGCTGCAAAGAACCACTGGAGTCAGAATATGTCTGATTTAATTAATAAAGTGAAAGCTTCTAGCTTTGAAGCGGCAGGAATGAATACTGTACAACATTCAGGTACAAGTAACAGCACAAGTGTTGCTGATAAACTTGGCTTGGGTAATCCTGCTTTTTGGTACAGCGGCGGATTTATCGCCCTGTTCGTTCTTCTCGCACTGTACGATGCTGAGCTGCTGTCGAGCCTGGTGAATACTGGCTTCTCTTGGGCAGTAAAAGTGTTTGGTCCTTATTGGCAATTACTTCTATTGCTGACTTTTATTATCGGTATTGCGCTGGCTGCAGGACGAACAGGAAAAGTTATTCTTGGTGGTATCGCCAAACCTGAAATGGATGCGTTTCGTTGGATGGCTATTATCTTCTGTACATTACTTGCGGGTGGTGGTGTATTTTGGGCAGCAGCGGAGCCAATCGCGCATTTTGTGAGTCCTCCTCCGCTTTATGGCCCTCAGCTGAATGCCCAGCAAGGCGCGGTGAATGCGCTATCACAATCATTTATGCACTGGGGATTTTTGGCTTGGTCAATCGTTGGCAGCTTAACAGCAATTGTAGTAATGCATTTACATTATGACAAAGGACTGCCCCTAAAGCCGCGCATTTTACTCTACCCAGTCTTTGGCGAGCGGGTGCTTAAAGGTCATACTGGTGCGTTAATTGATGCATGTTGTATCGTTGCTGTCGCCGCGGGCACAATCGGCCCAATCGGCTTCTTAGGCTTACAAGTTAGCTACGCATTAAATGCTCTTTTTGATATCCCAGATGGCTTTACTACTCAATTAATCATCATCCTTTTTGCAATTGTACTGTATACCTTATCGGCACTGAGTGGTTTGAACCGCGGCATGCAGATGCTAAGCCGTTATAACGTGATTTTAGCGATGGTATTGATGGTTTATATTCTGATCTTTGGGCCAACGAATTTTATCTTTAACGGTTATATTCAAGGCGTAGGCAGCATGTTGGATAACTTCATTCCAATGGCGACTTATCGTGGAGATGAAGGTTGGTTGAGCTGGTGGACGGTATTCTTCTGGGGTTGGTTTCTTGGTTACGGTCCAATGATGGCTATCTTTATTGCCCGTATCTCTCGTGGCCGCAGCATTCGCCAATTGGTATCAACCATCAGTTTGATAGCACCCCTTGTGACCTGCTTCTGGTTTACCATAGTCGGGGGATCTGGTTTAGCATTTGAAATTGCGGATCCGGGCAGTGTAAGTAGCGCCTTTGAAGGTTTCAACTTACCAGGGGCACTGCTGGCCGTGACTCAGCAGCTGCCACTGCCCATGCTCGTTTCAATCTTGTTTCTGATCCTGACCACTATCTTCATCGTGACAACAGGTGACTCTATGACTTACACCATCAGTGTGGTTATTAGTGGTGAAACTGAACCAAATGCAATGATTCGAATATTTTGGGGGGTTATGATGGGGGTAACTGCTTTGATACTGATTTCCCTTGGTTCTGGCGGGATCTCTGCGTTGCAATCATTTATTGTTATCACCGCTGTACCCGTTTCTATCATCTTACTGCCGTCACTCTGGAACGCGCCGCAAATCGCGATCCAGATGGCGAAAGATCAAGGGCTATAAAACGAATTAAATCGAATTGGTGTTGATACATCAGTCGAGGAGATGCTCAGAGGGCGAGTTCGCTCGCCCTAACTGGAAGATCAAATACTTTAATAACTAAAATGGTGGTGAGGAATATGGATGCAGATCGTGCTACCCGCACTGAAGCAACACTGCGAAATGCAGATGTTGTCATGGCGCCGGAAAGGCTGGGAGCTATGCACCAGACTAGAATCAGCTTTGTCCGAACGTTAATTCGTAAAATGGCACAACAGCAATGGAAAGTCAGCAAGCAGGAATGGCAACTTTGTCCGCAAGGTTTTGGCCATGTAATTTACAAATTAGCGACACCTCATCACGTTTATCACTTAGTCGTTTTTTGTGACCAAATAGCCGACAATGAGCGCAATGATCGCGTTATTGCTGAAAAATGGGATGTCACCTTTGCCCTTGTGTATGGCTATGTTGATGTGAGTTTGCTTGAAAAGCTCAGATCTAATGTTCCCTTGCAGGAAGCAGGGCGTAATCCGAATAATGTCTTAGTATTGGCGAGAGCAAACAAAAGTGTTCGCGTGTTTGAACATATTGTCAGTCACCTTGCGAAAGGTGTTCAACCAAACCCGAAAGATCTTGCTGATGTCGGTTATATACTGCGTACAACCGCGGTTTACGGCAATGGAAAATTTGGTATAGCAGATTTCAAATTGCTAGAGAAAAATCCAGATTTCGAGCAGTCGTTCAGCGCGCAAATGTGTGCGGTATACCTGCTAAGAGCATTCAGCCTGGATTGGGTAAACTATCTGGCAATACAGCGAGGCGGTGAACAAGCAACGGAATTGCACAGTGAACTGCAACGCTATTTAGGCGTCGGCAATGCAACGGGTCTGGGCATGGCACCCTATCTTATCAATCACCCGTGCGTCGTTGACCAATGGATGACCACTCGCGAAACGGCCTTGGCCGCGGTATTAGACGGTGCCACTGAGGTGGATAAATTAGCGCCGCTGCAAGTTTTGCTGCAAAAAGCCATTCGTCACCTTGAACAGGTCATGACTATCAACGAAACGCAACAAAAACTCAATGCCATTGCGGTCGGTGAGCTAAAAAATCTGCACGAAAATTTAGTAACTTTAGTGGAACAAAGTCAGTGTTGGAGAGATCTGTTCGTGCACTCACAACACCTGAGTCTCGAAACCCAGGAAATCCTGGCTGCGTGTTTGATGGAACTTTATCCTGAATTGGTGGATGTTTATCAAGAACAGATGAATTGTGATGAAACGCTCTCTCTGCCGAGTGGTAAAAAAATTCAGGATCTATTGCTGACTCTGGAAAAAAACTATCGTTGGGCGATCAATACCGATTTCAGTCTGGCTGAAAACCAGTACTGGTTCTGGTATCGCTCTCAAGACAAAGAAGAACCAAGACTTGGTGTACGTGGAGAAGAGCCGGGTGATGACAGAGAATCACTTTTAGATATAGGTCGTCAAGCTAATCGCTTATACCATGCGCTACTTGGACAGGCGCCAGAATTATCCTTGGTTGAATTCCTTGTTCAATATCCGCAATATCGCACCATAGCGCGGCGGGTATGGACTATGGGTCACAAAGCGATGGGCGATATTCAAATGAACGTGTTGCATAAAGCGTCGCTTCCAATGCATTTATTACGCTGTAAGTTATCCATGTTTGGTGCGACAACCTTTGATCCGCGCTCGGATCGCTGGGTGCGGGTGACATTCTTCCAGGGCGCACCATTATTGGATGAAATTCACGCTCAAACAGCGAAAGACGATTGGCTTTTTCCATTATTACCTAACCACAATGAATTATTGAATAATGAGCAGCCGCTCGGGAGTAAAGGGTTATGATCGTTTCTCACAATGAGTTAGTAGCGGCTGTAAACAAAGCATTTCTTGGTATGCGCCGTTCCTGTGGTGAAGCCGATATCATCGCAAATATGGTTGCAGATTTACAAATAGTGGGCTTGCACGGTGTCCGTCATTTCAACAATGCCAGCGCCTTTATGGGGTTAGAAAATGATTGTCCTGCCGACATTAAAGTCACCGGCGAAAATACGATTGAAGTTGATTTGCATAACTGCAGCTTGGCTTGCTACCTGCCCGTTGTCATGGATTACGCAATTGAAAAAATGGTCGGTTTCAAGTCTCTCAAGATTGAAATCAATAATTGCCACAACCGTTGGTTGGCTTATAGTGAGTTAGTTAAATTGGCCGCTAAGGGCATCGCCTGTACGGCAAAATGGGATAATGGCAGCGCCCCTAACCGTACTTTGTATGTGCTTAACTGTGGCCGTATAACACCGGAATTGTTTTTGTCTGATGAGGTTAATGATTCTGATCAACGATTGCACGATATGAGCATCGAACTTTCTGTTCGTGACTTCGATGTGGCTCGTCTGTCTGAAGGTTACAGTATGCATGTTGATCCTAATACGTTTGCTCAAGCTCAGAATAGTGCCTGGAAAAACGGTATTTTTATCGAGGATGCGCAGTGGAGTACTTTGAAACAAACCGCGACGGCGATTCTTGTCGAAAATAGCGAACAATCGGTGAAAGGCGCGGGTGGGCTTAGCTAAACAATAAAATTGATGGTGTTAGTGGTGATTTATATGGACTCATATTTCTGATTTCACAAGCCTGTACTTATCCTCATGGAATGATGCTAATGCATCATTCCATGAGGGGACAGGTTCATTTCAATTCAATAAACTTTAATAAGTAACATTCAGCTGCCGTAGTTGCGCACGTCAAGAATGGTATCGGTGCGATCGGGTAACAGATAGCTTTATTACGATAAAACCTAGGGTCTGTTGACCTTTGGAGTGCAAATTTTGTTCAATCTGAAAGTGTTCTGAGCAAGGCATGAGGAGGGCAGCATAGTTATTCTATGTAAACTTTGATCAACGCAGCGCAGGACGCTTTTAGATGAACCCGAAGGGCAGCATTTGTGGATACGATCGTATACGTTATCGTCTACTTATGTAGAATCACGACAGGTTGCAGGCTCTGCCTTGTATAAATCACCCACAAATTGCTGTAAAAATACACACAAAAGGTCAACAGATCCTAGTATTAGGCCAAATAAGATTGAGTAAATCGGCCAGACAGATAAGTTGAGAATCCCGTTGATTGTTGGGAAAAAGAGTCTTTAGCAGCACAAAGAATTTACCAGAAACCAATATTTCGCATGACGTTAAGTTCAGAATGTTATTTTCTCGAACATCCATCTAGTGATGATCTATTATCAGCTAAATCTAAAGTGACTAGAAAAATCACTTATCTTTATGCATTTTTAAGGTGTTTAAGATCTTGATAGGTGATGGAGGTTAACTCTGTATGTTTTTTTATAAAATCTTCTAATTTTATCAGTGAGTAGGGGGATAAACTTTTTGGATGCCCCATTACATTAAAAATGCTGTTTTTATCTGCAAGTTTTAGATGCTCTTTAAATGCTTTTTCCAGCTGCCCGGCTTTTGAACTATCAAGCATAACTGGCCCATAGGTTGTTTTAGTTAAACGTTCAATATAATAGCTTCGACTGGCCAGCATCGCTTGCCCGTCGCCAAAAGGGGTGAATAGATGACTGGAAAGTTTTTTGCGCAGTGCGAGCTTCCAAAAGAACAAAGGTGATGTTTTAATTGCGCTGATAGGGATCTCCGTAAAGTAGCCATCTTGTAATGCCGTTAGAGGATCATCATCAAAGTGCCAATGTGCTTTAGTAGGTATCTGATTAAACTTAAACCAGCGTGTGGGATCATCGGAGTGTCCCTGTGCAAAAACGGTGCTGTCTAACCAAATGTTATTATCCTGCAGTGCCTGTTTGATTTTATCAAAGGGTTGCAAACACCAGCCGCCAGCTCGAAAAGCGAATATTGTTTGTTCACTGCATGATTCGAGCTCTTGTTTATAACTTGCTACTATTTCATCAATTTCCTGCGGGCTAAAATCATGCAGGCGGTAACGCTGAGTATTGATAACCCAGGCATTGCCGTCATAGAAGCTATCCTCCCAGTGCGGGTGAATATGCAGTTGTATATCATGGCCCTGTGATGAGAGTGCTTGTAATTGCTTTTTAATGGCAGCGTATTGTCGCTCTAAAACAGGGAAATTAGCGGCATACTCTTTTAGTTTAACCAGAAAGCCCGCATCAACAAATAAACTAACCTTATAGTCGTATTTATTGAGTAGCATTAATAATTGTTGGGTCGGATCAATAATACACTTTTCAACGCTACCACAATTTTCACCGAAAAAAATTTCGTAATCTAAGCTAAGCAGCAACTGAATCTGGTTATTTTCCATTAATTTATTCCGATTAAATATGTAAAGAGATAATGGTAGCGCATTCGATATGACGGGATAAGTGTAGACCAGCTTTGGATAGAAGGTTTTTTAGATATAAAAAAGCCCAAGATTATAATTATTAATCTTGGGCTTACGGGTAACCTATGATTTGACTTGATAGGTTTTATGATGCTTTTTTGTTACGACGAGCGAAACCAAAACCGAGTAAGCCCAAACCTAACAACGCTGCACCAGCGGGGGCAGGAACCGTTGTTGATGAGAAAGATACCAGATTTTTATTGCCCTGTGCTGTGAGTTTCCATATGCCTGCAGTATCGTCTAAATTCATATCAGTACTACTAATAATACCGGTACCTCCAATTACTGCATCACCTAAATAACCTCCTGTAACTTGGTTTTTAGTGAAACTGGTAATATTAAAAGTAAATGTACCAGCCGTCCATAAAGGGATTGGTGCCGTATCACTAACATTGAAGTCTGTAAATGGAGCTGCTGTACTCTCTAACCCATCAAAATCACCTGTTACTAACCCATCAAAATTACTAACCAATGTTGTACCATCAAAATCAAATGAAATGACTTCAGTACTGTTGGTGACGATCATAGCGGCACCAACGAAATCAATTCTTCCATCAATAAGCCTTGCAGAGGCTGTGCCGGTTGCGAGTAAAAGAGCCATAGAAGTAGCTAATAACGATATAGATTTTTTCATTTTCATTCTCCTTAATAGTATGGATGATTCCACATGCTAAATAGTGCATTCAACGTGCCAAGTTAAAAAAGAAGTTTAATATCAAGTGATTATGTTTTTGTTGCTGTTTAGCAAAGGGCTCTGGTATTCAATGTGTAAAATTATCCGACAGTATTATTTGATAGTTTATGCATTAATCATTGTTTTTAATGAACCAAGTCGGCATGTTTAAGTAAGCTCTTCAGCTTTATATTTTTGATTAAGGTTTTATTCTTTCAGTAAATTGCAAGCTATTGTTTTTTAATTTTTTTAATTTTTTTATAAAAAACAGACTATTTCTCACAATAAAAGAGTGTAAATCTTTCCGACATGTCATTATTAATGCTTTCAATTAATGACTTCAGAGATTCAAGGTTTAACATTTAACTTGTTGATTTATAATTGTTAAAAATAAGTAAGTCGTATTGTCTATTAGCAGAGAGAATTGTGGGAGAGGTATTGTTATAAATAATATGCCTTTGTTGCAGTTTTTTGTGCATTATATAATCGAGAGTGTAAAATCGACAACTGACCGTAAAAGGCCAGTTGTCATAAGTTTTCATTTATTGGTTATTTATTTCCAATAAGTGAGATTTAATCTCTGGCTCATCTGGAGATAATCGTATGGCTTTTTCAATTAACTGTTTGCCCTGCTGTCGTTCTCCATTTTTATATAAAATCCAGCCGTAAGTATCTAAAATGGCAGCATTGTCAGGCATTAATTTATATGCCTTCTCCGCTAAGCTGATGGCAATAGGGTTGCCTTGTTCAAAATACAACCAGGCGGCGTTGTTTAAGCTGACAACATCATTCGGTGCTTGTTTTAGTTGTGCATCATAGACCTGTAGAGCTTGCTCTTTGTTGCCATTATTTTGCAAATTAATCGCTTGATAGCGTATTGCCGCTAGGCTTTTGGGAAATGCTTGCTGCCATTCACTAAGAAAAACCGCCGCTTTTTCTGAATTATTATTTCCCAACAATAGATACAGTTGCTCTGCAAGTTGTTCATCTTTTGTTTTTTGCCAGTAAGCCGTTAATAAATTAATGGCTTGTTGCGGCTTTTCTTGTGCTACGAATATGCCTGCATGCAATCTTGTTGCTAAAGAGCTCTTTGGTGAAATTTTGGCAATGTTATCTGTGGTTTTTTCCGCTTCAATATATTGCGCTAAGCGGATTTCAATATCAGTTAGCAAGCTTAACAACGTAATATTTTCGGGTTCTTGCTTAAGTGTTGTGATCAGTATTTCTTTGGCTTTCGAATAGTCATTTTCTGCGAAAGCTTTACTCGCCTTTAATAAATTAAGTCGTACGGTTAATTTATTAAGACTTGTTTGATATTTTTGCGGCAGTTCATTCCCTGCTTCCTCCGCATAACCCGTTGCCAAGTCAAGCTTATTCTGTTGCAGGGTTAAATTTGCCAGCGTTAATGCTAACAGGCTGGCTTCATGATTTTTGGGTAGATAGTTGGCCGCCTTTAACGGATCTTTTTGCTGCTCTATCAAGCTGTTAACAATACCGGTATAAGGCGTAATTTCCGTCGGATAATAGCTGATGATTTGTTTGTAATTATCCAATGTTGCTAGCCAATTTTTTTCGATTTGGTTGATTTTGACCAGACTATAAAGTGCTTGGAGATGGTTGTTTTCCAATGCCAGAATCTTTTCTATTATTTTTCTAGCTTCGACTGATTTGTTTTGATAAATATAGTAGTTTGCCACAATTAATTGCGTATCGGTATTGTCGCTATACATGCTTTTTAAATTAGTAACATACTTATCCGCTTCCGTGAATTTTTTAAAAGTAAGCAGTTGACGAAGATATAACATCTGTAATGTATTATTTTCGGGATGAGAAGACAAAACAACATAAATTAAGGCTAATGCTTTTTCTGCTTGCGGCTCAGGTAAACTGTTATAATAAAAACTTTCTGTTAATGCGAGACGAATTGATTGCGGTGCTAATAATTTAGCTTTATCAATCGCCATTTTGGCTGTTGCAAACTCTTTCTGTTGTATTGCCGCATTTGCATAAAGCACCCAAGTATCAACATTTCTGCTTTTTTCTGGTATGTTTTTGAGTAAGTTTAAGACTTCCTCTGCTTTGTTTTGCTGCAATTGAGTGGCCATATACAACTCAGTGAGTTTAATTGGGGATATTTCCGGATCGATAAAATCGGCTAAGTATTTTTCTGCACTTTCAGGATTTCCTTCATTGTAGAAAATCAAGGCTAATAAAGTGGCTGATTTTTGGTGTCCGGGATTATTATCTAATATTTCTAATAATAACTCTTTAGCTGTTGCAAACTGTTGATTTTCAAATAGTTCAAGTGCTCGTGTATACTGCATTGAAACGGACTCTGCTCCGGGAAATTCCTCAGATAGAATACGTGTGTATATCAGAGCTTCTGAACTACGGCCTTGTTGGGTTAGAACATTCGCCAAGCTTTGAATAATCTGGATACGTTGAGAGGTAAAAATGTCGCTAGTTGGGAGAACGGCTAAAGTTTCCGATAGTGACTTCTCGGCATTAGCAAGATCCTCGCTTTTAATGTAAATCATACTTTTAAGGAAGAGTGCTTCGGTGTTGTTTGGTTCTAATTTAATAATTTCATCAAGAGTAGTCAAGGCTGAGCTATGATTGTCTGAGAGAGCTTCAATTTTTGCAAGTGCAAGCATGCTATCAATTTTATAATCTGGATTTTTTAATGATTCTGTAAAGGCTATCTTTGCCTGTTGTAAATTATTACTAAAAAGTAACTGTTGTGCTTTTACAAACTGCAAACGTTGAGGTTTGCTTTGTAAAATTTCTGTCTGCTGCTCGATTAGGCTTTGAGCTGAGACTGTTTTTCCAGATTGTTGATAAGCATCTAGCAGTGCAAAATAATATTCAATATTTTTAATACCTGGAAAAGATTCAAGCAATTTAACACTTTCTAATGGTTGTCCTGATTCCTGGTTGATCTTTGCTATAATCAAATAACCATCAATACTGTCTGGATCTATTTTAATCGCATCATTGGCAGCGCGATATGCAGCTTTAAATTGGTATGCGTCAAGATATGATTGTCCCTGTGCAAGGTAGGCATCTTTGTTTGTGCTCTTCTGTATCTCTTTTGATTCTCCGCAAGCAGAAAGAAAGACAGTTGCTGCAAGCATTGATATTGTTAATGCTTTGTTTATTTGAAGGTTAAACACTTTTAATTTCATATTTATCTTACCTATTCAAATCGGCTTTAATATACAGCCAGTATTACAGGGGGGGATTTGTATTTAAATGATGCTTTTTCATTAAGTCATAGAGTGTGGGTCTAGTTATGCCAAGTAATTTTGCTGCAGCTGAAATATTATTATCAGTTGCATTAAGTGTTGTTTTTAATGCGTTTATTTCAGCACTTTCTCTAATCATTTTTAAGCTAAGTGGGCTGCTGTCAGGTGATTTTAATCCGATATCTTCTGCTGTTATATTTTTTTGTTCACACATAATTGCGGCACGTGTTATTTTATTGCTAAGTTCACGGATATTACCGGGCCATGAATACGCTTCTATTGCATTAATGGCATGTTCAGTAAAGCCGGTGACTTTTAGGTTTTCTTTTTGAGAGTACTTTTGAAGCAGATAGCGTGCTAATAGGACTTTATCGGAGCCTCGCTCTCTTAATGGAGGGATATCTATTTGTATCTCTGCTATTCGGTAATAGAGATCTTCGCGGAATTCACCACTAGCCATCATCTCTTCTAAATTTCTATTAGTAGCGCAAATAATCCGGGTGTCCAGGTGGATTAACTTTCGACCGCCAATACGTTCAATTACTTTTTCTTGCAGGAAGCGCAGTAACTTGGCTTGTAATAATATCGGCATTTCACCTATTTCATCAAGAAATATTGTTCCACCATTTGCCAGTTCTAATTTACCCAGTGTACTTTTTATAGCCCCTGTATATGCACCTTTTTCATAGCCAAACAGTTCACTTTCAAATAAATTTTCAGGTAGCGCTGCGCAGTTAATGGCAACAAAGGGATGTTCATTACGTGCGCTTAATGCATGCAGTGATTTTGCTAATACCTCCTTACCGGTACCACTTTCACCTAAAAGTAAGCAAGCTGCGCTAGTGGGGGCAACTTTTTCGATTAGTTTACAAACCTTTAACATGCGTTCATCTGCGGTAATTAGCCCTTCAAGATGACTGCTTGTAGAGAAATTAAAAATTCTATTTTTGGTTTCAAGTTGGTGCATATGAAATGCACGTTGTACGATAAGCGCCAAGGTATCAGGATTTACCGGTTTACTGTAAAAATCATATGCACCAAGGCTGACCGCTTTTAAGGCATGTTCATTACAATCATTGCCAGTCATCACAATTAACTTCATATGTGGATTGATAGATAGGGCTTGCTGCAGTAAAGAAAAACCTTCTGTCACACCATCAGGATCAGGGGGTAAGCCTAAATCTTGCACTATTACTTGTGGTTCATGTAAACGAATAGCAGCAATTGCATTCTTCAAGCTTGCTGCGACAACAACACTGTAATCAGAAAAGTGCCATTTAAGCTGCGTTTGCAGTCCTATGTCATCTTCAACAATTAATAATGTTTTGGTCTCGTTTATTGACAAAATAATTCCTTAAAAATTAATTCGTTAGTATCTATATGCAATTCTGCTTGTATAGTATTGCTCTTTATAACCAGAGGTGTTCTGCATATCGTCTTGTTTTTCAAAAGCGGCGCTAAGCTTTATATACAGTGATGGAGTTAAATTATATTTTGCGGAGACTTCTGCTTCAGTCACTTTTTTTATTGCACTGCTGGTTAGATTTGTTCTGTAATAACTGACCGATAAACTAGAGCTTAAACTTTCGGTTAATGACCATGTCAGTTCGCCGAAAGCGCCATATTTATCTTCAACATCAAGCTCGTCTATGGCGGTCAATTGTTCACTACGCTGGAAGTCAAAACGTAGGTTACTTACCAAGTTATCATTCAGCATTATATATTGATGTTCTAATGATAAATATGTATACCAAAACAATGTATTTTCCACAAAGGCTATGGGCTCAGCTGTTTCGAACTCTCGAGATGAATCGGTAAGTGTTTTAGATGAGTTGAAAGTAAATAAATGCTTTCTAATTTGTGCATTAATAGTGAATCCATAATGTTCTCCATTATTTTGCTCACTTCGACTGTCAACCCATGTTTCCCCTATATTCAGCGAGTAGGTTCCTAATAGATAACTCCGTGTTAATTTTGTGTCTAGTTTTTTTTGTCTGTATCTCTCATTAAAATTATCAAACTTTTTTTCGCTGCCAGAATAGCTTACCTCAACTTGGGCCTTCTCACTGAGAGCATATTGCCAGCTAAGCAGTCCTTGATTGCTATTGCTGTCACTCGTTGCACTATTTCCCGCAAACCAAGTTTCTGTGTGATCTGCACCAAGCATAAAGGTAGTTCTATTTGAATAAGGAATAGACCACTGCAAGCCAGCTTTCAAAAAATCATTTTCATTCTGATTATTATCATCAGCTTGGCTTGGATCGATAAGATAACGCCGGCGTGTATGCTCAAGGTTAAAAAGTAGGTTTTTATTGAAAACTTGCTGTGAAATTAATGCATTACCCGTCCAATAATTATCGTTTTGTAATGCCTTTTCATTTTCTTGCGTATATTCGGTGTAATAATTAAGTGCAATATCAGTAGTTGTAAATGTTTGTTTGTAGCCCAGTGACATATCAGCCGTCGCTGAGCTGCCTGTCTTTTTGCTATCGGCTGATTTATAAATGTTGTCACTCACCGTATAACCAGCTCCAATTTCCACAAATGAGCTTTGCTCATCAGTTGCTGATACCGCGGCATGAGCTTGAAATAACAAAGCAAAAAAAAAGATACCTGGACATGATTGAGTAGATATTTTGTTTATATTCATAAGTATCTCATTTTTTGTTAATAATGATGCCTGCAAGTTTATCGTTACTGATTAACTCAATGCCGGTCTGAATTTGTGATTCACTTGTCTGCCCATAGCGCACGACTAAAATAGCCATATCGCAAATTGACGCTAAAATCTGGCTTTCAGCATAATATCCAATAGGAGGGGTATCGAGAATAATAAAACGATCTGGATAGCGTTTTTTGGCCATCTCTATGAAATTTTCCATCTTCTCCGATGAAAAATTTTCCGCGGCATGTTCAGTTTTAGATCCAGCAGGAATAATTCTTATTCGACGGATACCCGACGGATAGATAATATCCTCTATTTCCTGAGTATCTTCCTCAAGAAAATTAGATAAGCCAAATTTTGGTTTTTCTTTAAGGTAGTTATCCAAATAAGGCGTGTAACTATTACAATCAATAATTAATGCCGTTTTTCTATGATCCAAGGCAATACTAGCGGCTAAATTAACAGCAACATGTGTTGTACCCGAGCCTCTGTTAGTACTCGAAAGCATGCAAACAAAATTTTTGTTATTAGCCTTTTTTAATAGTTTAGTGCGTAATTCACGATAATCATTGAGCGATTTTTCATCCCGGCAACCGGGATAAATTATTTTTAATGTATCAAGTTCATCGGACGTTAATAACCGGTCATCACTCATTTTACGAATTTGTTTTCGACTATCATCAGAGGTGTTCTGTGGTTGATTATTTCTCTCTGCGACCTGTTTTTCTAAAGGCATTACTGTCATCTTATCTGCTCCATTAATAGATAATACAGTGGCGTAAATAGTTCAGATATCGGGTAGTCATAGCGATGACTAATGGCAATGCCGACATAAACACTTGCAACAAAGAGAAAACCAAAAATAAAGGTTATATTTGCTAACCTTTTTTTGTTTCTTTCAGGGCTGTTAAGCTTATGATCAATACTGATAAGAAGTGGAACACTCGTAAATTGTGCAAGTTGAGATGCAAAACGGATTTTATTATCTAGCAGTATTTTAACTAAAAATAGTGAAACTAGGACTAAGAAACCTAGAAAAGGGCCCGCAATAAAAAAATGTAGGAAGCGGGGACCCGATGGTAGTGTTGGATAGCTTGCCGGTTCCTGAACTTTGTAATTAACCCCTTGCCCCTCAATGTCAAGTACCATTGATAATCTAGCTTTCTCTTTATTGGCAAGCATATCTTCATAAAGCCCTTTGATGACACTGTAATCCCTGTTTAATTCAGAAAGCTCCGCCTGGTTGTTGGCAACACGTTTACGTCGCTCATAGGCTTCTTCGAGCAGTACTTTGAAGGCATTAAGTCTATTTCCGATGGTATTATGTGAAACTTGTGCCGTCGATAATTTACTACTGATTTCTTGGTACAATGGGTTAAATTCAGCCCCTATTTGAGACTTGTCTTTTTCTTTAAAGGATAAGTTTGTGATGTTTTTTTCCATGTCACTAATCTGATATCTGACTTCAGCGACTTCAGGGTAATCGTCTTTGTAGCTGAGTAACAGATTATCAAGATATTGTCGTAACTCTTTAAGTCGGTTGTGATAAATAGCTGCCTCATAATCATTGGATGAAAACTTATCTTGTGATCTCAATTGATTTTTGAGTGAGGAAATTCGTGTTAAGCTTTCCATTTGAAAAATCTTCATATCCTCAATTTCATTACGTAACTGTGATATTCGAGATTCCACCTCTGATTCTGTTCCATCTAAATGGCTGGATTTAAATATTTTTAATTTTTTTTCAGCTAACAGTAACTGGTCTTTATAACTTACAACTTGTTGCTCGATAAAATTATATGCACTACGGCTCTCATTTTTTTTGGTATTTGCACTATCCTCCACAAATAATGATACGACTTCATTAAGTAGGCGAAATGTTATATCGGGGGTCGCATCCTGATAAGATATTTTCAGATAGTTGCCAGACAGACCCTCAACGTCGATGCTTTTCCGTAAAGAGGCCCACTTGTCTGCTAAAAGCTGCGGTGTCGGAAAGGCCTTTTTTCCATATACAGCATCAATCACTTTATTTAATTGCCGAGGAGAGAATATAACATCACGAACTTGTGCCGTTTTGCTTTGTTTTACGCTGGTAATTGAGGTTTGCTTACCGAGTAGTGGTTTGATTATATTTTGAGTATCAGCAAAAATAGTGGTCTCACTACGAAATACTGAGGGCTTATATATTCCTATTGCTAAAATAGAAAAACTAATCAGGGTAACAAGTAACGCTGCCTTGAATTTTCTCAGACATACTTCTTGCCATGCCGCTGCTATGTATTTAAATATTTCATTAATTTCCATGTTAAAATATACTCTCTGGGACAATTATGATATCTGATGGGCTTAACTCGTAATTAGTCGATATATCACCTTTTTTTATAATGCCGTTCATATGTATTGAATAACGTTTAATACCACTATCTGTTTTTCGGTATAAAATGGCACTATCACCCTTAGCAAAAGGGGTTAAACTGCCAGCCTGTAGAAGTAAATCCAGTACTGTCATTCCTTCTCTATAGGGGATAGATAGAGGTGTTTGCACCGCGCCTGTGATCCGTACTCGAGAGAGGAATTCGGCACTCATCGCTGAGGTTACAATAACGGTGACTTCCGGACTGCGGATAAACTTTGTGAGGTCATTGCTCAGCTCAGCCGCTAGCGCCACTGCAGAAAGACCAACCGCTTGGGCATCGCCGACCAATGGAACTGATATTTTTCCATCGGGGCGAACGGTGACGCTTAATGATAATTCTGGGTTTTTCCAAACATTAATAGATAACTGGTCGCCTGCCCCTATTTTGTATTCAGGTGTCGTTATGCTCTCTTTAGAATCAATATGGTGAAGTAGTTCTGTCGAAGAACAACCTGCCAGCATGTAAATTGCCAAAGTCAGTAGTAAAGTTTTTATCATTTTGTCCTCTAAAGTCCATTCACGAACGTTTATCCCTAAGTTAATGATTTTAAGCGTAGTTGATTTCTTTTTTAGTGCCATTCAAAGGTAAGTAAATTGAAAATTTAGTGCCTTTTTTTACTGTACTTTCAATAAAGATCTCTCCTTGTAAAGAATGAATGAGCTCTCTTATCTGATATGCGCCGATTCCCATTCCTTGATCTTGTTTGGTGCTGGAAAAGGGTTTAAATAATTCATCCTTAATAAAAGACTCATCCATACCGCTGCCTGTGTCCTTTACTTCTAACCATAAATCATCATTTTCAGTGGTTAATTTCACTGTAATTGTGCCACTATCATCGGTTGCATCCTGTGCATTTTTAATTAAATGATAAAGTGCCATTTGCAATTTATCTTTGTCAGCCATCACCAGCGCATGATCCCCTTTTACTACGGATAATATTGGTGTTGGGAGACTGGAAGAATTCATTTCTATCGCATTTTCTAGCAGTTTTTCTATATTGATAGATTCAAGCTTGCCATGTGGATCTCCCTGCAATTTCACTAATAATTGATTCATTTTTTCAACGGAGTTACTGATTGTTAATATTACATCATCAACAAATTCAGGTTGATGCTTGAACTTTTCTGCGTTATTAAGCATTAAACCTTGTTGTGCTATAAGATTTTTTATATCGTGGATTGCAAAAGCGGTAATTTTATTAAATAGGTCGAACTGTTGATTTTGAATTAACTTTTCCGATGCCTGATAGCTACTAATATAGCTGCCTATTTGGCGACCCGTCAGTTTCAATATGTCCAAGTCTTCCCAAGTTAAGGTGGTGTTAGCTGATTTTTTACAAAGTACCGCAAAACCAATTAATCCTTGATGAGTATTGAGTGGAATAATTGTCCATGCATCATTCGTATTTATAAACCATTTAGGTAAGTACTTATTATTTTTTTTATCATGAATGCCTGTATTTTTGGGGGTTTGAAAGACCCATTCATCTTTAGTCATCAGTTGTATAAAGTGGCTGTTATTTGCTTCAATTGCCCGTGATGATGGGAGTTCAAGGTTTTTTAATGCAACTGGAGAATAAAACTGTTGCCCTTTAAGCCAAATCCCACCACTACTACAGTTAAATAACGAAGTCATCGTTGCGAGTGCTATTTCATAGCTATTGTTATCGTCTCTTTTCTGTGAAAGTTGGGAATCTAGCTCGATCCATTGTTTTTGATAATCATATTTATTAATAAAGAAATTCTTGCTTATCCAAACAGTGGTGTGTAGACGGAATTTTTCAAGAAATGACAGTGCTACTATGGAAAATATTGACATAACATACAAAAGTATTTTTGAAACCTCTGCCCATTCAACATTGAAAAGGTTAACGACTAAGCCAAGAAGCGCCATAAAGACAAGGAATACTCCAGCTAATATAAAGCTTGTATTGAATATGATAATTGACCGGGATAATTGAAACTTACTCTCTTGTTGTTGTTGAAAAGGATAGATTATAATTGCAAGTGCTAATATTAATGAGGTCGCGCTGTTAATTACGCCTCTGGCATACCACAAGCTGTTGTTTTCACTGACAAAAAGCAATATATTTAAAAAAACGAGCATGTCATAGGCAAGTTGAGTTATTGCAACAAGTGCCACTAGCTTACTAACGCGGCTAGCACGGTCATGCCTGAGCAGTTGTTCCGCGATAACTATACCGGCTAAACAGAGAATTATTTTTATATAGAGCCATAATGTCATCTGCATAAATGACGTTAATGGGTTGTTTAAACTCTGTATTAAGATGGCTAAAATCACGACAATAGTGATATACATTGAAGCAAGCCAATGTGCGGGGAGTCTTTTTTTTTGTGAGTACATTAACAGATTTATTAGGATTAAAGGCCAGCCTATATAGCGCAGTATCTCAATAAGTTGAAATTGGTCACTTGATGGAAACCTGTCAAATGGGTTGTCAGCGAGGGTTATATGCCAGATTGCAGTTAAAATCGCGAAGAGGAAAAAACTCAGCTTTATTTTTAAATTTTTTACCTTAACCAGGGCCGTCAAGGCTAATGTGATTTCAACGCTCGCGGTAAAATAATCAAATATAGTTAGCGTTGGGTAATAATTCGTTATAAGCACTTTTTTTTCCTTGTATCAATACTGTGGATGCATTAAAACGGGCAAGCTACTTTTTAAATAGAGTGGTATAAGGCTAGAATATGCCGCGTGTATCGATGACCACTTTGGTTGCTAAAAGCGTTTTATCTGTTATTTTAAATTCCTGATGATCGACTAATATGACGACGATATTGGCAACTTCGAGGGCGTTTTCTAAGCTTGAAAATTGTACGTTTTCTTTAAGTAAATGCTCTGGTAATGATTTGATATTGGGCTCTACTGCCATTATCTGACCGACCTTTTTATCGGCTAGTTGCTTAACTATCTGTAATGCTGGACTTTCTCGCAGATCGTCAATATCAGCTTTAAAAGCGAGTCCTAAGCATGCAATAACAGGACGCTTAAACTCATCTGCGGCATGCGTTATTTGCTCGATGACATAATGTGGTTTGCGATCATTGGTTAAGCGCGCTTGTTTAATCAGATTTGCTTCTTCGGGGCAGCTGTCGACAATAAACCAGGGATCAACGGCGATACAGTGACCACCGACGCCCGGTCCTGGATTTAAAATATTAACGCGGGGGTGGCGATTGGCCAGTTTGATTAATTCCCATGCATTTATTTTTAATTTATCGCAAATAATAGACAATTCATTTGCAAATGCAATATTGACGTCACGGAATGAATTTTCAGTCAGTTTTGCCATCTCTGCTGTGCGTGTATTGGTGATGATACATTCACCGCGCACAAATGTGCGGTAAAGTGCAACTGCTTTCTCGCTACAGGTTTTACTCATGCCGCCGATGACGCGATCATTAGACACCAATTCCTGTAGAACATAACCCGGCAATACGCGTTCAGGGCAATGTGCGATATTGATGTCTGCGGCATTGCCTTTATCTTGAGGAAATGAGAGATCAGGGCGTGCTTTCGCTAACCAAGTGGCCAGTTTTTCAGTGGTTCCCACTGGGGATGTTGATTCAAGAATAACCAAGTTACCTTTTTCAAGTACTGGCGCTATAGTGTTAGCTGCAGACTCAATATAACTGAGATCGGGTTGGTGGCTATTATCATCGCTATGGATAAAAGGCGTCGGTACGGCAATCATAAATACATCAGCAGGCTCTGCAATAGTCACTGCGCGTAAATTTCCAGTGGAAACAACACTGCGAACGACAATATCGAGATCTGGCTCGACGATATGAATTTTCCCCGCATTAATGAGGTTTACCGCGTTTTGGTTAACTTCAACACCAATCACAGTCATGCCTCGCGAAGCAATAATTGCAGCTGTAGGCAGACCTATATAGCCAAGCCCAACGACGGATACTTTTTCAAAATTCATGACAACTCCCTGTATCTTTTATTTATCCATTAAGATTAACTGCAATAGACTCTGAAGCCGCAGTGACTGCTTCCGTCTTTTGTGTAACAAAATAATGCATGATTCTATTGATTATTTTCTGACAAGACTGACCATCCCCATAGGGATTATGTGCACGACTCATACGGTTATAAGTTATTTCATCCTGCAGTAATTTTTCAACGGCATTGATAATATTATTTTTGTCCGTACCAACCAGTTGAACCGTTCCTGCGGAAATCGCTTCAGGCCGCTCGGTGACATCACGCATCACCAGTACGGGTTTACCTAAACTTGGTGCTTCTTCTTGAATGCCCCCGGAATCGGTTAAAATAAGGTGCGCTTTATCCATTAAATAGACAAAAGGAAGGTAATCTTGCGGCTCTATTAAATGGATATTGTCAAGATTGCATAAAATCCGATTAACCGGTTCACGGACATTGGGGTTTAGATGAACAGGGTAGATTATCTGGACATTTGAATGTCTGCTTGCAATTTCTGCCAGCGCCCCACAAATTCGCTCAAATCCACCACCAAAACTTTCTCTGCGATGACCCGTTACTAAGATGAGTTTTTTATTGGCATCTAATTGGGGGAACATGTCAGCTAATGTGCTTGAAAGTTGTGTGTTATTTTTTAATTTATGGATCACCTGCATTAAGGCATCAATAACGGTATTACCGGTTACTTCAATGTTATCGGCTGAGATCCACTCTCGGAGTAAATTTGCTTTCGCACTTTCGGTTGGCGCAAAATGAAGATGAGTAATGGCGCTGGTAAGTCGGCGATTCCCTTCTTCCGGCCAAGGAGAGTTCAGATCGCCAGTACGTAAACCTGCTTCAACATGGCCAATTGGAATCTGCTGATAAAAGGCGGCTAAACTGGTCGATAATGTCGTTGAGGTATCACCGTGCACCAAGATAAGGTGGGGCTTAAATTCTTTTAAAATGGGTTCAAGCCCTAATAAAATATTAGTGGTTACATCGGATAAAGACTGCCCAGGCTTCATTATATTTAGATCATAGTCGGGGGTGATTGCAAACAGCTCAAGTACCTGATCAAGCATCTCTCTATGTTGTGCTGTAACGCAAACTTTAGCGTCAATACCCGGCTGTTTTTTTAGCGCATCTACAAGTGGAGCCATTTTGATTGCTTCTGGTCGAGTACCAAAGACAGTTAATATTTTAATAGACATAACCATATTTCCGTATGAGCTGTAAATCTAACGATGGGGAAAAATAACCTTAAAGAGGTAACACATTGTCTAACTTAATTTAAAACCACATAAGATATGTTAGTTCAAAAAAAAAATTTAGACGTGTAAGTCTTATATTATTAAAAATTAAAACTACGGCCTGTGAGCGTGGTCATTAGGTTATGCCTGACGCTTCTGCTCATACTATTAAGCAATTTAAAGAAAATGATAATGCAGTGATGGTATTGATAATACGCGATGGTCTATATACCTTGATATACGCATCAAATATTGGTTGTTAAGAGAATGTCTAATACCCTTTTTTATTGGGCTCTTCGAAAACACTCAGGTGAGACGTTTCATGAATTTTCGAAAAAAAGTCGTAATAGCAGAAGGGCATTTAATGAAAGAGGGTTCATCTTTGTATGAGTATTCCTCTAAAATTGTTGGATTAGAGGCTATTTTGTATCGATAGTTGGTCTAATGAAAATAGAGCTATTGACTATATTTGTAATCAGGAAAAGATGATGGGAATCGAGAAAATTAAATATTTAAAATATAGTACGCCTTGTTCTCGCATTCGAATGAAACTCTGAATCCGTATTCTCAAGTGGTTTGGGTATATAAGGTTAGGCTGTGTAATACACCGCCAGATTATGTAGTGAAGGTGCTACTTGAAAGATGAAAGTAGATATTTTTTAAGTAATTTTCCCTTCTAATAAAACAGACTTATTGGGGCGACCTTTTTTAGTAAAAGGATAACCACTCAGAGTGGTTATTGAAATGACATTTGAAATATGCAAAGTATTAAGAGCAGCCTGAAAGCAACAAAAAGAACCTACTCACAGGCTGAGACTCACTGTGTGTCCTCTAAGAACGCTAGTTTTTTAACTATCATTCTTATTATTAGGGGCGCTACAAAATAAGTTTTACTGTCGCGCTTTTCTGACTTTCATCTCCAGCATTGTTAACGGCTGTTATGCAGAAAGAATAACTCATGCCAGAGGACAGATTAGCTATTTTGTATGATGTCAACTTGGGGTTGCTGACTCATTTTTTCATATTTAGTTGAGTTGCTGTTTGCCCATAATAAATTCTGTAGCCCGCTAAATCCGTTAATTCGGAACCATTTTAATTATAAAGTGGGGGACTCCAGCTTAGTATGGCGCGGTGAGCTACATTAGCTGGTAATACAGTTATATTTATTGTGTCTGAATCTTGATTGCCATCGCTATCTGTCGCGATAACTTCAAATGTTAAATTATCGTTTACTGGTGCCGTGAACTCTGCAGATAGCTCATTATTGGTTGCTAGCGTTACCACATAGCCGGATGTTTGCTTTCATTGGCAAGTGACTATAGCGATACTTTTTTCATTAATTTCAGGGGTTAATTCAACAGTTTTACCTGCCTTGACTGTTATATCTGAAGGAAAATTAATACTAAATTCAGTACTGTCAGCACTGTTTGGTGCTAATGTTAAGGTGTCATAGGAAGCTCCACTATTACATGCCGTTAAAAATAACAAACAAAATAATAATAGAGTAAAAGAGCTAACTTTAATGGATAAATTTTTTAAATTTTCCATTGGATTCCTGTTTGTAATTTAAGCGATGTGTCGTTTGTCTTAAATTGATAACAAGTGAAAATTTCATTATGATTGCTTAGGTATTTCTTAATGTTATTTGTTATTTGTTATTTGTTATTTGTTATTTTACTGGTATTTATTTGCTTGATCTTCACTCTGCTAATTTTATTTTTAGAACAGATACTTCTTATTGAATTGATCTCAAAGGTATTTTATTTTTTATCTGTCCAATCTAAATCTTCGACTATAGAAGGGTTAATATGTTAATAAGCAGTGCAGAATCATTTGAAATCAGGGTGATTAAAAATTGGAATGATTTTGCAACGTTAAAAAAAGATTGGCAAAACCTCCTTGTGCAATCTGATGCTGATAATCTGTTTCTGACTTGGGAATGGATGGATTGTTGGCGAATAACACAAGGTGGGTTGATAACACCTTTTATTATAGTGATCCAGGATAGCCAGGGCATTCTAGCTATTGCCCCTTTTTATATACAAGAGTACCGCTTAGCTCACTTACTTACGTACCAGGCATTACGATTTGTTGGCGATAAAGGTTCTGGATCGGAATACTCAAATTTTATTGTTAAAAAAGAAGACAGTATCGCGCTTAAAAGTAGGCTCTGGGAACATCTGCTTAGCCCTGAGGTTAAACCATGCTGGGATTTTATCTGGTTCACTAATGTAGCGGCCTGGACTGAGGGAGGACATACGTTACTGCAATCATTATCAAGCGTTGAGGCGCTTAACTGCAATCAACGTACCGTAGAGTTTGCTCAGATCCCTTTAAGCAAGTATTCTACTGATATATTACCCGAGTTATCCAAAAGTTTACGTGCTGATATTCGCAGGCCTCATCGTCGCTTGGATAAGCTTGGATCCTGGCAAATGCTTACTTGCAAAAGTGATGATGATATCAGTGAACTTCTTGAGCAACTCTTTAGCTTACATAATAAACATTGGTTAAATGCTGGATTAGGTACATTTGAACGACGTCCTGAATTAGCCGATTTTTACCGACTTTTCGCGCCACTGGCTTTAAAAAAAGGCTGGTTGAGGTTGCTTAGACTTGAAAGTCACGGTGAAATTCAAGCGATGCAGCTTGGTTATGTTTATAACAACGAATTTTTAGCCATTCAAGAGGGTTTTAATCCTGATTTTATAGCAGGTGTTGGACAAGTGTTACGTTATTATTCATTCACTAATTGTCAGAAAGAAGGGCTAAGCTGTTATGATTTTTTGGGTGTTTATACTGATCATAAGAGGCGCTGGCTTGCAGATAAAAAGCTGGGTTCTAACATTTTCATCTGGCACCCAAAAATGAAAAACATTCCCTTTAGTATTCGAGAAATTTGGCCGACCGGACGCTATCTCAAACCAATTTAATCTCCAATTAGAACCACTGGATAGATGTTGTGAATTGTTGGCTGGCAACTGTATTTCCGCTGGCGATTAAAGTCGTAATTGCTGTTCGCCGATGGTAGCCGCGGCTAATCCAGCCAAGTGATGCATGATTGGGATCTTGGTGGCACTCACCCCGTACTGCTTCTAAATTTAAGTTATCAGGTAAAGTAATAATCACGTTGAAATTGCCTAAGATGAGACTGCAAATTTGACCGTTAATTTTTATACTTGAACAATATTCCGATAGATGGAAATAAAGCGCAATATCATGGTCGCCTTGTGATTGAATTTGATCTGTTATTTGCAGCTCTTTTTGTTGTGTATTTAGATTTAAACTACGCTGATGAGTGACGGGTGACGCCAGTCGTAAATAGCCATTATGCATGCCAGTGACTATACCTCCTGTATTATTTGGATCCCAAAGGGTACATTGTGCTTGCGCATGTTTTTCCCACATAAATGGACCGGTCATAACCGATTGGTCTAAGCCATCCACCTCGATGGTATTGTGCGCTTGTGTCTTTCTAAAGTGATCTCGCCAATGAGGAAAACTGTAATAATCATAGGTGCCGCTATCGGCTAACAAATCTTTGCCATTAAGACGCATAACGATACTTAATGCATCAGCATGACCATGAGCGGCAATGGACGTATAGCCAAGTTCAGCACAATCAAATAAAACGCTCACCTGATCATTCGTCTTTAGACTACCGGCTTGCAGTAAATAATAGCCAGATTCAGTAAATTTATGTGGTGTTAAAGGCGTAGATTGTAACGAAGGGGCAAGATTTTTATCTATGCCCCGTTGATTGAATAACCAAAATGCGGCTTCACTTGCTTCTTGAGCGTTGATGCGAAATATTTCATTATCGTAAAGATGAGAAGCCAAATCGCAAAGAGCATTGATATCATGAACATGATTACCAAGATCCAATGCATAGCCATCATCTTGGTCACCCAGCATAGGGTAGTCCTCTCCTCCTTGTGCAATGATAGCGATAAATTCAGCGAGTTTATTTAACGTATGTTGGTATTCAGGAGAAAAATCATCATTTTGCCAGTTCGCAATTTGTGATGAAAACAGATAAAGCTGGAAAACAAAAAATTGATAGCTAAAACCGTGCTCTTTGGAGCCGCCATCAGAAAAAGTTTGTGCTTGTATTTCATTTTCTAAAACGGCCTTACTTTTTTGCCGCCATGTTGGTGCATCTTTTAACATTGAAAAATAGCTGGCAGCAATATAAACACCTGCCGCTTCTCCGACTAAATGATTATTCGCAGATGAGCCTTGTGAAAATTTACCACTCACATCTCGACAATGCAGATAGACGCTATGTAATAATCGGTTTTTAAATTCACCGGAAAATAATCCTGAATCGAGAATTAAATCAATTGCCCACACCCAATTAATTATTCTTATCCCCAGTTCAAGCGGATTTTTCCAGTTCATGCCATAACCGTATGGGTTGGCATTCAGCCAGCTGGTCATTTGTGAGATGACACCTTGTGCATATTTTAAGTCACCCGTAACCTGATAAGCGCGTGCTAAAACAACAAACTGATGATGACGATTAGGCTCCCAAACTAACTTGCAGTCGCCATTTTTCTTAATGTCACGATAATTGACCGAGATGATAGCAGCGAGGCTGGTTTGTTGTCCTGTCGCATGATCTTTATGCCAGTTAATAGGTGTTTCTAAATCCAGAGCATGCAAATCAAAATAACTGAGCTTGTGTTGTAAAATTTGATCTGCTTTAGTTAGCAATGCCGGGCGCCATTGACAATTAAATTTTTTAATATCACCCACAAAAACTCGGAATGGCGGAGAAAATGGTGCTAGCTCTTGATAGCCTGCTTGAAATGTAGGCGATGCAATAATGTTCATCTTTACACGGGTATGCTCTAACAGCGCGGCAGATAATGATCTGACACGCCAACTGATTTCTTGTGTTGACATGGTTTTAATACGTTTCACATACCAGAATAAAGATTGCATAGGGCTTCTTATATAGATTTTTGAATATTAATAGGTTGTGCACTAAATGCAGTCACAAAGTCTGTTACTGTTTTTACGGCCTGTTCCTTATCCTCATTATTGTACGCAAATTCGATGGCGATTAGCGTGGCACCGGGCTGGCCTTTTAGTGTCGCTTGAACTTCATACCATTTAGCCAGTTTTTTATCGGTGATATAACGCCCATCTATTAAATACCAATATGCGATTAAGCGGGAGCGCTGGCTATTCCTGTGGAGGGTTAATAAATTTATCTGCTTTAGCATCGATGCGGGAGCTAATTTAATTATCTGTTGTTCGTCTTTAAACCAGCGGCTTTTATCAAATAGACTGTTTTCAATAAAAATCATTTCAGCACCTTGGTATTGCCTAACGTAATTAGCTAAATAAACTTGGATTAATTCTTTTTCCTGTAAAAAATGGGTATATTCCTCACTTGTTGCGCCTTTTGACACTATTTTCCAGTTATGACTGGTCGCACTGCTCGCGCCTACTTTTGTATAATTAGGAATGCTTGGTAATATAAATTTATATTCTGGATCATAGCGAGAAGAAATAATGAATGTGCCTGCAGAAAAACAGATCACAATTGTAACTACTGAGAATAGATAAGTAATATTTGAATTTTGCTGTTTCTTTGGTGCGCTTTGATGGTTGCTTTTAGCGGCTACTTGCTCTCCAAAATAGATATTGCCGATAAATATAAGCGGCATAAAACAAGCAGCAAAAACGAACCAGCCGAAGGTTAAATGGTCTTGCACGATAAAGTGCTGCATTGCGGTTTGGCTACCGACAATAATAATCACTGTGATACGAATCCAATTGGCGATGATAGCAACAAGCACCGCTAAAATGAAAAATAAGGCCGCTGATTTACGCGAAAGATGATTGATTTGTGCAACAAAAACAGCATACAAGGCTGAAGCCAGAAAAAAACCTAGCCCAGAACATGACTCTTCAACTATAAAAGTGCCCCCCGGTGTCAGCAGATAATATCCCTCTCTCATTATTTCAAAACCAAGTAAGTCTACAGTGTTAAAACTTACCCAGGTTGAGATGTCCCGCAAAGGTATTTGTAATACATCCCAGACAGGCAGGAGCAAAAAGATCATCAAGAGAGGAAGGAATAAAGTGGTAATGATTTTAAGACCATAAAGGGAAAGTAATAAAGCCACTATGACAAGAAATAAGCCGAGTATCTGTAATTGCGCGATACTAGCAAGGTTTGCTACCAGCAGTAGCAGGCTAGCCGCACATAAGGGCAGCAGATTTAGAAAACGGCTGCGGGAGAAAGCAAACTCCTCTTTTTTTATCCAAAAAACATATAAAGCAAGGCCAAAACCTAATAAACCATGATTATAAGGGCCTGCACTTAACCACTCATCAAGCAGATCAAAAACAACAGATGAATTAGCCGCTATAACAAGAGAAAAATTAAAAAGAAAAAAGAGTGTTAAGTTTCTTCTATTTTGTAACCACATTTCATATCCCTAATATATATTCTGGTTCTGTCCAAGCGGACACCTGCGATTAAATCACTAAGTGTTGTACGAAGTCGCTGATGTTTGTAATAACGGATATATGATTCAACATCCATCGTTATCGTTTAATGCGTTAAATGAACAATATTTAATAACCATTCATTCTTAAACTGCCAAAAAGCCGTTCTACCAGCACTCAATGGATGTAACTATTTATTCTTTTGTGCATTCAATAATTAAAAAATAAGGTGAAAAACATATCTTCTAAAAAAGCTGACAAACAGAATGGGAGATTAAAATGCATTAGCTTTATTAGTCTCTTAAATGAATAACTTAAATGAATATGACATTAAAGAGTGATGTTTTTTATTTATTGCTTAGACATCTGTGGCAAGTATAGTTGCAGCTATTTTTATGACAACTATTTGATGCCAATGTAAAGGGCTGTTTATAAGTGATAAGTCTCAGGGGCAGAAATTATAATTTGGTCTATTCTAATTATGTTCTTATGGTTTAGTTTCTTATTTAACAACATTTTAGATTATGTGAGGTAGCTTATGTCAGCGTCACAAAATATTAGGGATTTCTCCTCGCTTTCTACATTGGAAGTAACGCAAAGGGATGTCTGTTTATTTGGTATTAAAGTTCACATACTCACCTCATCGCAAGCCCTCGATCATATTGATAGCGCGATAAAAAACAAAAAATCCTTACATATCGGTATGTTAAATGCGGCCAAAATTGTCAATATGAAGCGCAATCCCAAGCTTGGCAAAGATGTCCGTAGTTCAAATATGATCCTTGCTGACGGCAGTTCTGTTGTCATGGCAAGTAAAATTTTAAGAAAAACCTTACCTGAACGTATTACCGGAATTGATTTAATGCATGGAATATTGAGCCGCGGCAACAAAGAAGGCTACCGTGTATTTTGTCTTGGTGCTACTCCTGAAATATCGGCTAGAACCGAGGCGGAAATTCGTAAGCAATATCCTGGTGTCGTCATTGCAGGCACTCAACACGGTTATTTTAGTGACAGGGAAGAAGCTGCTGTCGCCCAACAAATTACTGATTCCGATGCTGATGTTTTATTTGTTGCCATCACTTCCCCCAAAAAAGAGCAATTTATGGCGCGCTGGAACAAAACGATGCGTGTACCTGTTGTGCATGGCGTCGGCGGTTCATTCGATGTATTAGCAGGAAAAGTACAGCGTGCGCCACTATCGTGGCAAAAATATGGCATGGAATGGCTGTATCGGGTGGTACAAGAGCCTGGGCGCTTATGGAAACGCTATCTGGTCACCAATACTTTATTCTTAGGCATGTTGGTCAAAGAAATTTTTCTGCCTAGCAAACCTCTCTAGTCAATAAAATTAAGCCGTTAAATTATGAGTAATAAAAAACAACAGTTAATTTATTTAGCCGCCGCTAGCCATTCAGGCTCAACCATGACTGCGATGTTATTGGGTGCCCACCCTGATTTATGCAGTGTTGGGGAATTAAAAGCGGTTAATTTAGGTGATAAAGAGAGTTATTTATGTTCATGTAAAACGCTAGTTGGAAAATGTAGCTTCTGGCAAGGGCTTAGTGAAAAAATGGCCCAAAGAGGGCAGGATTTTTCTATATCTGCAGCAGGTATGGATATGCGTACTGGTGCAACTCCCTATATATTAAAGCTGCTTAAGCCGTTAGTGCGGGCACCATTTGTTGAATTTCTTCGAGATTGTTTACTGTCACTTTCACCCACCTGGCGCAAGCAATTGCCGATATTACAAAAACGTAATGCAGATTACGTCAGTGCAATCGCAGAACAAGCAGGTGTTAAGGCTGTTGTTGATTCTTCTAAAATTGGTATTCGCCTTAAATATTTACTAAAAAATAAAGATCTCGATATCAAAGTGATCTGGGTAGTGAGAGATGGTCGTGGCGTATCGTTAGCCTATAAAAACCCTTCTGAATATGCAGATGCCAAAGATCCTAAGCTTCGTGGTGGTGGGGCAGGTAAATCAATGGAGCAAGGAAGGAGTATTGAAATTGGCGCTCGAGAATGGGGGCGCTCCAACCAAGAAACCCAAGCCATATTAGCCACTATGCTCAAAGAAAAGTGGATGCAGGTTCACTACGAAGATATTTGTAACAATACCGAGCAAACATTAGATAGTATTTTTGAATTTATTGGTGTTGATCCTACAAAAAAATGTTTTTTTTTTAAAACGGTTGAGCACCATGTGGTCGGTAATGGTATGCGTTTGGATAATAGTGAAATAATTAAGTTAGATGACAGGTGGAAAAGTGAACTTTCAGAGCAAGAGTTAGCAACATTTAATTCTATAGCGGGTCATTACAATAGATATTTAGGCTATAACGGGTAGTGTTTTAATGGAAACGGAAAAATCAAAGTCGATACCAGAGGATTTTACCGGTAAAAGCAGGATTTTATGGAATACTTTAATAAGCTGGTCAAGCCACTTAGTCTTAGTGGTTTCAGGCTTTATTATGCCAAGATTAGTTGATCAATTTATTGGTTCTGTACAGTTGGGGATATGGGATTTTTGCTGGACATTTGTAAATTATCTAGTGTTGGTTGGTTTAGGTGTCGGATCAGATTCAAATAGGTTTATATCTAAGGCTCGTGCTGAAAATAATCAACATAAGTTGAACAATATTTTTAATACGGTTATATGCATTCAATTTTTTGTGTGCATATTGATTGTGCTTGGTACGTTAGCGGTAATAACGAGCTTCTCGACACTGTTTGCTGAGAGATTAGGGGAGCATGTTGAATTGACTCAATATGTCATGTTGTTTCTAGGGCTGAGCCTTGCTTTTAATAACTTATTTTCTGCATCCCGAGGTATCTTAACTGGATTTCATAGATGGGATTTACATAATGGAATAACTGCAGCTGAAAGCTTTGTCACTTTATCTTTGATGTTAACCATGTTGCTCTCAGGGTATGGTCTTGTAGGTATGGCTTTCGCTTATTTTGTCAGTAATGCATTGTCAGATGTCATACGTGCAGTTGTGACATATAAATTATGTCAACCATTGAAATTAAATCTGAAGTCTGCATCTTTTAGCACGGCTAAAGAACTTCTGGGTTATGGGGTCAAATGCAAGTTTGCTACATTACCTCCAATCTTTTTGTTGCAGTCAATCAATCTTATGATCGTAGGAGCTATGGGACCTGCTGCATTAGCAATTTTTGCACGACCGTTGGCCTTAACACGGCATATTCGTGTGTTTATATCTAAGTTTACTATGATATTGACCCCTTCCGTGGGAGCGATGTTAGATCCGAGTCAACGAGGAGAATTAAAACAATTCTATTTAATAACAACCAAGCTAAGCTTTGCTTTTACGCTGCCTCTTGTTATTACATTGTTGATATCAGGAGATCTGATTCTTTTATTGTGGATGGGGCCTGATTATGTCAATCAAATGTTGGTATCAATATTAGCCTTGGGAGTTTTATTGCCTGTTTCTCAAGATTGCTCATTGCGGATTCTGATGGGGATGAATAAACACGGTAAGATATCGATTTATCTTTTTTTGGTTATAGTGATGGCTTTTTCATGTTTCTATATTTATTCGTTAAGTAATGAGTTAACTCTTATTTCGGCAGCTATAGGTCTAACAGTACCAATGAATCTAAGTTACGGTGTGATGATGCCTATTTACACATGTAAAAAATTAGAATTACCTCTTTTTCAGTATGTAGCTTTTGCAATATTGAAACCAATCATTGCAGTGACTCCATTTACAGGGTTAATTCTCTTAGCTCGTCACAGCTATGATCAATATAATTTTGGATTCAGCTTGTTTTTTTTGCTGTTGGCTGTGCTCTCTCTCATTGTTAGCTATAGTCTTGTGATACTGACTAGGTCACAAAGAAATAAAATATTAGGGAAAATATTTAAAAAGAGAATTAATAATGGCATTTTTTAAAAAAGGTTATAACTATTTATTTAAAAAACTTTTTCTACTGGGCTTAGGTAGACTAGTACGGCGACTATTTCAGCATAAAATTACAATTGTTTCAATGCATGGGGTAATGTTTGATCATGAAAATGTTTTGTGGCAGCCACTAAGAGAACAGCTAAAACCTGAAGTTTTGGAACGGACGATCCGGATACTATCAGAGCATTACACCTTTATTTCATTGGGACATGCTAAAAATATATTGAGTGGTGTTTTACCCAGTGTTAAAAATGGTTTGGTTTTTACCCTGGATGATGGTTACTGGAATAATCTAACCTATGCTGGAGAGGTGTTTAATAAGTATGATATTAAACCCACCATTTTTATATCGACAAAAAATATCGATCAATGTAGCCCATTTTGGTTTGATCGCCTAGATTATGCTTTGCAGCAATTAACTGAAGATCGTTTCTTCATATTATTCGGCTCTGAAAAATTTACTTTCAACACCTCCAGTCGAGCAAAACTGAAACAATCGTATGCAAAATTTAGATCTAAATGCAAAGCCTTTTATTTAACTGACATAGAAATGCGCGATGCTTTAGATCGTATTTCAAGTCAGATCGAAACTGAAACAAGTAAGGCACTGACTGACATTATAAAGGTAGATGATTGGACTCGGCTTGCAAGTTGGTCGGAGTTAATTGAGGTATCAAATAGTGATAAATTTGATGTAGGGAGCCATACAGTTGATCACATTAGGATTGCATTAACAGATCATATTACAGCTCGCGAGCAGTTGGTGGCTTCAAAAGAAAAAATCGAGTTACACTTAGATAAAGCATGTAAATATTTTTGTTACCCCAACGGTAATGTTGATGATGTTGTCTCAAAGATGGTTGCAGATGCTGGCTATGAGTTGGCTGTGACAACGAAGAAAGGGCTGAACTCCCCAGGAGATGACATGATGAAACTGAGGCGTTTTAGTATTCCGATACAAGAAAAAAGTAATGATGTTTTATATGCGATTAGTCCACTACGGATTTAACGAGACGTTATGCGAGTTAAAATAAGAAAATACCCTTACCCCTATCAAGCTATGCTTACTATCTGTAGCGATTTAGATGAAACGCCGAATAAAGATATTTATTTTGAAACAGCACGCTATTTAAATACCACGAAAGAGACCTTGCTTGGAAAAGGTGTTGGCCTAGAAGTTGGCAATACGATCTTTTTTGATATGCCTGCACATAACTTCTCCTATACCAATACCGATAATGACGGTCGTGAAAAGATACATAAATTAATTCAATCTGGACATATCGATTGCTTGCATTCCTTTGGTGATTTTGTCATTAGCCGAGAAAAAATTGAAAAATATTGGTCTGTGATACGCCAAGGCGAAAGAAAAATAGAGGTGTGGGTCGATCACGGCCAAGCTGCCACTAATTTAGATAATGATATTATGCAGGGCCAAGGTGCAGAAATTGGTGCAGCAGCTTATCATACTGATTTAACGGTACAGTCAGGTGGATTGCCTTTTATATGGAAAGGGCGTGTAAGCAGTTGTGTGGCTCAGAATGCCAAACGTAGTTATGCTAGTATTTTTAACCGAAAACAGTTTAAAGCATCGAGCAAAACTATACTGTTGGAATTTATTAAAGGATGGCTAGCGCGGTTAGGTAATCAAAAATATGCTATGCATAGCGCGAATAAAGTATTAAGAAAAACGATGCTGACAGATGGCTCACCTGTTTTAGAGTTTATGCGTTGCAACCCCTCCTGGGGTGGTGTATCAATTTTCGATTCTGCCCGAGGTATCCATAATGTGTTAACCCCTGCAGTATTAAATACATTAGTGAAAAATCAAGGTTGCAGTATATTTTATAGTCATCTTGGTAAAGTATTTTCAGAGCGGGAACCTTTTTCAGAGCAAACCAGGCAAGCGTTTGAATTATTAGCCAGCTATCAACAAAAAAAGCAAATTTTAGTAACCACAACGCGCCGTTTGTTAGGGTATAACCGCACCGTAGAGGAACTTGGTTTTGTGGTGAAATTGCAAGGAGGTGAAACACAGATTCATTTCACAACTGCTTACTGTGGTGAAGATCTTCATGGGCTTACTTGGTATGTAGACAAACCAGAGAAAACCAGTTTGTATGTTAATGGTGAAAAGTACCTAAACCTACAAATTAATCAACCTGATCAAACAAACCGTAGCAGTGTGTCAATTGCTTGGTTACCGTTAAATTATCCTGACCAATTGTGATAAACCTATGAAAAATAAAAATAACACCGCTACACCAGTTCAGCACATTTACCGCTGGATACTGCGAAGCGTATTAACTATTTATTACTGCTTGTTGACACTATCTAAAGTAATGCCTCAAAAGAAAGTGCCTGCACAGGTAAGAGTTTTGGTCACTGGTACATTTTATTCCGATCATTGGTTAATCACTCACTTAAAACCAATGGCGAATGCAAATAATTGCGCTAAGCTTATCATGGTTTCCGCTACGCCAGTGCCGGCAATGAATAATGTTCAAGGGGCTTATGCTCCGTGGTGGTTGCAAAAAATAGCAGGGCAAGTCGGTGCGCGGTTACTGTTTTTTTCATGGTTAGTCGTAAAAGAAAGACCAGATGTACTTGTTGGTTTTCATCTGTTGGTTAATGGTCTTATCGTGGTTTTGCTGGCGCGTTTGATTGGCGCTAAATCCGTATATATTTGTGGCGGTGGGCCTAGAGAAGTCCAAGGTGGTGGTATTAAAACGGAAAGTCGCATTTTTAATCGTATTGGCCAAACAGACTTATTTATTGAAAAGCTGCTATTAAAATCGGTTGACGTTATGAGTGTGGTGGTGACTATGGGTACATCTGCTGTTGAATATTTTAAAGCAAAAGGCATCACTGCGCCATGTGAGATAGTACCTGGCGGATTTGATAACGATATTTTTTGTCCAGATGTTAATGTTGAAAAAAAATATGATTTAATATTGATTGGTCGTTTATCTGAAGTGAAACGTGTTGATCGTTTTTTACATGCAATTAAGTTAGCTAAAGTATCTAAGCCAGATATTAGTGCCGTAATCATTGGTGATGGACCAAATAAACTACAATTAGAAAAGTTAGCTCAAGAGTTAGGATTATCAGAGCAGGTTGTCTTTACCGGGTGGCAAAGCAATGTAGATTTCTGGATAAAGCAATCGCGTTGCTTTGTTTTAACCTCAGACTCAGAAGGGCTATCGCAAGCATTAATTCAGGCGATGATGTCAGGGTTGCCTGCAATAACTTCAGATGTAGGCGATTTAGGGGATATTCTAAAAAATGATATTAATGGTTATTTAATCGAAGAACTCACTCAAGAGGAATTTGCCCGCGCTTTTGTCGCAATGTTTGCTGCACCTCTGCAGTATTCCACGTTTACAGCGAATGCATTAAGTGCAACAAACGCATTTACAGTGCCTTCAGTAACGGAGCAGTGGCAGAGTATTAATTATTCCTTTAATTTAAAAAAATCAAAGAGCTCACATTGATTCGTCTTACTATACTAACATTGTTAATCGCCTATCTATCTGTCTATGCTTGGAAAGATTGGTTTCGTGCAGCTTGCTGGCTGGTTTTGCTGATGGCTGTTTTTGAACACCCCGATATGCCTAAATCTATTGCGGACGTGCCAGGGTTGAATCATTGGAATTTTTTGTTTGTTAACGTTTTTTGCTCATGGTTAGTTAATCGGAAAAAAGAAAAGTTAACTTGGGATATGCCAAAGCACCTCAATTTATTGTTGTTTTTATATGGTTTCATTATTTTAACCAGTGTTATCCGTTATCTATTCGACCATAGCGGTGTGGACGAGTTAATTCAAACCTTTGGTGGTTCAGCCACTTCAGAGATAAGTGCAATTAATGAGTATCTTATAAATTGTTTTAAATGGGTGATTCCTGCAATGATTATTTTTGATGGTTGCCGTAATCGTAAGCAATATAATTATGCAATTGTAATGCTAGCTTTAATGTTCGTACTCTTGGCATTGCAGGTTATAAAAGCTATGAAATTAGGTGCGTTAACCATGGGTGGAGATGAATTACAACATAAAGCACTTAAAGTCTTGTCTGGAAATGTAGGCTTTCACCGTGTTAACTTATCAATGATGATGAGTGGTGCTTTTTGGGCTATCTTTTGTTTAAAAGAGCTTGTAAGTACTAAGCTTTATTGGTTTTTCATTGTACCAGCATGTATGTTTACTTTTCTTGCAATGGCATTAACAGGAGGCCGAACTGGCTATGCAACATGGGCTATATTAGGCTTTGTTTTTTGTGTTTTTAAATGGCGAAAGTATTTATTATTAATTCCATTTTTACTTATGGGTATATTTACATTTGCCCCCTCAGCAGTAGATCGTTTTACTCAGGGAATATCACCTGAAGACTCAATTGGAAGACAAGAAATAAAAAACCAAGACATTGAATTCGCATCAAATGAGATTGATCTCGATTCTGTGACTTCTGGTCGTGTTATTGCGTGGCCACTCGTATGGGAGTCGATAATTAAAGCACCATTCTTTGGTTATGGACGTGAAGCAATGAAAAACATAGGTTTAACACAGAAAATATTTACAGAGAGTGGTGGAAGTGAAGGGTTTACTCATCCCCACAACTCTTATTTACAATGGTTGCAAGATAATGGTTTTGTAGGTGGAATTCCTGTTTTTATTTTTTATTTCTTAATTATCAAATATTCTTGGGGTTTATTTAGAGATGGAAAATATAGTATTTATGTTGTAACAGGGGGAATATCTCTTGCGCTGGTTTCTGCTTTTTTAATTGCAGGTATTGGTAGTCAAAACTTCTATCCTCGGGAGGGGGCTGTCGGAATGTGGGTAGCTATAGGTTTAATGTTACGGGTACATGTTGAACGTATGAAAACAGAGCAAAGAAAGGAAAGTGAGTTAATGAAACTTTCTGAGGAATGATTTTTACCTATGATTTTGATAATTATTTGGTGTTAATTTTGTGTTGTAAATCTCGTTATTAGTTGTATTTAGTAATCTTTTAATAAAATTTTTAGTTAAGTTGTACCGTTGCATTATCAAAAAAATGCAAACTATACTACTAGAATCAAATTGTTATGGTATCCCTTTGGTTTTACTTTTAGTTACGATTACATGTATCAGTTAAACCAGAGAGGAATTTTTCATGAAACTACATCACTCAATATTCGCTATGCTTTCAAAGTACCCCATAGTAAGTTTGTTTTGTATTTTTTTCTTACACAGTTTAGTGTTAACCGGTTTTGCAGGGCATGAAGAAAGATTCTTATTTTACACCATTTACAACCAACTACTCATATTATCAATATTGTTTATTTCTAGTCGAATCCATAAATTCATTTTTTATGTTACTTGCTTATTTATCACATCTTACATACTTTATGTAGTGACCTATAGTGTTTCGTACGGAGGATTTCCAAGATTGGCGGCAGTGTCTGTTATTTTGGAAACAAACATAAATGAGACTAAAGAATTTTATGAAACTGTAAATATAATACCTGGTATATTGATGGCTGTTTTTACATTGGTATGTACAATAATTTTCCATTTCCTCTCTGTGGCCTGCAATAATAGATTACTTGTGTTAATCGCCCTCTTTCCTCTTTTGTTTTGTGCAGAAGTGATAAATAGATATGAAGAACGAAGTGCACATACTTGGCTCGATGCAACAAGAACAGCTGTAAAAAAAGGCTTTATTACCGCAGATCTTTATAATTTTCACAAATATTTTAAAGAGTTAGAGAAGTTTAGAGATATGCCCAAGAGTCGCCAGTGGGAAAATATTTCTAGATATGGTAGAAAAAAAGATTTCTACGTTCTAGTCTTCGGTGAAGGAGCAAGAAAAAGTAATCATTCAATATATGGCTATCCAAAAGAAACATCTCCATTACTAGCAAAAAGAAGAGGGATGACTATTATTGATGGCGTTTACGCGCCTGCACCTCAAACAAGTGCATCTATTTCCAGGATGTTAACACTGAATGATAAAAGCACTGTTGATTATAGTTATAATGCCATTGATTTAATGAACTCAATGGGCTTGACTACTCATTGGATTTCAAATCAAGGTTACATTGGATTCTATGATACACGCGTGACTTTGTTAGCTAAACCCTCCAATGACCAATATTTTCTTAATAAAGGGGATTTTACTGAATCGGGTTTTGATAATGTAGTATTGAAACCTCTTGAAAAAATAATTTCTGAAAAATCAAATCCTGATGGGGAGTTCATCGTAATTCACTTAATTGGTTCCCATCCTAATTTCTGTAAAAGAAGTCCTACCCAATTCTTCAAAGTGCCTGAATTAGAAGAGTTGGGAAATATTAAAAACTGCTACGACGACAGCATTCGATACACTGATTTCATATTAAATGAAATCATGCTTCGACTTGAAAAAACAAACTCAAAGCTGATATATATTTCTGACCATGGGTTAACGCGATTAAATCGTACGCCTTATTTTTTTTATGGGCTTGATGACCTTGTAAGCAGAGGTGCATTCGAGGTGCCACTTATTTTTTGGGATAGTCAATCTATAAAAAAATCAGTAAAAATTCAAAGAACGTATTATGCACGCAATTTCATTCACACTCTTGCTAATTGGGTTGGTATTAAATCAGATATACTTGATAATTCTCTTTCGGTTATTAACGATGAATATAGGGAAGGAACTTGTAATGATTACTCGATGACATCATCGAATGAAACTATTACTTTTAGCAGTAAAGAAATGATGGAAAAATGTAAATTTTATGATTTTGTAGAAAAATAATTGACGGAATACTTCATATTTTAAAAATTGTCACTTTTTAATCTCGATTTTTGCACGTTAAGATTACATCATTATTTTCTTGTGGAGTTGCAACTTAGCCTGAATGAAATATTACTTATGTTTATCGTTTTCGACTGTAGATTGCATTAATTAATGTAAGAATAAAGTGAAAGTTAAATTAGGCACAATAAACAAAGAATAAAAATATGATTTGGAATGGCATCACTAAAGTAGAAACTAATATTTTTAAAGGTTTAGCTATATTAATGATAGCTATTCATAATTTTATGCATCGTTTTCCTACCCCTAAAGAAAATGAAATGAAATTTATGCCGGAAAATGTTTACAACTTGTTTGATATTTTGTTAACTGAACCTGCTGGTATTATTCGTGCACTATTTAGCTATTTTGGGCATTTTGGTGTTCAAGTATTTATCTTTTTAAGTGCTTATGGCTTGATGAAGAAATACGCTAAAAATGAAAGTGATTTTTTATATGTAAAATTTATATTCGATCGCTTAGAAAAAATTTACCCGATGTTTTTGCTCGCGATAGTGTCATACTTTGGTTTTATGTTTAGCATTAATGTTATTTATAATGGAATGGGGTTTGCTGAATGGTTTATTCCTATTTCTAAATCATTTTTTTTCAAGTTCTCTTTGCTGTATAATTTTTACCCAGGAACTGGTTTTTCGTTAGTGGGACCATGGTGGTTTTTATCGTTTATTTTCCAATTTTACTTAGTGTTTCCATTCATATTGGCTATGTTCAAACGATTTGGAAATGTATTTTTAATCTATATTAGCTTAAGCTGTTTAATCATATCTTTACTTACTAAAGGTTACTTATATAGTGATGTTAGTGTGTTTTTTACCCCTATTGGGCACATGCCGGTATTATGTTTAGGTATTTATTTAGCTCAAGATAAACCAGTGAAACTATCAAATTGGTTGTTTATTGTTTCAATTGTTGCATTTGTCATTGGTAATTTTAATGAATATGCCTTCTTATTGAGCCATTTCTTTTTTTGTGTTCTTCTGCTGTGTATTTTCAGTTTTTTAACAAAAAAAATTAAAGAGGGAGGTTTGAGTTACAAGATTTGTATGTTTTTTGGCACAATCTCAATGCCATTATTTTTGGTCAATGGTTTTTTAAGAAAACCTTGGGAAAGTATGGCTCATGAAATTAACAATGAATTAATAACCATTGCATTGTGTTTATTGTTCTTGATGATATCTTCAATTTATTCGGTGTTTTTGTTGAGGATTGGTAATAAGGTTCATTACTCAATAAAAGCTAAGCTATCTTCATTCTACTAACATAGTATATTAAGTGGAACATTCAGAGTTGGATTATGTTTTTAGAAAGATCATCAGACTAGGTCGCTCTGCCATACTATCTTTGAATGGCTTTTTTATTAGATTCAATAAAGAACATCTGATTGTGCTAAGTTTCGAGGTTCATCCTCTGCATACATTTTGCATTCATCTTATCTGAAATCAAGTACCCAGTACTGGCTATTTTCAATTGTCCAAGGTCGATGAATGTAACCTGCTCAGGGGGGGCTAATAACTTGGTCAACTGAATTTGGACACCCTATTTAAGTTTGTTAAGCTACCTTTTTACCATTCCCTATTCACCTTCATGACTTTGAGAGCCAAGGCATGAAGGTATTCTGTAGCTGTGGTAAATAGCGCGTTTGTTGACTGTGTTGTATTTTAGTGTTGGCGAACCTGCCAACACAAGGAAAGTGTTTCTAGCGAGCAATATGCAGATACCAGAGATCTCGAACATATAACAAAAAGCCTACAGGTAAATGCATAACCCATATAAGCGGTGACGGAGAACGTATAGCCTGATCAATAAAAGGGATTTTCTCATGAAAGCTATGCCTTATGTAATTTGCCCAACTTTTGATAAAAATTTTAAAAGGTAATTTTTTACCATAGCTTATTAACTCGCTATGGTATGTTAAAGATGCTTTCGAACTGCGAACTTGATTAACTAGGCCTTTGTCTGTCAGGCCTCCTTCTTGATATTCTTTAATGCCAATAATATCATTGACGAATCGAGTCTTATATTTAGCTCCTATACGATGCCAAACAAGTGATTCCGTCACAAATTGACCTAGATTCACCGGGAAAGGGTACTGTTTCATAACATCTATTCGATTAAACCCAATTTTATCACCGTTCATTTTATATTTAGCCCAGATATCAATGTTGTTGGAGTCAAAGACATCTTTAGGGAAATTACAGCCAACAATTTTCCCAGATGTATAAGCAAAAAGACCGACAACCCCAACAAATTCTTCTTGGAATGAGGTAGGCAATTTCTCCCAATATGTTATTAAGGTATCGAGGGCTGTATCAATATACCAATCATCTGAATCTAGGGTTGCTAAAAAACTACCTCTTGCATTTTCGACTGCCTTATTTATAGCAACATGTTTACCCTGATTTTCTTGATATATGTAGCGAATATCAAATGTTGCCTCAGCTGCCAAATTTTTAACTATATTTTCTGTGTTATCAGATGAGCCATCATCAATAATTAACCATTCAAAATTCTTATACGTTTGTTTTTCTAAACTTTCATACACCCTTGTCAAATATTCTGCTCGGTTATAAGTTGGAGTAAAAACCGTAATAAAATTTGTGCTTTTTTGGTTTTCCATATTTCACCCTTTTTTAATTTAAAATTAATTAACAAACAGGTTAAATGTTGGAGTGAAGATGATTTGCTTATTCAAGCTTTTGGCCATTGTGTATATTCCCTTATAGCTCTATTCACTTTAATTGTTGTTTAGGTGATTAGCTGACATTTGCACCTAAAAAACACTTTATAATCAAAATTCTGAGGTTATTAATAGTAAGGTGAGGAATCGTGGCCGTTTTATAAACATTTCCTGTAGACATCTTCTCTACGATCTTATCAAACTGTAATAATCGCTATCAGTCTAAGCATTGTGGTAAGCGTATTATAAATTTAGATATAAATTAAACTTTTTCAAAAACGAGGATTATATCAGTACATGATTTTATTTTAGATACTTGTCATGAGCGCTGCTTTTGTAAAACACTATGATTTTAGGATTGAAAGCTGTAAAAAACAACCTATTAGATATTCTTTTTCTTGCAATAAGTGCTTTGATATCAGACTTTGAAGGTTAGGAGGATACCTACTTTTGGGGCATTTAAGCTTGATTGTCTTTGCCAATATAGCCCTTTTGATGCCAGTATTCCTAAACACGATACGATTGCTCGTGTTATTTGTAGATTATAAAGCACAAGAAATTGAATCCGCATTTCAATCTTAAATATATTTTCCCGTTAAAATAGCTGGTTACGATGTTATTGCTCTCATTGTACAAGTCGAATATATCGTTAACTATTATGGTGATTCAGAATAAAGCAGAGTATGAGTCGCAGGAAGAAACTGCTGGGATAATGCGTTAATAGATCATTTCTTTAAAAATTTAAAAACAGCATCTATACTGAAAATAGGTTACTTCAATCTTGACGAAGCTCAAATAGAGTTGATGAGTTATATTGGAATGATTACAAAACCGGGTCAAAATTGATTTGTTCATTACATTAACGCGGTCACCCATATATTATCTACTATCGCGATATGATCCATGGCAATTTATTTTTACTATTCTATATTGTTTAATATGAATTTGTTGTTTGTTTACTTGGAGCCTAGCAAATGAAATTACTTACAAAGTTGGCAATTTCCCTTATTTCAATTACTGTTTTTTTCTCAAGTATGCTTCTAGCATATGAACCTTCTGTCGGTATACCAATGCCTGATTGGGGGGGGGGGGATCCTATTGAGCGTCAGGCACCTAATCGACCAGATGCCTGGCCAAATCAGGTAGTTGATAATTATTATTATGTCGATGTGTCACATGCGAACGCGACTGACAGTAATAACCCATTTGGTTCCCCTGACCTTCCCCGAGCTACAATTCCAGAAGGTGATTTGCAGGCCGGTGCTTATGTAGAAATACATAATGGTCCATATACCGGAGGTGGAAGAATTTCGATTAATAGTTTGGGTACTGAACTAGCTCCTGTTTGGATTAAAGGCGACAGCTTAAATAAAGCTTTGATTCGAGGAGAAACCATAATAACGGGAAGTTATGCCTATATAGAAAATTTATTTTTTGACACCTCAAGAAAAACATTAAGCTTACGTTGTCTTGATGGTGCCTGTTCAGACCATATAGTGGTCAGAAATAATGAGTTTTCAGGTCCTGGTCTAGCGGATGGAAATACACAGGTATTATCGGTTGCTGGTAACGGAGTAAATAATATAATTATTTATAATAACCATATTCATGGTTTTGGTGATATAAGCATTGATGCGGCTGAAAATGATTATCATGGAATTCACATTGGTCACTATGCTGATTATACGTGGGTTTTGAATAATCATATCCATAATAACGGCGGCGATTCTATCCAAGTCGGAGAGGCCGGGTATGCTGATCCATCTGATCTCAGAAGACCTAGTCATGTGTACATTGGTGCAAACAATTTTCATGATGATGGTGAAAATGCAGTTGATATAAAGGGAGCAGATAACATTGTCGTATCGAGTAATATTATGTATGGGTACGGGCAGTCCACATCTTCTGACGGAGAAGTGATTGTAATTCATAATAATCCAACTAATGTATGGGTGCTTAATAATACGATCCATGATGCAGTCTTAGGGGTTGTAGTCACTGGTGCTGATAACGCATGGATTATTGGTAATCAAATATATAATGTACATGCACTTAATTATGCTTCTTGGGATCCGACCAGCTTTTATTCTGTGGGTACAGCGATACATTTTAGAAGTACAAAGAATAGTGGTGCGGTAAATAATACTATTTATGATTTTGATAATGGAATACAGCTAGCAACTGGTAGTGGGTATATTGTGCGCAATAATATTATTGCATATAGAACTCGACCAGACGGTTCGGATATTACTGGCGATTATAAAGTCTTAGATTTTAGTACTATAGATAATAATATTTTATATCATCCCGATGGTGAACGAATAAGACGAAGCAGTAATCAAGTAGTTGGACTAAAAGAGTACCAAGACTCTTATGGTGCTTGTGCCCTATGCAGTAACACCAATCCATTATTTATTGCTTATCAAAATTTAGATTTTAAACTACAAAATAATTCACCAGCTATCGACAAAGGAGCTACTACTTTCGTATTTGAAAAAATAGCGACTTTATACGAAGTGGATGCAAAGAAAGACTTATCTGGGGAGGCTCGATTCCAAGGCGATAAAATTGATATAGGAGCATTTGAATTTGGGAGTGGTCAACAATATTTTTCCGTTCCTTTTGCTCCTTCAAACATACAGATGGATTACGAGTAAGCGTTCAATTAAACACCTTGGGAAATAATTTTCAAGGTGTAGATTGCGCTTTGTTATCATTCTGTCTTTGCAAGAAAAAATGTTAAATAGCTGTTGAGGTTAGTACCGTATAATCGAAAATAATGAGGCTTTATTTAAAGCAACTGTTGATCGTTCATTAATATGAAAGCCTGTAGTAGTATGTTTGAATATCGTGAATCTAAATATTTGATTTATGTGTAATTAAAATTCTTACTGGGATCGTTTCGATACCCAATAATTTGGCAATAATAAAGCGATTCCAACCATCGTTTAATATGATTTTTTTGTCGCGAGAGATGTTGACGCTAACCTCTTGAGAAAGAAGGCATATTTTTTTTATTTTCCCTTCTGAGAATAATCGTCTATTGCTTTTATAACCATTTTTTTTTATCTCTTCGATTAAATCATCACATTTATCAAAGAAAATGTGAATTTCATCTCTGTTATAGTCACCGCCTCTAAATGTGCCTCCATCCGCTGTGAGTGACAGCGCTTTTTTATAATACGGAGTATCTTTCCATTCCATATTATTTATTATGCGTTGCATGTAACTGATGTATAGTGGATGCTTTTCAATTTCTCTAGTGTCAGAGTCCCAGTCTCCTCCTCGTTTAAAAATAAATGTTTTTGGGGGGTAAAATAAGCTCGCAGGATTTTGTCCCAGTTTTATATCTTTTACTTGTATTTCATGTAAAGCGAATGTTTCTCCTCTAGACAATATGTGAAATATTATATGTAGTGGATATCCAATAAGCAGATTGTGTAAAAAAGTACGTGTGTTTTTGATATCAAGCCCCGAAGTGTTTATAGTGATGTGAATGTGTAAGGCTAACGGTTTAATCAGCTAATTTATTTTAGTTAGTCATTTTTTTGAAGTGCGTTTAGATAGCGCACGGGATATTTAACAAATTACCCTGACACTGAATTTGGGGCTTCCTCTTCATGTTTTTGCTCTCTTTGATCATATTTGCTTGTTAAAGTGCTTTATTACAGTAAATTAATTGCATATTTGCAGCTAAATTTTGTGATGAAAAATATTTTTCTACTTGTTCTCTTGCATTTATGGCCATCAGAGTAAGATTTTCTTTATTCTCATATAACGTAATGATTCTGCTACTTAATTGTTCGGTATTGTTGAGACTAATAATGTAACCATTCAGAATATTCGTTATTATCTTTTTATTATCCGAAACATCAGTTGCAATAACGGGGACGCCACATGCCATTGATTCGAGCACTACGTTCGGGGTCCCTTCAAATAATGAGGGCAAAACGGTAAAGTCACAGGCAGGGTAAATATGCTCGATATCATCGCGGTTGCCTAAATAAATAACATCATCGGAAAAATTTGATGCTTCAATTTGTTTTTTTACTTTAACTGTATAATCATCAGAACCGTGCAGTCCACCATGAAGAGTATCCCCAACTAAAAGTAACTTGAATTCATGTCCTTGCGCTTTTACTTTTTGAAGAGCTTCGATTAAAAATGGGTGATTTTTTTGCTGTTTAAAGCTGGCAAACATGCCGATAAGCTTACAGTTTTGGTCAATGCCTAATTCGGCACGGATAGTTTTCTTATCTTGAGGTCTAAATCTGCTGGTATCTACACCGTTATAGACTACATGGTATTTACTGGCAGGTTGGCCCGTTTGGCTAGCATTAAAATCAGCCCCACTTTGGGAGTTAGCAATAATAGCATTGACTAAATGTTTGGTGAGTTTGTATGCCCGTCTTTGAATGGGCTTTAGCGTGTAATTTGCATTACGCTCAGAGCCTATCACTTTAATATCTGTGCATGATAGTTTTGCGGCTAATCGGGCCGCTATTTCTGCATCAAATAAATAACTGTGAATGACGTTAAATTTATTTTTTCGTATTAAGCTTGCTAATTTAAAAACAACTGAGAAATCAAATTTGGCTTTTTTATGAATAATATGTAGAGGAATTCCCTCATTAAACTGCTCTGTAAGTGGTACATATTCAGAAAGGGAGCAAACATGTATCTCAAACTGAGTTTGGTCTATATTGTTGACTAACTCTACTATTTGACGTTGCGCACCACCAAATTCCATATTACTAATCACGATTAATATTTTGGTTTTCATTATTTATTTACTCTTGCATGGATAATAATGGTATTCGCTAGAAAATGTTTAAGCTTGGCATTTCTGCGTAAGTTGTTATGTAACCATTTTGATAGGTGGAGATTAAAAGTCGAACTTTCTAATTTTGGGCTGAGAAACGCATAGGTACAGTATTCAATACTTTCAATAGAAAAACCTTGAGAGGTTAAATTATCACTAAAGGTTTTTTGTGACCATTGTTGATGATGAATGGAGGGAATATTTCTTTGTTTTTTTTTCAACAGGGGTATTTTCTTAAATGGCTTTACAAATAGGTTTTCTAGTTTTCTTAATATTCTAAAAACTGACTGTTTATTGGGGATAGAAACAACAAAATGTCCTTGTGGTTGCAGTATACGTTTTACTTCAGAGATGACTAATGGATAGCCTTCGATATACTCTAAGACACCCAGTGATATGACTGTTTGGAATCTGTTTTTTTCAAAAGGCAGAGAGGACGCGTTGGCTATTTTTAGATTGATATCAGGGTGTTGTATCTGTGCTATTTTTATCATCTCTATAGAAATATCTACCCCCTCTATTAGCCAGTCTCCCGTTGATTTTATAGCTGGAAAACTATCTCCTGGACCACAGCCTAAATCAAGTAAATGCATTGTTTTTTCTTGTTTTGCTATATTGGCTAACATTTTTTGGCAGTAGACGAGTCGCTGTTGTAAATCGAGATGTGCAATGCTAATAGCGCTGTTTTGGTAGTAATCAGACCAACTTTCACTTTGCTGATCAAAATGTTTGCCAATACGATTGAAACCGACCGATAAAAATGCACGCTCAAATTGCTTCATCACCCTGCCTTGCTCATGATTTTGTAAACAATAATTTTGACAGTTTAACGACGTTTTTTCCCAGTGAATAGGGTCGTTAAGTAATAGCTTAATATGGCTTTGGAAATGCTCTTTGCTTGTGACGTGATAGCCCATGTTGTGTGTTTTAATGATATCGTCAGGGTCAATGGTTGTAATAACGGGAACACCGTAACTCCATGCCTCGAGGTAAGTATTTGGAAACCCTTCGTAGATTGAAGTGCAGCATAAAATGGAGCTGTTTTGGTAAATAGCAGGCATATCGGCTCTACTGACTTTGCCTAAATAAGTGATGTTTTTACTGTTTTTTAGGCGCTGCAGGATATCTGTCATATAATCGGCTTTATCGCCCTCTGGGCCTATTATTTCAAATGATACTTCGGGTGATTTTTTGGCAATGTCAATTAGCCATTCTACTCTTTTTACTTTATGTAATCGGCCAACCCATATCACTTTTTGTTTGTTAAACAAGGCTGCTCGTTTAAAATTTTCTAGCGGTTTGGGGGGCGTCGCTGGCATGTTAATAACTTGGGCATCTATTGAGTAATTCTGTTGTAAAAGTTGCTTTTGTTTTTGTGTTTGGGTGATGACCAAGTTTGCATGGGTTAGCCCGTGGCGAAATAAGTACTTTTCTCTTTTAGATTTTAAATTTGGTAAGTCAATGTCACAATCTGCATCGCTGGCAACGCTATATATCAAAGGCGTGTGATGTGATTTGCACCACATCGCAATTTGCCCTGTCACATATTCTGCGCAGTTGTGATAATACACTTCGGCATCAGCTTCTTTTAGTGCTGATATTAGGGAAGTCCAGCGTGGTGTAAAAAAGCGTATCATAGGTAGGCCATCGGTTACTTTACATAACTTGATTATTTTAATACCATTTACAATCTCAACAGGCGAGCCACCTTCATTCCAAGTGATCACTATTACTTCATGTCCATTAGCGGCAAGCCACTCACTTAATAATGCAGTTTGTCTTTCAACACCACCTATATGACCTGATTCTTCACCAGTTAATGCGCCATAAGCATTATTTGCAACGATACATATTTTCATAAAGTGTTTTTCTCTTCTGTTGGCTGATATTAAAGCCGTTGCGCAAAGCCGATATTGCGAACAGTATTTTAAGTGGGTTGTCGTTAGTTGGTAAATGAAAACGTTTCAAAGTCATTAAATTACAATTAAGTTTATTCAAGCCATTATTAGTTGTTAAGGCGCGATTGTAGTGCAGCGCGGCAGTTTTGACCGAGTGAGCATTGTAGCTATTGTCAGGATAACAAAAACTTACACAATGAATATTCAGTTTGGTTTCTGATTCAGCTAATTCTATCGATGCCGTATGCTTATCAACTAAGCCTAATCGTGCGTGGTTAAGTGTATGGCTACCTATTTCAAAATTTAAATTTTTTTTAGCGTAATTGAGTTGTTGCCAATCTGCTAATGCAGCGCAAGGATCGTTATTAATGATGGCACTTAACGCTTTACCTGTTTGTTGCTCTATTTCTTGACAGAGACTGCAAAGGTAATCTCGCATTGCGATATCAGATTTAAAGTGTGCTTTAATTTTTTGACCAAAAATGGCATAACTTTGTTGCAATTTCTTTCTTGCTTGGCAATTAAAAATGAATATTTCATGGCCTACAAAGGTTTGAACATTTCCTGTGGTAATTTGTTGTAATGCATAATCCAAGCGATCAAAGCAAAATGGCTGGTTAGCTTCGCGATGCTCAGTGGAAACAAATATTGTCGGTGAAATGTTTAAATGTGCGAATAATGGTGCGTCTGATGTCAGGCTGTTTAAATAGCCGTCATCTAAGGTTATCACCAGAGCATTGTTAACAGGAGGGCGCTGTTTCTTTAAGATTTCTACGGCTGTAGTTAATGAAATAAATGTGTACTTTTCAGATAAGACTTTAAGCGTAACAGCTAAAGCCTGCTTAGTATGCTGCATGCGTAATGGTTGCCACGGGGTAGATACCGTGTCATTAATAATGCCATGCATGTATAAAATTGTTATTTTATGGCGAGATAGGAAGTGGAAATCTTGATAAATGCCTAATTTTAAAAACAATTTTAGGAGTATTTTTTTTATTTATTTCACTCTGTTTTGCTTCAGTTATCCAGCAAATCCCTGTTGATTATTCAATTTAATCACTCTATTGTGAGCAGATTTATGTTTGCGTTTTATTCATCCTGAAATATCAATATACAATTATCAGTCAAAAGATATGAAATTTATTGTAGGTCAGTTTCATAAATAGGTATACCTAGCGAAGTATATTTATTCTTTAATTATGACGGAGTTGACGGACTCGCTATCCTTATATGGGGTAAGGCCTATATTTGCATTTTTGTTCACTTCACTTTGAATGGTAGTCAATAATGTTAAAAAAACTCGCTTTATGGGTTACTTTCATATTGATGCTTTTGCTTTTTTCTTGAGTGCCTGCTTTCATTTCATTTTAGGAAGGTTGATGGATACACTATGGCCTCTCGGGCAGATTATCTGTTTTTTATTTTTTTGGGGGGGGATTAATTTCATTCAGTAGCGATATAAATAACAGTACTGGTAAACGACAACGGTTTTTAACTTTTTTTATTCCTAATTACTCTTATTACTGGCGGTGGAATAGAGCTTCTGCCGCCGTTCTCCTCTCGCACGCGCCAGCTTAGTGACCTCTATTATGGCTTGTTTGGTGCGTTTTCTGCCTACTTTTTTTGGCAATTTCAACAAAAAAACAATCTTTTAATTGCTTCTCGTTGTTTCTATATAACCCTACTTTTATACCTTACGTTCCAGTAATACAGGCTGTTAAAGATGCATATGACCTGCGCATGGACTTTTCGACTATTGCTAAATTTGATAGTCACTCAGAATTAACACGTTGGAAAGCAGATCTGCCATTAGCAATGGTCAACTCAAGTGAATCACCCTAATCAGGGGTTGCAGATAAAAAAATCATGAGATTAACCTTGGCCGCGAAAATGGACTGCCGTGTCGTCTTACGTTTTTTTGCCGGCGATTGGCAAGGTTATAAACAGATTGATTTTTTAATCCTAACTCAGTCCTCTTAAGGTTGGGCTTATCTTCACAGATAAAATTCATAATCAATCAATACCTGACCAGAATGATCGGTTTGGGAAATGGTTAAGAATCGACTCTGGATGGAATGACTACAACGTGGCATTAGCCGAAATAAAACATTCGCTGACAGGAATAGAGATAAATATAAGCAACATAGCAGGTGTTGATTTTTATATGTACCAACTAAAAGAGCCAATTATTCTGTATATCAATAAAATAGAACTAATATCTCGTCTGGATTAATTTATCCAGCTATTTTGTTGATATGTTTTTGGTTTTTTTTGTGCGGTTAATCTATTTTATTACTATAATCTTAGCATGTTCTGACTTTCGTTGTTAACGGCGTTATTAAAAAGGGGAATTGGCTATGTTCAATAAAACGCAGCGAAGTATTGCAAGAAGTACATTGATAGCTGTTGCTATTTTATTAACTATTTTTGTTGGCAATAAATTATGGCAAGAATATAAATTAGATGTGATTATTGACATCGATACTGGTGCGGGAGGTGGTGTCGTGGCTAATATTGCCTGGCAAGATAATTCTGATAACGAGGATGGTTTTGTTGTTGAACGAAATGAAGGTGGCGATTTTGTGGTGATGGCTAGATTAAATTCAAATGTGACCTCTTATACAGATTCTAATCTTGTTGCAGGAACTGCTTATTGTTACAGAGTCGGGTCGTTTAATCAGGCAGGAACTGCCTATACCCAAGAATATTGTATTGATACTCCTGAGACAGATATTGTAGCGGATACCACTTTGCCAGATATGACGGGCAGTGCAATGATTATCGGACAGTTTATTACAAAACCGGATGTTATCGAGCTAGCGGGACGAGAGCTGTATAGTTTTAAGAGTGATGCAACTTATAACGGTGATTTTAGCAAAGATGACGTTGGAAATGTTCAATATACTATTGGAGAGGGTAGCTTATCTTATTCAGATTCTGCTTTATTTACGTTTCAAGATCAAGGTGGTGACATTGATAGTGGTTATGTTTCAATGCGTTATAACGAATCAAATAGTGTGAGTTTTTCACTCAATGGTAATGGTGATTCTCAGGTTGCTTCACTCTATATGTCAGTTGGTGTATGGACTTCTGAGCCTGCCACATTTTTAATAACAGCTGGTGATACGAGTGAGTTTATTTCTATACCCAGTGGGTATACTTGGCATTATCTGAAAATTGATATTGCCTTTGAGGATTCAGTGGCGGTAAAAATCAGACCTACTGGTGATTTTGGCAGCTATAGTGGTTTACAAGTTGCGGGTGTTGTTTTGAATGAAACCAGTATCCCTAGCTCTGCTCCATTAACAGATATCAGCGTCCCTAGCATTGCTTCATTAACAGGTATCAGCCTCTCTGATAGCGAAAATATTGATGTAAGCAATGTTAAATATATGACCTCTGATCTTATTTCCGGTAATGAGAACTTGAGTAATGGTGAGGTGATTGGGATTGATTATCAAGGAAAGGTGAAGTACCGAGATAGCACCTATTCATTTATTGATAATGGCGCGGTGGTGGCAACGGGTTATACTGGAATGCGGTGGAATGAGGATAATGTGATCTCTATTGATTTGAAAAATAGTAGTGAGCAATTAGTTTCTGGCTCATTGTTTTTAAGAGCGGGAGCCTGGACAGATGGTTCATCACAACTCCAAATTAACCTTAATGGTGAAACGTACCCAATAGAATTAAGTCGTGGGCGTGCATGGTATTATATTCGCGTTGATTTTGAATTTTCAGGGGATGCGCATGTTGAGATAAAACCTGTTGGCAATATTGGAAGCTATAGTCAAATAGCGTTTGCCGGGTTAACCATGCAGTAGGAGTTAAAAGCTACTTTCATTGAATAACGAGCAACTAATGACAAATCAGATGTTGTAATAACGCTGTTTTGTTATTAGTTGTTTTTTCTATCCAATTTAATATATTCATCGTCTTTTAAGTGCTGGGAACAGTTGCCTAACTAATCAAACTAAGATCGAGTTAAGCCATTATGATCTTTTAACCAATTAGCACCTTTTTTTCATTGGGTGTTAAATTGATTGATGGATTTTTTTTGCAGGCAATAGGTAATTAAACCACCAAGCATCTTTGCAACAAAGCCAGTAATACTGTGGTATCTCGTGTGCTCTACAGATGAACTTTTTTTACTTGATCATTGATTTTTTCGATACGACAACGCTTGCTGAGCATCGCTTTATCCTGCCTGCTTATCACTACCTTTATCATGTTTTTTTCGAACCTTTTTTATCAGCTTTTGCTAGTTAAAAGATCAGATCTTGGAACAGGAATTTGGTTCAACTTATTTTAATTATTATCCCTAATTCAGATTTTCTATGTTCTAGAACTGTGTTGGTTGCTTTATTTTCCCCACCTCGTCTTCTTGTTTTTTTATAACATATTGTCATTTAAGTGAGTAGTTTGGGAGTAAAAAGAAATGAATGTGGTGCTATTACGGAAAACGAGGTTAATGTCTCTTGAGCTGTAATTGATTGTTATATATATTTAAAATTTCTGTAAGTGCTTTTAGGGAAGCCTTTAAGGCCGTCAATACATGTCTTTTCAATTCCATAATCACCCCTTTTGTGTTGAACCCTGTTTTTATTCATGATGGCTATTTTATACAACTGTACTATCTTGAATATAGCTCAAGCTTTGTAACAATGGCCGTGTATATCGGTTAACCAACAAAGGGATTAAGTTGTGACATCACAGAAATTTCTTACCTCTAAGTCAAACTCATATTCATTTATCTACCGATTGATTGACTTATCAATTTTATTTTTAAGCCTTCCTGTAGCTGCTTATTTACATGGCGTTTCTTTGAGTCGAGAATATCTTGTTGCAGTGTTAATTATTTCCGTGTTTTTTTTGTATCTAGCTGAATCATTTGAACTTTATCGCTCAAGACGCACAGACCGTTTTTCAGCGATGTTTTTAAGAGTAGGGATCTGTATCTCTATCGCTTTTTTAGTGGCAGTTACGTTAGCTTTTTTACTGAAAGAATCAGAAGGTTTTTCACGTGTCACTATCGTTTTATGGTTTATGCTTAATCTTTTCTTTAGTTTATTTTGGCGGGTATTGCAACGTCAATGTATAAAAGCATGTCTGAAATCAGGGCACTTTGTTAAGAAAGTAGTGATTGTCGGAGCGACCGATTCTGCTGTTAATTTGTTTAAAGAAATCCAACAAAATAATGAGTTAGGTTATGAATTAGTTGGCGTTTATGATGACCGCTCCCTAGCTCGGGTAAAGAAGGGTTTTAATCTGGATGTGAATGGGCGGGTTGCAGATGCCATTAAGCAGGCGCGAGATGGTCATATAGATATTTTGTTTCTTGCGCTTCCTTTACAAGCAGAAAAACGTATTGGAGATATCTTATTATTGTTAGGTGATACAACCGTTGATGTGCACTATTTGCCTAACTTTTTTGTGTCTAATTTGATTCATTCCCGTGTTGAGCATGTGGGGGCTGTTGATACATTGAGTGTTTACGAGTCTCCCTACCTTGGGCCTAAAAAGTGGCTTAAGCGTATAGAAGATATTGTCGGCAGCCTTATTATTCTTTGTATCATTGCCATACCATTGTTATTGATATCTTTGGCTATTAAGGGAACCTCTCCAGGTCCTGTTTTATTTAAACAGCGCCGTTATGGATTAAGGGGGGAGGAAATACTTGTTTGGAAATTTAGAACCATGTACGTAATGGAAAATAACAAAAAAGTCGTACAAGCTACCAAAAATGATCCGCGCATAACTCCTTTAGGTGCTTTTTTGCGCTGCTCATCTTTAGATGAATTCCCTCAGTTTTTTAATGTGTTGCGTGGAGATATGTCTCTTGTTGGGCCTAGACCACACGCCGTCGCACATAATGAAGAATATCGCCGTAAAGTGCAGTTTTATATGCTTAGGCATAAAGTAAAACCGGGGATCACAGGGTGGGCACAAATAAATGGATGGCGAGGAGAAACTGACACACTTGAAAAAATGGAAAAACGTGTTGAATTTGATTTGCAGTACATAAAAACTTGGTCACTTTGGTTCGATTTTAAAATAATTTTGTTAACAATTTTCAAAGGTTTTGTTGGGAAAAATGTATATTAAAAATCAGCTCTGTTCCAGAAGTATACTCAACATTATGCAGCAGTTTAGAGCATAAATCATCTGATTTTCAGGAGTGTTTTTTTGATCTATTGGTTCCACGCAATCTAACTATGCTTGAAATCTCTCTGATGAGATTGATAAAAGCTAATGATAACTGTCATTATTTCTGATGTGCGAAACTCGTCTTTTTTTATCTCATTGTTGATGATTAAACGAATGTCTCTCCTAGGGATAAAAACGTTGCAAAAATCATCCGCATCATAAAACGTATTCGTTAAATTAATCATGTATACCCCCTTCTTTGTATCTGATTTTTCCAGTTAAATGATCAGATCGTGGAGCAGGTATTTAGTTTAACTTCTTTTAATTTTTATCCCGAATTCAGGTTAATTAGTCCAAAAAATGTTTTTTGAAAAGTAAAGAAAGCGTAATCTTAGCATGCAGGTCTGCTGTTGGCATTGGCGTCACGGTAGCAGCCCTGTTTCGTTTTTTACCATAATACTTTTAATTATTCAAAAGGCTAAAACGGCCATATCGAGTGTTAGCCCCTTATTAAAGCTGTAATAAAATCAACATAGGGAGGTAATTCCTGGGGATGTTCTGCACCTTGTGCCGGAATAGCGGTTCGCGTTAGACCCGAATATGAGGGCCGTTTATTTTTGCACTATACTCTGTGTTGTGTTGCTAAAAATTGAGGAGAAGTAATATGAAGAAAGCAATCTTGACTGCCTTGTTATCGATTGTTGTGCTTTCGGCCATCCCCGTTCTGGTTCAGTCAGCGGAAAACGCCGATAAAAGCCCTCAAGCGGAACAGGCTGTGCCTAACGTGCAGGCCTTTGATAAACAGATGGCGCAGTCGCGGGTAT
>NZ_PJBP01000076.1 GCF_002836415.1 Psychromonas sp. MB-3u-54 | reverse complement strand
TTTCTGGATTTAATAGCCTAGCTTGTGCAAGAAACTGGCGATGGAACAGGACTCGCAGAGCTCGTCCGCTCGAGAACCCAGGCTGTCGCCTGATTATCCAGGGCACGCAGAGCTTAGCCCGCTCATGACACTTTGCTTCCGCAAAATTCGCCCCTACTATCACATGAAAGGAAATATCTTCGACATACTGTCTACCTTCCCCATGTTCGAGTTGGTCATCGCCA
>NZ_PJBP01000075.1 GCF_002836415.1 Psychromonas sp. MB-3u-54 | reverse complement strand
AAAAGCGATAAGAGTTTGCCCATGCTGCCAGCATGAAATGAAGTGTGTTGGGGTGACGCGACCGACCTAGCCGCAAGGCAATAGTATAAGGATAATGGCCACCACTAAATAACAGGAGTCGATGCCAATAACAAGCTAACAAAAATGCTAACATATTGATAAGGTTGAACGCTCAACCCTATCCCAGCCTCACTCGCCTTTTAAAAAGCAACAAGGCGAAACACCA
>NZ_PJBP01000074.1 GCF_002836415.1 Psychromonas sp. MB-3u-54 | reverse complement strand
GATAAACGCAGCAGCGAATAAGCGACAGCTTAATATCTGATCAATCTTGTAAAGCGGCAGTTCAGGCAGGCAATCGGTGCCGAATAGGCGACAGCTTAGTACCGTAGGGTGCGCTCCGCGCAGCAATTATCTGTTTGCGGTGCATAAAATGCACCCTACCAATAATACCAAACGCTATCTCAGAAAAATAAAAAATGCCGAGCCTAAAGGCTCAGTTCCGAGAGTCGGTG
>NZ_PJBP01000073.1 GCF_002836415.1 Psychromonas sp. MB-3u-54 | reverse complement strand
TTTAAAAGTAAGCGCCTAATTAAACCCACATATCAATAAGTTGCTGAATTTGCCATGCTTTCCTTTTTAAGGAGAGCATCATTATGGCAACTGAACGACAAAATCATTGGCAAGGAATTATTGATTCACAAGCAGCAAGTGGATTAACCAAAGCTGAATTTCTTAGGCTCAATAACATTACTTCTTCCACGTACTACTATTGGTTTAATAAACTTAAGGCGAAGGCAACAAA
>NZ_PJBP01000072.1 GCF_002836415.1 Psychromonas sp. MB-3u-54 | reverse complement strand
CGAACCCCGTTCCATCGCCAGTATCTTGCACACAAAGGTAATATTGACACTCATAAAGCAGTAATGATGATTATTGAATAATAAATTTGCTCACTTAATTAATACGTTTGGTATTATCTTCTTGGTAGGGTGCATTCCATGCACCGCAAACAGTGGTAATCGGTGCGCGGAGCGCACCCTACGGTACTGCGAACCCTGTTCCATCGCCAGTGTCTTGCACACAAAGGTAATC
>NZ_PJBP01000071.1 GCF_002836415.1 Psychromonas sp. MB-3u-54 | reverse complement strand
GGCGATGGAACAGGACTCGCAGAGCTCGTCCGCTCGTGAACCTTGGCTTCCGAAAAATTATCCAGGGCACGCAGAGCTTAGCCCGCTCATGACACTTTGCTTCCGCAAAATTCGCCCCGACTATCACATGAAAGGAATGCCAGCGCGTGGCTGCTTTTTATTGCCCATGTTCGAGTAGTCATCACCAAGCGCTTAAACGAAAAAATCCCTGCTGACGTTAGTCAACAGGGATT
>NZ_PJBP01000070.1 GCF_002836415.1 Psychromonas sp. MB-3u-54 | reverse complement strand
ATTTATGCTGGTTAAAACACATGCTAGCTAGACATAAAACGATGTTTTAGTCTTTGTGATTAATTTGATTCATAACATCCTGTTATTCCCCACTTCGTGGCCAGCTAAAGCTGTTCAAAATCGTTCCAGACGATTTTGTATAATTAGAACAACTAGTTACTGCAATTAATGCCTTGCTTTCATGCGTTTTTCCAGCGCCTAAACAGATCATTTAATTAATGGAATTGGTATAAC
>NZ_PJBP01000069.1 GCF_002836415.1 Psychromonas sp. MB-3u-54 | reverse complement strand
TCTCGTTTGAATTTTGTCTCAAACCCAAATGTTTCTTCAAAGATCCATCGTTTACTAAGTTGCGTCTTTACAATGCCGACTTCAGTAGCGTGCTTTGTTGTCGATTTCTTGGCTATTAACTCAAATTTCCCGGCATGTAAGTCATTATGGCAGGTTTCGCAAAGCACCTTTAGGTTGCCAGGCGTATCCGTTCCGTCTTTAGATCTGAATATTACATGATGCACATGCAGTTTT
>NZ_PJBP01000068.1 GCF_002836415.1 Psychromonas sp. MB-3u-54 | reverse complement strand
TGCTCTCGTTTGAATTTTGTCTCAAACCCAAATGTTTCTTCAAAGTCCCATCGTTTACTAAGTTGTGCCTTCACGATGCCAACTTCAGTAGCGTGCTTTGTTGTCGATTTCTTGGCTATTAACTCAAACTTTCCGGCATGTAAGTCATTATGACAGGTTTCGCAAAGCACCTTTAGGTTGCCAGGCGTATCCGTTCCGCCTTTAGATCTGAATATTACATGATGCACATGCAGTTTC
>NZ_PJBP01000067.1 GCF_002836415.1 Psychromonas sp. MB-3u-54 | reverse complement strand
GCGCACAGCCAAAGTCCATCTTCCCGGTTATAAACAGGGGACAGTGATGCTTAATGTGCTCAGTGCTGATTTGAACAAGGTCTACTGGCGCTCTGCCATGCAGGGGATTAATGATTTGGAACAAATAAAGGAGGATGAAACAGGCGAGAGACTACAATCTGTTTTGGGCATTATGATGGGTGATTTCCCATCGGCAGGCCGCTAGTGTCTTCGGGCTTATATAGAGGAGTCTTTACTCT
>NZ_PJBP01000184.1 GCF_002836415.1 Psychromonas sp. MB-3u-54 | reverse complement strand
TGTTTTAGCAGAGGCGGGATTGAATCTCTTAACCTGACTGGCTTCGCGCAAGCCCGACAAGGCGGGAAAAAAGACGTTTTAGCAGAGGCGGGATTGAATCTGTGCCCCGCTCCTCAACCGCACTGGCTATCGCTAATCCTAATCCTGGTTTAGAATATCGATGGACCGCTTTATCAATAATTTTATGGGTTGTAATACGGGCTAAATCTTTTTCAGTATAGTTTGCAGCTTGAAGATAAACATTGGCGAAACCATTATCAAAAAACAGGTGTTCAATATCCACAGCGGGTAAAACTACCAGACGATTAACTAAAGAATCCTTCACCAATAACATCTCTGCAACCCGTGCTGCATATTTTTGCCCGGCCGTATCACCGTCGGTTAAAACCAGCCATTCAATATGTAAATCTTGTGCTAACTTAATCAATGGCGCGACACCGCATTGTGCAAACTCAATAATCTGTACGCCTTCGACAACAAGATTGTAACCGCATAAACGCGATAATTCCGTCAATAACCAGGTTTCTGTCTCCCCTTCAACCAACAGCCAGGAACGGGCAAACAGACTCTGCGGTCTGGTCATGCGCACATGAAAAGCAACACGGCGTAAATCGTTTTGGGAAAAGTTTTTCAGATTTAATGAATAACTGTGGGTCAAATCAGTACTACGCACTAAACGCTGAACACAACTTAATGGCAGGAATGACAATAACTGACTTGAATTGGTACTGACCAATTTTTGCATAGGTAATAATGAAAAAAAACGCCAGGTTATGGCTAAATTAACCGGATGAAGGTTATTTTCCGGCTCTTCAAGTAATAAAATAGGCGTCGCCCCGCGACGTAATAAGTGTTCACCTCTGACCTCTAAGAACTCGCCAAGTACCAGTAGTAACATAGCTCGATCACTTTTGTGACCCGTTTTTAAAAGATCATTAAAATGAGTCAATGCCTGAAAAGAAAAAGGCGGTCTCCCCTTTGTTTCATTCTGGGTATCACTTTGGTGAAAATTAGATCGGCCGTAATGTTTTAATAGATAATGATCAAAAAGATAAACTAAAGCTTGATAACCCATCTTCATTTCTGATTCGGACAATTGCTGAGATGACTTATTTAAGCGTTTAAAAATACGTTTGATCCTTGCTTCACAGGACTCTCTTTTACTGCAATATTCTAGATTCCCAGTCTCTTCTGCAGTGACCATCAGAGCTCGTTCACTGCCCATGCGCAGAGCGGGAACGAAGGAGATAAATTGATTCACCAAATTAGCTAATACGTCTTTTTCAAATGATTTTTTGTGACCATGATTATCTAAAAAATAACGCTGAGTGATAATATTACCGGATTCCGTGATGCTGCCATCTATCTGGTAATAAATATAACTCCGCCCCTCTTTGGGTAGATTCCAGGCGGCACTGATACTTTTATATTGCCTTTGTAATGACTCGTCACTCGCCTGTTCCTTAAAGGTAAAAACCAGATGGATCAACTTACAGTAGCTAACGTCTGAAATTGGAGGCCGGTGAAAATCATCACGCGTAAATTTATAAGCTTTTTTAGTGCCCGATAAAAAAAGTGATAATGCATCAAAAAGACTCGACTTACCCCAACTATTTTCTCCCAGAAAAGCACTTAAACTTTTAACATTAATCGACAAACGATTAATACCTCGAAACCCGACCACCTCTATTTGATCTAAGAGCATAATTATCCCTATAAATTAAGGCCTACCTTAAAAATATCAGAACCCGCCCATAAGGCAAATCCTAAATAAAGATCAAAAATGTGATCTGCTTCAACTGACAATGTAACAAGTTTATTTTTTGACTATTTAAGGCTTTTAATTTGACCTAAACTCATTAGAATAACCACATAATAACCATGGCATAGGATGGTTATATTTTATCAAGCAAGATCAACGCCATCAGCCTTTTCTCCTCTAAAATAGGGTTCTTATTAAATGCAAAACACACACAGTCTCAAGCACTTACCAAGTCAATATGCTATTGATTTTATAGCCGATTATCACCAACAACTTGAACAAAAAAACCTCAATTATCAGCACTTGCTGGGAAAATTAAAAAAAGACCTGTACCGATTAGATTTTATGCTAAATGCGGATAATAAAAGTTGGATGGAAGCAAGAGGCAATGATTATTTAAGAAATCCAAAATTATTTAACTATGCCCCTCTTACCTGTATCTGCACTGTTTTAAGTGAAGTATTTAAAGAGGATGATTTAGCTGAACTCGCAGAAAAATTACCGGAAATCACCTTAAAAAAAGCCCTGATAAGGCTTAATGAATTTAAATTACACTAAATTAAAATAATCCGTTATAGGCGAATTTTGAATCTTACCGCCGTGACTATTTTAGTTATAACTCCTCTGTATATTGTTTAATTAAGGTTAAAAACTCAGCACCGTATTTATTAAGTTTAATTTGGCCAACACCACTGATATTCAAAAATTGCGACTCGGTTGTTGGCATTATTTCGCTCATTTCAGACAGTGAAACATCGCTGAAAATAATATAAGGCGGTAAATCCTGACGATCTGCTATTTTTTTACGTAATTGTCGTAATCGAGCAAACAGCTTATTATCTGAAAAATTCGATAAAAGTCGCTTTTTATCTTTAGATTTAACCAGTTTTAAACGTGGTACTGCCAAATAAAGAGGTTGTTCCGCTTTCAAAATAGGCCTTGCAGCTTCGGTTAACTGCAAGGCAGAACCCCGAGTTAAATTCTGCATCAGCAAACCACAATGGATCAACTGCCTTAAAAGGCTTAGCCAGTACTCCGTAGGTTGATCCTTACCAATGGCAAAGGTAGACAACTTATCATGCCCTAAGCTCTTAACTCGTGCAGTTTGAGCGCCTTTTAGCACTTCAACCACATAAACCAGTCCAAAATGTTGCCCGGTACGATAAACGCAAGAGAGAATCTTTTGCGCATCTTCGGTCGCATCATAACTTTTCGGGGGATCCAGACAGACATCACAGTTACCACAGCTTTTATGACTATATTCCCCAAAGTAATTAAGTAATACCTGACGCCGACAGGTCTGCGCCTCCGCAAATGCCACCATAGTATTTAATTTATGTAATTCAATACGTTGTTGTTGTTCATTGGCATTTTTCTCGAGCAGTGAGCGGACCCGACCGGCATCAGCAGGGTCATAAAATAACATCGCCTGCGCGGGTAAACCATCGCGTCCAGCACGGCCTGTTTCTTGATAATAGGATTCAATATTTTTAGGGATTTCATAATGCACCACAAAACGCACATTAGGTTTATCAATCCCCATGCCAAAGGCGACGGTGGCAACCACAATATCAATTTTATCTTTGATGAATAAATCCTGCACTGTTTGCCGCTCTTCCAGCATCATTCCCGCATGATAACAACGCACCGATAAGCCTTTTATGCGCAGTTTTTCAGCTAATTCTTCGGTGCGCCGCCGGCTAGTACAATAAATAATACCACTTTCATTTTTATGCTCATCTAAATAATTAGCCAACTGATTTAACGGGCGGTATTTTTCAATTAAAAGATATTCAATATTAGGACGATCAAAACTATGAATAGCAATTAACGGATCATTAAACTGCAAACGCGCTAAAATATCCTGCTGTGTTGCATAGTCGGCTGTCGCCGTTAGCGCGGCAAGTGGAATATCAGGAAAGCGCTGTTTTAATTGTCCAAGTAATGCATATTCAGGGCGAAAATCATGACCCCATTGAGAAATACAGTGTGCTTCATCAATCGCAAACAAATTAATTGGCAGATTATCTAAGCGGCGCAGAAAATCCGGCCGCAGTAAACGCTCAGGCGCAATATAAACAAGCTTTAACTGCCCACTGTGCATATCATTAATAACTTGATTTTGCTGCTGATAAGAAAGGCTGGAATTTAGATAGGCGGCGGCAACTCCGCAAGCTCGCAGGGCATCAACCTGATCCTTCATTAAAGAGATCAAGGGTGAAATAACAAAACAGATACCCGGCTTGACTAATGCGGGGATCTGAAAACAAAGACTTTTACCTCCTCCGGTTGGCATAACCACTAAAGCATCACGACCTTCGCAAAGCTGATTAATAATCAGTTCTTGCCCTTCCCGAAACTCATTGTAACCAAAGACATCGAGTAGGATTTTTTTCGCGTTATCGGCGCTTGATTGAGTCACTATGCGGCTGCCTGAGTTAAAGGAAATTGGGTGATACTCGGATTACTTGAAGATAGATCTTCAAGTAATTCGAGTATCAAGTCCCTAGTGTAATTCAGACAGCCGAAAAAATCAGCTTAATAAGTCGCGTGAAGCCATGACAGTGCCATTTACAAAGCAGAAAAATCTTGACTGAAAATCTCCACCTTGGACCAATCGGTTAATTCAATATCCCGACTGCTGTCCGTACTGCCCCCGGTCATTTTCATAATCAGTTGAATAAGCAGGGTTTGCCACCAGTTATAACGGGAGTAAAGCAGAGCGCCCGCAAAGACTCCTTTTAAACGCGGCTGCCATTGGGATAATTGATCAAACTTTGCCATATAGGCATTATTGGCCGGGATCGCTTTTTCCGGCTTACGTGCAGTTAAACAGACGACGAAGAATGCATTAGGTAATGAATCCAGTTGAGTTTTATGCTGATTAACAAAATTCAGCAAATTTTTGCGGAAGTTACCATAACGAACCGAGGCGCCAATTAATACTTTATGGTAAAGACTGAAGTCAATTATTGGCTGGTCATCAATATTTACCAGGGTCACGTCACCTTCAATTAACTCAATAATCCGGTTTATAATTTTCAGTGTTTGTCCATCAACGGATGAATATAATATGAGCGTCTTAATTGTCATTTTTTAATTTTTCCAAAAAATAGGGGTAAATAAAACTAATAATGTAAAAATTTCTAACCGGCCAAATAACATAGCAAGGATCATTATCCATTTAGAAGCAGCACTCACCTCGTTAAAATGAAGCGCGACCGCCCCAAGCCCGGGGCCTAAGTTATTGAGCATGGCGGCAGTCGCAGAAAAAGAACTCAGCTCATCCATACCAGTCAATAATAACGCTAACATACAAACAACAAATACCAGGGCATAAGTTGAAAAGAATCCCCAGATAGCTTCAATAACACGATCCGGAAGCGCATTATTTGCGAGTTTAATTTTAAAAACTGCTTTGGGATGAACCAGCCGCTTGAGCTCACGTATCCCCTGTAAATTGAGCAATAAAATGCGAATAACTTTCATACCGCCACCCGTTGACCCTGCACAGCCGCCAATAAAGCTGGACATAATCAATAGAATCGGAAAAAACGCCGGCCAATTCTGAAATTCGGTTGTCGTAAAACCCGCAGTGGTTGAAATAGAAACAGCCTGAAACAATGCCTGAGAGAAAGTATTTTCAATTGAATCATAAACCTCATGACCCATCAATCCGACAAAACAGACAGTGGTTAATAATACCTGAATAAAAATAAAAGCACGCAGTTCCGGATCTTGCCGATAAATATTAAAAGAGAATTTTCTGCTGGAAAAAGCACTGAAATGCAGCGCATAATTGACCCCGGAAATAAGCAGAAACAGCACAGTGATAAGGTTAATCAGATTACTGTCAAAATGACCGATACTCTCATTGTAAGTTGAAAAACCACCAATAGAAACCGTTGAAAAACTATGCCCGATGGCATCAAACAAACTCATGCCGGCAAGCCAAAATGCGAGCATGCAGGCAACGGTCACAAACAGATAAACATTCCACAATGCCTTTGCAGTTTCTGCAATACGCGGCGTCATTTTTGAGTCTTTTACCGGCCCGGGAGCCTCAGCCCGGTAGAGCTGCATTCCGCCGATACCGAGCATGGGTAAAACGGCAACCGCTAAAACAATGATCCCCATACCACCAAACCATTGCAGCATTTGCCGGTAAAAAAGAATCGATTTTGGAAGCGTATCAAGCTCTTCGATAACCGTTGCCCCGGTGGTGGTTAAGCCCGAGAAGGATTCAAAAAAAGCGGAAGCGGCGTCCATTTCGATGCTCGAACTCATCATAAAGGGAATAGATCCTACACTGCCCAAGGTTACCCAAAAGAGGACAACAATTAAAAAACCTTCACGTACTCTGAGCTCTTTCTTAACATGCCGGTTAGGTATCCATAACAGCAGAGCAATCAATAAGGTCACCACAAATGCAGCTAAAAAATTGCCTCCGTCTTCACCCGCCGCCCCTTCATAGAAGGTGGAGATGAATGCAGGCGGTAACATGGTCAAGCTAAACAAGCCGACTAACATGCCAACTATTCTGATGATGGAACGAAAGGCCACTGAGTTATCTCACTATAAAGGGAATTTTTTTGGCAATGACTTTTCCCTGGGTCAGGGATTCGAGTTTTTCACTAAATTGTTTACACAACTGTTGATCCACTTCAATTGTAGCCTGAATAGACTGCAAATAATCAACTTCTACAATGCGACCTGACAGTGCCGCTAATAAACTTTCTATCTGTGCCATTTGTGCATAATCACAGTGTAATTGATAGTGCTGATAAAAACGTTTCTCGGTCGTTGTGAGCTGTTTTATTAATTGCTGCACCCCGTTCGAATAGGCCCGTACCAGACCACCCGTACCTAATTTTATGCCGCCCGAATAGCGCACCACAACGGCAATAATTTCGCCTGTATGACTGCCCTGCAAAACACTCAATATGGGCTTGCCTGCGGTCCCTTTAGGCTCACCATCATCACTGCGTCCCATGCACATATCGTTATTAGGAGCAGCACCGATATAAGCCCAGCAATGATGAGACGCTGCCTGATGTGATTTTTTAATCTCATGCACATAGGTTAACGCCTGCTCTTTGCCTTCTACACGGGCTAAATAAGTCATAAAACGACTTTTTTTTATCTCCTCCTGAAAAAATAAATTTTCCATCGGGATAAAATACGGCTCCATCACAAATGCCCCCGGGTTAATAAATAAAAAGGTTAATAAATAAAAAGGTTAATAAATAAAAGTCTCGAAGATGATTTTTATACTTTCTTGGTGCACTCAAAACCCGCTGCCTGCCAGGCTAAAAATCCACCAGCAACGGAATAAACATCTTTAAATCCCATCTGTTGCAGGGAGACTGCAGATAATACCGAGCGAGCTCCGGAGCGGCAGAGTAAATAAACAGGTTGCTCCGCCAATATTTCAAGCGTAGAAAAACGGCGTTTAAGACTCTCTTCTGAGCTAATCTTCATCTCTAATACACCACGGGGAATAAGCACGGCATTGGCGATAGTGCCTGCCGCGGTTTCTGCCACTTCGCGAATATCAATCAGCACGGCCTGCGTGCCATCATGCGGTATTTCATGCAGTATGTCATGCAATTGTGCAGCGCTGATTTCCTGCACTTGAGCGCGTAATGACTCGACCAACTCTCTTCCGTTTATTAACATTTTTTTGTCTTCTCCGTATGCTGCAAATCAATTGAGCAGAATGGGGCAAAAAGATCCTGCAATATTTGTCCCTGCGCCTTAGGGACAAAATCAGGGTACTCAGTTTGCATTGTCTGTAAAAACACCTGCGTCACTTTTTCATCAAAAGAATCAATACTCGAGGGTCGACAATTTTCTTTCGCCTGTGCACAGAGAGCCCTATAGTCGACATTTAACCAATATTTGCAGCTCAACAGCGGCGTAAATAACTGCTGATAACGCAAAAATGTCTCCTGTAAATGCTGCGCCAGAACATTGAACAAAACAGTGTCTGCGACACTATACTCGTCCTTCTCGAACTTAAACACACCAATAGCGCGCAATTGTAATAATTCACTCTCGAACAGTCGCGCTATATTAACGGCTGTTTTTAGAAAATAGTCCGCCGCTAAAAAAGGGTAAATTTTTGCTCCGTAATAAATGATATTATCGAAGCTTAAGGTTTTATTGATCCGCATTAAATAGCAGATGGTATGACAAACCAGGCCTGATAAAGCAAAAACATGGACAATATTGTTACGGTAATAGTTTAATTGTAGCGCTTGATTTTTTGAACAAAAAACCAGTTCTCCGTCCTGCTCAAATTTATTCATGCTTAACGCTTGCCGGTAAACGCGGCAATTTTTCTCTTTTGGATAAGTAAGAGAACTATTTTTACTCTTTAACTCAAGTAATTGCTGGTGCTTGCCGAGTAACGCTAAAAAAATTGCTTTTGTAGATTGAAAGTTTTTACTGGCTAACAAAATGGCTGCGCATAAAGGTAATGCGCTCACCGCCGTTGCCTCGTTAATGGCAACCATCACTTGCCGTGCAACTTGTTGTACCTGCATTTTAAACTGTCTTTCATTTATTCCTGCGGTTTGCCAATTTGGAACCTGTTGATTTAAGTGTTTTTTAAGATTAATAGGCTTTCCAAAATTCACAAAAACATGGCCAAAATTACCCAAGTTTTTAACTGCAGTTAATAGTTGCCGGACACTTTCTTTGTCTTTTTTCTGCCCGGATAACTCCTTAATATAGGTACTCACTTCCATTATATGGTCATAGCCGATATATATCGGTACCAGTATCACATTACGTTCAGGTTGCTTTAAATAGGTTTTTAATGTGGTCGCAAGCAGTCCTGTTTTGGGCGTTAATAAACGCCCGGTGCGACTGCGTCCCCCTTCACTGAAAAATTCAATGGGATAACCCTGTTTGCATAACATAGAAAAATAGGCATTAAAAACGGCAGCATAAAGTGGAGAACCTTTAAAGCTGCGGCGTAAAAAGAAAGCACCGGAACGTCTAAAAATCGGACCTAACGGAAAAAAACTCAGGTTTATGCCTGCTGCCACGTGCGGAGCCGCTAATCCCTGTTCCACCAACAGATAGGAAAGTAATAAATAATCCATATGACTGCGGTGACAGGGCAGATAGATAATTTCAGCACCACTTTGATTTGCCTGCCTAACAGTCTCTGCATGATTAACTTCAATTCCCTTGTAAAGGTGGTTCCAGAGCCCTTTTAGAATAAGCCGAAAAACACTTAATAGCGGGTAGGATAAGTTGGCAGCAATCTCAACTAAATATTTCCGGCATTGCAGCTCAATCTGCGGCTCTGTGCAACGCTCTTTTGCCGCTGTAGCGCTAATGGCTTGGCGTAAAAGTGGTTGCTGCAAAACAGCCTCGATCATAGTGCTGCTATTCAGCCGTTTAGGACCCATACTGTAACGTTTCTGATTGGCAAAATAGGTCAGCGCAATTTTGGCAAGCTTATTCGCCGATTGCTTATCATTAGAGTTTCTTTGCTGATCGAGTCGATGCCTGAGAGCCGCAATTGAAACAGGCTTATTAAAGCGGATCAGATGATCTTTGCCATTTTTAAGTACAATATAGATTTTATGCAGCGAACTAACCGGGGGTTGTTCAACCCTATCAAGGCGGGATTTTTTGCCCTGTTTTCCAGGATTTCTTCCCCAGTAAAAAGTCACGGGCAGTAACTGAATATTCAAATTTGGCAGCCTGCGATGTAAATCTAATAACTGCTGATACTTTCTTAAATAGGGTGCGTTTTGTAACGGCGCTTCAGGCGAAAATAAAGCGCCATCTTCAATAAAAATGGTGGCACTTAAATTTTCCTGATCGACCTTTATTGGGCTACAGGGATCCGGTAAACCGGCCTGCAAACAGCAGGATTGCAATCCGAGCAGATCACTTGCACAATTCTGAGCGATCAAATAAATAATAGGCCGACTTAAATCAAGCTGTAATTCTGCCACAGGATCGACCGGTACATAATGATGTTCGACCCAATACTTATTGATAAATTGATGAAAAATCGAGCCTTTTCTCAGCACAAAGAATCCCTATTATTGTTATTGGCTAGGGTACTAATATCAAGAAACAGTGCAAATAACTACCAAAAAAGACAACTGCCCAGCAAAAGAGAAGATAATTCTCAGATTACCAATAAAAGCGCAGGCTGCACAAAAATCATTCTGCGGTGACTAGGGTCTGTTGACCTTTGGTGTGCATTTTTGCAGCAATTTGTGCGTGCTTTATACAAGGCAGAGCTTGCGTTGTGTAGTTATTCTACATAAGCAAGCGATAACGCAGTAGGAAGTGCGCACAAATGCTGCCCTTCGGGTTCATCTAAAAGCGTCCTGCGCTGCGTTATGCGTCGTTTACATAGAATAACTATGCTTCACTCCTCATGCCTTGCTCAGAACACTTTTAGATTGAACAAAATTCGTACTCCAAAGGTCAACAGACCCTAAGGCCTGTTTATCTTCGGGATTGTTTTTGCAGCAGTTAGTCGATTCTTTATACAAGGCAGAGCTTATGCAGTGTCGTTATTCACCATAAATAAGCGATAACGCCGTAGAAAGGAGCTACAAATGCTGCCATAAGGGTTCGGCTAAAAGCGTTTTACTCTTTGTTGCAAGGTATTTACTTAGAATGACTAAGCTGACCACCTCGCGCCGCGATTAAAATGCTTTTATCACCAACAAAAATTAACCACGAAATATAAACAGGCCCTAATGAGCAAGTGATATTACCCTCGCCTTTTGTTAAACTAAGCCCCTCAACAAAACAGCTTACAGGTTTATTTTTTCATGCAAAAAAACACCGGACTCAAACGTATTATTTTAGCCATGGGCTATTCACTACAAGGCTTCAAAAGTACTTTTAAACACGAAGCCGCGTTTCGCCAGGAACTTTTATTAGCCGTTATCTTAATCCCCCTTGCCTGCTTTTTAGAGGTATCTCAAATCGAGCGAATTTTATTAATTACGCCGATTATATTAGTTATAATGGTAGAAATTATTAATTCGGCCATTGAAGCAGTGGTCGATCGAATCGGCAGTGAACACCATAAACTTGCCGGCAGGGCAAAAGATATGGGCTCAGCAGCTGTATTTGTCGCCTTAGGTTTAACCGCTTATATTTGGATTGAAATTCTCTTTTTATAAAGAGATCAGCTTGCGATCCTAAGCATCGCTCAAAAAGTTCCCTATGTTATATTTATTAACGGGAACGAGTTCCCGTTAATACCCATATTACTTCAAGATGCTTTGTCAGGCGCAAGCTCTTCGATCAGAGCAAGACGCAACATGACCTTTCGAGCGATTAACTGCGTTAATCCTCTCGCGGTAGATGTAAATGCAAACATTTACATCTTAAATGGTTATTCCCTTTGCAATTGGTGCAACGCAGCACTGGTTTTCGAGCTCGCGCCCCGTAGGGCAAGGCAAATTGTACCAATCTGCTTTGTTATAAAATTTCTATGTAGAATAACTAACCTTCAATTTTATGCCTAGCATCTCGGCACAATTTGCCTTGCTGACTTTGCATCTTAAAGTATCATGGGTATACAATAAATATTCTTTCAGTTAAGGATTTAAAATGGCAGGTAAACCTCCCTTTTCGCAGCAGAAACCCAAAATTAATACACCAATTAAAACCGTCCCCCATTCATTTGAGGCTGAGCAGGCAATAATTGGTGGTTTATTACTTAATAATGAAGCTTGGAATGATGTTGCCGAGCGGGTTGTTGAACGTGATTTTTACCATAGAGCGCATCGTCAAATTTTTGCGACTATTGAGCTGCTGAGCAGTGAAGATATACCGGTTGATTTAGTCACCCTCTCCGAACATCTTGAAAATAAAAAAGAGCTGGAAGGTGTTGGCGGTATTGCCTACCTTGCCGAGCTGCTGCAAAATACCCCCAGTGCAGCTAATATTAACAACTATTCCGATATTGTCCGGGAACGCGCCATTGTTCGCGAATTAATTGGTGTTGCCAACGAAATCGCCGAAGCGGGTTATGAGACAGAAGGTCGAGATAGTAATGAACTACTTGATTTTGCGGAAACCAAAGTATTCCAAATAGCTGAATCACGCAGCAATAAAAGCGAAGGTCCACAGGCAATTAAAGATATTTTAAAAGCGACTGTGGCAAAAATTGATGATTTATGCAAAAACCCGCGCGATGGTGTAACCGGTTTATCTTCCGGTTATAATGATTTGGACCAGATGACGACGGGGTTCCAAGCCGGTGATTTAATTATTGTGGCAGCCCGTCCTTCCATGGGTAAAACTACCTTTGCCATGAACCTTGCCGAACACGCAGCGTTAAATGCCGACAAACCAACGGTTATTTTTTCACTGGAGATGCCCGCAGAACAGATAATGAACCGTATCCTCTCCTCCCTTGGGCGAATTGATCAGGGCAAAATACGAACCGGTCAACTGGATGAAAATGACTGGGCATCACTGTCATCTACCATGTCTATTCTGCTGCAAAAGGGGAATATGTTTATTGATGATAGTTCCGGCCTCACGCCGACGGAATTACGCTCACGAGCGCGTCGTATTGCCCGCGATCATGGCGGGGTCAGCATGATCATGGTCGATTACCTTCAGCTGATGCGCGTACCTTCATTAAGTGAAAACCGGACCTTAGAAATATCTGAAATTTCACGTTCATTAAAAGCCTTAGCCAAAGAGCTGCGCTGCCCGGTTATTGCCCTTTCACAGCTAAACCGTGGCCTTGAACAACGCGCCGACAAACGCCCCATTAACTCCGACCTGCGTGAGTCCGGGGCCATTGAGCAGGATGCCGATTTAATTATGTTTATCTATCGCGATGAAATTTATAACGAAGCGAGTGAGCATAAAGGTATTGCGGAGATTATTATCGGTAAACAACGTAATGGTCCAATCGGCAAGGTGCGTTTAACCTTCCAAGGCCGTTACTCACGATTTGATGAATATACCGGTACAGCTTACCATGGGGATGACTGATCATGCCTCAGGTGGCCGTTAAGCAATCACTTAAACCAAGTTATAAGAAATAGAGTTTAATTATGGATAGCACACGCGCAGTGATTAATCTAAAGGCATTACGGCACAACCTGCAGATATTACAGAGAACGGCCCCTCAGAGCCAAATAATTGCAGTGATTAAAGCCAATGCCTATGGTCACGGCATAGTAAAAGTAGCCCAAACATTACAACATGTGCACGCTTTTGCCGTGGCGCGGTTAAGTGAAGCATTAACACTGCGCAGCACAGGTATTCATAATCCTATTATTTTATTAGGCGGATTTTTTAACGGCAGTGATCTGACCACCTTAGCCGCAAAAGACTTACAGTGCGTAGTGCACTCGCAGGAGCAAGTTGCTGCAATTATGCAGGCGAAATTGCCTGTCCCCCTGAAAATTTGGTTAAAACTGGACACGGGCATGCACCGTTTAGGTTTTCATCCAGAGCAGTTTGACGCTGTTTATAAATGCTTAATGGACTCGGAAAATGTTCAAAAACCGATTGATTTACTCACCCATTTCCATTCTGCTGATGAAGTTAATAACAATGCCACGGCGCAACAACTGTCAATATTTCAGCAGCATATTCAGACAAGCAGCGGCTTAAAATCACTGGCCAATTCAGCGGCTGTTTTTGCCTGGCCCGAGACGCATTTTGATGCTGTCCGTCCGGGAATAGCCCTCTATGGTATTTCACCTTTTGCCGACATATCAGCTAGGGATTTACAATTACGCCCGGTGATGACCTTAAAATCAGTTTTGATTGCAGTCCGTGACCATAAAGCGGGAGAAAATGTCGGTTACGGCACCCACTGGACAGCCCGGAATGATACTCGGATTGGGGTGGTAGCGATGGGCTACGGTGATGGTTATCCGCGTTTAGCACCGGAGGGTACGCCGGTACTGGTCAATGGACGAATAGTCCCGCTTGTCGGTCGTGTCTCGATGGATATGCTCACGGTTGACTTAGGCTTAGGGGATCAGGATAAAGTCGGCGATGATGTGACACTCTGGGGTGAGGGATTACCTGCAGAAAGGGTCGCACAAAAGATAGGCACTATCGCTTATGAGCTGGTGACCAAGTTAACCTCTCGTGTCACCCTGCATTACCAAGAGTAATTAACAGGCTGCAAACTATCAATAAACTCAGATTTAAACAGGCTAAACTATTTCGCTATCGCCTGCCCTTTAAAATACCGATGTTCTTTAAAGGGATTAAGCTCAGCGCTCGCGAAGGGGTTATCCTGCAGGTAGAAAATAACAGTGGAGCGTTTAATTTTGCTGAAATAGCACCTTTGCCGGGTTTTAGCAGAGAGACTCTGCAACAGGCAACAGCGCAAATAATAACGCTGCTAAATAATCCTCAGTTAAACAGCCGAAGCGCTATGCAGTTATACCCCAGTGTAGAATTTGCACTTGACTGTATTTTGCACAATATCCCCCTCTCAGGATTATTTAAAACAGCGGAAAGCATCCCGCTGCTGCAGGGTGATAACCAGACAGTGCTTAAACAGTACTGCCAATTAAATAAGCCGAACAGAGTCAAATTAAAAATAGCCAGACAAGCGGTCACGAAGGATATCGCCCTATTTTCAGCATTAAGTGCCCTCAATAGTCATTTATTGATACGTTGTGATGCGAATCAGAGCTGGAATTTTGCTCAGGCAGCGCTTTTTTTTACCAAGATTAACACTCAATCTATTGATTATATTGAAGAGCCAACAGCCAGTTTAAGCGATAATATCAAGCTGGCTGAGCGTTACCAGGTGCAGCTTGCTTTGGATGAAACCTTACAGCAAAAGCAGTTCCAGTATCAGCACCATCCATGTTTCAAGGCACTGATCCTCAAACCGACACTGATTGGCTCATTTGAGCGCCTGAATTATTTTATAAAAACAGCCAAAAAATTTCATTTAAGTGTCAGTATCAGCTCTTCATTTGAATCGCCACTGGGTTTAAGGCAATTGGCTTTTCTTGCCAGCCAATGGTCAAAAGAGATGAATATTTCCTGTGGATTGGATACGCTGAAATTTTTTGAAAGTGCCGTCTTAAATGAAAATTCAGATGATAATTTAGCTACAACATCAGATAAAAAAATACTGCTTAGTCAACAAGTTAAACGTTTGGAGTGTCTATGGATAAGCAACTGAATTTCTGCCCTGTGCGTCATCGGGCGATCATAAATGCGAATGCGCTAGCCATTCAGTCTGAGACTCTGTTAATCACCTATCGGGTGTTAGATAAAACGCTCAACTTACTAAGCAGACAATTGTTAAATCTGAATTTACAAGCGGGAGACAGGTTAGTCTGCATCTCGGAAAATTCTCTTAAGGTGATTTTACTGCAACTCACCTGCATCCGTTTAGGGATCATTTTCTGTCCTTTAAATCCGCGTTTTAGTACAGCTGAAATAGATCAACGTTTAAGTCTTCTGAAAAGTGACTTTATTTGGTTTGCGCATCCCAAAAAACATTCGCATTTAAGCAGTTTATCAATAGATTTTTCAATTCCCCAGGGTGAAGGAATGACGCTTTCCCCGCTAAAAATAGATCCCCAAAAAGTCTGTAATATCATTTTTACATCGGGTAGCAGCGGCCAGCCAAAGGCTGTGATGCACTGTTTTAGCAACCATTATTATAGTGCTCTTGGTTCAAAATCCGGTATTGCATTAGGGGGGAAAGACAGGAATTTATTGTCATTGCCCCTGTTTCATATCAGCGGATTCGCAACTGTTATCCGTACTATGATAGCGGGAGCGGCTTTAGTGGTCAGCGCTGAGAAACTCAGTGTGAGTTTATTAAAAAAGGAAAAAATAACCCACCTTTCCTTAGTTGCCACCCAGCTTTATCGTTTATTAAGCAACTTAGATTTTCAGGCAAAGGAACTCTCAATTAAACACCTTCTTCTGGGAGGCAGTCTTTTTTCTGACCGATTACTGGTGCAAACCAGACAACGGGGGTTTGTTTATCATTTAAGTTATGGTTTAAGTGAGATGAGCTCACAGGTTGCAACCTCCACCAACAGTAAAAAATTACTCCTTTTACCCGGTCAACAGGTAAAAATAGTTAATAATGAGATCTGCTTACGTGGAAAAATGCGCTTTGCAGGGTATTTTAATGGTGATTTAGCATCCAGTCGTTTGCCTGATAACCAATGGTTTTGCAGTAAAGATTTAGGCGCATTAATTGGCAATGAGTTGTGCATTTTCGGTCGTACAGACCGATTAATTATCTCCGGTGGAGAAAATATTCAGGCTGAAGAACTCGAATTGGTGCTGTTAAACTTTGCACATATTAAACAGGCTTATGTTGTTGCTGTAACGGATCCTGTTTTTGGAGAGCGCCCGGCAGCTTTTGTAGATTGGCAAAATGGTGAAATTAAACAACAACAACTGCAGATTTACCTGCAGGATAAACTAAGCAGTTATAAGCAGCCGCTGCATTATTTTCTCCTGCCTGAGCAAACAGGCTTTAAGGTTTCATTAAAAGCGCTGCAGATGATTGCTCAGGTCGCCCACAACAAGACTTTATGAAAAGGCTTTATAGAAAAAAGACGGCAAAATATGCATTTAGCCAAGAATTAGGTAGAATAATTTTATTATTTTTTCCGGTGAATCACCTATGAGCACTTACAAACTACAACTCCATTTCTGCCACCCTAAATACTGGCTAACCTGGTTGGGCATTTTGCTACTTTTTTTAAGCTCTTTTTTACCCTATGACTCTTTACTTGCTATCGGTAAATTCCTTGGCCGGATTGCGGCACGTATTGCCAAATCCAGATATCAAATTGCCTACCGAAATATTGAGTTGTGCTTTCCCGACTTAAGTCCGGCTGAAATAACTCAAAAAGTGCAGACAAATTTTGAAAATACCGGTATGGCTATATTAGAGATAGGGATGGCATGGTTTTGGCCGAGTTGGCGGGTGCGGGGATTATTAAAAGTGAGCGGCCTTGAGCATATTGAACAAGCACAAATGCGCAATCAACCTATTATTCTTTTGGGAGCACATTTTCTCTCTTTGGAGATGGCCGGACGCGCTACGGGCCTGCAACTACCTTCTACCGCAGTTTACCGCAAACACCGTAACCCAGTATTAGATTCCTGGTTTTACTGGGGCAGAATGCGTGAAAATAAAGCGATGTTAGATCGTTCCGACTTTAAAGGTATGTTACGCATATTAAAAGGGGGGACACCCTTATGGTATGCGCCAGATCACGATTATGGACGTCATAAAAGCAGTGTTTTTGCACCTTTTTTTGCAGTACAGAATAGCAATACAATATCAGGTACCAGCACACTCGCACGATTAAGTAATAGCTGTGTGATCCCGGTATTCTTAAAACGCCTTCCCGGTTTGCAGGGTTATGAGTTAGTCTTTTATCCAAAAATAGAAAATTTTCCCAGTAAAGACCTGGTAGCCGATACTCGAAAAACCAACCAGCAGATTGAAAAAATGATTTTAGAATGTGATGATCAATATATGTGGGTTCACCGTCGTTTTAAAACCCGCCCGGAAGGTGAAGACTCTTTCTATTAAGGAGGATTTAACTCGCCCTCAGAGAAAAGTCATTATACTCGAAGCACTTGAAGATCCGATTCGGCATCTTCAAGTAATTTGGGTAGTTTGATCTTTCTCAATCTAAGAATTTCTCCCATATTTTTATTACATTCTGCCTTTCCTGAATAAAATTATCATCTTTAATGATCCGGGGTTTTTTATTCAGGGTTAATCGGTGCGCCGCATCACGCAGGGCACAATAAGCCCCCGTCAGTTTTTTTTCTTCATCAAAAGTTAATAAGCCCAACCTGCGACATGTTTCGAAAATACGTAAATTATCGGACCATTTACACAACGCCTTACCGCAATGGCAGGCATGTGCTAAGACTAAATATTGGGCAAAAAATTCGATATCAACCATTCCTCCGGGAGACTGTTTTAAATCAAACAGTCCCTCTTTTTCCCGGCTTAGATGTTTACGCATCTTAGCGCGCATATTCCTTATCTCGGTTGCTAGCGAGCTGTTATTACGCGCTTGCGATAGCACATTTTCGCGGGCTTCATTAAATTTAGCCAAGATTAACTCGTCGTAAAAGACGGCGCGAGCGCGTACCAATGCTTGATGCTCCCATGTCCATGCATTATTTTGTAAATATTTTTTGTAGCTTGCAATACTGGACACTAATATACCTGAATCACCCGATGGGCGCAGGCGCATATCTATCTCATACAAAATCCCAGAATTGGTGCGTGCACTAAATAAATGAATAATACGTTGCGCCAGACGAAAATAAAAAAGTTGATTATCTATTTTACGTCGTCCGTTTGTTTCCCCTTGAATATCATCATCATGTAAAAAAACCACATCAAGGTCAGAACCGTAACCTAACTCTATGCCCCCCATCTTTCCATAACCAATAACCGCAAAACCTTTACGATCAGAATCGCTGACGTTACTTGGCAAACCAAATTTTTCAACCATCTGTAACCAGGCAATCTGCACCACATAATCCATTATCGCTTCACTTAAATAAGTGAGGTGATCGCTGACCTGCGGTAATTTAATGGACTTTTCAATATCAGCGGCCGCAATATATAAAAACTGAATCTGCTTAAACTGGCGCAATGCTTCCATCTGCTGCTCCATATCCTCCTCGGGGATACGTAACATAAACAGCTGTAACTCTGCTCTGTAATTGTCTAATTGAGTGGGCTTATAGAGCTGCTGCGGATCTAATAGTTCATCTAATAAAATGGGATGCCGAGCAAGTTGAGAGGCGACTCGGGTACTTTCGTCGCATAGCTTTAAGAGCTGTTTTAAAGCCCCGTCATTCTCATTTAATAATTCTAAATAGGCTGTGCGACTGATTATTTTTAATAATAAGGCAGTAATACGTTTGAGTAACTCAACGGGATCCGGGTAGACGCATATAAGCTCAATCATACGCGGCATCAGTTTATCTAAAGTCGCTTGACCACGCGGCCCGATCGGGCGTTTTTTCAACTCCTCTTTTAATGCGCTTAATGCCGTTGCAAAGTGCGCGGCAAGCGACTCATCCAAGCCCTTTTCATGTAACAAACGGGCAGCTTCCTGCTGACTTAAATGTAAAGCCCACAATTCAGATAATGCTTGATCGGCTTCATCATGCGCTTCCTCATCCCCACCGACAACCCAATTAAATTCAGCGTGCACACACTCCATCACTTGCGTTAATTTATGATAAAAATCTTGCCAGTTGGGATAGTCCATCACGGTAATTAAACGTAATTTATCAAGCTCATTATCGGGCAATGTCTGGGTTTGTTTATCGCCTATTTGCTGCAGAACATTTTCTACCGCACGTAAAAAATAATAAGCCTCAAGCAGGCTTTGAACTCGTTCCTTAGGCACCTCATCTATCTCAGCAAGTACTTTTAAGGCTTCTCGCAGTCCCTTGCATTGCAGCTCGGCCCGGCGCCCGCCGCGAATCAATTGAAATGCCTGCACAACAAATTCAATTTCCCGAATCCCACCTTTACCCAGTTTGATATTATCGGTCAGCCCCTTTCTGCGTACCTCGGAGCTGATCATGGCTTTCATTTTACGTAATGATTCAATCGCACTAAAATCGATATAACGGCGATAAACAAACGGTTTCAATAAGGCTTCAAGGGTTGTTTTGTAATCTCCTTCTTCACCAATCACCCGCGCCTTAATCATTGCATATCTTTCCCAATCGCGGCCATGACTTTGATAATAATCTTCCAGAGATGCAAAATTGGTTATTAAGGGACCAGACTCACCAAAGGGACGCAGGCGCATATCAACACGGTAAACAAAACCGTCAACCGTCATTTGATGTAATGCTGCTATAATGCGTTGCCCAAGTTTAGTAAAAAAAGACTGGTTATCAATACGGCGCCGTTCCCCTTGCGTTTCACCTCGTTCAGGATAAGTGAAGATAAGATCAATATCAGATGAAAAATTTAACTCTTTCCCCCCCAGCTTGCCCATCGCAAAAATAAAAAAAGGTTGTCTCATTCCGTTGCTGTTCATCGGAATGCCTTGCTCAATACATTGTTTGTTATACAGCCAGGACATGCATTGTAAAATTAATTGATCTGCCAAATAGGAGATATGCTCTAAGCTTTCGACCAAGCGGGCTTTACCCAGTAGTTCTCGCCATGCAATGACCACCATGTGTTTACGCCGAAATAAGCGTAAAACTTTATGTAATGTGACTTCATCGGTCACTTTCGCCATGGCACTTTCTAATTCAGTCGCAATGACTTTCTTACGATCTGCTAAAGTGAGTAATTCACTGTCTAACAAATCCATTAATAATGCCGGCTGTTTAATTAAAGATTCTGCAACAAAATCACTTAATCCTAAAATCTTCATTAATTCAGTATGCTGTGACTGCTTTAGAGAGTTTAAATCTATCCGGTTGTTAAGATTTTCAAAATGATGTAACGCGGCATCGTTTAATAAAGACATACAATTCACCCTCTCAAATAAATAAGATAAATTACTAAAGATAACTAAAGATTACTACTAAATTAGCTATTATGTAAAAAATCTCACTAATATATCCAATACAGATCAATCTCAGCTTATTAACAATAAAGAAAAACGTAACGCTAGTTGGTATTTGAACAAACTTAAATAAACCATGAGCGACAAATTTTCACTAATAAATCGACCTGATGATTGAAAAATAATCCCGAACAGGCAATAGTAGAGAACATAAAGGCTGACAAGACCTTCCCCGCATTGCTTGACATATAATGACAAGCAATCTAAATTAACAGTCAACAAGACATTAAATGTCAACTTCCATAAGGAGTATTATGAATATTCACAATATTGCGACCCATCTTAATCAGTTAGATGATAATAGTGAAACTGGGTTTAATTTTGACTGTACACCCATTAATGGTGACATTGATGTATTACAGGTCGAAGTTATTGGACGGGAAGAGATTCCCATCTTTATCTCTATTAGTGATAACCAGATTCTTTGTATCGCTTATCTTTGGGGTGAAGATGAAGTTAAACCTGACCTAAGAAGCAATATGATGGAAGCCATGCTGGAGATGAATATTCCTATGCCGCTTTCCTCATTTGCCAAAGTCGAAGACAAATATGTATTAAATGGTGCTTTATCAATTAATTCAACGCTTGATGACATTGAATTGGAGATTGTGACATTAAGTGATAACAGTCTTGAAGTGATTAATGAAATGAGCAGCTACTTAAATTAATTCGGAGTATTAAAGATGAGTATATTTAAAAAAATCATTAGCGCTTTACGTGGTGGTGTACGCGAAACGGGTGAAGCTATTGTTGATGCAAATTCAACCCGTATTTTTGAACAGGAAATTCGCGATTCCGAAAAGCACGTCACCATCGCTAAACGTGATTTAACCGAAGTGATGGCTAAACAGATGCAGGCAGCACGAGAGCTGACTCAATTACAGGCAACTATTAAAGAGCATGAAGGATATGCTATGCAGGCACTTAATCAGGGCAATGAAGCATTAGCCATTGAGGTTGCTGAAAAAATTGCCGAACTTGAAAACAGCGCTGCCGATCAGCAGCAGGCAAATGAAAGTTACTTAAAAAGTGCGGATCGTTTAAAAGCCTTAATTAAAAAAAGTGAGCGCCAATTAACAGATTATAAACGCCAGTTAAGTATGGTCAAAACAACACAAAGCGTACAAAAAGCCACATCGGCAATCACCGATAATTTTGTTGCCAGTAACTCAAAACTGTTAAGTGCAAAGGATTCATTAGAACGTATTAAACAAAAACAAACTCTCTTCGATGATAAATTAAAAGCTGCAGAGCAGCTTGAATCGGAAGACAGCGATGCTTCGTTAAAAAGTAAGCTGCAAGGGGCCGGTATTGGCGCACAGCAATCGAATGCGCAATCGATTCTAGCGCGTTTAAAAACCAAATAAAGTCCAGTAAAATAGACAACCAAGCGCGCAAATAAAAATTTTAGATAATAATGCCGTTTGGCTGCAACACGCCGAGGCGTGTTTTTGCTTTTTAATAGGGAAAAATAATGAGTTTCTTTAAATCACTGTTCGCTAAAAAGCAAGCGCTGCCAACGCGCAGTTTAAACCATCCAGGTGAATTGCAGGTGGGTGATATTTTCAGTTTTGGTGATAGTTTTGCACTTCCAAAAGCCATGCGTAAACAGCAACTTGAGGTTAGCGAAATAAATACTGTCGAATTTAAGCATGAACATTATGCTCAGGTTGTAGGCCGGGGTATCAGTCCTCAGCCTGTTTATATCAGTTTTCCTAAAAACCCGCAGAAATTTGTCAAGTACAGTTTGTTACTGACCCGCCAGGATGTAGGGAATTTGTTTGATTTAGAGGCTTTTTCTGATATTTTTGAAGCGCCGGGTAATGCATGTTTAACACCTATCACCTTCGAACACCCCTATGCAGAGATGGTTGCAGCACAGTATCTTCAGCAGGACTTTATGACTACGGGTTATTTTCATCGAGAAGATTACCGCGATGGCACTCCTCCTCAGTTTAATGAAGAAAGTCATGGCCGTCAGTTTGAGTTTTATTCATTGGCAGGCGACCAGGAGCAGCGCTCTATTGATCTCTTTATTTTTGAAAATGGCGATACCGATGTCTACCTGTCTTTTTTAAGACCAGCAAATGAAATTACTGAGTTATGGATTAAAGGAGAATAAGCATGGTAAAAGGTGAGTTACCTAAAAAATGGCAGCAATCGGCCAATGTGGTAAAAGCGGTGCAAATTGCCTTCGATATGGATACAAAACTGCAATATAGTATTCGTCGCTGAGTGATGGATTAAAGGAGAATAACCATGGTAAAAGGTGAATTACCTAAAAAATGGCAGCAATCGGCCAATGTGGCAAAAGCAGTGCAAATTGCCTTCGATATGGATACAAAACTGCAATATAGTATTCGTCGTAGTGCACTGGATAAGGGCATTAGTCCTTCCGAGCAAATTCGCGATTTGCTCGCTTTACCAACAAATAAAAAACCTAAACGCCCGCGTTTAACCGTCAGTTTAAGTGATCAGGATTACCAGCAGTTGGGTGAACGTTACCGAATACCCGCTGATCAGCAATTAGAGATAAAAAAATCGGTTATTGAAGAATTAACTCAATTTGCACTACAAAGTGAATACGACAAACCTAAGTGATTATTACAAACAGATTTTACCCAGTACCCTAGGCGGCTATTAGCACTGCTTAAAGTGCTAATAATTTATTTCCTGTATAAAAAAAGACTAGTGAGTGCCAGTGTGCCAATCGCTCTTTTTTAACATGGCTTGCTGTTTAGATTGCTTGGATTCAAATAGTAAGTGCATATAATAATGAGTTTTGTTTACGCGTTATCCATTTTAAATATTCGGCTTGTAATCTCTTATCCATCTCAAGTTCTGCATATTCTGCGATAACATTGACCATAGCCAACTCTTTGATATCCTGTTGAATATTCAACCATGAGGAATGAAAATCTTTACTTTTTTTCCCTGAAAAAAGATTGCCAACGCATAAGCCTAAGAGCAAGTTTGACTCCAATAACCCTTGATATGACAAAAGTTGCGCAATAGAAAACGTCTTATGGTGACTCAGCAGTTTTAATTCCCGCCATTCGGATTCTAATGAATCCGTTGCAAAGGACTCAATACTGCTGGGTTTTTGACTGAAAAAGGACTCTTTTTCAAATTGAATCAACCATTGGGTAAATTTCAGAACAAATTGGCAATAACGTGTTGAAGTCAGAATCTCTTTTATTGCTTGTCTATTAGGCTGTTCATTATACTGCTTTTCTAATTTTTTAATTAATGATTTAAAATCAGGTAATTTGCGAATGTAAAAACCGTCATCCTCCAACATATTCTGCAAAATGAAACGCTCATCAAAACCGGAGAAAGAGCGCGCCAGCCAATGTAATTCACTCACCCAAGCAGCATTTAATATTTGCGGTACAACATTTTTAACTAATTTAAGGTTTTGATCTAAAAATTTAATACCCTGTAATAATTGATATAAAGCGGCATCCTGAAAAGATTCCAGATAACAATGTTCATGGTATTGGGTATGCTGCAACCCATGCTGCAGATTAATCAACAATGCCTGCTCAACTGACATGGATTTGCTTAAGGGTGAAGGAGTAAGCGCTTTGGCTTTAAAATCAATATCGTCTGCCAGCATATAGCCGCGCTGTGCCTTGCTGACATTACTCAATCTTACCTGTGGTAATTCTGCGATCGTCTCTCCTAAAACAAAGAGCTGATTTTCATCTCCTTTAAGCAGTTCTAGTTCAATTTCACAAATCTCTTTTTTGCTCCGATCTGTTTCAATAAAACCATTGTCATAGGCCACCTCAATTAACGTCTCCTGCGGCATTTCGATCACCCATGTTTGGCGATTAAAGTCGGTGCTAAAAATCGGCTGCAGTTCATTTTCAAGCTGCTTAAGATCACAATCTGCCGGCCAGATTTCAGCATTAAAGCGCGCCAAGTCCGGATGCAAGCCATCAATCGGCTCGTTATATTCCGGCCGCTGATGCAGGCCGCCAATCACTCGACCTGCGGTTTTGATGGTTTGCTCTGATTTTTCATCAGCACTGCGGATCCGCAATCCCATCCCCATTTTGCGTAATCTACCTTTATCCGTATCAAAGTAAACATTATCTAATAATTGTTTTTTACTGGAAATAACATGATGGAAATTGACTTGTTTATACAATTCCAAGGCAAATTCCGAATTAAAAAAAAATTTGATTTCTATTTCCGTTTCCATAATGTATAAAAAACCTATCTAAAATTAATGTGATTGATCAAAAAAAATCGTCATAATTTGTTAATTATACTAAATTCAGATTCAATTATGTGCAAAAGAAAGTTACCATGCGCGAAATTTTATTGAATTTTAACATTCGTATGCTAAATACGGCCTAATAATAGGATCACCTATGCCAATTAACTCGATATTTGGAGTTTTTGCAAAATCTCCAATTAAACCCATTCTAACGCACATTGATAAAGTTGCGGCCTGCAGTGAGTTATTAATCCCTTTTTTTAAAGCGAGTAATGAACAGGATTGGATAAAAGCGGAAGAGATAAGAAAAGAGCTGTCAATGCTCGAACAGAAAGCGGATGCTTTAAAGCGAAAGCTCCACTTAAGATTACCAAAAGGTTTATTTATGCCTATCGCACGTGGTGATTTAATTGAACTCGCTATCCGTCAGGACAAAATAGCTAATACGGCAAAAGATATTGCGGGACGGATTTTAGGCCGAAAACTACAAATACCCCATGAAATAGAAAAGAATTTCATGGTCTATCTGCAACGTTGTTTAGATGCTGTCCAGCAGGCCAAAAAAGCCATTAATGAACTGGATGAATTATTAGAAACGGGTTTTAAAGGCCGTGAAGTAGAGATAGTCACTAAGATGCTCGCTGAACTTGACGCAATTGAAGATGATACAGACTCTTTACAAATTAAACTTCGCGGAGATCTTTTTGCTGTAGAACAGCATTACAATGCCGTTGATATCATGTTTCTTTACCAAATTTTAGAATGGGTAGGCCGTCTTGCGGATCATTCTGAATCAATCGGTGATCAACTCGAACTTATGATTGCGCGTTCATAACGCTTAAAGGATTTTTATGGATATTTTAACTTCATACGGAAACATTCTAGTGCTCTTTGCAGCCGCTGTCGGTTTCCTTATGGCTTGGGGCATAGGTGCAAATGATGTCGCTAATGCAATGGGAACCTCCGTTGGCTCCAAAGCATTAACCATCAAACAGGCCATCATTATTGCGATGATTTTTGAGTTTGCAGGTGCTTATTTGGCAGGTGGCGAAGTAACATCGACAATACGTAAAGGTATTATCGATGCCAGCTTCTACGTTGATCAGCCCGAATTATTAGTGTTTGGTATGACCTCGGCGTTATTAGCCGCCGGTGTATGGTTAATGATTGCCTCCTATTTTGGTTGGCCGGTTTCCACAACCCACTCTATTGTTGGCGCAATCGTTGGTTTCTCAGCCGTCGGTGTGGGAGTCGACAGTGTCGTCTGGACTAAGGTAACGGGTATTATTGGCAGTTGGGTGATAACCCCGCTGATATCCGGTATTATTGCCTACATAATTTTCATGAGTTCGCAAAAATTAATATTTGATACCAAAGATCCCATTAAAAATGCCAAGCGTTATGTGCCATTTTATATGTTTCTGGCGGGTTTTCTGCTCTCTTTAGTGACTATTATTAAGGGCCTCTCACATGTTGGTTTACATTTTACAACCTTTGAAGCTTTTGCCTTAGCGACTATTGTCGGCATCTGCGTTGCGGGGGTTGGTAAAATATTTATTAACCGCATTAAAATCGATCCTAAAGCCGATAAAAAAATGCATTTTGCCAATGTAGAAAAAATATTTGCCGTGTTGATGGTAGTGACAGCTTGTGCAATGGCATTTGCGCATGGTTCAAACGATGTCGCTAATGCGATAGGTCCTCTTGCTGCCGTTGTTAGCATTGTCGGACAGAACGGCCAAATAACCTCTCAAGCGGCACTGGCGTGGTGGATATTGCCATTAGGTGGCTTAGGGATTGTGCTTGGTTTAGCTATTTTTGGTAAACGCGTTATGGCCACCATTGGCACCGGTATTACCCACCTTACACCAAGCCGAGGTTTTGCTGCAGAGCTTGCAGCTGCAGCAACGGTGGTTATTGCATCGGGAACAGGTTTACCCATCTCCACAACACAAACTTTAGTCGGTGCTGTCTTAGGAGTGGGTATGGCGCGAGGTATTGCGGCACTAAACTTAGGCGTTGTACGTAATATAGTCATTTCATGGGTGGTGACTCTGCCCGTTGGTGCTGGTTTATCAATTATATTCTTCTATATGATGAAAGCGGTTTTTAGCTGAATAAAATATTAACAGCCATGCTACCTTAAGATACAAAACAAGCATATTGAGGTAGCATCTGGGTCTACCTAGATAAAAAAGAGAGCTTTGGCTCTCTTTTTTGTCTCTAAGGCTTTTCCTTAGTGATTTTTGCTTTTAAAATAGGCTGACATTTTTACTTTAATGAATGGGATCCCGAAATTGAAAATATTTACCTATATTACAACTGTTCTTTCACTGATGCTGTGCATGAATGCTGCTGCAGAAACCCGCTATGTGAGTGATGATATTTTCATTTATATGCATTCGGGACCAAGCCGGGAATATCGTATTATCGGCACACTTGATGTGGGCAGCCCGGTCACAACTTTAAAACTTGATAAAAAAACACATTTTTATCAAGTCAAAACCGCTAATGGCAAAACCGCCTGGGTAAAAGGCGATCAATTACAAACGACTTTACCGGCTAACAAATTGCTGCCGGCAATCCAAAAAGAGTTGCAGGAAGCACAAATAAAACTACAAAATATTGATCAGAAAAACAGTGAAATATTGGATCAACAAAAGCAATCAATCATCGATAAAGATAGCTTGATAGCGACGCTAAAGGATGAGAAGAACAGCTTGCAGGAAACAATCATCGAGCTTAAAGCCGCTAATCTGGAGCTTGACTTGTTGCAGGATACCAAGGACGAACGGGTTAAAATGGAATGGATGATGTACGGAGGAAGTGTGCTGTTTATTGGCTTGCTGTTTGGTTTATTGATTCCTTTTTTACCACGCCGTAAGAAAAACAACAATAATTGGTAAGACAGTATACCCAAACCACTTGAAGATTCAGAGTTTCGCTCGAATGCTAGCACAAGGCGTAACATGATGAGAATGGTTATTCCCTTCTCAAGTGTTACAACGCAGTGCTAGTTTTCGGGCGAATCTCCCAAAGGGCAAGGCGATAAACGACGATCTTCGTTGTTAGAAAGCTTTGATTTAGAATAAGCCTTCTGCCTAGAATTTCATCATTTATCGTCTTGCTGATTCTTGCATCTTCAAATAATTTGACTATGCAATATGACTTGCCGGCGGCAGGTCATATTATCTTTTAGATATCACCCTCAATAACCTTTCCAATCAGTTAATGACTCTAAACTAAAACTTTGCCGACCCAATCGAAAAATACTGCGATTAGGCTGAATCTCCAGCAGCTGTATTTTACCTTGTGGGTCAAACTGCCCTTCCTTTAATTTATTGCCATTAATCTTAATCCAACGCTCCGGTGCAATGCTCGAATAGAGATGTGTATCATATCTTATGTCTGGTACTTTTTGCTGAAATTGTCGGGCCATCTCATGAAGGTCCCTGCCATCATGGTTTACCTCGACTGAAGGTAGTTTATTCTGTTTGGTACTATCAATTAAGGCGAGCTCAAAACGTTGCTGTAACTCATTAGACACAGCCGAATAATCAAGCTCCTCGTTTAAATTGTCAGCATCCACAGTTAAATTGGCAGCATCCGCGACTAATTTATCCGGGAGTAACTTTATGGGTGCCTCAGGCTTTTCAACCTCGGGTAAAGGTTGGGTTGGAAACGTAATTTTCTTAACGGTTTTGGGCGCTGTTGTAGTTATTTTAACGGGCGTTTCATTAACGGTGGGCGGCACAACGTCAAGCACATTCGGCGCTTTATCCAGCGCTATTGAGGCTTGTGTTTTTATGTCTTTCACTTCTCCGGTGAATTGCAGATAAAGTAATACACTTAATAAGCTGATGGTCACCAAGAGGGATATTAATAAAGTCACTCGCCATTTAAACAGTCCTTTTTCAGCCTCGGGTTGTTGAACAAAATGAGCGTTTGTCGATGATTTTTGCTTTTGCAGTGCCGCTAGAATGGTTGACATTAATTTACTTCCTGTTGTAGTCGTGGCAACTGAGAATTAACTATCTGCATTAGCGGCATTAAGGTTTGCACGCCCACAATACCATCATCTTTTAAGCCATTTTCTATCTGGAAACTCATGACTTGTTGTAACAACGGCAAATCGAAGCGATTTTTGCTCTCAATCGGCATTCCCTGCAACTGGTTAAGTTGTCTCACCAGCCAGGCTATTTGCTCACTTTGCTGACCAAATTTAAGGTTACCCTGTAATTCAAACGGCGCCTGCCAAAGCACCGTTAGCTCCCCCGACCAGTACGCATTAAACCAGCTTTCTGAGACCTCAATAACTTGCCCGTCAATCAATAATTGGTAAGCGCCATTAATCGCATAAAGCACCGCATGTAAACTTTCTAAATTATCTCTTTCAAGTCTAACCACGCTGGGGTAATTCAACTGCTTTAATTCTTTCAGGCTGGTCTGTTGCGAATAACAGGATAACAACACCCTTTTTCCCTGTTCACAATTCACCGTTTCGGGGTCAACCTGATACCCCCAAACAGCATATAAATTAAACAGCGCATTAGCAAAGGTTGCATTGGAAATATCTAATGAATCATAATTATCAAACCAGTTGGGAGATTCATTCTCCTGCGCAGCCGCTTGCAGCAATTCGGTCGGCGCAATACCTTCTACCGGAGTCATCAGACGTTCTGCCGAAGGCTCATTTAATATGGCAGCTGGTACGCTTAATGCTGCCGGAGGAGCTTTGACCTCTTTAAAAAGGCTCAGCAGCTGCGGAGCCTGAAAGGCGGTGAGTACAGCCAATAGGATCAACGCAGTCAATCGCCAACCACTTTTGAAGGTCGAATTAAAAAGTGTCTGCGGGGGGGAAAGTGCCATCTCATCACTGGCTTTTTTTACCATTAAGGTAGTCACTTTTAATGAATTTTGGGTGTATGCACAGAGCAGGCTACGGTCACAAAGTAAATTAATTAAGCGCGGGACACCCTGGCTGCGCCTAAAAATTTCTCTTAATGCCTGGCGTTCAAAAATTGGAAAACTTGCTCCCGCAACATTCAATCTATGCTGAATATAATACACGCTTTCCTGCTCCGTCAAAGGCAGCAGATGATAGCGTGCGCTAATTCGCTGTGCTAATTGCCGCAACTCAGTCTGCTTCAGTTTTTGCTGTAACTCTGTTTGGCCGATTAAAATGACCTGTAAGGGTTTTTTATTATTTGATTCAATGTTGGTGAGCAAACGGAGTTGCTCTAATACCGAGAAGCTAAGATGTTGTGCTTCATCGATTAATACAATCGCACTCCGTCCTTGATGATGGTTATTCATCATCCAAGCGGTTAAGCTGTCAAATAATAATTTCAAACTGATCTTGTCTTTTTCATAATCAATCTGAAATTCATCACAGACAGTGGCCAGCAATTCAATATCGGTTAAAGCCGGGTTTAAAATAAAAGCGATATCGGTGCTTGCGCCGATCTCCTGTAATAATTTACGGCAGACAGTGGTTTTGCCCGTCCCCACTTCACCGGTTAATAAGACGAATCCGCCGTTACCCTGAACACCATATTGCAAATGGGCTATTGCCTCTTGATGACGGTTACTCAAAAACAAAAAATCGGGATCAGGCGAGATCGAAAAGGGTGGCTCTTTTAAAGAGAAAAAATCTTGATACATAACAAAATCCAAAGAAAATAGTGACAAGAGAAGTTATTACATATAATAACTAACTAAGCCATAAAGAGGAAAAACAATGCAAATATTTTTAGTCGGAGGCGCAGTTCGCGATCAGTTATTACAACTTAAGATTAAAGATCGTGATTATGTGGTGATTGCAGCCACCCCGGAAAAACTATTAAAGTTAGGTTATCAGCAAGTTGGTAAAGATTTTCCGGTTTTTATCCACCCCCAAACCGGAGATGAATATGCCCTTGCACGCACTGAACGAAAAAAAGGTTCGGGTCATAATGGATTTGAATGTTATGCCGGTCAGGATGTCACTCTCACGGAAGACTTAAAACGCCGAGATTTAACCATTAATGCCATTGCACAATCGCCGCAGGGAGAACTGATTGATCCCTACAACGGCCTGCAGGATATACAGACCAAAACCCTGCGTCATATATCGGCTGCCTTCAGCGAAGATCCGTTACGCGTTTTACGCGTCGCACGTTTCGCAGCGCGTTTTTACGATTTAGGCTTCAAAATTGCGCCGGAAACGCTCGATTTGATGCGCAGCTTAAGCACGAGTGGTGAGTTAAACCACCTGACCGCAGAAAGAGTTTGGCAGGAAACCGCAAATGCGTTAAAAACCGATAACCCGCAGATCTATTTCCAGGTGTTACGTGACTGCGGGGCTCTGGCAATTTTATTCCCTGAAATTGAAGCCTTATTTGGTGTTCCGGCACCTAAAAAATGGCACCCTGAAATCGATACCGGCATACATACTTTAATGGTAGTACAACAATCAGTTAAATTATCCGATGCCATTGCTTTTCGTTTTGCCTGCCTGGTACACGATCTTGGCAAAGCGCTAACACCTCAAGAACTCTGGCCCAGCCATAAAGGCCATGGGCAATTGGGTTTGCAGTTGATTAACAATTTATGCCAACGTCTTAAAATACCCAATGAGTGCAGAGAATTAGCCTGCTTAGTCAGTGAGCACCATACGCTTATCCATAAGGGATTGGAGTTAAAAGCAGCCACTCTAATCACATTAATGAATCAAAACGATGCATGGCGTAAGCCTGAACGGTTTGAGCAGATGTTACAGTGCTGCGTTGCCGACTCTAAGGGCCGAACGGGTTTTGAAGATAAAGACTACCCCAGTGCAGAGTATATTTGGCGTGCTTTTCAAGCGGCGCAGTTAGTTGATGTGCAACCTATTATTCAACAAGGGTATAAAGGTGCAGAAATTAAAGCTCAGTTACAATATGCGCGTATTAGAGCAGTCGAACAGTATAAACAAAAGTGCAGCGTATAATGGGCTTGTTTGCAGTGCTCACAACTTAACTTAAAGAGGCAGAAAAATGTCTAATTCACTGGCGATTCTCCCGCTCCAGAACCTGGCTATTGCCTTTATTCCTGTTTCGGTGGTGATCATTATTTTATTTAAATGGTCACTAAATGGAAAATTTGCCCTCTATGCACTCGCTCGTATGTTAGTACAACTACTGTTAGTCGGTTATTTTCTTAATTATCTTTTTGCCGGTGCTAATGCTTGGATTGTGGTGTTGCTGTTAATGCTAATGGTGCTATTTTCAAGCTGGATAGCTCTGGGTAATATCAAAGAGCGACGTTTGCCATTATTAAAACGAACGATGTTATCGGTTGCAATAGGAGGTGGCTTTACCTTATTGATTATTACTCAGGGCGTTTTAACACTACAGCCCTGGTATCAGGTACAAACAATGATCCCATTGGCAGGAATGATTTTTGCCAACTGTATGAATAGCGTCAGTCTTTCAGCTGAACGTTTTTATGCGGAGTTGTCACGCGGGGAAGATTACATTAAGGCACGTAAAACTGCATTTCAAGCTTCCATGATCCCGAATATTAATGCGTTATTTGCGGTTGGGTTGATCTCCTTACCGGGCATGATGACCGGACAAATCTTATCCGGCACCTCCCCCTTTATTGCGGCAAGGTACCAAATAATGGTGATGTGTATGGTCTTTGCCTCGGCAGGCATTTCATCTGCATGTTTTTTAGTGCTCAATAAAAACACCATAAAAAATAACAACTCAATGACTTAACCTGTCGAACCTAAGTGCCCGACAGAATATAAAACAAAAATCCACCTAACAGCAGGCGATAGATAACAAAAGGCAGCATACCGACTCTATTAAGCAGGATTAGAAATACGTGAATACATAAAATAGCGCTGATAAAAGAGATCCCCGCGCCTAAAAACAAAGGACCCCAGTCAACATATTCGTCGGATAAAATGAATTTAAGCAAATCATATCCGGAGGCCATGGCAATGATCGGAATAGACATTAAAAAGGAGAAACGCGCAGCGCCATTACGGGTCAAACCCAACATTAAACCTGCAGTAATAGTGATACCTGAACGAGATGTACCGGGGATCAAGGCTAATACCTGGGCAAAACCAATAAATAAAGCCCCTTTCAAGCCCGTTTGGTATTCTGTTTTTACCTGCTTGGCTTTAGCATCAGCCCACCACAGCAGTAAGCCAAAAAAAGTGGTCGTCACCGCAATCACATAACCACTGCGTAAATAGGTTTCAACCAGTGATTTACCAAAAAAACCAATTAAAGCGGCTGGTATTGTCGACCAAAGAATCCACCATGCAAGGCGACTATCTTGTGTTTCCCCTTTCCCACGCAGAGAGCCAACCCAGGCTGTCGACATATTCATAACTTCAATTCGGAAGTAAATTAAGACAGCAGATAAGGTGCCAATATTAAGTATTAAATCAAAGGCTAAACCTTGATCCTGCCAACCTAAGAGTTGTGATGGTAGAATCAGATGAGCAGAGCTGGAAATAGGTAAAAATTCAGTTAACCCCTGAATTAAGGCTAATACAATAATTTGAAGTTCGGACATTTTTATTCCATGTATAAAATAAAGTGATTAATAATAATCGGAAAGCTGTTTTTATACTTTCCACAATTTTTGTTTTTGTTGCGGATAATTAGCCCACAATGCTTGATAGGTTTCACCCAGAATAGGATGTCTTAATGTTGGCGCTAACTCGGATAATGGTTTTAATACAAAGGCATTTTTTAAAATTTCGGCACGCGGTAAATCTATATCGGGATCTATCTGCTGGTCGTATAACAGTAAATCTAAATCTAAGGTTCTTGGGGTAAACTTGGAGGTATTTTCCGGGCGGCCATGCTGCTTCTCTATGCTTTTAAGCTTTTTAATTAATTCGACAATATTTTGCTCAGTATGCAATTTAACCACTAAATTATAAAAATTAATCCCTGAAAAACCAATGGCTTCACTTTCGTAAAGGGGAGAAAGCTGTAACTCACCAAACTCAGTTTTTAAAGTGGCAATACCCAAGCGAATATTCTCGGATCGTCTGATACTAGAGCCTATGCCAATAAAAACGGCTGCCATTATCGAACACCACGCTCAATCTGTACCCCTAAACTTTGTGCCTTTGGCAAAGCCCCGGGTTTATGCAGCGTCACTTTGACCCAAGGTACTGCAAACTGTGCCATAATAAGCGTCGCAACGGACTCTGCCATGGTTTCAATTAACTCAAACTGATGGGTTTGTGCAAAGTTATTGACCGCCTCTGACACACTAAAATAATTAAGTGCGAGATTAATGTCATCGGTATTTGCTGCGGGTTTATTATCGAACGCCATCTCTAAATCAAAATAGAGTTTTTGCTGTACAGATTTTTCCCAGTCATATACACCAATTGAGCTAATGACTTCTAACTGTTTAATAAAAATAATATCCATTTTCCAACCTGTCGGAGTAAGTTAAAACGCTACCACTTAACAATAAATCCACGTACTATCGCAGACAATAAATAGCAGCACCATATGTTACCTGAACAGGGAGAAATATATAGAAATGATTAACCTGATGACTTTAATATTTATTCTTGGTGCCTACCTGTTCGGTGCGCTTAACGGAGCGATTTTATTATGTAAAGCCAAAGGGTGGCCGGATCCTCGCGCTGCAGGATCAAAGAATCCTGGCGCCACTAACATGTTACGTTTACATGCAGCTCAAGCTGCCAGTGCGGTGCTTATTTTTGACCTGTTAAAAGGTACCCTACCTGTCTATCTGGCTTATTTTTGGGGTTATTCGCCTATTATGATTGGCGTGATTGGTATTGCAGCCTGCCTCGGACATATTTTTCCACCCTATTTTCAATTTAAAGGCGGCAAAGCGGTCGCCACCGGTTTAGGTACTTTATTGCCTTTGGGTATGGATTTAACCGGCTTACTTGTTTTAACTTGGTTATTTACTATTGCTGTTAGTGGTTATGCTTCGTTGGCCGCGATAGTGGTCGCCATTGCAGCGCCTTTTTTTGTCCAGCAGATAAATCCTGAATATGCAATATCCGTCAGCATGCTGTCGATATTAATTGTGCTTCGCCATATTGGCAATATTCGCCGGATTTTAAGCGGTAAAGAAAAAAAAATAGTGAACTGGAAGCAATAATCCTAATAAAGGCGTTGGTAGTTATAATCAACCTCGTTATAATTAACACTTTTATAATATCGAAAAATCCTTACACAACAGCAAAATGGAGTTTACCGTGAACCTTATTAAACGTATTACCCTGCTTATGGGCTTAACAATAAGCCTATTCAGCACTGCAGGCTTTGCACAAGATCTTTCCGAAGCAGCCATTGCTGAACGTATTGCACCGGTAGGTAGCGTTTATTTGGATGGTGAAATAATGACCGCGCAGCAAGAACCAACAGAACCCGCTGGTCCGAGATCAGGTGAAAAAATTTATAACACTTACTGCGTGGCCTGTCATGGCAGTGGCGTGCTTGGCGCACCGAAAAAAGGCGATGCAGATGCATGGCAACCCCGTATAGCACAGGGTGCTGAAACACTGCTCAAACATGCGCTGGAAGGCTTTAATTCTATGCCAGCAAAAGGCACATGCGGTGACTGTAGCGAGCAGGAAATCGTCTCTACTATTGCGTTCTTAACTAATGGCCTTTAGTCTGTAAGATGAATTATCTAATTTAGCCACCTTAAGGTGGCTTTTTTATGGCTGAGACAAAGTCCACTGATTTTTTCTTTATGCAGGTTAAAATAGATCACTCATCTTCCGCACCAAAATAGGAATTGAAAATGCGCTTATTACATACCATGTTACGTGTTACTGACTTACAAAAATCGATCGATTTTTACACTAATACTTTACAGATGAAATTACTCCGTCAATCTGACAATGCTGACTATAAATATACGCTGGCATTTTTAGGTTACGGTGATGAATCTGATACGACTGTACTGGAACTCACTTACAATTGGGGCACAACGGAATATGATTTGGGCAATGCTTACGGGCATATCGCCATTGAAAGCGATGATATTTACGCTACCTGTGAAATGATAAAAAGAATGGGCGGCCTGGTCACCCGTGAAGCAGGGCCGGTTAAAGGCGGCACAACAGTGATCGCTTTTGTTAAAGATCCCGATGGTTATCAAATTGAATTAATTAATAAAAAAGACGCTGGCAAGGGCTTAGGTGCAGGGTCATAAAGCCCTTTTCATAAAAAAGCGGAGTCATTGTTACTAACAACACTCCGCTTTTTTTGTTTGCTTAATAAACAGGCTATTTTGGTAAAAAACCCACTTTATCGTAAACTTTCGCTAATGTATCAGCAGCACGTACACGCGCCTTCTGCGCACCAGCACGCGCAATCGCCTGTAATGCTGGCTCATCCTTGCGCAACTCTTTAAAGCGGGCCTGAATCGGCTCTAACAGATTCACTACAGCGTCTGCTGTATCACTCTTCAGATGACCATACATTTTATCTTCGTATGCAGGGATCAGACTTTCAATAGACTTGCCCGTCGAGCAGGAAAGCAGCGTCAGTAGATTTGAAACACCCGGTTTTTCAACGGGATCAAAATAGATACGTGCCTGCTGATCAGAGTCCGTCTCTGCACTTTTTATTTTTTTCAAAATCTTCTTAGGATCTTCTAGCAAACCAATAAAGTTTTTAACATTATCGTCGGACTTTGACATTTTCTTCGTCGGCTCCTGCAGACTCATAATGCGTGCACCATGTTCAGGAATAGCAGGCTCAGGCACCACAAAAGTATCACCATAGGCATTATTGAAACGGAGCGCAATATCACGCGCTAATTCAAGATGCTGTTTCTGATCACTGCCGACGGGAACATGTTTAGGGCCATAAATAAGAATATCGGCAGCCATCAATACCGGATAACTGAATAAACCAACATTAATATTAGTGACATTCTTTTGCGATTTATCCTTAAACTGGGTCATTCGGTTTAATTCACCCATTTGCGTATAACAGTTTAAGATCCATGAAAGCTCTGCGTGCTCTGGCACTTGTGACTGAATAAACATGGTGCTTTTTTGCGGATCAATGCCCACAGCCTGGTACATTGCTAAACCATCATAAATTGCTTTGCGCAGTGCTTGTGGATCCTGGCGAACGGTAATAGCATGTAAATCAACTAGGCAAAAAAGGCAGTCGTGGGTTTTTTGCATCTCAACCCATTGACGCAATGCGCCCATATAATTACCTATGGTTAACGATCCCGAAGGCTGGCAACCGCTTAAAACTATTGGTTTAGTCATTTTCCTATCCTTTATCTACCCTGAAGGTAGATCTAATAATTCGTTAAATTGATCAATTATGTCATTCGGATTTAGCAATCAGAGCGGCTTATCATAGTTATCAGTGCAATGAGTTTTTGGCTTGCCAAAATATCATCGTGCTTTAGTGAGAGAGAACTTGTCCAGACCTGCTGCGCTGTGGTTTATTTTGAATCCTGAGCAGTTGCGCTGTTTTATAACCTTTTCTATGCAGTATATTTAAAGCTTCGAATATAAACTTGAAGCGCTGTTTAAATAAACTTGCGAAGGGCCTTTAAGAAAGGTTCACGGCCTGCTTGAAAGAATGCCTATCAACTTTTTTTACCGGCATGGGTAACGGCTCATTTCAGGAAACCCCTTACCCATCCCAGTTTTTAATCCGTTGATCCTGACAATGTCATAGACCAAAACAGATAAGTTTAATATTTTTCTTTTACATATTAAATATTAGTTAACTCAGTACGCATTTGATCTATCACAACTTTATAGTCAGGCTGATTAAAAATAGCAGAGCCCGCTACAAACATATCTGCACCTGCTTCTGCTATTGCTTTAATATTGTCAGTTTTAACACCGCCATCAACCTGCAAACGAATATCGCGACCGCTAGCGGTGATCAATTTTTTAACCTGACGTAATTTTTCAAGGGTGTGCGGAATAAATGATTGACCACCATAACCGGGATTTACCGACATTAATAACACCACGTCGAGTTTATCCATAACATGGGTTAATACTTCTAATGAAGTAGCAGGGTTTAACACTAAACCGGCTTTACAGCCGTGTTCTTTAATTAATTGTAACGAGCGGTCAACATGTTCAGAGGCTTCAGGGTGAAAAGTAATAATAGATGCGCCCGCTTTTGCAAACTCAACTATCATAGTATCGACCGGTTTTACCATAAGATGTACATCAATTGGCGCTGTAATACCATAGTCTCGTAGGGCCTTACAAACCATTGGACCAATGGTTAAGTTAGGCACGTAATGATTATCCATTACATCAAAATGTACTACATCGGCACCAGCGTCTAATACTTTTTCAACATCTTCCCCCAACCGTGCAAAATCAGCAGAAAGGATTGAAGGGGCAATTAAATAGTCGGTCATGATAGGTTTCCGTTTGCTAAAGTGAATGCGTATTCTACCGAAGCAAAAGCAAACAAACTATTTTTTATTGGCTCTATTCAAGATGATTGTTGAAAGCTTTATTGCTTATGCCTAACAGCTTGTAAATATTAAGATGATAGCCATTATCATATTTTTATAACATATTGTAATTTAAAGAATTAAAACGATAACAACAGCTAAATGGAACAGATCTTTTTTATTTATGGCACTTTCGGGGTAGAAAATTGCGCATCAAACAGTGCGAACAATTCCCCCACAGGTTGACGAGTTGACGATTTACTACTGATAGTGCGAGATACCTGAATCTTGTCGCAGGAAGCATCCCGATAGAGCTCCTGGGTTAAAATGGTGTCGTGGTTACTCACTAAAACGCTGCACTTTGATTCACGTGCAAGTTTGGCAAGGTTAGCTTGATCATCCAGAGAAAAACCATTACTTGCATAACTGGTAAATGATGCGCTTTTACTCAGCGCCACATAGGGAGGGTCGCAATATAAAACATCATCATCACGTAAATACTGAAATAATTTCTGATAAGGTTTACAGGTAAAAGTCGCTTTTTTAGCTTTTTCAGAAAAAACAAGCAGCTCTTTTTCCGGAAAATAAGGCTTCTTATAGCGTCCAAATGGCACGTTAAAACCACCACTTTTATTATAACGACATAACCCGTTATAACCAAAACGATTCAGATAAAGGAATAATAATGAACGCTTGTAAACATCTGTACAGCCATTAAATTCACTACGCAGCTGATAATAAATAGCCTCGTTATTAAATGCATCCTGGAAATAGTATTTGGCGTCAATGATAAACTGTTTCGGTTTACGTTTGACTATTTTATACATCTCGATCAAATCAGGATTAATATCATTAAGCAGGTATTCATCATAATTACTGTTTAGGAAGACAGAGCCCGCCCCGACAAAGGGTTCGATAAGACGTCTACCCTGAGGCAAACGTTGATTGATTTGTTCGGTTAGTGCGAATTTACCACCTGCCCATTTTAGGAATGCACGATTTTTTTTAGTCATTTTGTAATTGTAAATCCTGCTGGATCTCTTTGTAGGAGAACACTTGTGATGGCAAGTCGAATAAAGCACCGGGTAAACTTTGCTGGGCAATTTTTGCGGCGCTCAAACTGCTGTATTCGCCAAGCAGAACAACATACCAAGGTTTATTATTTTTAATGGTCCGGTAAACATAAATATTTTCTTTAAGCAGATCATGCAGCTGTACAAAGGCCTGCAGTTTTTCCCAGCTACCCATTGCTGATAATCTTAAGGTAAATAAAGACGGGGACTTAGCAAGCAGACTCTCGATCGGCGTCAATATTAAATTACCCCCATTGAGTTGCCCTGCACCTTCCGAAAAATGATCATTTTTTTCTAGCGATGAAAATAATTCTGCCTGCCCATTAACCATATCAATTTGCGAATCAGATGATTCACTCATTTTTATGATTGAGATATTTGGCTGATCATTATTAGCCGCTATCATTTCATCAGGCTGCTGATTTTCAATTTCCGCCAGCAATTGATTTTTTTCTATCTCCACAAGATCAATACGATAACGTTGTTCTAAGCCAATCAGTTCCTGCTTAGAAATAACCACCCGCTTATCACTAAGGTCACTAGCGCCAACGCTGTACTGCGTATTTTCTATCAGACCCTGCTGATCCTCATGCCAATTTTCCGTAATCACTGTCTCGGGCGCTTTATTGATCACCCTTTTTTGTACTGGATCGATCAATTCGCTTGATGAGCCGGAAAAAAAATAAACAGCAAAACTCACAACAACCATCAACATTGCAAGTAATAATAACAGTTGAGATAAATTTTCTTGGGCCCGTGAGGGTCGTTTATCATATTCAGAATTAGTGCTCATTTTCTCTGCTCATTAAATGACTCTGTTAACACATAAGTTATTATTTTATCAGATGAGTATTATTCAAGACTGTGTTTTATACACTGCTTATAAATAAAAATAATATAATAAAACAACAGACTAGCCTATCCGCTACTGCATTTCATAAAATATGATTTTTATTCTTTTCACCCAGCTGATCATATTAGACTCAGCATCAGTCAATTTAAGACTCTATAACACCGCGCAGCACCATTTCACTGACATTATCAAATATTTCACAGCGACCGATCGAGGTCGGTAAAATCAAACGTAATCTGCCATCTAATACTTTTTTATCCAGTTGCATATGCTCGAAAAACTGATCGTAGCCCATATTTTCCGGTGCATTAATCGGCAGATCAAATTGTTTAATTAATAATATAATTTGCTCAATTTGTGCAGATTCAATCAGGCCAAGGTTTAAAGCGGTTTTTGCAGCCAGTACCATACCTGCCGCTACGGCTTCACCATGCAGCCAATTACCATAACCTTGCTCAGCCTCTATCGCATGACCAAAGGTATGTCCGAGATTCAACAGTGCGCGAATACCGCCCTCTTTTTCATCCAGAGAGACAATTTCAGCTTTAATTTCGCAGCAACGCTTAATCATATAAGTGATTTCAGCGGGCTGTAAAGTTTTAATCGCGGTAACATTTTTTTCAAGCCAGATAAAAAATGCCTGGTCATAAAGAATGCCGTATTTAATGACTTCTGCCATTCCCGCTGAAAATTCACGCGCAGGTAATGTTTTAAGACAATCTATATCGATAATAACTGACTGAGGTTGATAAAACGCGCCAATCATATTCTTACCCAGAGGGTGATTAACCGCTGTTTTTCCGCCAACGGAAGAATCAACTTGTGCCAGGACTGTGGTTGGCACTTGGATAAAGGGTACTCCGCGCTGATAACAAGCGGCAGCAAAACCAGCCATATCACCGATAACCCCGCCACCAAGCGCAATAATAGTCGTATCACGAGCGTGTTTGTTAGACAGCAAAGCGGTTAAAATAATTTCAAAAGTGTGTAGATTTTTGAACTTTTCACCATCGGGTAAAATAACTTCGTCTATCTGAAAATCAATTAAGGTCTCTTTACAACAAGCTAAATACAAAGGCGCAACGGTTTCATTGCTGACAATCATTACTTTTTTACCCTTGATCACCGCTTTGAATAACGCTGTTTGAGTTAATAAACCTTCACCAATTGATATCGGATAACTACGTTCACCTAAGTCTACAACTATCTTTTCCATTAGAAATCCAATAATGCAATGATTTGACTGGCGACGACCTTCGCGCTTTGTTCATCCGTTTCCATCGTATAATCAGCCACTTCATCATAAAACTCGTTACGTGTTTCAGCTAGTGCTTCTAATACCGTGCGCGGATCATCCGTTTGTAACAATGGACGGCGTTTATCTTTTAATGTCCGGGCTAACTGTTTATTTACACTGGTCTTTAAGTAAACAACAATACCTCGCGCCGATAAATGTATTCTATTTTCAGGGCGAATAAGTGCACCGCCTCCCGTTGCTAAAACGATACCATGTTTTTGTGTCAGTTCATCAATCATGCTTTGTTCGCGAGTACGGAAACCCTCTTCGCCTTCCACATCAAAAACCCACGCAATGTCTGCACCCGTTTTTTTCTCAATCTCTGCGTCAGAATCAAGAAAATCAAGGTGTAACATTTGTGCTAAATGACGACCAATTGTGCTTTTGCCGGCCCCCATTGGGCCAATTAAGAAAATATTACGTTGTTCTGCCATGTTGAATTATTACTCAAGTGATTAATTACTGGGAACACCCTTTAGAAAAAGAGAAGTGTTGTATATTATCGCAATTGTTAATAAGCCATTGCAAGCCCATAAGTAAAATAAGCCCAAAGATTACCTTCAGGCTTATAGATTGTTGCTCAAAAACAGTTAGGAAAGGCGTTTTATCGGAATTTAGTTTGCATGACTATTCTTGGTGTGACAAAAATCAACAACTCAGACTTACTATTTTGGTTATTAGTTGTTCTAAACAATGCACCTAAATAGGGGATATCCCCCAAAAGAGGTACTTTAGTCACATCCGTTGAGATACGTTGTTGATAAATCCCCCCTAAAACCAATGTTTCGCCGTTACCGACTAAGACCTGGGTGCCGATTTTCTGCGTATTAATAGCAACGGCAGTACCGGTACCGGCAGCAACAGTATCACCCACTGAGTCCTGGGTGATTTCCAGATCTAAGATCACCTTGTTATCGGGGGTAATTTGCGGCGTCACCGTAAGACTTAATACGGCTTTTTTGAAAGCCACGGAGGTTGCACCGGATGAGGCTGACTCTACATAAGGAATCTCTGTGCCCTGTTCGATATAGGCAGTTTGCTGATTCGCCGTGGTGATCCGCGGACTGGCTATAATTTCGGCTTTATTTTCGCTCTCCAGTGCAGAAAGTTCCAAGTCTAAAATATCACCATTAGCAAGCTTCGCAACCTGAAAAGCAATAGTACCAGCAGCATCGGTAACGGGCAGATTAACATTTAAACGGTCATTAATTGAACTGCTGCCTGCTTGTGTGCTTTCTATACCGGCAAGTGAACCCGATATTCCACTATCAGTATCGACTGAAGTCATTCCCCACTTGATACCTAACTCCTCACCTACCGAATCATCGACGGTGACCATACGCGCTTCTATCACTACCTGACGAACCGGTATATCCAATAGTTCAATCATGTCTTTCACCGCATCAATCACAGCAGCAGTATCTTTTATTAATAAGGTATTAGTACGGTCATCTGCACTAACAGCACCACGTATCGACAATAGACTGGTTTTATCACTCGATAACATAGCAGAAATATCAGCTACTTTCGCATAATTTATTTGGATAAATTCAGAATACAGAGGCGCTAAATTGGCCACTGCATTTTCTGATTCTAACTGCTCGCGTTCTTTTGCAGCTAACTCGGTAGCAGGAGCAATCATTAATACATTACCGTCCAGACGCTTGCCAAGTCCTTTAACTTTTAAAATAATGTCCAGGGCTTGTTCCCAGGGCACATCATCAAGCCGCAAGGTTATATTACTATTGACAGAATCAGTAATGACCAAGTTAAAACCATTAAAATCGGCAATCAACTGCAGCACAGTGCGCACCGGGATATCCTGGAAGTTTAAAGAGATGGCTTTTCCCTGATAGGAACTTCCTTTTGGATCTTTAGATTTTTCAGATATCTCAATCATAAACAGGGTATCTAACTGATCATAACGATAATTATATTGATCTTTAATATCAAAAATAAGGCGCGTTTTTCCGTCGTCTTTAAAGCTTTCAACTTTTTCTACTGCAGTGGCGAAATCGACCACGTCCATAATATACAATAGTTCATCGGGTATATAAGTACTCTGAAATTCAGCGATCAACTGATTATTACGACGACGAATGTCGACAGCCACACTGGAGTTATCAAGGTACACTAATAACTTACCTTGCCCCTCTGAGCCACGCTTAAAGTCAAGTGAATGAATACTGTTAACGTAACCCTTAGGTGTTGTCAAATCGGAGGATAGAGTAGATGAATTAACCTTTTCCGTTGCAGCTTTGGTTATTTGGCTGCCGGAATATTGGACAACAGCGGCCGCCAGAGCAAGCTCCTGTTTATCGCTCACGGCTATATCCGGCCCGCTATGACCGAAATGCACCAAAAGAATACTATCTTCCTGTACAACACGATAGGGCATCAAAGTGTCAAGGGTAATAATTAAACGCAAGCCCTCTTCGGTCCTCTTGGTTGCAACATTATTAACCCCCCCTTTTTCAATTTCAATAGGGTTTAGCGCTAAAACGGAACTCGCGTCTTCAACATCAATAACTAATTTGTTCGGGCGATAATATAATTTATCCTGGTAGCCGCTAATAGATTCGTTGAATGCAAACCTCAATTCAAATTTGCCATCCACGAGAGGATTAATATCAAGCTTACCGAGTTGTGATTCAGCCGATCCAATAGTGGAATAAAGCAATAATGCCAGCGGCAAAATATTAAATAAAGTTTTTAAATATGATGTATTCATGGCGCTTATTCCATCCCTGTTTTAAGATCATTCAGAAGAGCTTAACATTATTTTGGTTATCCGTTCCTGCCAGCAACCATCCCTATCCACGGCTAACTCTAATAAATCAATTTTATCTTCTGTTATGTTTACAATTTTACCGTGATTCAAGCCCAAATAATAGCCGGGTTTAACTTTGTATAACTCCCCTTTCGTAACCTTCACCAGCCCCCAGAGCACTTGATCGACCAATACCGTTCCTCGCATCGTCAAGTTATCAAGGGAATACATCTCCAGAGCTTGTTTTTTGCGATTTAAATTAGGCTGAGGGCAACTTTTAGGTACATTAACGATAGCAGTGACAACTTCAGCCTTAGGTTCACTAAAAGGATTACGACCCGCTGCTTGCGTAAAGCTTAAGGGATTAATTTGCTTAAAAGTAGGCACTTTATCATCAAGTGGGTGATTTTTTGTTTTAGTTTCTACAACAAAGCGATTTAAATCATCAAGATCGGTATCCACACATGAGAATAAGGGAAAGCTCATGAGTAAAATGATAAAAAACCTCATTTTTGGCTCTCCTTATACCTATATGTTTTCGCAATTACATTTAAAGTCATTAAATCTCGCTCACCTTTCGTCAATGTTAGATTATCCAAAATGACGATCCGCGGCAGCGCTGCAATATCTGCGGCAAAATGACCGAGATCTTGATAACGCCCCACAACTTGAATACTAATAGGCACTTCAGTGGAAAGTTCCCCCTCGGTTGTAATTCCCCAGTTAATACTTTTAAACTGCAGACCATTATCGGCACCAACAAAACTAATATCATCAAGTAAACTAGCTACCTCTGCACTACTAGGTAGTCTGTTAAGCAAGCCTTTAAAAACAAGCTTAATGTCGACCATTTGCGCACGGTACGCTTCTAAATGAGAAGATAATGCAGCCTTTTCCTTGAACTCGTTTTTTAAAACAACCTCATTTTCTTGAACCTTTTCTAGATTATCTAGCTGCGGCATAGTAATAAAATAAAAAAAAACACCACTTAATACAGTACAGGCACAAGCAATAAATATCCCTCGGTATAGCGCGGGCCAACTGCCTACATTTTCAAAATCTAATTCATTTAAATCCATTACTTTCCCCCTTTTCGTTCAGGAATGACAACAAATCTCATTACGAACTGACTTAATTTGATAGGTTCAGTCGGTCCCGTAATAATAGAGCTGATATAAGCATCTCCCAACCAATCAGAACTATCAATATTTCGGGTCATTTTAGTAAGGCGATTATTCGACTCACTCATCCCCCTGACATCAACTTGTCCGTTCGCAAATGTGATGCTGTTTAAATAAATACCTGTTGGGACAACTTGCGGCAAGATATTAAAGAGATGCGTTGCATAATTACGCTTCTCTTCTAATTTTTGGATGAGAAGAATACGTCGTTCAAGTTCCTCTTTCTCTTTTTTGATTTGACGCACATCTGCAATGCGCCTGTCCAAAATGGTATTTTGAATCTGCAAGTATTCATTACGCTGGTTTTGAGCACCAATTAAGGCATCAACATATAACGTCCCTGAATAAGAAACGCCCAAGATCAAAATAGAACTTAAGCCTAAAAAAAACAAAAACATTTTTTTCTTTTTCTTTTTAAGCTCATCCCGCCATGGCAATAAATTAATATTAGACATTAGCTTGCCCTCTTAATGCTAACCCTAAGGCCATCATATACTTTGTGGAAAACTGATGAAGAAATTTTTTATCCGATGGGTTTTTGTACTCAAACCCGAGAAATGGATTAACAATTTCAGTCTCAAAGTCGAGCTGTTCTTGTATTTGATCAGCTAATCCAGGCAGCAATTGACAACCTCCGGTAAGCATAATTTTCGCCACGCCGATATTCTTGGGTGCGTTGGTAAACATGCGCAGATCAAAGCGTAAATGATTCACCGTCATCGTAATAAAGGGTGCGAGAACATCTATATCACAATCGAGCGGCCAGTCACGCTCAACTTTAATTTTTTCTGCTTCAGCCAGTTTTAAGCCATAACGATCGGCTATCATCTGGGTACAGACAGCCCCGCCATGATTTTTAGTCCGTGAAAATATAACTTGTCCTTGATGCAATATGTTTAAAGTCATTTCTGATGCACCAATATCAACAACCGCAATACCTTTATCGAAATCTTCACTTGAAAAGAGTAAATTACAAGCGCGTGCCAGTGCATGGCTTGCAATATCAACAATTTTCACCTGTAATCCTGCTTCCTCGATACAATTCACTTGTGAAAGTACCGTATCTTTTCGTGCAGCACTCAATAAAACATCTTTAAAGTCCGGATTATTTGCATTGATGCCGATAATTTCAAAATCCAAAAAAATTTCATCTAAGGGGAAGGGAATACTATTTTCAGCTTCAATTTCAACTTGATATTCCAACGCCAGATCATTTAAATCAGTATTCATCGGGATAACTTTGGTAATAACATCTGCACCGCTGACAGCAATCGCAACATTTTGGTATGATGCGGGAAAGTTTTTGTGTAATTGTTTAATAATTTCAGTTAATTTACCCATATCTTCAAAGCGATGATCAACAATAACACCTTTTTCAAGCGCTATTTCAGCAACCGCATCTATTTGAAAATTGCCCTTAATCTTAGACAGTGCAATTGCTTTAATTGCACTTGAGCCAAAGTCAATTCCGATCAAAGCACTTGGGTTGGATTTTTTAAAACCTTTAAACATAAAATTCCTGTTAAAATAAACTTAATCTGTTGATACTGATACTAGTTCTTTAGACTGATATTAATTCTAAAATCAGTAAGTGCCAAGGAGTGAAGTCACAATTCCCTCTTTATCTGTACAAATATCACTATATAATGAACTCTATTGTGACCGAGTAACAACTTAAATCAATTAATAGCAACAAATTTTAAGGTAAGTATAAATGATGCAATGGATTAAACGCTTGGTATTATTTTCAATTTTTATGGGCTTAGCGGGTATTGCCGCCATAGTCGCAATTTATTATCTCGTAAAATCTGATTTACCCGATGTTGCCACTATTACCGAGATTCAATTACAAGTGCCAATGAAAGTTTACAGTATTGATGGTGAACTGCTTTCTCAATTTGGAGAAAAACGCCGTATTCCTCTGACTAAAGAAGATATTCCAGAGATGCTGACTAATGCTTTTATAGCCATAGAAGACAGCCGATTTCACCAACATTTCGGGATCGATCCAATTGGTATTATGCGTGCGGTAAGCGTATGGGTTTCAACGGGTTCTGCAACGCAAGGTGCCAGTACTATTACCCAGCAGGTAGCACGTAACTTCTTTTTAACCCGTGACAGAACATTTATCCGTAAAATCAAAGAGGTTTTTATTGCCGTTCAGCTCGAGCAAATATTAACTAAAGATGAAATTATGATGCTCTATTTGAATAAAATTGCTTTGGGGCAACGAGCATATGGTATTGGCGCAGCCGCTCAGGTTTATTATGGCAAAAATGTCTCGGAATTAACCTTAGCAGAAATGGCCGTTCTGGCAGGCTTGCCAAAAGCACCCTCGAATTTAAATCCTATCACTTCGCCTAAAAATGCGAAGATGCGACGTAATGTTGTTTTATTTCGTATGTTATCGGAAAACTACATTACTCAAGATCAATACGAAACCGCAAAGACAAGCCCGATTACGGCCACCTACCATGGCGCGGAGATAACACTGTCAGCCCATTATGTAGCAGAAATAGCACGTAATAAATTAATTGAACTATATGGATCCGAACGCAGTTACAACGAAGGTTTTAATGTTTATACCACGATCAATAAAATTGACCAGCAAGCCGCTAACAAAGCAACACTTAATAACCTGCATGATTATGATAAACGTCACGGTTACCGCGGTGCGAGCAAAGTGTTATGGCAAGCGCCGGCAGAAAGTTGGAGCACCGAGGCGATCCTTTCAACTTTAAGCCAAACACCTGACTCTGGCGACCTGCATCCGGCCGTGGTGGTCAAGGTGACAAAACAGGCCATTAAAGTGATCACTAAAAGTGGCCAGGGCGTCTTACAACAGATAGATTGGGATGGTTTAAAATGGGCCAGACCCTTTATCACAAATTCAAGACAAGGAGATGAGCCTAAAAAAGCCTCTGAGATTGTCGCTGTAGGTCAACAAATCTGGGTGCGTGAAGTTGCACAAAAATTAGAATTATCTCAATACCCCGATGCTAGCGCGGCATTTGTTTCTCTCAATCCACAGGATGGTGCTATTACTTCTATGGTCGGTGGTTTTAGTTTTGAACAGAGTAAATTTAATCGCGCGACGCAAGCGCAGCGCCAAGTGGGTTCAAATATCAAGCCGTTTATTTACTCTGCGGCACTGGATAATGGTTATACGCTGGCCACTTTGGTTAATGATGCCCCTATTAATGAATGGGCGGGAAGTACAGCCTGGAGACCAAAAAATTCGCCAGAGGTTTATGCCGGCCCGATTCGCTTGCGTCAAGCGATGGGACAATCTAAAAACGTCGTCTCCGTTCGTCTGGTACAAGATCTCGGATTAACAAAAGTGACTAACCAGCTGGAAAAATATGGTTTTGAGAGAAAGAATCTTCCCCAAAACAATACCATAGCGTTAGGCTCTGCCTCTATTTCGCCATTAAGTCTCGCGACAGGTTATGCCATTATCGCCAACGGAGGCTTTAGAATAGAGCCCTATCTTATCGAGCGTATTGAGAATGCTTATGGCAGCGTCATTTACCAGGCGAATCCTAAAATTGTTTGCTCTGATTGTGCTGAGCTTTATACGCAACAGGAAAATAACCAGCCATTTATAGCAACACAAACAGCGCTCGACAAAGGGGCTAATATTTGTCCTATTTCCCCCGTAAGTGCAGAGCAAATCGCACCGGCAGTAATTAGCGCAGAAACCTCTTTTTTAACCCGAGAATTATTAAAAACGGCAATCTGGGGAGGAGGAAGCTGGCAACATAATAGCGGGTGGAATGGCACAGGATGGCGTGCTGGACGGGCTTTGAAGCGCCATGACATGGGTGGTAAAACAGGCACCACAAACGGATCGAAAGATGCGTGGTTTTCCGGTTTTGCAGGTCATACGGTGGCTACATCATGGGTTGGATTTGATGACTTCAATCTTGATTTAGGCCGAACCAGCTACAACAATAATCTTGATAAAGATCAATCCTACGGATCTGAATTTGGTGCAAAAACTGCCCAACCTGCCTGGATAGAATTTATGCAGGAAACAGCGTCATCAAATCCCGTGGTAACAGTAGACACTCCGAGCAATATTTCTACCGTGCGGATCGACCGAAACTCGGGGCTGCTAACTTACCAGACAGATCACAATACCTTGTTTGAATATTTCAGAGCCGATTCTGTCCCTTCCGAATATGTTAATCGAAAGACTGTTTTCAAAGATAAAACATTAACAGAGGACAATCAGGAGATACTCTACAACGCCCCGACTTCTGTCGATGAACTGTTCTAGCTCCGCTACTTGACTTGAAGACGCAGAAATCAGCATCTTCAAGTCATTTTAGTATAATACCAAAAGAACTAAAAAGGTGATCACCCTTGCTGGTTAAAATCATCCCTAACTGCGTTGTGAATTTTATTCAGAACGTCCTGTTCTTCACCACTTCGTGGTCAGCTAAAGCAGTTCAAATCGTTCCATACTATTTTGTGAAGGAGAACAATGATCGAATGCAATTCACGCCTTATTAGCGCTAATTTTTCCTTCGCAATCATTGCTCACTTCATTAATTCTTTTGCTATAACTGTACCGGCTTTTTTAGATGGAATGACAAAAAGCACAATTTAACCATAATAAGAGTATTATCTGCCGTCCCGCTATTCGTTATTTATGTATTAACAATTCAGAAAACAGGTTAATGCCCTGAAAATGCTGCATCTCTTGCGCAGGTTTTTCGCTATCCGGCGTTTTGATACCGCGTAAATAAGCAACCCCAACTTGCTGTGCAACCTGCAGTATTTTTTCACTGTCATCAATGAATAAAGACTGTTTAAAATCGATACTATATTGCTCTGCAGCCATTTGCCAAAAAGTCCGGCTTTCCTTGGCTATTCGATAATCATGGCTAGAAACAATTGCTTCGAAGTAATGTGTGATTTCACACTGCTGCATCTTTAACGCTATGCCACTGCGATGGGCATTGGTTAACATAATAACCCGTTTATTTAAACTCTTCAGGTATTCCAAAAACCACAGAGTATCACTGCGCAATTGGATTTTATGCTTTGTTTGGTACTGTAATTGATGGATATCTAAGCCTAAGGTAGCACTCCAATAATCATAACAGTACCAATCTAAACTCCCTGCAACCTTTGTATACTGAGCAGACATATGATGTTGTGCTTGTGCTAATGAAATATGCGCTTTCTGCGCATATTGACGGGGTACATATTCCATCCAGAAATGGTTGTCATAATGCAAATCAAGCAATGTTCCATCCATGTCCAGTAAGACTGTGTCGACCTCTAGTGCAGAATGCATAAAATACCTCAATAGGTTGTAATTAATCAGCAGTTACTTGTAAGATAACATCTTATTCATTGGCTAAAGAGAGTTTATATGAGTCAATCATCACCAACATTACCTCAAATCCTCAAGCGCAGTCTAGTTGCGAGTAGTAGATTTTTTAAAATTGAAGCGCTGCAACTGAAATTTAGTAATGGGCAGCAGCGAGAATTTGAACGTATGCAGGGTTACCACAAAGGCGCTGTACTGATTGTTCCATTTTACGATCCTGAAACTCTTTTACTGATAAGAGAATATGCTGCGGGCACGCATTCCTATGAAATAGGTTTCCCAAAGGGACTTATCGATTCCGGCGAAACAGCTAAACAAGCAGCGAATAGAGAATTAAAGGAAGAAATAGGTTTTGGCGCTAAAAAGTTACAAAAACTTAAAACCGTCACCATGGCACCCAGTTATTTCAGCAGTGAGATGACCCTGTTCATGGCATTTGATCTTTACCCCGAAAAACTCGAGGGTGACGAACCAGAGCCGTTAGAAGTGATAAAATGGCCATTAAATAAAGTAGATGAGTTATTAGCCAGGAATGATTTTCAGGAGGCGCGAGGAATAGCAGCGTTATTATTGACCTTAAAGGCGCTTAACGAAGCCTGATGACGGGCATAAAAAACCCATAAATAATGCTTATTTATGGGTTAGAAAACGATTTACAAGCCCTTCTATAACAATAAGTTATTGATAAAAAGAAGCACTAAAACAATCTGTTTAGACCATTCAAAGCTGCCACACGGTAAGCTTCTGCCATGGTTGGATAGTTAAAGGTAGTCTTAACAAAATACTCAATGGTATTACCTTCCCCTTTTTGTTCCATAATAGCCTGTCCGATATGAATAATTTCAGCTGCCCGCTCGCCAAAACAATGAATCCCTAATATCTCTTTTGTTTCGCGGTGAAAGAGTATTTTTAAACTGCCGACCTCTGAGCCTAAAATTTGTGAACGTGCTAAATCTTTAAACAGTGCACGCCCTACCTCATAGGGAACTTTTTGCTGGGTTAACATCTGTTCAGTTTTACCTACGGAGCTGATTTCCGGAATAGTATAAATACCCGTTGGAATATCTTTTATCAGCTTTTTCTTACCCTCTTGGGTTAGAATAAAGTGTGCTGCAATCCGGCCCTGATCGTAAGCAGCACTGGCAAGGCTTGGATAACCAATTATATCCCCCAGGCCATAAATATTATCTACCTCGGTTTGATAGTGTTCATTGACGGTCAGTTGTCCTCGCGCATCGGGTTTGAGATCAACATTCTCTAAGGTTAATTTATCCGTGTTACCGGTGCGTCCATTGGCATATAGCAGACAGTCGGCTTTCATCTTTTTACCTGACTTCAAGTGGATCACAACCCCATTCGCTGTACTTTCAACTCTTTCATATTCTTCATCATGGCGCAGGATCATGCCTGAATTTCTAAAATGATAGGAAAGTGCATCGGACATTTCCGCATCTAAAAATGACAGCAAACTATCCCGAGTATTAATTAAGTCAGTTTTGACGCCTAACCCGTTGAATATCGAAGCGTATTCACAGCCCACAACCCCAGCCCCATAAATCACAATGTGTTGCGGATGATGGTCTAAAGCAAGAATGGTATCACTGTCGTAAATATTGGCCGCAGTAAAATCAATGTCTGCAGGGCGATAAGGCCGCGATCCCGTGGCAATGATAATATCTTTGGCAGTGATAGTTTCTGCTGTGCCGTCAGCTTTAGTAATTAAAACCGTGTGTTTGTCAATAAAGCTTGCACCACCAAAATATAAACTGCAATTATTACGATTATAAAAACCACTGCGCATCGTAACCTGCTTGGCAATCACACTCTGGGTATGAGCCAAAACGTCTCTAAAGGTAAATGTTTTATTCTGAGGATAATTGGTAAGAAATAAGGAGTTTTTCTTTAATTCAATAAGTTGGCTGACACTGTGGCGCAACGCCTTGGAAGGAATGGTTCCCCAATGAGTACAACCCCCGCCAATATCTTTATATTTTTCAACAATAGCAACACGTAAGCCTCCCTTAGCAAGCTTCATTGCAGCCCCCTCTCCACCCGGTCCGCTACCAATTACAATAGCATCATAATGATCGTGTTTAGGTTTAACGCTTGTATCTTTTACTGTGGACATGATGGACCTCGGGTTCGGGTGGGCGACAAACCGATTATGTTAACAAATTACTGTCATTTGTCACACATTCCAACAACAAATCGTGCGCCATACAATAGTTAGAGAAAATAAATATAAAAGTTTTACTTTAACTATGGAAAAATGAACAATAAAAAGAGGATTTAAGTAATTTATCATGCTATTTTTAACATTAATATTTCAAATACTTCGAGGAAAAACGCTATGAGTCAACCGATTATTTCATTAAAGTGGCTTGTTTACACTTACATTATCGGGCTTTCACTAAGTGCCTGTTATTCTATGCTTACCAAACAACCCGTTCCGTTTTCCTTTTTTGCTTTTCTTACGCTGTTCTTTTCTGTGAATCACTTTTATGCTCTTTATATTAAAGAAGCTGATAATGAAATCAGTATTCGCCCGGCTTGGGTAGCCTTCTTTATTGGCATATTCTCTTACTCTGCTTTTATTGGCACACAACACCCTGAATTAGGATCAAACTTATTTTCAGTCACATTGACCCTGATTTTAGCTATCTGGTTGATCTATAAATTAATGTTTGGTGACAAACGCTATTCTGCTTAACGTTTTGTGTAAATAAAAAAGGATATTAACTAAGTTGATACCCTCTTTTATTACACCCTTCCATAAAATATTTAACCTGTTTTTTAATCTGGTTAAGACGAAAGTTAGCGCTACATTCAAAAATCAGCGGGCCGGATAATGACTACCGCTATAGCCCCTCCACAAATTTAATTATCTCTTTATAGCAAAGGAAAAAATTGAAGTCTCATATTGCAATGCATAAAGAAGACTTCAATTTTTTGATTTAAAGGGCTGGTATGTGAATTGCAGGAGACTGGCTAGCGCGCTCTCACTGCGTTACAATAGGTTAAAATTTAATCTATGCATTGTCCTGCATACGAGTAAGTCTTTGACACGCCGACTGTAACGCCAAAGGAGCTTTAATCACCACGTCTTTAAATAGACCCGTCTTCGAATAACTACACCGTGATACCTGACAAACCGAATACTTAAGCATTACGATCATTTTTAAGGAGCTGAAATGCAATATATAACCCGCGAATTACCTCAATATAAACGGATCGCACTGGTTGCACACGACCATATGAAAACAGAACTATTAAACTGGTCACAAAGACGTATCAATGTATTAAAAGACCACCAGCTCTATGCAACGGGTACCACGGGCAGCTTACTCGCGAATAAATTAGGGTTACCCATTGAATGTCTGCTCTCAGGGCCAATGGGGGGTGATCAGCAACTTGGCGCCAAAATAGCAGAAGGCGAAATTGATCTGTTAATATTTTTTTGGGATCCCCTTAATGCGGTACCGCATGATCCCGATGTTAAAGCATTATTACGTATCTCGGCAGTGTGGAACATCCCCGTTGCTACCAATATATCCACCGCTGACTTTATTATCGATTCGTTACATATCGGAAAAAGTTACATCACGCGTATTCCTGATTACCTCGGTTACATGGCTGAACGCACTGAATAGCACCTCCTTAAGAAGGCTTTTAACTTGCAAACACTTACAGATATTTATATTTATCCCATTAAATCAGTCAAAGCAATTAACCAACCTGCAGCAAAAGTTGAAAAAAAAGGCTTAAAGTTTGATCGTCGTTATATGTTGATTGATCAACAAGGGCAATTTATCACCGGCCGAAGTTACCCGCAACTCACCCAAATAGAGGTGCAGTTTTCAAAAAAGATGTTAATAGTCAGCGCGCCTAATATGCCATCATTAACCATTAATCCCGCGGATTTTAGCCAGCACACTAAAAATGCGCAGCTGTGGTCTGATAATGTTAGCGCGGTGCATTGTCACGATGATTACGACCAATGGTTTTCAGCCTTTCTGCAGAAAAAATGCCAGCTGGTCTTTCTCGCAGAAGAGACTCAGCGGCTGGTAAAAAATACTAACGCACCGGTTTCATTTGCCGATGGTTACCCGTTATTATTGATTAATCAGACATCCGTGGAGCAACTTAATGCGCGCTTAACAACGCCGGTAACTGCGTTACATTTTCGCCCTAATATTGTGATCAAGGGTGATTTCCCTTTTGTTGAAGACAGCTGGTCCCGCATTAAGATTGGAGAAGTCGAGTTTGAAGTCAGTAAACCTTGCTCACGTTGTATATTTATTAATGTTAATCCTAAAACCGGGATTGCTGATCAAAGTGAACCTTTACTAACATTATCTAAATTTCGATATTCCCATGGGAATATCGACTTTGGGCAAAATTTAATCCCCCTTAATGAAGGTTTGATTCGAGCAGGTGACGAGGTACAAGTGATCAGTGCCCAGGGTGCCCGATTTTATAGCGCTCAGGACGATCAACAGGAAAGCAATAAAAAGACCTTAGCAATACATTATCAAGGCTCAAATGTGACCGCTCAGGGCGATAATCAACAACTATTATTAGATCAGGCGGAACAAGCAGGTATCGATATTCCTTATTCCTGCCGGGGTGGACAATGTGGCAGCTGCAAAGTTAAATTAGTCGAAGGTGAAGTGCAGATATTAAATAATGAAGGATTAAGTGATTTAGAAATTGAGCAGGGATATATTCTTGCCTGCAGTTGTATCCCCCTCTCGGATATTAGTATCAATCATTAATAATAGCCGATAAGAAAAATAAAAAGAGCCTTGTGAACAAGGCTCTTTTTATAATAAATCAGTAACGTTCAAATAGCTTCAATAATGTATCGCTATTATCGGGTACAAATTTTTCCTCTTGTTCATTGCCATAAACGCTATCGGCGAGCTTTTGCTTACGCGTTTGCAGTGCGAGAACACGCTCTTCAACGGTATGCTCACAAATTAACTTATACACAAAGACAGGCTTATCCTGACCAATTCGATAAGCACGATCCGTCGCTTGATTTTCTACCGCAGGGTTCCACCAAGGATCATAATGGATAACCGTATCTGCAGCGGTCAGGTTAAGGCCAACCCCACCGGCTTTTAAGGAAATAAGGAAAATAGGCACATTTCCATTTTGGAATTTATCAATCACTTCGCTGCGATTACGCGTCTGTCCGGTTAACTTAACAAAATCAATATCCGATGCCAGCAGTGATTGTTCAATCAAGCCTAACATTTGTGCAAACTGAGAAAAGATCAAGATCCGTCGGCCTTCTTCGATCATCTCGGGTAACACGGTCATCAAATAGTCGAGCTTTGCCGAACTTTTAATATTTTGAGCATGCTCCAGTTTCACTAAGCGCGGATCACAACAGGCTTGACGGAGTTTAAGCAGCGCATCCAAAAACTCGATACGGCTTCTTGCCAGGCCTTTTTCTTTAAGTAAATCACGAACCTTTTCTTCCATAGTGACACGAATGCTTTCATATAAAGTACGCTGATCATTAGGCAGTACTATATTCTGAATAATTTCAGTTTTAGCCGGCAGCTCTTTTGCCACATCATCTTTGGTACGGCGTAATAAAAAAGGATGGGTTTTTTGTATTAACCAGGACTGTACTTGTGCATTTCCTTCGCCTTCAATCCCTTTACGATAAAAGCGATTAAAAGTCGCATAGCTGCCCAGAAATCCCGGCATTAAGAAATCAAACAGTGACCATAATTCGCCTAAATGATTTTCCATTGGCGTACCTGTTAAACATAAACGCTGTTTTGCATTTAGACGTTTAATACTTTTGGTCATTTTTGCCAAAGGATTTTTAATAGTTTGTGCTTCATCAAGGATTAAATCTGAAAATTGAAATGCTTCCAGCTGAGTAAAATCCCGGCCGACTAATGGATAAGTGGTGATCACTAAATCATAATCAGGCACATTCTCAAAAGACTTATGCCTGTCCGCACCATGCAATATCAGCACTTTTAAATCGGGGGTAAACTTGGTCGTTTCATTTAACCAGTTGCCCACCAATGACGTCGGGCAAATAACCAACGCCGGGTGAGTTAATTGTTGATGCTGTTTTTTATACAGTATATAGGCCAATGTTTGAATGGTTTTACCCAAACCCATGTCATCGGCCAACACCCCTGAAAACCCATATTCATTTAAGAATACCAGCCAGTTTAATCCCGTATGTTGATAATCTCTTAATGTTGCATCCAGCCCTTCAGGTAATGTAACTTCTTGAATTCCCGTGAAATTACTCAGTTTTTCAGCTAATGCCTTAACGTGTTCTCCTCCTACCCAACTGTTTATTTCCGGTAATTGAGCTAATAAAGCCGCCTGGCTTTGCGGCAGGTGAATATGATCATTATTGACCTCACCCAACTCCTGCAATATTGATAAAATGGGTTGAATAGATTCACGTTTAATGCGCAGCGGCCGCCCGTTGGGTTGGGCTAATAAAATGTCAAAGCGGTGCTGTTGCCAGTCTTCATTATTACGCAGCCATTCCAATAATAGCGGCAATAACTCAATACGTTTACCTTCAATTTCAATAGATACGCCGAGGTCAAACCACTGTCCCTGCTCTTCAACTTCAATATCAATACTGTTTACCTGATCGCTCAGCAAGACAAGATTCGAAGAAATTTCAAAGCGCCAACCCATGACTTCCAGGCGCGCTTTATGAGCCGTTAATAATGATAACCACTGAAATTCCTGAGATCCTCCTAATTCCGGCGGTAAAATACCCAGAAGCTGATCGGTGTCAGGCTGTTTAGGATCGTACATCGACAGATCTAACAGGCACAGCTTCTCAAAATGTTTGAGCGCTAAGCGTTCCTGATTAAGATCCCGATGGATAGTGACAATTTTATTGTCACACATAAATTGAGTACGATCCGGCTCATCAACGATACCCGGATTTAATTCGAGATCACCATAACGAAAATACAAACGAGCGATAAACAACTTTTGGCTCTTGATCTCTTTTTCGTTAAGACTTAATACAACCTGTAACTCATCACTAATTTCACGCGTTTGATAAACCATAGGATTGGGTAAAACAGCCTGAGGAAAACGCAGCGATACCTGTTCGGTAAAATGGACACACTGTTGCTCGCCGAGTGGCGGGGTTTTTAATAGCGATAAAATCCAACCGCTGTCAAACTCACTGTCAATTTCCGCAATTAAACCGCGATCCGTATCAACATAAAAAGGCTTAGGTGTCGGAATTAACAACCAGTTATCTGTATTTTCAAGACTCACCTGTAATTGTTTTAAATCATCCTGATCAACCCATTCAAGTTGTATCGGTTTTTTCTCGCCCGCCTGTAAAGGTAGGTTTAAGTTCTGCCAGAAACAACGTCCTGTTGCTAATATTTTATGCAGTGCAAGCAGGTCATTTTCAGTATGCATGCTGGTTTTTTCAAGCTTAGGTACACGCCCTTCTTTGGCTAATAAAAGCTGTAAAATAGAGACGTCTTCTTCTTGTACCCACTTATAACTCTCCATCCAAGATTCATTTTCTACAACAGAAATAAGATCTTTTGCGGCAAAGACATTGGCATTTTCGCTTTTTAGAAAACGTACTGAGCCGTATTCCACCTGTAAATAGAGCAATGAATGATTATATGCACTTTTATTAAATGAAAGGCGGAAATAGCCCTGAAAAGCACTCGGTGCCGTTATGGATTTCTTTTTAGAAAGTTGACTTTGTAATAATTCAAACCAAGTTTGATAGCTGTTTTCAATATTATAATTTGGCGTGTCCGCCTGATAAGCCAGCAGCAAAGCCACTGCGTGTTTACAGTTCCAGCCGACCGGACAGGTACAAGTGCTGTGGATAATAAATCCGCCTTTATTGGACGGTTTAATTGAAGCACTTGTTTGGTAAGGAGTTTCTGACGATCCTTTAACACTGCCATGGAGTTGCTTTTTATCCTCATCATATTCACAAGATAACACCCGACTTTCTTTAAAGTAGCGCGTTCCACGGTCGATAATATTACGGCCGAAACTAGTGGAAATGTCTTGCGGAGTGATTTTGGGCATCTATTTAACCAACTGAAAAAATGGATCATTAATGATAGAGGTCGCAGGACAATAAATAAAGATTTATTCCCACTAAGCAGAAAAAACAACCTTAAAACAAACAATTTCAGGGGGGGCTAACACAATCCAACCGGCAGTGATAGCTTAGCAAACGCCCGATTGGCATTAATTTTTACTGCGCCGTGTGAAATTATTTAATGATATAGCGCTTAATAAGGACACAGATAAAGAATAAAATCCGATCACTATCCACTGACAGGGCAAAGCAAAAGTGGTTGTTTATTTGCTTTGGACATGACCAATTAAAATATTATAAATCAGGAGCCACTCACTTTTCAGCAGTCAACAAATCCCCGCCTTTGCGCAGCATTTTCTGCAATTTTCTTTAATCAGATATTCAGCGCTACGCCGTAAATGGTTTTATCCGTTCTCCCGGATAAAAAAAGGGAGCATAAGCTCCCAATTTATTCACCGATAATCGACAGTGTTATGAAAGGTTTGGCCCTAACCAGCGCTCTGCCGTTAGTAAATCCCAGCCTTTACGCTGCGCATAATCCGCTAACTGATCCTGCTGAATCTGTGCAACGGCAAAATAACGACTGTCAGGGTGTGAGAAAATCCAGCCTGAAACCGCAGCCCCCGGGAACATCGCATAACTGCTGGTTAGCTGCATACCGATCTGCTCCTCAACATTCATAAGATCCCAAATCACTTGCTTTTCGGTATGCTCAGGACATGCCGCGTAACCCGGTGCCGGACGAATACCCTGGTATTTTTCACGAATCAGATCATCACACTCTAATGTCTCATTCGCTGCAAATCCCCAATACTCTTTACGGGTTTTCTGATGCAAATATTCAGCAAAGGCCTCGGCTAAACGGTCACAAACTGCCTGTACCAGAATCGCATTATAATCATCAAGATCGGCTTTATAACGCTCGGCCACTTGTTTTTCGCCAATACCGCCCGTCACAGCAAATGTGCCAATATAATCGGCAATACCCGATGATTTAGGCGCAATATAATCGGCTAGACAGTGATTGACAAAGGGCGATTTTTTCTCACTTTGCTGGCGCAGATGATGACTCACTTGTAATATTTTACTGCGCGATTGATCCGTGTAAATTTCGATATCATCACCCACACTGTTAGCAGGGAAAATGCCAACCATACCGCTGGCGGATATTTCGCCCTGTGCTTCAACGGTGTCGAGCATGGCCAATGCATCAGCTAATAAACGCTTAGCCTCTTCGCCGACAACCTCATCTTCCAGAATTCGCGGATACTTGCCCGCCAGTCCCCAGGTCAGAAAGAACGGAGTCCAGTCTATATAGTCACGTAATACTTTAATCGACATTTTTTTAACAACCTGTACACCCAGTTGATTTGGTACGGGTGGCTGGTAATGAGTCCAATCAATTTTAGCGGCGTTAGCTCGCGCTCGCTGCAGTGAAACGGGTGCGCTGCGAGGACGTCTATTGGCATATTGTTCACGTACCCGAATATAATCTTGATCCAATTTTTTCACAAACTCCAGTTTATGAACGGGATTTAATAATTTCTGACAAACCCCTACTGCACGCGATGCATTAGAGACATAGACCACGGGCTGTTCGTAATTCTGCTCTATTTTTACCGCGGTATGCGCTTTCGAGGTTGTTGCACCACCGATTAATAACGGCAGTTTTAAACCCTGACGCTGCATCTCCTTAGCAACGTACACCATTTCATCTAAGGAGGGGGTAATCAGGCCGGATAAACCAATCAGATCCGCCTTTTCAGCGATCGCCGTTTTAATGATTTTTTCAGTTGGCACCATCACACCGAGATCGATAATTTCATAGTTATTACACTGTAAAATAACACCGACAATATTTTTACCAATATCGTGCACATCCCCTTTAACCGTCGCCATCACGATTTTACCGTTGGTCGCCCCCACCGCTTTAGTTTCTTCAATATAAGGGTTGAGGTAAGCGACAGCCTGTTTCATCACACGTGCTGACTTAACCACTTGTGGTAAAAACATTTTTCCGTCACCAAAGAGATCGCCAACGATATTCATACCATCCATTAACGGCCCTTCAATCACGTCAATCGGCATTTCAGCATTGGCGCGCGCCTCTTCGGTATCTTCGACAATAAACTCGGTAATACCTTTCACTAAAGAATGGGCAATACGTTCATTAACCGGCAGATTACGCCATTCCAAGGATTTACCGTCATCCACTTTTTCACTGCCGGAATCTCGGTATTTTTCCGCAAGCTCCAGTAAATGATCCGTTGCATCCGGGCTGGTATTTAAAATAATAGCTTCAACGGCTTCTTTTAACTCTTTTGGAATATCATCATAAATGGCCAATTGCGCCGCATTAACAATACCCATGTCCATGCCGTTTCGAATACAATGATAGAGAAACACGGCATGAATGGCTTCTCGGACGGGGTTATTGCCTCGAAAAGAGAAAGAAACGTTAGAGACGCCACCTGAAATCATTACATGGGGTAGATTGGTTTTAATGTCTTTAACCGCTTCAATAAAATCAACGGCATAATTGTTATGATCGGAAATACCCGTGGCCACAGCAAAAATATTGGGGTCAAAAATAATATCTTCCGGCGGGAAACCAACCTGATTGACCAGAATATCGTAGGAACGTTTACAAATATCAAATTTACGGGCACGTGTATCGGCTTGCCCGTCTTCATCAAAAGCCATTACGATCACAGCAAAACCATAACGGCGAATTAACTTAGCCTGAGCAATAAAATTATCAACGCCCTCTTTCATGCTGATCGAGTTAACAATCCCTTTGCCTTGTACACACTTCATGCCCTCTTCTAAAATTTCCCATTTCGAAGAGTCGATCATAATAGGCACCCGGGAAATGTCCGGCTCAGAGGCACATAAATTAAGAAAACGTTTCATCGCATACAATGAATCAAGCATCGCTTCATCCATATTAATATCGATAATATTGGCACCTGCAGTCACTTGATGAAGCGCCACCTCCAGTGCCTGATCATAAAGCTCGTCCATGACTAAACGCTTAAAGCGGGCAGAGCCTGTTACATTGGTACGCTCGCCAACATTTTGAAAGAGAGAGTCTTTGCGGATGGTTAATGCTTCTAATCCGCTTAACCGGCAGGCAATTTCCAGCTCAGGCAGGGCGCGCGGTTTTACGCCGGCAACAGCATCAGCCATGGCCTTAATATGAGCGGGCGTCGTGCCACAACAGCCTCCGACTAAATTTAAGAAACCACTTTCTGCCCACTCTTTAATATGTGTCGCCATTTCATCGGCTTCTAAATCGTATTCACCAAAGGCATTGGGTAAACCCGCATTCGGGTGTGCTGACACATAAGTTTCTGAAATCTTCGACATCTCCTGCACATATTGGCGCAGCTCTGCCGGTCCAAGCGCACAGTTCAGGCCAAATGAGATAGGCTCAATATGGCGTAATGAATTGTAAAAGGCTTCGGTTGTTTGCCCGGTAAGCGTTCGCCCGGAGGCATCGGTTATTGTGCCGGAGATCATGACGGGTAATTTATAACCGAGCTCATCAAAAACACCACTCACCGCGAAAACGGCCGCTTTGGCATTAAGCGTATCAAAAATAGTCTCAATTAAAATAAGATCAGATCCACCTTCAATTAACGCCCGAGTTGATTCAGTGTACGCCTCAACTAATTCATCAAAAGTTACATTACGAAAGGCAGGATCATTCACATCGGGAGAGATTGAACAGGTACGGTTTGTCGGGCCTAAAACACCGGCAACAAAACGCGGGCGATCCGGTGTTTCTGCGGTTTTTTGATCGGCCATCTGACGGGCGATACGCGCAGCTTCACGATTTATTTCTGCTGATAACGACTGCATTTGATAATCAGCCATGGCAATAGTGGTTGCATTGAAGGTATTAGTTTCAAGAATATCCGCTCCTGCATCTAAATTCTCACGATGAATATCTGCAATCACTTGAGGTTGAGATAAAACCAACAGATCATTATTACCTTTTACATCACAGGACCAATCAGCAAAACGTTCACCACGGTAATCCTCTTCTTCAAATTTATAAGACTGGATCATGGTGCCCATGGCTCCATCAATAAGCAGAATATGCTTTTCTAGCTGCGCCTTAATAAGTGCGCTTCGATCGTTAACTACCATAGGGCTTCCTGATATTTGGTACTGTGAATAATAGGTGAGAATATTAGCATGAAAGTAGTTAAAACTGACGCATCAAAGCAGCTCTTTTATTGAAATATTCTATTGTAAATAATGAAATAAATTTGTACTGCAGGAAATAAAAAATTCTGCACGCTTAAAACTAAAAAGCGCTTTAACCTTGCTTATTATTTGAACCTAAGATGTTAAGCCTAACGATATTGTTAGTTTTATCTCTGGCGAACATTCATTTAAAGCGGCATAAGCGCATAGAAAATGAGAGGATTTACTATGCGGGTACTCTTACATAAATTTCCCGGCATTTTTGAGAAGTTTACTCAATAAAGGCGCTCTTTAAGATCAGAAAATTTCGAGGAGCACTTAGACAGACGAACTTTAAACAACCCTTATCATAAATTTAGAATACAAAAAAAGCGAACTAACTAGTGTATGCAGACTTATGTCGGTTACCACTAGCAGCTCGCTTTTTACTTATTTTTTACTTATCAAAAAGATTATAATGCCATCATATTAAATAAAACAGATTCTTAAATTGTCACTTTTTCCTACACCACCGGATAAACAGAGGAAAATAAAATGTTTATTTGTAGACAGATGTTAAGAAAAAGTCGAAACATAACCAAAAATCTGTACTTAACCTATGATCGGCTATCACGTTACAAAAAACAGCAATAGTAACGCCAGACTGGCAATGAGTAGCTCAAAAGCTCACTCCTAAATGCTATTACTGCTTTCAAAAAACGGATATAAAGTAATAATATTTAGCTCCTCCATGTTCGTTAGCTAACCATAACCAGTTTCTTATCTTCAATTTAAAAATAAAGAGACCTTCCCCCCTACCCTGCGGGCTAACGCGCTACAACTGCTAACGCTTAATTAGGTTATGGCCTCACTAAAAACTGATACTATAAATAATATATAACCCTCCATGTTAGCTTAAGGAGTTCAACGAAAATCTATATTAAAAATTCGCAGAGCCCACTTATAAAATCTCGACTAACGACTACTTTATTTGCTTTCTACTGTGTTATTTATTATGTTATTTGCTTCTACTTTCCCGTCAGCTAAAGAACAATTTCTGTCGCTAACATTTAAAGTGTAGAAGTTATTATCTGTAGTGCCATTAAACCGACCAAAAGTTTATCAGGACAATTTTTTATTGGCTGGTTATATCAAATCAGCCAAGTCGTAGGGTGTCACTTGATAAACACAGTAGTTTAACCAGTTGCTGTATAACAAGTTTCCATGGCTTCGCCAAATTGCTCGCGGTGTTTTATTCAGATCATTATCGGGATAATAATTCACTGGCTGTTTGGGCGTCAAACCCTCTTGCGAATCGCGTAAATACTCATTATTTAATGTTTCTGCATCATATTCCGGATGTCCGGTAACATAAACCTGACGACAATCCGGGCTGGCGGCCAAATAAATCCCCGCATCGGGTGCATCTGCAAAAATAATTAAATCACTGTTTTCCGATACCACCTCTGAATTAAATTCAGCAAAACGTGATAATGGAGCCCAAAATTCATCATCGAATCCGCGTACTAGAGGATGATGATGGTGATGGGTACGGTGTAAATAGATACCGGAAAGTTTATCTCCCCGTGTCTCTTTCTTTAAGCCATATAAATAGGTTAGCGCAGCCTGCGCAGCCCAACACAGGAAGAGTGTTGAAGTTACATTATGGCGTGACCATTCAACAATTTCTATAAACTTTTCCCAATAATAAACATCTTCAAAGGGAAGCTGTCCTAATGGTGCTCCGGTAATCACAAAACCATCCCATTTTTGATTTTTGACTCTGTCGAAATCACTGTAAAATTTGTCTAAGTGCTCTTTCGGGGTATTGCGTGATGCACGGGCATCTACGCGTATTAATTCAACATCCACTTGTAATGGCGTGTTAGATAATAAACGCATTATTTGTGTTTCTGTTTCAATTTTTTTCGGCATCAAATTAAGGATCAAAACACGCAAAGGACGAATGTTCTGAAGGCTCGCGCGCGTTTCAGACATAGTGAAAATATTTTCTGACCTTAAAATATCAGCAGCAGGCAGATCATCAGAAATACGAATTGGCATAATTTAAAAACCCCACATTAGAATATATTTTTATTTAGACATCCGGAAGTCTAACACTAATTTCATTAAGACTGCTAAAGAATCCCTGTAAATGATATTATCGTGCCAGAAAATATTTTTATTCAAGGGGTTATAATGTTTAATATTGTACAGGCTGATTTATCACTGTCTGAACACGCTCAGGCTTACCTGCATTTGATGTCACACTATGCATCAGATCCAATGGGAGGAGGTCAAGATCTTTCAACTTTTGCAAAACAAAACCTGATTCCCACCTTATTAAAGCGTAACGATATTTTTATTGTATTAATATTTTCGAACAATAAACCCGCTGCACTGTTAACGGCAATAGAGGGGTTTTCAACATTCGCGTGTAAACCACTCTTTAATATCCATGATGTTGTTGTCTATCAAGATTTTAGAGGGCAGGGTCTAACATCATTATTATTTAACAAAATAGAGGAAATCGCTAAGCTTCGCGATTGCTGTAAAATCACCCTTGAGGTTTTAGAAGGTAATACTATTGCAAAAAATGCCTATAGCAAATTAGGTTACTCTGATTATGTACTAGATCCAGAATGTGGCAGTGCGCTGTTTTGGACTAAATCTTTATTCTAGATTGCACGTTCTTGCGCTGCTCACTGTGATTGAATAGAACCCCAATAGGCATAAGCTAATTATGCTAAAAAATATTAGGGTCTGTTGACCTTTGAAGTACAAATTTCGTTCAATCTAAACGTGTTCTGAGCAAGGCATGAGGAGTGAAGCATAGTTATTCTATGTAAACGAAGCATAACGCAGCGCAGGACGCTTTTAGATGAACCCGAAGAGCAGCATTTGTGGATACGATCGTATACATTACCGCCCACGTATGTAGAATAACTACACAGCACAGGCTCTTCCTTGTCTAAAGCACCTGCAAAATACATACGAAAGATCAACAGACCCTCAGTATTTTCCAAAAAAATCACTTAATTAATTAGTTTTCCTTTTTTACTAAGTTGCCTATAAATCCATGCAAGGCTCAATCCGCGAGCAAGCATAAAAGCATTCATTGCTATCCACAGGGCGTGATTTCCCTGTTCTGACAATAAGAAGTAAACGGGAAAATAGACCAGTAAAAGAGAAAAAATAAGGCTATTACGCATCTCCTTCGCACGTGTCATACCGATAAATATCCCATCAAAAATAAAACCTAATACTGATGTTATCGGAATAATGATTAACCAGGGTAAATAACTTAGCGCTTCTCTTTGCACACTTTCAATCGATGTTATCTGCGCAATAATCCACTGCCCGTAAAGGTAAAATAACAGGAGCTGCAATAAACTAAAAATAACTGCCCAAAACAAAGTGACATAAACACTTTCTTTTAATTTTATTAAACAACGTGTACCGATGCTTTTCCCGACGAGTGCTTCAGCCGCGTAGGCAAGGCCATCCATAGAAAAAGAGATAAGCAATAAAAAATGCATTAAGACTAAATTTGCAGAAACAATAGCATCGCCCAATTTAACCCCCTGCATAGTCATAAAGGCAAAGGTTACTTGTATACATAAAGTGCGAATAAAAATATCACGGTTCAATAAAATAAATTTTTTAAGAGAATTTAAATCGCTAAGTTGTTTACTTAATTTAAGTAAATCCCCCTGTTTATAAAAAGGTTTAAGGTGATTCTTAACCAGTAACAGGCCGCATAATAAAGAAATATAATCAGCGAATAGAGATGCCCAGGCCACTCCTGCAACACCCCAATCCAAAAAAACCACAAATAATACGTCTAAACCAATATTGATAGCATTGCTAATAATCAGTAAAAACATCGGAACTTTGGCATTTTGCATACCCAGTAACCAACCCAAGAGCGCCATATTAATCAAAGCCGCCGGTGCGCTCCAAATGCGAATATTAAAATATAACTGGGCATAAAAAAGAACTTGTTCACTACCCTCAATAAATTTTAATGCGATTATTATCAAGGGTTTTTGCAAGAGTAAAATGGCAATAGCTAACAACAAAGCGACTAAAATAGCTTGTAACAATAAGCGAATAATTTGCTGATGGTCACCGGCTCCATAAGCCTGTGCGACTAATCCTGTGGTCGACATCCTTAAAAAACCCAGCATCCAGAAAATAAGCGTTACAATCATCGAGCCTACGGCGACCCCGGCTAAATAGTATGACTCAGGCATATGCCCAATCACGGCGGTATCAACAAGGCCAAGTAATGGTACGCTAATATTTGAAATCATCATCGGAAATGCAATTGCAAAGATTTTCTGGTGGGTAGTTAAATTTAAAAGGGGGGATTTTATCATGGTAAAAAATACTCAATTGCAAACAGTGTGAGTGCTTTGCATAACTCATGCACAGATAAGCCGCATCACTCAGATTAAAATTATATTATGAAAATCAACTACATACCCAAACTACTTACTGAGTGGATTTTTTTAATGCCAATTTTTATACATTTGATGGATATTTTCTACCATTAAGTCCATCTCAACATTGAAAACGCCCTCTGTATTTATAGTCGCTTGAAAAGAGGCATGGTGCTCACCTTCGGGGTTAATTAATACAATTGAAGCACTGTGATCCACTAAATAATAAGGATCAGCCACTCCTTGATCCACAATGCTGTAGATCAACCCTAAATTTTGAACAAAAGGCCATAACTCTTTATGCGTACTGGTTACACCAATAAATTCAGAATTGAAATAATGTACATATTCAGCCAATTGCTCCGCTTTATCGCGGTTTGGATCAACGGAGACAAATACAATTTGTATGTCGTTATAGGGTTGTGCTGTTAATTTTGGGTAAACACTATCAAGATGCGCTAAGGTCGTCGGACAGATATCAGGACAAAAAGTGTAACCTATAAAAAAAAGTGTCCATTTTCCTTGTAAATCTTGATTAGTAAAATGTTCACCTCCTGTCACATCGAAGGAAAAGTCGGTTAAACTTTTTCCCTCATTAAATAAAATTAAAGATTCATTTTTAGTTAAGTCATTTTGAAACTGTGCCCGTCCTAATAACAAAAAAGATAACAGAAACAATGGCACTATAAATAGTAATATTTTTTTCATTTTAATAACCAATTATATTAAAAATCATTTTATCTAAGAAGGATAAGGCTTACGCACTACTATAGCCGGATGGTGAATAAAACGCCTGCCATTACATCCAATCGGCTGTTCGAATGACACCAACGGCTATCCCTTCGATATCAAAAGATTGATATGCAAGGTCTATTTTAATCGGACCAAAGTGGTTGTTTTCTGCTTTTAATATCACCTGGCGACCTTCCCGGTAAAAACGTTTTACCGTTACATCATCTTCAACACGGGCGACCACAACTTGCCCATTTTTGATATCTTGGGTTTTATGTACAGCCAACAGATCACCATCCATAATACCGATGTCTTTCATGCTTTCCCCCTGCACACGCAGTAAAAAATCGGCACTAGGGTGAAATAAAGCAGGATCAACATCATAATAGGTTTCAATATGCTGCTGAGCTAAAATCGGTTCACCTGCAGCAACTTGACCAATAAGCGGTAATCCATCTTCGCTCGCTTTTTCATTATGTTGATGTTCACCCAGAAGACGAATTCCACGAGATGTCCCGGCTAAAATTTCAATCGCCCCTTTACGTGCTAAAGCCTTAAGATGCTCTTCTGCCGCATTAGCGCTTCGAAAACCAAGGATCTTAGCTAATTCAGCTCGTGTAGGAGGCATTCCCGTCTTTAATATTTGATCTTTAATCACATCCAATACTTCATTTTGGCGCTTGGTTAGCTCTTTCATTATTTAATCTCCACGCTAAATTTAACTGTAAATATGAACAGTGTATATTCATACATAAAGTTAATCTAGCTACAAACAATATTTTTCAGTCAATCCATGACAAATAATATTTTCATTCTTTAATCGTCTTCACAAACGGCCATTAAAGCGCACTATAGTAGCACCAGAAGAGTTTTTTGATCCCAAAAAGGAGAGAGCCTGATTTATGTCAGGATTAAGTTTATGACTGCCTTTAACTGTCCCATCCAGCTGGTACGCGCCACCTTTCTGCAATAAGATGTTAATATTACTGCTTAGCTGCTCTGATTTCTGCTGCAAAATAGCAACCGCATCACCCTTGTCACAACTCAAATTAATGTTGACTGTGGTCATATCTATTTTACCAAGGTCAGCGCTGATCCGTGCATTTTTCCAAACAAAAACACCATCCAATGTATCGCAATATGGATCACCCTGTGAGGCCTCTTTTATTAGCAGAGTAATATCGCCCGATGCTTCAACAGAGATCGGTAAATCTGCATAGGAGAGTAATTCCTGAGCACTTAAATCAAGCAACACATTCTCAACCACTAGCCCGGAAACACCTAATTTAACAAAACCTTTACCTGACATGGCATTCTGACCATTGTTAAATTTAACATTCAGTTTAATCTGCAAAGCAGCCAATGCTAACCAATCTACATGCCACGAGACGCGCTGCAGGTTGATTTTTTTGTTATAGGATAATAGGGCGGCTTTACCTTGCCATGCGGAACCGGAAACACCTGCAATCTCGAGTCCCATGTTTTGAGGGATAAAACGCAATAATGCAGTTGCAGGTAAGGTTATTAGCAACGCTAGCAGATACAAAGAGACAAATAATATAATAAACTTAATTTTCATAAAGACGAAATCTCTTTGACAGAGTTAAAGGCATTATTGATACCAGAAGAATTAATAAACTTAATTTTCATAAAGACGAAATCTCTTTGGCAGAGTTAAAGGCATTATTTAATACCCAAGGGAGAGACGAGAGACTTTAATATAACCTTCTGCATCTGCACGAGATATATCCGCATTGAGAACCGACACTGAGTATTGAGTGTTTAATACCGAGAGCCAGTTAATGAAACGGTCAAATTCAACATTACTTATCTGCACTTCAACTTGTTCATTACGGTTAATAATACGCGAGAAAATAATGTCATTTTGCCGCGCACTGATGGTAACTATCTGGGTGATATTTTGATTTTTATTAACAACAGGTCCTTGTTCTACACCCGCGCTAACTAACAGAGTTGCGCGTTGCTTGGTGGACAATAAGGTCTGCTGGGCTCGCTGTAATTGACTTTCACTATTATCAAGCTCGATCGATAACGGCTGCCATATGCCCCAGTAAATAATGGCTATCAATATCATAAATACAGAAACTAATGATAGTTGCTGCTCTCTTTCAGTAATACTTTCCCACCAGCTATTAAACCGCTCGACCATTATTTTTTCCTTATCGTGAGCATGCCACGAAAGTCACCAAAGTCACCAAAACTTTCCCAACAAAAGTTAAACCGCTCGACCATTATTTTTTCCTTATCGTGAGCATGCCACGAAAGTCACCAAAGTCACCAAAGTCACCAAAACTTTCCCAACAAAAGTTAAACCGCTCGACCATTATTTTTTCCTTATCGTGAGCATGCCACGAAAGTCACCAAAGTCACCAAAACTTTCCCAACAAAATTTAAACCGTTCGAGCATTATTTTATCCTTATCGTGAGCACGCCACTAACGCCCGATTTACTGTTATTTAACGCGCCTTGCTGTGCTGTTAAATGCTCAGGTAGTTCAGCTGTAAATGTTTCAAAGGCCTGAAAACTCGGTGCGGTCAGCGCCAGCTGCAGCTCCTGTTTTTTACTGTCAAACTTCAAGCTGGAAATTTCAAATTTATTAAGAGACATAACGGCAGGTGAAAGGTCATTAAGAATAGTTAAAAAATCAAACTCCGCACTGCTCCCTTGAAGTTCTTTTAGCATTGTATCGAGTTTATGATTGATACGCGCATATCTTAATTGACGTTCCCGAGGAAATGCCTGGCTATAGATAGTTTCGACTTGTTGCTGGATTAACTCAGTTTCAGCCTGAACTTGCAGAGTGTGAGTATAAATATTGAGTACTGATACGACAAACAGCAGAACGCCGACAGCAGCTGGCATTCGCCATTTTTTAATATACGGGTTTACCTCTTGTGCGGGTTTAAATTCATCGCTCAGCAAATTAACTCTGTTGTGTTTAGTCCCAAGCGCTAACAACTCCATGGGTAAAATCGCCTCATGACGGGACCACTCGGCAACTGAATTTTCAATAATAGGGCTGTAACTTTCGATCCGTGGCACCGAAGCCTGGTCAGCTGAATTATTTAACCTGCTCTCTAAAATTGTGTTGAGCATAGAGTGAGCACAACTCCAGGCGAGATTCGCAGTTTCTCTTATTAACCACTGCTCTCCAAGTTGCACCGCCTGCCACTTTCCATCTTCAGGTAAGGGTAAAGTTAGCCCTTCAGGAATAAATTGTTTACACTGAATCTGTGCTTTTTCCAACCAATCAAGCCAGTCATGCATTTTTTGTCTATCACAAATAGCCACATGGACAAGATGGGTCTCTTTGGCAATCACATTAAAATGCAGATTTTCCACATCAGAGGCTAACTCCTCTTCAATTAAATACGGTAAAGCCTGCTGCATTTGACGATTAAAAGCACCTTTAATAACTACTTTTTTGATGCAGATATCAACACCCGGCAATAAACAGATGACCCGTCGTTGAAGTGCTTTTTCCGTCAGCAAGTTCAATTGCTCGGCATTATCCACTTCACCCGATGCAATAATTTCATTTTCACTATCGGACCATATCAGCCAATAATTTTTTTGTGAAGCACTGCTTGCTAAGCGAATAATTAAACGTTCATTCACCAAATCTCTCCATTTTTAATTTACGATTTGTAGATCTGATTAAATTCATTTAAGACCGCCTGATTGATAGCGGATGACCTTGGCTGTTTGTGCCTTTATCTGAAATGTCAGATCAATGGCAAGTAGTCGATCTGCAAACTCGGTAATGCCGCTTAATTGAAAAAAATCACTGGTAACACTTAATTGCGTTTTTAGCGGTGCCGAAATTAACAATCCCTGAAAGGCTGGCATAGCCAAGAATTCATCAACATTTGCCCAGCCGCTTATCGGTCTGTCCTGAAGCAAATTTTGCAGAGTATCAATACTGATATTGAGCTCATTTTCAAATAACGCATAGAGTATTTCTGCTTGTTCAATATCGACCGTATTGACGTTTATTTTTTGTTCCCGGCTTGGAACAGCACACAGATAAGGCACTATTTTTTCGTATGTTTTTGGTCCAACGCCCTGAATGCTGCGCAGCTCACTGATATCGGTCATTAAATTATCAGCTGTTAAATGTGGTACCCTTCTGGCCTGATAAAAACTATCTTCAGCCCCGAGAGCTGCATCGTTGCTATCATCCTCGTCAATCCAGTCTCGTGTGGATTCAGCAATCATCTGCGCACCATATTCACTCACACCCAGCGCTTCCAGTAAGTTTTGGAATTGCCGCAAAGGGACAGCAGGAATACCCTCCTGATTCGGCAACTGCAAGGCATTGACATTAAAACAACTGCGTAAATCCCTCATACTTCCCCCGATGTTCCCATTTTCCAGAGGAAAAACCATATCAGGGATTGCCCACAGTTGATCCAAACTAACCACTCTGCTATCTGAAAAATTTTGATCTAAAATCTTTTTCCCCAGCTCAGCAGACGCCTGTCCATACCAATATACTTTTTGTGAAAAAATCAAACCTTCAGTGCGTTTTAAACTCATGGTCAAGCGACCGGTCATCGTTGCGGCAACGGTAACCATGATAGCTAAAATCATTAATACTGTAATTAATGCAACACCACGTTGCTTTTTTTTATGCCGCGAAGTCATCATTCAATAACCTCACCGGACGAAACTAAAAAAACCCGTCTGATATTCGCAAAATATTTGCTGGTAAAATTAATTTCGATACCTTGCGGCAGTGTTTCTGACGGCGACCAACTCTCTTTCCAGCCATTATTCCAAAAACGAAAGCTTAATTTTTCAATATCCTTTAATAATACTTGCACTTCAGGCTGTTGCCCGGCAACAGTATCCGGATAAAGAAAATATAAACGCTGCAGTTGCCCATCTCTCTGTATGTACCTGACCCGTAAAATATTTGAACGCGGTAATAAATTTAACGGATTTGCCCAACCCATACGGTTAAATTCGATCCCCTGATCCTGCGAAGAAAACAACCCTTTGCCAACGGTTAACGCACGTAACTCTTCTGTCTCTCCCCCTTCCTGACGAGACTTTCGAGCCACTATCTGGGTAAAATCCTGCTCGATAATGAGCATCGCGCGTTGCAGCTCTGTTAAGCGTTCGCTGTGTGTTTTACTTATTTCACTACTGCGTAATACTCCCTGCAATACTTGATAAGCCGCCAAACTCATCATCGCAAAAATCATGATAGCAACCAATACTTCCAGCAGCGTAAAGCCTTTTATTGACTTTTTATCTGTGCGATTAAGGTTTGACAATGTAAGTCCTAATATAAGCCAGGGCGTTACCCTCTTTTTTATTACTCACTTCGATATCCAAGGCTTTAAAAGTATCGTCGGCGGTGGCAACACCCTGGTAGCGTGAATACCAGGTACTACCTGCAAAATCGACACTATCTTCCTTCCAGGTATCCGATGGCCACTCATTCTGCAGCTTCAGCTCCGCTAATCCATTGCTGGCAATCCATAATGCAAAGGTTTTTTCCTGCAGATAAGCCTGGCTATTTAATGCACCTGAAGCCGCATTCATAACCGCGAGTCCTGCTGTTGCTAAAATAACCAACGCCAGTAGAACCTCAAGCAAGGTCATACCGCGGTCTTTATACATAACCAAGTATCGTTCTGATTTCATTCTTTGCTCAACT
>NZ_PJBP01000066.1 GCF_002836415.1 Psychromonas sp. MB-3u-54 | reverse complement strand
CAATGACATTTCGGTGTTGATTGGTGTGGTAAATTAAACGAAAAGTTTATATTTCACAACGTGAAATATAAACAGTTCTCGTTTATTAAAACTTCGGTTTTAGTAAATGAATCAAGCAAAAATAAATATTATTCAAACTGATACTTTGAATAATGTACGTATCTACGAATTGATTGTAATGATTAATTCTAGGTGCACGAAAAACGAATGTTGTTTTTTGTATTGTAAAATATGAGAAATCGCAAGCGTCTT
>NZ_PJBP01000065.1 GCF_002836415.1 Psychromonas sp. MB-3u-54 | reverse complement strand
GCTGTGTTGCCGCTAATGTCCTTAATTCGTAAGGCAAGGTGAATGTCACCATAAAATAGTGGGTTGGTAACAACTTTTGCTGTTGGCGAGTGAGCCATTGGGCGGTTGCCTGATGCTGACACTGCGGGCAATGTCGATGTCCGCATGAGAGCGGATGCTGCTCAAAATGATGGCAGTGGTCGCAACACCAGCTGGTGTTGCGTTGCTGTTCAGTTTGGCAACTGAGCATCGCATAAATAGCACGGCGCATATCT
>NZ_PJBP01000064.1 GCF_002836415.1 Psychromonas sp. MB-3u-54 | reverse complement strand
ACCATCGCTGCCGCGATACTCGCCCTGCGGCATGCTCTTTATAATCCCCATGTTCGAGTAGTCATCGCCAAGCGCTTAAACGAAAAAATCCCTGCTGACATCAGTCAACAGGGATTTATCTGGATTTAATTGCTTAGCTTGTGCGGAATACCGGCGATTAGCTAGTGCTAGATACTGGCGATGGAACAGGGTTCGCAGAGCTCGTCCGCTCATAAACCCAGGCTGTCGCCTGATTCGCCCTACTATCACATGATC
>NZ_PJBP01000063.1 GCF_002836415.1 Psychromonas sp. MB-3u-54 | reverse complement strand
ATCGATGGCGGCCACATCGGTCCCCCTATCGGTCACCGTAAACTCCGCGGTGTAGGTAGTGCTGTTGGTACGTTGCAGATTGCTTAAGGCAAAGCCACCAATAGTGCCCGATAGATTACTGTAGGTCTCACCGCCATCGTCCGCGACCGTCAGGGTTACCGTGACCGTATCGCTCACCTTCATCGCAGTGTCAGGGATAGAAACGCTGGAGATCACCGGAAGGTTGGCATCGATCGCATCACCGGTCTGGCTGATCGGG
>NZ_PJBP01000062.1 GCF_002836415.1 Psychromonas sp. MB-3u-54 | reverse complement strand
TACTGGCGATGGAACAGGGTTCGCAGAGCTCACCCGCTCATAAACCCAGGCTGTCGCCTGATTATCCAGGGCACGCAGAGCTTAGCCCGCTCATGACACTTTGCTTCCGCAAAATTCGCCCCTACTATCACATGATCTGAAATACAGGACGCGCAGAGCTTGTCCGCTCCTGAACCATCGCTGCCGCGATACTCGCCCTTCGGCATACTTTTTTATAATTCCCATGTTCGAGTTGGTCATCACGTCAAAGCCGTAATAAC
>NZ_PJBP01000061.1 GCF_002836415.1 Psychromonas sp. MB-3u-54 | reverse complement strand
ATGGTTTTTAAGGCGGCATCAAGCAAACTTTGCGGCGTATAAATTCTGTCTGTTATCTTTAATAATTTTGCTCTGCTGGTGTTATTGTTCAGTTCGCAGTAATTAAAGATAATACGATGTATTTCAGATAGATTATCAATAACATTAATACTCGTTATTTCTTTATTTAAATGGGTGTCCAGATAGGAATATTCATTTGTTTAATAAAAATACAACTATAAAGTTGTATTCTCAGCACTATTTATTAATAACAGCCCATT
>NZ_PJBP01000060.1 GCF_002836415.1 Psychromonas sp. MB-3u-54 | reverse complement strand
GGTTCACGAGCGGACGAGCTCTGCGAGTCCTGTTCCATCGCCAGCTTCTTGCACTAGCTAATCGCTAGAATTCCGCACAAGCTGGGCAATTAAATCCAGATAAATCCCCATCCTTCGAAAGAAGGGCTGGGATTTTTTCGTTATTACGGCTTTGACGTGATGACCAACTCGAACATGGGAATTATAAAAAAGTATGCCGCAGGGCGAGTATCGCCTCAGCGATGGTTCAGGAGCGGACAAGCTCTGCGCGTCCTGTATTTCAGATCATGTGATAGTCGG
>NZ_PJBP01000059.1 GCF_002836415.1 Psychromonas sp. MB-3u-54 | reverse complement strand
TCAATCAAAGTTGGTTGCGAGAGCAGGATTTGAACCTACGACCTTCGGGTTATGAGCCCGACGAGCTACCAGACTGCTCCATCTCGCGTCCGATATTGGTACTACTTTTTCTAAGTCTTTATCAATCAAAATTGGTTGCGAGAGCAGGATTTGAACCTACGACCTTCGGGTTATGAGCCCGACGAGCTACCAGACTGCTCCATCTCGCGTCCGATATTGGTGTTTCTTTTTATAAATATTTATCTGTCAAAATTGGTTGCGAGAGCAGGATATAAGCCTAC
>NZ_PJBP01000058.1 GCF_002836415.1 Psychromonas sp. MB-3u-54 | reverse complement strand
GTAATGAACTGAGAGTGTTAATCACGATATTGGCATTCCGAATGACGACCAGTTAGAAAAGTATTTAAAAGAACAATTGGGATATCGCCAAGCGGTAAGGCACCGGGTTTTGATCTCGGCATTCAGAGGTTCAAATCCTCTTATCCCAGCCACATTGATGCGGAAATGGCGGAATTGGTAGACGCGCTAGATTTAGGTTCTAGTATCGTAAGGTGTGAGAGTTCAAGTCTCTCTTTCCGCACCACTTTTTTACTTCGGTAAAAAAATAGAACAACCAGCTTAG
>NZ_PJBP01000057.1 GCF_002836415.1 Psychromonas sp. MB-3u-54 | reverse complement strand
GTACCGGTAATACCAGCGCGGCGTACAGCATCCCGATCAGCCAGACCGATGATGCGATCGATGCCAACCTCCCGGTGATCTCCAGCGTTTCTATTCCTGACGTGGAGATGAAGGTGAGCGATACGGTCACGGTAACCCTGACGGTCGATGACGATGGCGGTGAGACCTACGGCGCTCTATCGGGCACTATTGGTGGCTTTGCCTTAAGCAATCTGAGTCGTACCAATAGCACTACCTACACCGCGGAGTTTACGGTGACCGATAGGGGGACCGATGTGGCCGCCATCGAT
>NZ_PJBP01000183.1 GCF_002836415.1 Psychromonas sp. MB-3u-54 | reverse complement strand
TACGACTTATATGGTAGTTATTTAATTAAAAACGATTTTATATTTTGGAAAGTAATATCGTCAGTTTCAAAGCTTACATTAAAACTATAATTATTTTTTAAAACCATTTTTAGCGATGTTCGAGTCAATTCAATATTTTTTATTAATTCACCGCCGTCCTCTTCTTCACCATCACACCAATCGACATGAATTTGGGAAGGTGGAAATTCATAATTTACAGAAAAGAAAATACCTTTGACAGATGGTGGAAGCTCAAAGTTTTTCTTACTGTAATCAATTTCAGGATCAGGGTACTCTTGAAATGAAACATTAATAATGTCTCCATCAAGTGCATCAGCATAATAGACTTCTTGTGCATAAAACTCTAAATGCATATAGAAACTCCTGTTGTATAACCGCTTTACGGGTCATGAGGGTCAGGTCTTTCATTTTGCATTATTTTCTTTTTTATTCACAGCTATAATGCGACTGACTACTGAAAAGCGGGTCATGAGGGTCAGGTCTTTCATTTTGCATTATTTTCTTTTTTATTCACAGCTATAATGCGACTGACTACTGAATAATGTATTTTAAAATAATTTCCAATTTCTTTCATTGTATAACCGCTTGATTGATAGGCTTTAACAATAGCCTCATTACGTGTAGTAGAATGTAACTCATAGTCTTTTAAACTTAATGGCGTCACGCTTCGTTGCTTAAAAGGTATTTCTGATAGATCACCTTCAAGTTGTTCCTGCATTAATTGATGCTTTTCAACAAACTCATCATCACCTAAAAATATTTGGTGCTGTAAATCATCCCAGATTGTTTTATTAATACCTTCTTCAACAAAATGGATATAATCAGAAATTGCTACTGTACGCTTTTTATCGAAATATTTTAACAAAGCATCCGTTGCCAGCCAGTCCGGTGAAGATTGTGTTCCCACCATGCAATGCCAACTACTCCACAACCACTCAGCGGGTGAGTTAACCATCTTGGCTCTGATCGGATTTAATACAATATATCGGCAGAGCTCAAGTAAATAAGCATTTTTATCAACTAAAATAGATTTATATCTACCCTGAAAAAGATGGCCAACTCGATGATGCTTTCTGTTCATTGATTGGGTAAAAACACCGTTTAATTGACGCATGCCTTTACTTAGATTTCCGTCTGGTGTCTCTATTAACAAATGGTAATGATTATTCATTAAGCAATATGCATGAATAACCCAATTATAATGAGTACAAACTGTACTTAATAGATCGATAAATAACTCAAAATCACTTTCTTCAAAGTAAATTTCTTTTCTGCCATTACCACGCGATGTAACATGATAAAGCGCTCCCGAAAACTCCAAACGTAAAGGCCGACTCATGTATGCTCCTATTTAATTTTTGGAGAATACAATAATTCTAGAGTAAATAATCAACAATGCAAAATGAAAGACCTGACCCCAGCAGCATGACCCCAGCAGCACCGCAAACTGTACTTAATAGATCGATAAATAACTCAAAATCACTTTCTTCAAAGTAAATTTCTTTTCTGCCATTACCACGCGATGTAACATGATAAAGCGCTCCCGAAAACTCCAAACGTAAAGGCCGACTCATGCATGCTCCTATTTGATTTTTAGAGAATACAATAATTCTAGAGTAAATAATCAACAATGCAAAATGAAAGACCTGACCCCATCGCCTGTGATCAACAATGCAAAATGAAAGACCTGACCCCATCGCCTGATGACCCCATCGCCTGCCATGACCCCATCGCCTGCCAATGTAAAACACCGCTAATGGTTATTCCGATGCAGCGCCTTGCTAAACGTTTACACTAACTGTTTATTCCACTCTGGTTTGTACTTGCCAACTAGTAAGATTTCCAGCTTTTTCGCTAATTCTGCGGCTGTTGCATCATCGCCAGTAACCAAAATATCTATATGCAATTGTTCGTTATGCGCGTTCATCTTTTGACCAGAACCATGCTTTCTCGAGCTATCACTTCCTCTCCGATAATCACTTAAACGTTTTCTAAAACCACCATTGGAAAATTCAACAGCTCTGCCGATATAAACGACTCGACCGTTTAATCTAGCACGATATAGACCTACTGATTTATTGTATGGGGATAAATTTGCATTAGACAAAATACCAATAGACTGCCAGCCACCTTCCCACTGGGAAATTGCCTTTCCTCCGATGACTGCGTTTTTATTTTGCTGATACTGTCGCTCCTGTGCCTGAACAACTGCCTTCTTTCCAGCATTTCCAACACCTTTCGCGACTTTTTCTGCAACATCCCAAAATCCCATTTTAACTCCTTATATTTGGCTATACATTTAACGCCTTAATAACAGGCAAAATTTGGCGGGCCAAAATACGAGCGAAGCGAGATAGCCAGCCGTATTTTGTCCTTGTTGATTAACTTGTATGAATAATAAACCCATAAATTAATTAATATTTAAACCAAGTTAGGGTAATGTGAGACCCAGGCTTAAGCAGCAACTTAAGCTTTCCTTGTCGTAGTTCGATTGATTAGACCGATAACAAGAATGAACACGACAAAGGACTCCAAGCACCACACTCGAATAGTCTACTTGTTAGATTTTTAGTGCTCGTTTACTTTGCGGCATATTATTAATTATCAGGTCAAATAACTTATCGATGTTGTAGTTATACTCTGCTGAATAGTAAATTGGTTTTATGATATCTACACCAGTTGCTTCTTTAACTCTGCTCTTTATTGACGTTGATTGAGCCTCTAAAAACTCTTTTAATTTAGTTTCAGGTTTATTAAGAGAATAATTCCAATGCCTTCCCTTCATCGCCATATCAGCTTGATTGATCGCAACAAGAATTCTCTCTTTTTGAAAGTTAGGCACAACAATTTCGTTTAATAAACGATAAGTAGTTCCCATATCCCTATTTGAGCCTTCAATAATTATAAGTACCAAATCTATGAAACCATGTGACCCTTCATCTGAGCTATATGACTTATATAGGAGATCTGTAATATTTTTTGAATGTGATTCATCTCTAGCCACTCCATCCCCTAGACCAGGAGTATCCCAAAGCCTAAAAGAATCATTTAATGAATGGCTACTAATAATCATTGTTTCAGGGTCAACACCAGAGCCCACAGATGAAATTGTTTTTTGAAAAAAACTATTTAATGTTGTCGATTTTCCTGCACCTGTTACACCTGTTACCATTACATCTAAAGGACGAGCACCAATGGTGCTTAACACTATTTCAATATCGTTAACCCTATAGCTTTTATACATTAACCAAAGATCCCGCTGAATATTTTTTTTCCTAGTGCTATAGCACCACCAATAGCTCCACCAACAACTTTCCCAACAGCTTCGCCTGTTTTACCAAATATAGTGCCTATGTCTGCTCCAATTTCAGCGCCTTCACTTGCATGTTCTTTTACAGACTCCCAAACTGACTCTTTAATTTCATTATTATATTCTTTGATATCATCGTTATCTTTCCACATCTCATCATCATTTGAAACATTGTCATTAGCGAACAATACACGCTTTCGATTTGGGGTGTGCTTGACAATAAAGTATAATAATTTTGATAGATTATAAGGTCGTTGATTTTCCCCTTCTTCTTTATAACCAGCAGCATAAAAAACAGGCTCAACTTTTACTCCAGTGGCTTCATGAACTCTATTTTTCACTGATACAACTTTGTCACATAAAAATTTTTCTAATTTTTCTGTGGGTTTATTTTCTTCAAAATCCCAATTATTCCTACCTTTCATGGCAACATCAGCCTGATTAATTGCCACTAAAATTCTTTTACTAGCATCTTCACCTAAACTTGGAATTATGACGTTATTAATAAGCTCATAAGAAGTACCTAAATCTCTCGTGCTACCATCAAGTATCACTAACACAAGATCAATTAAACTATTTCCCTTTCCATCCAATTCATTTAATTTATTGATAATATTTTTCGCATGCTGATTATCTTTTTGCTTTCCATCGCCTAGTCCGGGGCTATCCCATAAAACTAAACTATTCAATTCATATTTTGTAATATCCATTGTTTCAGGGTCAACACCAACTCCCACTTTAGCTACATCTGTATTAAACAAAGCATTAATAGTTGAACTCTTACCGCAACCTGTAGCACCAGTGATCATAATGTTCAACTCTTGAGTTTTAAGACTCAAAATATTTTCAAAAATCTTTTTCTTAGTCGCATCATCAAGATCGTTTGCATTATGTAAATCATCTTCCATTGTTTTGAATATATTTTCGTGCTGTCCCATTTTATAAATCCTTATTAATATGCGAATAACTATGAAAAAAATATAACAGCTTATAAGCATCACTATGCACGAAAAGCCGCGATACCTATCTCACATCAAATAATCACAACAATATCTATTTAACATCAATAAATCAATGTTTTAAGTAAAAATTTACTGAACTTTCACTTTGGGATAGGTGTTAACATGCAACCTATCCCATTTCCAAAATAGATCCTAAGCGATTAATTTATAAACTAAATTTAGCTACCCTAAAATATAACCTGCAGGGTGATACCTATCACTGGAAAAATCTCTAAGATGGTACTATACGACTGTTTGTAAAATAAAAGATGCGACACCCAAACCTTTTGATAAATAAACCAAACCAATGCGGCTACGAGATTCCCCTTCCATTTTTCTTGCAATGAACAAGCGCTTTAGCAAAGGAAATCATGGAGCGATTTGAACGCCAGTTCAGTTTTATGAGCGGGCTAAGCTCTGCGTACCCTTGTTGATTCACTAGGCTTGGCTCTGCACATGGATGTGCTGTCCGAACTAGTGCGTTAAAAAGTGGTTGGGCAGTGCAAGATAAAAAAATGGCTAGGGGTGACGCTTTTTGCCTACTTTTTTTCGGCATTTAGAAAAAGTAAGGTCGCCGTCAGGGCGAAGCCACCAACAAATCAAGTTAAACCAAGCGCTCACAAGCGAAGGCTTACAAACAATCCGTAGCGACAAGGCAATTTCCTGAACACGTAGATCGTGGTATCTATCAAAGTAACTCGCCGTAAGGGCGGAATACCAACAATGAAAGTAACACCGAAAACTCACAAGCGAAGGCTTACAAACAATCCGTAACGACTAGGCAATTTCCGTACGTTTTTCTTGTGATGGCCAATCACTTTAGCAAAGGAAATCATGGAGCGATTTGAACGCCAGTTCAGTTTTATGAGCGGGCTAAGCTCTGCGTGCCCTTGTTGATTCATTAGGCTTGGCTCTGCACATGGATGTGCTGTCCGAACTGGTGCGTTAAAAAGCGGTTGGGCAGTGCAAGATAAAAAAATGGCTAGGGGTGACGCTTTTTGCCTACTTTTTTTCGGCATTTAGAAAAAGTAAGGTCGCCGTCAGGGCGAAGCCACCAACAAATAAAGTTAAACCAAGCGCTCACAAGCGAAGGCTTACAAACAATCCGTAGCGACAAGGCAATTTCCTGACCACGTAGATCGTGGTATCTATCAAAGTAACTCGCCGTCAGGGCGGAATACCAACAATGAAAGTAACACCGAAAACTCACAAGCGAAGGCTTACGAACTCCCATAAAAAAGCCCCAAGCCGTTAAACAACTTGAGGCTAACAATAAATTTATGTATGCCTTTTTAGATCACCTTGTACCAATAAATCAGCACACCGCAGAGCTCTTTTTTAGCTCGGGTAATAACCCGACAAACTTTGCGCTAATGTAACGCCCTGCAGTTTAAGCTGATTAATACGCTGTAAATAGGCGCCACCTTTTAATAGGTGCAGCGCCACATCAACCGCTTTACGCTGTTTGTAATCCTCTAAGTAACTGCCCTTCACCCAACTGTTAAAAGCGCCCAAACTCGGACCTGCCCATATTTGGTAATCCATTTCCCGGCCTGCTTCCCCCTCGTTCGACCAACGCGATGAAAGTCCTAAATACCAGCGAAAAATCAGCGCCATTTTACGTTTAGGGCTACTTTGCGCACGCTCAAGCATAGCGGGATCGCGCTCATGGAAAAAAGCGATCGTATCTGCCCATACTGCATCTAAGTTTTTCCGAAAAATCTGTTTTTCAATTTTCTCACGCTCAAGGGCGGGAATCGCTTCGATTGACGGATAAGCCATATACAAGTCATAGAGTTTATTGGCGCGCATCGCAAACATCGAGCCGCGTTTAACTACTTGTAATTTAACCCCCATTTCAAACATATCAGCGGCGGGTGCCATGGTCACATCGGCCATCTCAACATTGGCTAATAATTTGCGCGTATGCTCCGAGGCACCAGCTTCAATGCAGGCCTGATTAACACTGCCGACAACAATGTAGGCCGCGCCCATATTAAACGCCGCCAGGGTTGCCTGCGGGGTACCTATTCCGCCGCCTGCGCCAATCCGCAGAGCAGGTGAAAAATTGTATTTTTCCTGAATTTCATCGCGCAGGGCGATAATAGAAGGTAACAAGGTTAAAAACGGACGGTTATCCGTATGTCCGCCGGAATCAGCTTCAGCGGTGATGTCGTCGGCCATCGGCACACGCTCTGAAAGCGCTGCCTGCAAAGAGGTGATTTTTCCCTGCGCAAGTAATTTCTCCACCAGCTTTTTAGGTGCCGGCTCCATAAAACGTCGTCCGACTTCGGTGCGCGATACCTTGGCAATCACTTTATTGCCGATATTAACGCTGCCATCGGCATTTTCCGATAAACCGGCTAAACGGTAGTACACAATATGCTCGGTTAAGGCTAAATAGGCCGATGCTTCGACCACTTTAACACCCAGTTTTAGAAAACGTTCAACGGCACCGCGCTCTAATGCTTCTTCGCTGGGAGCATGAATCAGATTGACCGCAAAGGGGCCGTTCGGTAAGGCGCTTTGAATCGCTTTAATGGCCTTTTCAAGCACATCGGGCACTAAACCCGCCGCACCAAAGGAGCATAAAAAGCCCGCTTTGCCGAGGGCCGTGACTAATGCTACCGAAGATATTCCATTGGCCATCGCCCCGCCGTGATAGGCATATTTTACACCGTAGCTCTTTTTAAAGGCCGAATCGCCAAGATCTTCCGGTTTAAGCGCCTGGGCAAAGGCGAGTACGGCTTCACTACCATCGCTGCTAATCTCCTGACTTACCCCTAAACCTTCAGCCTGTTGTGCAAGGTAGACGGGTTTGTGGAGATCCATTAAACAATGCTTAATGACCTGCGGATCACTGTTGATGTTGGCCGGACTGACTTTCCATGCCCAGTTAATTTGATTGTCTGTATTAAAACCTAAAGCTGACATATTGGTACCTTAAACGAAGCAGGATTGACCTGCGTTTGGTGCTTGTAATGTAAAGTGATGTAAAACCTTTTAGAATTCCGGCAAACCCCTCGCCGGAATAATGGTTAGGCTTCAACAATGCTTAAAACGATATTCTTCACTTCATAGATACGCAGACCATCTTTGGACAAATTCGCATCCCCGACTAAACGCACTTCATGCTCATTGCGAATGATATTAGTCAGATGCACATCCAGGCTCATCTGTTTATTAAGCGGGGTAATTTGCCCGCGGTATTTCCAGATAACTTCGCTGCTTGGAGTGATAAAACGGGGATTGTTAAACCCTGCTCCTAAATCATTTTTTAATGCATAGGCCTGCAGCAGTTCGATAATTGCTTCAACGCCCAAGGAGCCGGGCATAACCGGATCCTGATGAAAGTGGTAACGGAAGAACCAGTCACTTTCATCGATAGTCCGTTCGCCATAAATGTAGGCTAAGTCGGCTTTGCCGCCCCCTTCTACAATAGAGACGCTGTCCACAAAGTTCATGTCTCCGCCCGCCAGACGGTAATAGGGTTTGCCCGCCGGGGCACTGAATAATGGCGATTTTTTATTACGAAGCTCAAAACGCTCAATGCACTCTGGGGCGGTATTATGATCCACAAACCAGGCGTGAGTGATTTTGCCGTTATCAATGCCCAGCTGATTGGTGAGGGATTCGCCACTGAAGTAACCAAAAACAGCGTTACCTGTGTAGAATACTTGTTCATCGACCAGCAGCTCAAAAGTGAAACTTTGAATAATTGCACCGCCGGCTGTGCTGGTGCTCAGTAACACCGATTTATTAACGATGGTTTTACCGCGCAAATCGATTTGTTTTAATAGCGTGCCTTTACCGTCAAGGTTACGGAAGTAGAGCTCTTTTTGCGGATATTTAAGCGTAGTGCCCATATAACCCGAAAGAAAACCGTTGGGCTGCAGGGCTATTTCCATCAGCAGTGCATAGGGCATCCAGCTTGAATGGCTATTTTTGGTAAAATACCAGGCGTCTGCTGGCACATAATATTGCGCAGTACAGCTGGCCGGATTTTTAAGATCCAGACGTTTGCCTTTAACCTCGGTCACCTTCGTTACAACCTGTAAATCACCGCAGGGAGTGCGCGGTGGAATGCGCCCTCGATAGACATCAAAATCAGGGCCAAAACATTTGCTGATATCACCCGTCGCAAATTCAAACAGATGCCAGGGGGTAAAGGGCGTTTGATCCGGCACTCGATTTTGTCCGCGAACCTGTGGCGCCGCAAAGTGTTTAATCGGGATCACCCCTTTTTCCCGGTAAGCTGTAAAATCTGATTCTACACGCATCAACGGACGCTCGGGATGTTTAAAGGGGTAGATGCCACGCTCGTCGGCAACCAGTTCACTGCTGATACTTTTAACGGCTGCCGCGTCCATTTCCGCTAAATGATTTTCTAAACGGCTGAGCGCCAAATCAACGGAAACACTGACCGGATCGCGCGTCGCTCGAATCGCCGAAGGGCTTAAGGGCGCACCGGGAATTTGTACAACATTTTCCGGCAGGGTCACGGGACAGGGGGAGTTGTCATCCTGCTCTTTTATTTCAACGGACAAGTTTTTAAAATCAACGACGACTTTGCCGTCAAGAATAATATCTATATTCGCTTTAATAAACGGACGCGGGAACATCCCCATTGTGGTGACTTCCATTCGGTAAGTCAGCGTATTTGACTGCGGCAATACCTGACCGCGGCAACGCACGGTCTGCGCCTCACCCGGCATGGGTTGGAAACGGGCATTATTAACATTGCTGTTCATGCCCAGCCAAAGCATCAGGAACATCGCCATTTGTCCGCAACCTTCGGACATTAAAGAGCCTGCCATCACCTGATCACCTTTAAAATGACAAGGGAAATACCAGTGATCGGGTTCGAGATCTTTCTGCCCTTCAAGTAATCCTAATCCCCAGTGACCGCCCTGCGGATCAATCTTAGTGATTCTTTCGATCATCAGGAATTTTTTTGATGAGAATTTCAACGACGGATTGCGGCCATGCTGATCATATTCAGGGCCGAAACAACCGCTAATATCACCGTCAACCAGTTTGAGCATCTCCTCAACACCATATTGGCTGCGCTGATTATTAATTAACGGCTGGAAATAAGATTTTTCAGCTTTTGTAAATTGCGCTTTATCCTGATCGTTGTGGATCACGCCTTTACCGTCGGCTAATTCCTCATCGGTAAAGAAACCGGCACAACCGTTACGCATAATTAATACTTTTTTATCCCCGACAAAACAGTCGTAATGGAAGAAAAACAATAACTGCTCGCCATTTTTAGCATAGGAATCGATATAAATTTCATAACGTAATGTTTCACCGCCAAAGGCCATCTCCTCTAAAAAGGTTAATTCACAGTCAAGCAGACGGTAAACACGTTCGCCTTTATTTTGGAAATCAATGCCGATATAAGAAATCAGCATTAAATCACACTGACCCGATTCAACGGACACCGACCATGGGATCTGACCATCGATTAAAAAAGGCGCATCCGTTGGAATATCATATTCCGTTGCCATATAGGATTTTTTATATTCATTGATGCCGGCCTTTAAATCAGTTACCCGAGTGACCAGCAGATAATCCGTGGTGGGCAGACGCACCCTCCGCGGATAGCTGTCGATAACGGCATAATCACGGCCAAAGACGTTAGCGATATTGCCTTCAGCAAACTCCACTAGCGCGGCACTGTCATAAATAATTTTTTGCGGTTGGTTATAACGCTCGATCAACTGCAGTGGCGGATAGGCATAACCGCTCGCGCCCTTGATTTGCAGGCCGCCAGGCGAGGTGCTTTGCAGCTTTTCAGCTTTAATTTCAGCCGCTTTAATTTCCGGTGCTGCTGTTTCGGCTGTTTTATCAAGTGCAGCCGAAACAGGGTTAGCCGAGGTTAACTGCACCTGCAGTTTGATTAATTGGGCTATCTGCTGCTCAGCTGCGTGCCGTGAACGAATAAATGCCAAATGCGTTTTTGTTTGCTGGAAAATATCTTTACTGGTTTTACTGGCCACGTTTACCCCGGCGCGACTTATCGACGTCGCTGTTTGAATGGTTGCTGGTTTGTCCGTCACGGTTTTATTGCCTTGCGGACTGCCCTGAAAAGTCGGTGCACGATTTATTTGTAAGAACTTAAGCGGGATAGGATCTTTAACAGGTGCTAATACTTTATTTGAGACCTGTTTTTTGATATCTGCAAAGAGCGGATTATCACCCTGTTTCAGAATAGTCTGCTGAATATCATCCCCGCCCAGCGTAATGGTTTTTATTAATTGCGGGCGGTTTGTTGGCGCGGATAACGGCACAGATTGACGGGCTGAATCCGTTGCCGATAGAATAAGATGCGCACAGCAAAAGTCTTTGCCTAACCCATTAATAGCCGTATTAACGCCTGCTTTTTGTTTATCGAGCAGTAAAGCCGTTTTGATGATACTTGCCATGCCCGATGCATTAAATAAGTGCCCTACCTGAGTTTTAACACTGCCGATTTCAAGTGCAGGATAGAGTTTGTTAAAGGCGGTTTCTTCCGCCTGATTATCACCGCTGAAACCGCTGGCAAAGGCTTCTATATGCTTTATCTGCGCGCAGCTTACATTCGCTATTTGGCTCGCTTGTAGCGCGGCTTTTTCAATCGCCTGCGCATCACTGCCCGGTGCAAAACTTAATCCGTCGACTTTTGCGTAAACCGCATTGGCAGCGGCCTTTGAATTCGGTTTAACCACAAATGCGCCCGCCCCCTCGCCGACTAACCACTGTTGTGAACTTAGTAGGTTGGGTCTGTTTGTGGCGTTTTCAGAAACCGCACCATAACGCTGCCGTAAACTGATATTTTCCAGTGAGCCCGCTAAATCAACGCTGGCAATCAGCACCGCTTCAACGTCGGAGGTTTGAAAGAGGTTTTCAGCCAGTTCCAGACAACGATAAACAGAATTTTCTTCACTGGAAACCGTAAAGGCAGGGCCGGAGAAATCCCATAAAGCGGCCACCCGCGATGCCATAATATTACCGATAAAACTGGTATATTGATTTAACTGCGCCGCCGAGGCGATGCCCTCTTTGGCAATATCGGTAAGGGTCAAGCGCTGATCGACTGATAATTCAATGCCCTGCTCTTTTAAACTTTGCTCAATTTGAGTGCTTAAATTGACCCGGCCGCGATACTGATGCAGATCTAATTCAACCCCCATAGCAACTAAAACCGCGACATTGCTGCCCGTGCTTAACTGCGCATCATTCGCGGCATTATCGGCCACTTTCATCATTAATAACTGTTGCGGAATAAGGCAGTCCTGCTCATTGGGCGGCACTTTAAAACGCAGAAAATCAATGTCAAAGTTTTCTATGTAGCCGCCCTTGGGGACTTTATTCAATAATAAAGTCTGTTTAATGCCTTGGCTGTTTTCCATGCCTTTCCAGCGCTTGGGCGGCAGTGCCCGAAAAGTGGTCTGCCCGGTGCTTAATAAGGTATCAAATTCTAAAAGGCTGCTGGCACTGCCAAAGTGGCAGTCCATGCCGACAATGGCTAAGGGTTCGCGGGGTTTAAGCGCAACGCTGCTTGGCGCATAAGCCGTATTACCCGGCTGTAATACCAGATGGGCATTACTGCCGCCAAAGCCAAAAACACTGACTCCTGCGCTGCGGGGTTTATTTTCGCAGGCGGGCCAGTTAACCGTATCGACAGGCATCTGCGCAGCACCAAAGTAGCCGTTTTTAGAGCTCATGGGCTCTTTTAAATCGATGGTCGCCGGAATTTTTCCTTCATTTAAAGCCCAAATGGCTTTAGTCATGCCCGGCATGCCCGCCGCCGTTAACAGGTGACCGAGGTTGGATTTAGCCGAGCCCAATAAGGGTTTATTGTGGTATTGGCTAAAGAAGGTTTCCATGGAGCTTAATTCGACTTTATCCCCTTTTGGAGTACCCGTGGCGTGGCATTCAATATAATCCACGTCAGCGGGATTAACCTGCGCATTCTGATAAGCGCGCTGATAGGCAAGAACCTGCCCTTTGCTGTTCGGACTTAATACAAACTCACCTTTACCGTCATTAGACAGGGCGCCGCCCTTAATAAGAGCGTGAATTTTATCACCATCACGCAGAGCATCAGCGTGGCGCTTTAATACCATCATGCCGGCACCTTCAGCGGCGAATAACCCCTGAGAGTTTTTATCCAGAGGTGCGTGGTTATTATCCTCAGGAAAGGCCTGGAAAATCGAAAAACCCATATTCACAAACAGCGGATCGGCGCTCGACACCGCGCCCGCCAGCATCATATCGGCTTTGCCCGTGTGCAGGTAATCACAGGCTAATTTAACACTGTAACAGGAGGATGCGCAGGCGGCGTCCAGGGAAAATACACTCCCGCCAAGCCCCGCGGCTTGAGACAATAATGCCGAAGGGAAACCTGCAATCAGGGCGTTATCGGAATTAACCGTCTGTTTAGTGCTGAAATTGCTTAACTGAAAATGGCTTGAGGTTAACTGCTGTAATGCATGTTCAACCACATGCGCATAAAGTGGTAAAAAAAGGTGGTTAGATGTTTTAGTCGGAAAAGATAAATTCCCTAAAATCAAACCGCAGTTCTGTAATTTTTCACTTCCCCAATAACCCGCATCGCTTAACGCCTGTTGAGTTACATATAAGCCCCATTTGTGCAGGTCGTCTAACTGATTAAGGTAGGTGTTATTCAAACTTTCGGAGACAAACGGTCCGGAATCAAATTCAAAGTCACGGATATAACCGCCATACATACAGTAAAATTTGTCCGTATCACCTTTTCTGCCGTAATATTTTTGCGGCTCAACGCCCAGCTCAAGCGCGGTTATCGGGCTGCGGTTATCCTGTTTTTTTAATAACTGCTGCCAGAAGGTCTCTGGTGTGTTCGAACCGGGAAATAGATTGGCTATGCCAACGACTGCAATATCTTCCATAAATTATCTCTTTATTTAACTGCCAACACGGGTTGGATATTTGAACCGTAAAATCGAACCGTAAAAAAGCGGCTTAAATTAATATCAACACCCGCACTAACAAGCTTTGCCGCTAAACGTGCACACGGATTGCGTAAGAAAGCGGCTTAAATTAATATCGACACCCGCACTGACAAGCTTTGCCGCTGCACAGGCCCACGGGTTGAATGATCGATCCGTAGAAAAAGCTGCTTAAATTAATATCGACACCCGCACTGACAAGCTTTGCCGCTGCACGTGCGTAACTGAGTTGATCATCGCAACCTTTGGCATTAACCGGCACGGTTAAAAAATTAGCTGTGGTTTTGTCGGCTACTGCACCCATTTTTAAAATCTTATTGGTCCAGCCGGATAATGACGATCCGGCGCCCATTTCAATAAACACCTCAGCCCCCTGATTAGATAAGGTGTTAATCAGGCGCGGAAAATCAACCGGCTCACAGAGACACTTAGCGATACTGACCGCAATCGCTTTAGGGTGCTGCGGAATAGGCAGATAACAGGAGCTGGAATACATTTTGGTGTTAATCCGCTCGCTGACCTCCATAGTGTAAAGATCCTGGATCGCTTGATATTCCGAATAGGCCGCTTCGCTGTGAATCGCATTACCTATATTAAGCGGCACGGCACGCGCCCCTAAGCGCTTAATTACCCGTAAACAATCCTGTGGATAACCACCTATGGTTAAACTGTCCGGCGTATTTATCAGGGTAACATAAACCCGTTCACCCTTTTTAATGGCCTTGTTCACCTCAACAAAAGAACCCCTGATGCTGTAGGTTTCCCAGATTCGCTCAAGGGTACCATCAGCGACATCGGGCAGATTCCACCTTTCGCGCAGCGCACGTAACTCGCCCGACAAACGGTGATTAAAAGTATTGGAACTCGCTAAGCGCGCACTCATTAAACCGGGTGACCGCCAGCATCCTAATCCGGCATACATACTGATTTCGCCCATGCTGTAACCTGCAGCAAAATCAGCTTTAATATTAAAAACCTGCGCAAATATTTCACTGAAAACACAGGCAAAACCGACACCACATTCAGCTATCTCAGCCAGCGTGCTGCGCAGGCTGAGATCCAACTTTTTCAGTTCACTGAAATCCAGACGGGTCAGGGAACGCGGGTAGATTAAGCGCTCTTTTAGAGAGGCGCCTATATCATCGGCTAAGGCCACAATACTTGAATAGATTTCAGGAAAGAGGTGAAACAGATCTCGCCCTAATCCCACATAAGTGGCACCGATGCCGGGATATAAAAAGGCGACATTTTTTTTGCTGGCCAGCGGGGTTGCACTAAAATAGCTGCCTTTAGGGGTTTTCCAATGGCTGTTATTGGTAAAAGCATGCTTAATACCGGTTAATGCCAGGGTTATTTCTTTCATTAACTGCTCGTGCGACTCGGCTAACAGCACCATTTTAAAGTCTTTATTGGGCTGCTCGGAAAATTCCTTAAAACATTGTTTGGCTAAAGCTTTAAAGTTGGCCCTCGAAAGATTTTCCGATAAGCGCTGTAACTGCCCTGTCAGCTCGGCTTGATTGTTGCCTGCCAGCACAAATAAGGTCGAATCTGCACAGGCATTAAAACCGTTGCTGTGCACTAATTTGTCGTTATTTTCCTGCAAAATAATATGCGCATAATCATTTTTTGATAAACAGCTGTAAGCGACATACCGGGGGCTGCGATCGGGATCAGGAAAGGCCGGGGTCGCCTGATTAAAAACATAAAAAGGCGATTCAGACCAGGCTTGAAGTTTTTCAAATACAGGCTTAGTCCAGTCTTTAATCCCGGCACGATAACGCTGCTGAAGCACAAAAACACTGTTTAATAACCCCAGCAACTGCGATAAGGATTTATTTTCCCCGAGCACACTTTTGCTGCAGCTGATGGCGGTGCTTAATTTTTGCCCGTGGCTGTAGGCGCTTAATAATGCCTTCGTCTCTAATATGCAAAGCGCAGGATCAGAAAGCGCTGACACTTCGACACTATCGATCATTCCAGTGCTCACCTTTGCGGCGCGCAGAGAGCGCTCGATAGTCGCGCGCATTTCACCTTCAGTGTTAAGAGTATCAGCACTGCAGGCCGCGCTGTGCAGCGTTGCATAACGGTAACAGCCGTGAGCCGCGGCAAAATCAGCCGCCGATAATAATATACTGACCACCCCATTATGCTGCGCGTAACCACTAAAATCATCATTAAAACTGATACTGGCTTGATCCTGTTTTATATTAGGATCAGCATTCGATTTCGCGGCAATAATTAAAACCGCGACATTAAATTCGACAATCAACTTTTCACTGCGGATCAGCGCCGCACCGAGGTTATTAACTGTACTGCAGCTAAAATACTCCTGCTCAACTGCGGCAAAAGGCTCACCGGCATCGCTAACAATAATAACCGCCACCTGTTGTGCACTGAGCTTATTCGCTGCGACAACACGGGCGGCTGAATCTTTGCATAAAGTTGAATAATCACTTTGTTCTAAAAGCGGATCAAGATCTTGACCATCAACCCGATGCAGGCAAGCTTTATGCGTATCACCTTTGTACACTTCACCTTTGTATAAAGCTGACTCAACATAATCGATATCAGGCAGACCTTCAAACTGCGCATCTATGCCGATAATAGCAAGCTGGTTGTTAAGGCTATCAAGCCCTCTGTTATCAGGCATTAACTTCAACGGCCAGTTTAAATAATTTGTTTAAACTGGCACTGCAGGTAACTTCAGCACCCGATATTTCCGCCAGAATCCGTTTATCTTTGTCGATCAGCAGAATATCGGCAACCACTTTATTTGCCTGCTGCTGAGACACCGAAAGCTTTAAATAAAAGGCCTGATTAACCTTAACTTCAGTATAGACAGTCCAGGCGAATGTGCTGCCCGGTAAACTGCCCAAGCCTAACTCTTTACGCGCCCAAATCAATAACGCCTGATAGACTAAATCATTAGCGAAAATATTAGTTACTTGCAGATCAAATTCACCCTGTTCGCTTTTTACGGATTCAGGAATTAAGCAACTTAACAATAATCCCTGAGCACCGCATTCCAGCAGGGATTGTATCCCCTGCAAACTGCTGCCGTGAAATAAGGTGCCATCCTGATAAAGTGCATCGGCATTGGCCTGTTTACTTATAACTAAATCAGGCAGTTCAGTAACGTACAGCGGCTTGGCTTGATGTTCTTTGGCCAATAATAAAGTGGCGCCATAATGAAAACTCAGGCTGTCATTGGCATTGATACTGGATATTTTAACCTCTACGGCTAAATCGCCCGACGGTTTTTCCAGGCAATTCAGATCAATAAAATAATCGTTTGCCTGCGTGCCATCAAAGACAATACCTTTAAACAATTGATAATTTTCCAGCCCCTGATACACAAAATTCGAATAGCTGACAGCCACGGCGTCCACCATCCAGGCAATGGCACAGACAGTTGGCAGTACCTGATTTTTACCTATCTTATGATCAGCCAAAAAAGGATTGTTAGCCGCTAAAAATCTTTTTGCCAAGCGACTAACTAATGGCTTTTTTATGCTTGTATCCTTCGATACTTTATTCTCTAATGCTTCAGCCTCGGATGATTGCCCTTCCATGTCGTTACCCACCAGAATTTGCGGACAACGATTGCTGTCGGCGGCAAGTTCATTTAGTAATAACTCAGCCCCGGCCGCTAAAGGAATAATATACACCCCGCGATCGTCAAACATCTTTTTCAGTTCAGCTGTCACCATGCCGCCATCCCAGGGTCCCCAGTTAAAGCTCAGTACCTGGGCTGCCGGATGCAGGGCTTTAAAACGATAAGCCGTTTTATTTAAAATATCGTTGGCAATGGCATAATCAGACTGCCCCGGATTACCGTAAAAACCGGCCGCCGAGGAGAATAAAACCAGCTGCTTAAGTTTGTCCTGCTGGCAACAGGCTAACAGGGATAACAGGCCTTCTATTTTAGTGTTATAAACCGCTTCAAATTCGGCGACTGTTTTTTGCTCGATAAATTTATCGGCGAGCACACCCGCACCATGAATAATCCCGCTCACCTTCCCCCAGAGTTCGGTGATCGGTGTTAGCGCATTCAAGACAGCATTTGAATCGGTCACATCCGCACAAATATATTCGCCAATACCACCCGCCGCATCTATTAACGCCAAGGTTTGTTTTATTTCACGATTGGCGAGTACTTCGAACACTAATGCTGAAATGGACGCGGGTGTGGGTTTTTCACCTTTTGCCTGCAATGCCTGCATGGCAGCCTTTTTAAGTTGTGCCTGATCATTAATCCCGCTTGCCCAGTCTGGTTGACAGCTTTTATAATTCGAACGCCCCAGAAGAATAAACTTGGATTGATACTGTTTTGCCAAACGGATAACACACTCAGCGGTCACCCCCCGGGCACCGCCACTAACGAGAAATACCGAATTTTGATCGATACTGCTGCCGGCCTGCAAAGTGTAACTGTCTGTTTTTTCAGCCGCCAGGGTTAAACGGCCATTGCGGTTAAAACCCACTTCTACGGGTTTAACATTTTTATCGTTTAACTCATCAACAATAATATTAGCGACTTTATCGGCGGAAAATTTACTGGCCAGATCAACGGCACGACAAAATACCGCAGGCCATTCATGGGAGAGCGTTTTAACCAGCCCGGCAAGTCCCGTCTGCACCAGATCGGATTCAAGTTCGTTACTATCCACCCCGAAAGCGCCACCCTGACGGGTTAAGACCATAAATGATGATCGGGTTTCAATATTGTTTTGCGGCGCTGCTAAACCTGACAGTTTAGCTAACAAAAATGCGAGCATTAACCCCTGTTTGCTTGCCTGCGGATATTCAATAGCAGTAATAGTGGTTTTAGGATGCAGATAAATGATACTTGTCCAAACAGACTGAGTGTCTAAAATCGTGCTGAGTTCCTGCTCATCAACCGCATTTAATGCAAAAACATTAACTTTATCGGAAAATGTTTTATCGCTATCGGCGTTTATCCAGCTTGGTTTGATAACAGTAACGGACCAACCCAGGCGGCTTAATTTATCCGCTAAGTGAACAGCACAACCTTGACCGTCATCCACTAATAAAAGATTTTCACCGTTGACATTCATAGCCATGGTTTCAATTGCATTAAGGTGCTTAATCACCACGGTGGCACTGGGTGCGGGCTCAAAACTTGCCATCGATTCAACTGAATCAACGGCTTCAGCAGGCTTTTGTATCTCTGTTGCGGGCTTTATGGCATCAGCTTGACTCTGCTCCGCAAGATTGCTCATATAGTCAACAATACAGCCTAAAGTGCGCAGCTCGGCTAAGGCTTCCGGATTTAATTCCGGCAGCGAGCTTATCTGATCCTGTACCGCGCCTAAAATTTCCACTCGTTTAATCGAATCTATGCCTAAATCCGCTTCCATGTCCATGCCAAGTTCAAGCATTTCAACGGGATATCCGGTTTTATCGGCCACCACTTCCAGCATGACCGTTTCGATCTGGGTTAAATCAACGGCTTGCTCCGGGACGATAGGCACGACATTATTCAGAGGCGGGGTAACGGGAACAGGTGCTTGGGACTGCATATAAGTGACTATTTCACCTAAAGTGCGCAGCTCGGCTAGCGCTTCCGGATTTAATTCCGGCAAGTCGCTGACCTCATCCTGCACCGCGCCTAAAATTTCCACTCGTTTAATGGAATCTATGCCTAAATCTGACTCCATGTCCATGCCAAGTTCGAGCATTTCAACGGGATAACCGGTTTTATCGGCAACCACGGCAAGCATAATAGATTGAATATCCACCAGACTAGTACCTGTCAGACTAGGTGTTAAGGGTGCAGATTGGCTGTTCTGTGTTTTTAACGGTGTTGCATTTCTCTCTGCTTGGTGACTATCCGTTGTTAAACAAGCTGCCTGCGACTGCATATAGTCAACAATTTCGCCCAAAGTGCGCAGTTCGGCTAAGGCTTCCGGATTTAATTCCGGCAAGTCGCTGACCTCATCCTGCACCGCGCCTAAAATTTCTACCCGTTTAATGGAATCTATGCCTAAATCCGCTTCCATGTCCATGCCAAGTTCGAGCATTTCAGCGGGATAACCGGTTTTATCGGCAACCACGGCAAGCATAATAGATTGAATATTCACCAGACTAGTACCTGTCATACTAGTGCTTAAGGGTGCAGATTGGCTGTCCTGTGTATCGGCAGCAGAAGCCGCCGGTGCCTGCGACTGCATGTAGTCAACTATTTCCCCCAAAGTGCGCAGCTCGGCCAGCGCTTCCGGATTTAATTCCGGCAAGTCGCTTATCTGATCCTGCACCGCCCCTAAAATTTCTACCCGTTTAATGGAATCTATGCCTAAATCCGACTCCATGTCCATGCCAAGTTCGAGCATTTCAACGGGATATCCGGTTTTATCGGCAACCACATCCAGCATCACAGTCCGAATAGCGAATAAATCAATTTCAGGAACATTATTGTCAAGTGATGCAATATTATTAAGCGGAGTAACCGGTGCCTGCGACTGCATGTAGTCAACTATTTCCCCCAAAGTGCGCAGCTCGGCCAGCGCTTCCGGATTTAATTCCGGCAAGTCGCTTATCTGATCCTGCACTGCCCCTAAAATCTCTACCCGTTTAATGGAATCTATGCCTAAATCCGACTCCATGTCCATGCCAAGTTCGAGCATTTCAACGGGATATCCGGTTTTATCGGCAACCACATCCAGCATCACAGTCCGAATAGCGGATAAATCAATTTCAGGAACATTATTATTAAGCGCAGTAACCGGCGCCTGCGACTGCATATAGTCAACTATTTCACCCAAAGTGCGCAGCTCGGCGAGCGCTTCCGGATTTAATTCCGGCAGGGAGCTGACTTGATCCTGCACCGCGCCTAAAATCTCGACCCGTTTAATGGAATCTATGCCTAAATCCGCTTCCATGTCCATGCCAAGTTCGAGCATTTCAACGGGATAACCGGTTTTATCGGCAACCACATCCAGCATCACAGTCCGAATAGCGGATAAATCAATTTCAGGGACATTATTGTCAAGTGATGCAATATTATTAAGCGCAGTAACCGGCGCCTGCGACTGCATATAGTCAACTATTTCACCTAAAGTGCGCAGCTCGGCCAGCGCTTCCGGATTTAATTCCGGCAGGGAGCTGACTTGATCCTGCACCGCGCCTAAAATCTCGACCCGTTTAATGGAATCTATGCCTAAATCCGCTTCCATGTCCATGCCAAGTTCGAGCATTTCAACGGGATAACCGGTTTTATCGGCAACCACGGCAAGCATCACATTTTGAATTTCATGTACATCAATGGCGGCTGTTTGCACAGGCTCAGTTTTATTCTGTTGAACAGGCTCCGAGGCCACAGGCGCAGCAGCAACCGGAGTTTTAATCTCTTGCACCGGCGCAGCAGCAACGTGCTGCTGGACTGGAGGTACAGCTTTAACAGTCGCGACACTATTTTTTTGAACGGCAGCAGAGTCAGTCATAGCAGACCCTTCAGCCATCGGCGTTGCCGTTAACATTCGCTGCATATTCTCGGTCTGATGATTTAAATAGGTTTCGTGAACCCGTAATGTTTCAGACTGGAAGTCATGGTACATAGTTAATGTTTTATCCAAACTTTCAGGCAATTGCGCCGCACCCGCGTGAGAAGCTAAAACTGACTGGAAGGTTTTTGCGTACTCTTTTGGACCCTGCAGATATTCTTCATGCACACTTAAGAGTTGTGCCTGATGCTGCACAACCTGGCCGACACTTTGTTCAATAGAGGCAACTAACGCGGCGCTATTGTCCGGCTGCCTACTGACGCTGGCCATATTGACAGCTTGAGGATCAAAGGGTGTCCCGTCGGGATTGAGGTAGACAATCTTTTCCACAATCTTTTCCACAATTTTTTCAACGATCACCTCTTTCTCAACGATCACCTGTTTTTCAATGACCTTAGCTTGCTCAGTGTTGGCTTGTGGAGAGTTGATTTTTTGACCGTCACTTAAGGCATCCGTAAAGGCTTTTTTAGTTTTGTCACTGACATAAGCAGCACCGGATAATTTCATTGCCAGAGGTGATTTTTTAGGCGGCGTTGTTGGACGTTGTAGCGCGTTATAAGGGTCAATATTATTCAACTGCACCCCTAATACGGCCATTTCAACGGCGGCTAAACGCAGCTGCAAATCAGCTGACTTTTTAGGGTTGGCATTGACTGCAATAGTAGTCACATCGGATTTATCCTGCAGAATATTATCAACTAACCCTGTTAAACCATTTTTAGGACCAAATTCAATAAAGATACGTCCACCAGCGGCATATAAATTATCAATTTCATCATTAAAATGAACAGGTTGTAAAATATGTTTTTTCAGGCTGGCTTTGATCACCTCGGCATCCGTTGAATGCGCGTTTGCACTGCCATTGGAAAAGACCGGAATGACCGGCGATTTAAATTCAACGGCGTTGATAGCATTGGCAAAAGGCTTTTGTGCATGTCCTACCAATTCCGTATGAAAAGCCGCAGAAACAGGCAGCTGGATCACTTTATAACCTTTGTCTTTAAGCTGCGCAAAAGCAACATCTATCTCGCTGCTTGGACCCGCGACAACCACTTGATTATTAGCGTTATAATTGGCAATTGAAAGACCAGCAAACGGTTTGATCTCCAGCGCGACTTGAGCCGGATCACCTATTACGGCGATCATAGTACCGGCATCAAAATTTACATCATCGGGCGCAGCCATTGCCTGACCACGGCTGCGGGCCAGTAACATATAATCATGCTCGGATAAGACACCCGCGGCCCATAAAGCGGTTAATTCACCGAAACTATGACCGGCAGTGAAATCAGCTTTAAAGCCGGCCTGCTGGAAGGTTTTATATAATCCCGCGCTAAAAGCGCCAATTGCAGGCTGAGCGTGCTGGGTTAAACGTAAGTTTTCTTCCTGTGCCACACGTTTTTCAGCCGTAAAGGCAGGGATCGGATAAGTAACGGCTGACAACTGCTGCAAACCGTTATCACTAAACTGGGTATCCATCAATGCATTAGTGTCTAACATTGACGGGAAGTTACAGCTTAAATCACGGCCCATATTAACATATTGAGAACCTTGCCCCGAGAACAGTGCAACCACTTTCCCCGGTGTTTTAAGCCCGCTTTCACGGTAATAGATGCCCGTCGGTTTAGACCACGCGATTGCGTCATTCAGGTTAAATTCTTTTATTATCTGTTCAATTAATTGCACTGCTTGTTGCGCATTTTTAGCCACAAAACCACAACGTGCGAGCTCGTGCTCGGGTGTTGATAATGGATTTTCAACCACTAAAGCATTAAATGCATAGGCCTGTAAATCCTCATTAACCGCAAGTTTCGTCTTCCAGGTGGTTAAACTTTGTTTTAAAGTGGCCTTATCGGCTGCGCTGATAACAATAGTTTGCGGCACTTCATTTAAACGGTATTGGCCGCTTTGTTTGCTTTGATATTCTTCCAGGACAATATGGAAATTAGTACCACCAAAACCAAAGGAACTGATCCCGGCACGACGCTTAATCGCATCGGCACGCGGCATCCAGGGCCGGGTTTCACTATTGATATACAGCGGGCTGTTCTCAATATCCAAGTTTTTATTAGGCTGCTCCACATTGATAGTTGCCGGCAGCACTTTATGGTAAAGCGCTAAAGACGCTTTAATTATCCCTGCAGTACCGGCTGCGGCTTTGGTATGGCCAATTTGTGATTTAACCGATCCTAAGGCGATATGTTGTTTTTGTGTGTTGTTTTCACTAAAGAGCGCGTTTAAACCCGCAAACTCGGCGGCATCTCCGGCCTTTGTGCCGGTACCATGCGCTTCAATCAAACCGCAGGTTAAGGGATCAAAACCGGCATCAGCATAGCCACGTTTAAGCGCTTTTACTTGTCCGGCAGGACTCGGCGCATAAATAGATTTATAACGGCCATCGGATGAACTGCCGATGCCTTTAATAACGGAATAGATTTTATCGCCATCGCGCTCGGCATCGGCTAGCCGTTTCAGCGCTATCATGCCCACCCCTTCACCGATCATCATGCCGTTGGACTGATCATCAAAGGGACGAATATTTTGCCCATCGGTAAAAGCGGGGGTTTTTGAGAATGACATATACATAAAGGGGGAGTTATCACAACAGACCCCGCCGGTGATCATCATCTCCGAGCGATACTCAAGCAGATCCGAGACCGCCATTTTAATCGCCGCTAAGGAGCTTGCACAGGCAGCATCAACCACACAGTTAGTGCCGCCAAAATCGAAACGGTTGGCGATACGTCCGGCAATAACATTACCCAACATGCCCGGAAAGGAATTTTCTTCCCAGGGAATATAGGCTTTTTTGAATTTTTCAATGATCATATTACGGTCGGCAGCATCGACACCCGATGCTTTTAATACCTTATTCAACACCGGTCCCTGCAGACGGGATGTTAAGGGCGAGATATGTTTCTGGCCCCCGCCAACTCCAAGAGTGATACCAATTTTATCACGATCATAACTGTTTTCATCGGAGATGCCGGCATCGGCCAGTACATCGCGCGCAACCACTAAAGACATCAACTGAGTAATATCGGTCAGTTCTAACAAATTCGGCGGCAAACCAAATTCCATCGGATCAAAATCAACTTCAGGTAAAAAACCGCCGCGTTTGCAGTAGGTTTTATCCGCCGCTTTTTTATCGGCAGAGTAATAATCATCAATCGCCCAACGATCTTCGGGTATATCCCTAATGCCGTTCACTGACTCAACAATGTTATCCCAAAATTGGTCAAGATTTTTGCTCTCGGCAAAAACCGAAGACATACCAACAATCGCGATAGGACATTCCTGCATCCGTGAACTTAACTGCTCTTCTTCGGCCATATCGTCGTTGTTCTGGGTTTGCTCTGTAGACATTTTATTACTCCGCTGTTGCGTTAGTCATTGTTATTATCTGTCACTTTTCTGCACATAGAAAACGGGTTCTGTTATTGCGCAGTGACCTATTTATTTTTTCGTGTTGTCATCTAACAACCGAAAATGACTTAAAAATTCATTGTAATTAGCCGCCAGTACGCGGCGAATGTGAAACGGCCCTTTAGTTAACACATGTTTCATATATCGTCGGGCCGCGTTTATTTCCTGATCGCAATAGAGGTCAACATAAACCCAGCTACCGCTTGGATCATTGGCCACCAGAAGGCGATAATTTTCAGTTTGATTGACAAATTCGGGCAAGGTAGTGACATTCACCTGCACCACATCCAGACAGTTAAGACTGGTTGACTGTGCATTAAGCGCATGATCCGTGAGCGGGCTGTTTAAATTATCAATGGTTAACTCTTTTTCCCGCAGTTGATTGAGTACATCGGTCATAGCCTGCGGAGATATCTTTGAACTGAACACCATATTAGATTGATTTTCTTCAATATCGACAACCACATGCACTAAATCATTAGGTGTGGGTTCCATGTCTGCAAGGCGCGATACACCATGTCTTTTTAAGCAGCGTTGTAATCCGGCACGAGATGTATTGTCGTTGATAAATTCTTTACACACGCTCAGTAACTGATCCAGTGACAACAGCAAACGGATGCGCAGTTGGACAACAACATATTCCTGAGCGACTGTTAGGGTTGTATTTAATTGCTTGGGAGTATGAGGAAGATCGGCACAATTCTGACGTTTACGCCATTTACGTACCGTCGCTTCAGAAACATTCAAAAGGCGGGATAATTTTGCCGTGGACAAATCCGATTCAAATATAAAAACACGCATCTCTTTAGTGGTGGTTGCGTTTTTATGCTGCTTAGACATTAAAATTGCTTCATTTTTTAAATCAATCTGTTGAAGGTTGGCAGGTGAACAATATACACAGGTATCAGCCCCTACACAATCACCCGATACTAAATAATTTTCAAGGCTGAATAACGGTGAAAATAATCGAGGAAAGCTGGGAAAGTGGGAAAGCTGTCAGCTCGAAGCTCGAAACTCTCAGCTCTCAGCTCTCAGCTCTCAGCTCTCAGCTCTCAGCTCGAAACTCTCAGCTCGAAAACTCGAAGCTCGAAAGATCGAAGCTCGAAGCTCGAAGCTCATTGATAAAACTGATAACATTGCTCTAATACACTGAACTCAGACATTTATTTATAACCGATTAGATTTTAATACTGGAAGCGCACATGGAAAAGTTATTAAATAATGAAAAATGGAAAAAACAGAATCTGATTTTTATTGCTGCCGCCATTTTATGTTTATCACCGCTGATTTCGTCCCCCATTGCATTACTTCTCGGCTTTACGCTGGCGATGCTTGGATTAGTCCCTAAACAGATAAATATGAACTTATTAACCAAAAAACTATTAGCCTATTCAATCATCGGGTTAGGATTTGGGATTAATTTAGACCAGGCCATTACCGCCAGCAAAGAGGCTTTTGGCCTGATTGTATTGTCACTGCTGAGTACTTTGATCATTGGCTGGCTGCTGACTAAACGCTTAGGAATCAATTCAAAAACCGGGTATTTAATTTCATCGGGTACGGCAATTTGTGGCGGTAGTGCCATTGCAGCGGTCGCGCCGGCCATTAATGCGAGCAAGGATCAAACCTCCATTGCACTGGCCACGGTTTTTCTGCTTAATTCAGTGGCATTATTTTTATTTCCCTTTATCGGCCATTTACTGAGTATGACGCAACATGCCTTTGGGGTTTGGTGTGCAATCGCAATCCATGATACATCGTCGGTTGTTGGCGCGGCTTCGGCCTATGGTGATCAGTCATTGTTAATCGCGACCACGCTAAAACTGGCACGCGCCTTATGGATCATTCCCGTTGCCTTTATTAGCGCCCTGCTTTTTAAAGGAGATAATAAGAAAATCACAATTCCAAGCTTTATTTTATTCTACTGCCTGTCGATACTGGTCGCTTATTATTTACCGCAATTTTCCTCTCTCTATGAAATTTTTTTTTCAGTTTCTAAACGTTTTCTGGTGCTGAGTTTATTTTTAATCGGTGCTGCGATCAGCTTTAATAAAATCAAATCGGCAGGAGCTAAACCCATGGTTTTAGGGGTTCTTCTGTGGATAATAACCGCAACGGGCTCACTGGCTTATATTCAGTTAATAATGTAAAACGCAATGCTTTGAATATTTTTCAAAACAAACAGGCGCTACTTTTCGGCACGCTCTTTAGCGCCCTTTTTTTGAGTGAATAAAATATAGCCAAGTAATACAAAAGCACCGAGATCAAATAAAGTGGACAGTAAACCCGAGCTTATAATTGAAAATGCGATACAAGATAAAATCGCCATAATAAGTAAATTTTTAGACTGCATTCGAATTCCTTGCTCAACTGTGGGAGGGGATATTATCTTTCTATCGGTCATTACAAAGGAAATACTAAAACAATCTAAGTCATAACCGGATAGTTAAAATTAAACCGCCTAACTCGCCTATAGACAGCCCTGAATCACTGATCCCGCGTCACCCTTGCGCCATTTGTTTAACTTATGACCTGCAAAAATAATAACGCTCTTAATATTGCTGTTATTAAAAGCTGCCAATGGCTCAAAAAACCAACCACCGATAGACGTATTCAAAATTAAACAACGGGCAGCATTATTAGCGATCCAAAATGCTTCGCAAATATTGCACCTTTTTTGGGTAACCCATTTTTATTCTTACTATACTCAAACACAAAGCATTATGTTCTTGCAGGGTGGCTGCTTGACAGCGGTCACGGATAAAAGTGATTGATATTAAATGGATACCTATTTGAAACGACAACAGGCTCAGATTGAGAAGATTCAAGTCACTGCTGGCGCGATATTATTTCGATGTCAGGGTGACTGGACGGCTAAATCTCTTAAAGATGTGCTGAAATATTTAGAAAAAGAGGCCGATTCCCTTTTTAATATGTCCGTAGAATGGGATGTGTCAGGCGTAGGAAAGGTAGATTCTGCCGGTATAATGCTTTATATCCATTACCATGATTTGCTCAAGTTACAGCACTGCACCATCGAACTGACCGGTGCAGGAGCTGAGTATCAAAATCTTTATCAGTTATTGAATGCGCATGTTTCACAGCAAGCGAAGTCAAAATCCGGCTTATTACCTCAAATGCTGCTCCCCTTCACTCATATTGGCCAGTCTGTGGAAAATTTACGGCAGGATATTAACGATTTTCTGAGCTTTATCGGTGAGCATTCAGCCGCCCTACTTTCCTCTCTACGGCATCCAGCATCCATCCGCTATGCATCCATTGTCAAAAATATCGAAGAAGCGGGTGTTCGTGCGCTGCCTATTGTTGCCCTGACAAGTTGCCTGATTGGTGTGGTGATAACCTATCAGAGCGCATTACAGCTGCAGAAGTTTGGCGCCAATGTTTTTATCGTCGATATGATAGGCATTTCGATTACCAGAGAGCTCGCCCCGCTGATCACAGCGATAGTTGTCGCCGGCAGAACCGGCTCATCCTATACCGCGCAACTTGGCGCGATGATTATTACAGAAGAGATTAGCGCGATGCGTACCATGGGCTTCGATCCGCATCGCTTTCTTGTTCTGCCGCGCATTATTGCTTTAATGATTGTTATGCCCCTGCTGATATTATTTGCGGATGTTATTGGTATTGCGGGAGGCATGGTTGTGTCTAATATCCACCTCAATATTTCCTATGCCGAATTCATTCATCGTCTGCCAAATGTACTCGATATAAAACACGTCTGGATAGGGATTTTTAAAGGCCCTTTCTTTGCCTGGTTAATCGCCGTCACCGGCTGCTTTCGCGGGTTTCAGGTTTCCAGCAATACGGAAAGTCTTGGCCGTTACACGACAATCAGTGTGGTCAACGCTATTTTTCTGGTCATTGCCTGTGATGCACTTTTTTCCGTTATCTTTAGCGAGCTCGGACTATGAGCCACGTTATCCGTGTTGATAATGTAGTGACTAGGTTTGCTGATAAGGTGGTTCATAACGGTATTAGTTTGAGCGTTCAACACGGTGAAATCTATGGCCTGCTCGGCGGCAGCGGTTCCGGAAAATCGACATTAATGAAAGAGATGATCATGTTGTTACGGCCTGCATCGGGAAAAATACAGGTACTCGGTTATGATTTAGTCAATATAAGCCAAGCTGAAGCTGCCGAGCTGCGGGGTCAGTGGGGTGTCCTTTTTCAACAAGGGGCACTTTATTCTTCACTGACGGTAATGGAAAATGTGGCAATCAGTCTCAAGGAGTATACAAGTCTACCGGCAAAACTGATTAAAGAGATTGTCCATATGAAGTTAAATCTGGTCGGCCTTCCTTACCACAGTGCCGATCTCTACCCTGCTCAGTTAAGCGGCGGCATGGTCAAGCGCGCATCATTGGCGAGAGCTCTGGCGATGGATCCACGCTTATTATTTTTAGATGAGCCCACTTCCGGACTGGATCCTATTGGTGCTGAAGAATTTGACCATTTGATTGTTGAATTACGCAATATGCTGGATCTTACTATTGTGATGGTGACTCATGATCTTGACTCCATCTGGACCATTGTGGATCGTTTTGCCGTACTGGCAAATAAAAAAGTGATTGCGGAAGGTACTCTGAAGGAGGTCATACAGCTGCCTGATCCGGTCATCGAGCAGTTCTTTCGAGGAGCCCGCGGGCGCTTAAGGAATGGTCATGGAAAGTAAAATAAATTACACCATTGTCGGACTCTTTGTGGTTATCCTGACGACGGCCTTATTAAGTATTACCTTCTGGTTGACAAGGCAACACGGACAACAAAGCTATGATACTTACCTGGTGCATTTATCAGAATCCGTTGCAGGTTTGAACACCGATGCCACGGTTAAATATCGAGGCGTGGACGTTGGTTGGGTGGTAAAAATTGGACTTAAAGCAGATAACTCGGAAGTGGTGGAATTACTGATCAAAATAAAGCAGGACACAGCTATCAAGACGGATACCACTGCGGCGCTCAATTTTTACGGTATTACCGGGCTTGCCTATGTCGAGCTGCAAGGCATAGACAAACATGCCCCATTATTAAAGAGGATAAATAATACCATACCCATCATCCCGTCAAGACCGTCAACATTAAGACGAATTGATCAATCTTTGAGTCAATTAGCAGAAAAATCGATTGAAACACTGGAAAACATCAACCGCTTACTCGGAGATGAAAATATAAATAATGTTGAACTGCTGCTCTTTGAAAGTAAAGAACTGGTTAAAGATTTGCGCGTACAATTAAGCGCTATTCGCACTCTGATTGATAATGGCATCGTGATGGAGAACCAGATAGCTGCAACCTCTGAAAAAATTACTGCAGCCTCAATAAGTATCAAGCGCATGGCTGATAATATTGAAAAAAACACCACCGGCCTTAGTCAGGAAATGACCCGGGGAATACGCGCGAACTTTAGTGCATTGAACCAGCTTTTAAGCGATCTTGATATTCTCACCAGCACGCTGCAGACAACCCTGCAGGGCATTCAAGACAGCCCTGCAGATTTGCTTTTTAAACGCAGGCAGGCAAATCCGGGACCCGGTGAGGAAGGTTATCATGAAAAATAGAGATTTCTTTTTATTAGCACTGTTATTGATTGGAATAACAGGCTGTGCCGGCGAAAAATTGCCGCCCGTTTCGACCTATACCCTTTCTCCCGCGCTGGATACTTCTAAGATCAGAGCAGCAAAACCTGCTGGTATTCTTATGTTAAGCCGAATGCGCAGCTCGCATGTCTTTAATGGCCGGGCGATAATCTATCGCGATCAGCGCTACGGGCAGAACAGTTACGCTTATAGCCGCTGGAGTGATTCGCCAACTATCATGTTGCGCCTTATTTTTCAGGAAGCACTTGAAAAAAGCGGGCGTTACATTGCGGTTGTTCCTGACTCATCACAGTCGCAATCGGACTTTCTGCTCGAAAGTACCCTGCTTGATTTCAGCCACAGACTCAATGATGACGGAACATCCGATGGGTTGATAAGAATACACTTTAACCTTATCGATAATAATACCAGCAGGGTTATCAAAAGTCGGAATTTTGTTTCAAGCGTGCCGATGGCATCGCCGATCAATGCCGGTGGCGCGGTAGCAGCACTGAACAAAGCTGCCGCTATCATGACTCAGGAACTGCTTGAGTGGCTGCGTTAAATTATTTGAATATATTTACGCTTAATTACATAGACAAAAACGGCATAGGAACTGTTGTTGCGCACCTAACTAATACCAAAATTATTACGTTTATGATCACTTGCTTCAAAGGAAAAATTTACGCTCACAAAGCCGTCAGGATGAATTGGAATTATGTTATCGGTAGGGTGCGCTCCGCGCACCGCAAGTAGCGAAAATCGGTGCGCGGAGCGCACCCTACGAGCGGTTTCATTGCCAATGTATTGCACAAGTATCTTAGCGCCTTTCTATCCTTTAGAGTAAAAAGCCTAATTGTAGAAAGCCGCTTTTTCCCTGCCGGCGCGGGAGTATAGCCAAGCCTTTTGAAAACACCGGCATCATTTACCGAAAACGTCTTCAAGGCGTGGGTATGGGAAAAATTACCAATAATTCTCTGAACTGAAATTGCCGGCTTTACGCCTTAAGTTTTTGATATAACCAAGTGTATTTAAAGCGGCACTGGTGTCTTTAACCATGTCAGGGTTACCGCAGATATAAAAGAAACTGCTCTCTTTATTTAATGCCACTCGGGCTGTTTCGGTCAGTGCACCTGACAGCAATAAATCAGGAATTCTCCCCTGTAAAAGCCCCTTAGACTCTTCCCTTGAAACAATAGGAATATAACGAAGTTTGCCTTTGTAGCGCTCAATCATTTGTGCAATTTTAGATTGATAAACTAACTCAGCCTCCGTTCTTACGGCATGAACCAAGACAATTTCTTCAAAACGAGAGGCCGTTTCTAATTCATCTAAAATAGAAAGAAAGGGTCCGATAGCACTGCCGGTTGAAAGTAGCCATAAATTGGTCATGTTGTCCGGTATTTCGGCTAAGGTCATAAATCCGCTGGATTTTTTGGAAACATAAACGGGATCGCCCGCAGTTAACTGCTGCAGACGCGGGCTTAACTGCCCTTCATCCGCCGTAATAAAGAGAAATTCCATCTGTTCATGACCGGCTTTATGGTGCGGATAATTGACTAAAGAATAGGCTCGCCGTACCCATTCACCGGCAGCATCGGGCAACGCTAATTTTGTAAATTGACCAGCCGAATAGGGATCGACAGGTGCATTAATCATCAAGCTAAATTCATTTTCGGTCCAATCAATACGATCTGTTACCGTCCCTTTAACAAAACCATGTGGTACTTCTAGCATTTTATTCTCCTTGATTTATTAAGAATCAATCAGACTTGGGGTTATAAATGCTGATACTGGGCTGAATACGACTTAATCGCATTTTTTTGTAAAAACATTTTTCAAACCCACCACAATCTTACTTCCTTAACAGGTGATTTGTCTATCCCCAGCAAAACAGTTTACACCGCAGGCGCTGCAAAAGCCTTTGAATGCGCTAAAAATAAGCATGCCACCCATTCTTACAAAATAAGCAAACAAATAAGCATGCCACCCATTCTTCTAAAAAATAAGCATGAAATAAGCATGACAAAAATAAGCATGACAAAAATAAGCATGACAAGAAATAAGCATGCCACCCATTCTTCTACCACCCATTCTTCTAAAAAATAAAATAGCCTCTTTCAGCATTCATTGCGGTAGTTTTTTATAGTTATTCAAACGTATAAATTGAAATTTTTTAAATTTATACGGCTTTAGATTGTGAAATATGAGGAGTATGGCCGTTTCAAACCAGCAGAAGCAGCTTGATATCAATCAAGCGGGAAATGACTTATGGGTAGTTGAAGAATCAAGCTTTAAGCACGCAACCAACGTTCGCAGTTTGCTGCACCGTGGCGTCGCTTTCGGTCTAAATGTTCACAGTATTCAGTTAATGCCGGTAAGGCACCTACCGCCCCTTTAAATAAATGACCAAATTCGCGAGTAATTTTAAGCCAGTTGTCTGCGGGAATGTTAAGTCTATTTAGGATATTTTGACTGCTTGAACTAATGGTACCGCGCTTATCTTCTCGTATGATTCGACCAGTATCTTCAACAAGCTCGATATAATCTTTGACGCTAAACATCAGTCCGTCAGGGATGTTCAGGCATTCATCACCTACAAACGGCAGTAATTCTGCTGGTTGCTCACCTTTTATGGCTGAGTGAATTCTTCGCTGGATGCTGGTGTGATCGGAGGTTTCAGGGGTTGTCGCCATCTTGGCACGAATGGGGTTTAAATCAACATACGCCATACAAGCTAATACGGCAGCTTCATCAAGTAATGCCTGGGATTTAAAGCGCCCTTCCCACTCATTTATAAGGAATAAATGAGAACAGCTTTAGCTGGCCCGAAGGGTGAGCGCCATGGATGGTAGCGAATAAAATCTGCCGGTACACCTATCTTCCTTGTTCGCCTGTCTAGCAATCGGCTCACTGAGTGAGCGCATAAACCAGCTAATATCGATTAAACGTCGACGATATTCGCTAATACAGTCATTAACGGTTTTGAGTTCAAGGTCATTAAGGTCTTCACCTTTAACAAACTTCTGCGTCAGTAACGTACCTTTAAAGCCTTTATGCCATTGAACAAGTACTGCTTTATCAGACCAGCTTGCGATTTTATCAGCATTCACTTTAAGGACAACATGCAGGTGATTACTCATGACGGCATAAGCACAAATATCAATCGCAAAGATGGACGCAAGCTCAATAATGCGAGAATCAACCCACTCCCGGCGATGTTCATAGTTGTCACCTGTTGTGCTATCAATGCCACATAAGAATGCTTTACGCACAACACGTGAACAGCAGTGATAGTAAGGCGTGTCATCTAAGCTCACTATCGTTTTTCTTGGATTGGCCATAATTATTACCTGCAAGTAAATAAAGGTAACTAAAGACTAGACCAGTGCGCAAATATTCGCTAATAATTATGGGTGGCTATATTAATTGCTATTCGCTAATAATTATGGGTGGCTATGTTAATTGCTAATAAATCCGGGCAGTTAAGGTATATATCAAAAGTGATTAATAAAACCGATGCGCGTCCCGGAATGCATCATGGACTGCCGCATATTGCATGGGTAGGTATTTTTGCCCTTGCTGCCATCGGGCTGTTCTTATTAATTGTTCTTTTTATTATTCATAAAGTGACTAAACCCGTTGAATCACTGAAAGATTGGGCTAAATCTTTAGATGAAGATAAGTTAAAACAACCTATACCTGATTTTCAATACAGTGAACTTAATACACTCGCTGAAATAGTAAAAATGAGTCTCAGCTCTGTTCAGGAAAGCCTTGCAAGAGAGCAATAATTTCTTTCATATGCAAGTCATGAATTAAGAACGCCACTGGCAGTAATGAGAACTAATACTGAATTACTCTCAAAATTACAGGTAAAACAGGGCAGCACAGCGAAACAGTCCGATGTGTTAGCTCGCATTGATCGTGCTGGTAAGACAATGATAAATCTGACCAATACCCTTTTATGGTTAAGTAGAGATGATGCTAACCAGCTGGCCAGTGAGAAGGTTTATATAGACCAGTTAGTTGTGACTTTGGTCGATGAACTGACTTATTTATTAGACAATAAACCGGTACAGCTAACGGTAAATATTGTCCCCCACTGCATTAATACAGCTGAAATTCCCTGCCAAATTATACTGGCCAACCTAATTCGCAATGCTTTTCAACATACTAGCGAAGGAAGCGTGGTTATTTCTCAAGTTGGATCAACCGTATCGATTAATAATACCTGTGAAGATAAAATACTTGATAGCGCTGATTTGGGTTTTGGTTTAGGACTGCGTTTAATCGAAAAAATAGCAACCAACTACCACTGGTCATATCGTGAAAAGATTGAAGGAAGCCGTTATCAGGTGCAAATACGCTTTTAAAAAAAACGTCAGATTGCTCTACTACAGCGATTACAGCTGATAAAAAGCATTTTTCTCAGCTGTAATAATCGTCAAAATCACTCCCTTTAATTTCCTCGTAGGCTTTTTTATCCTTGAAATATTCTCTTTTGTCACCAACAACTTTATCCTTTCGACGGGCGGCTGATTTATATTTCTCCTTGGATTTATTAACGGCTAACTCCCATTCTTTTTCTTCCAATAAGGCTTGTTCTTGTAATTCATTATTGACCTGTTTATTGATGATGCTTTTTTGCATATTAACTACCCCAAGCTATTCTCGATACACTGCTAGATTAGCAGATCAACCTAACGCGTTGACTTAATATTTATAACAGAGTTAGATGACAAGAATATGTCAATGGCAGTAAGTAACAGGTAATAAATTTTGATAAAACGCCATCGTCTGCATATAACAGCGTTTAAATAAATAGAGGTTTATTTTATGAGGTTGATAGAAGGTTAATGCGATTTAATCATCAAAGTCATCACCCAATAACTCCTTTAATCTTTTTTGTTCCCTAAACTCTTCAATACTGCGACGAACTTTCGCTTTTTCGATATCAATTTTTTTTTGTTTTTCTTTCAATTCACTTGCACTGAGAACGTCATCTTCACTGACAACGTCACCCTCTTCCCAATCATTATCTTCCCATTCGTCTTGGGCTTCATTATCAACATCAAATTTCTGAGAATTTTCACTTCCCATATAAATCTCCAAAATAAATTAATTTTCATAATATTGGTCAGTATTGCAATGAAATACTTGACGCTTTCAATTCCTAATAATCGCAGTTAAACCTGTTTTTAGTAAAGTAAAAAAACACTATTTTTTAGTTCTTTTTAATCTAAAAGAATGGCTATTAATTCCATATGAATATATAAATTTAAAATGTATAAATTATCTTCATTTTTTGACAAAAAAAATGTTGGAGTGATAATTTTTTTACTAAGCGCATAAAGTTTGTGAATCGAGACATTTTTACGTTAGGCGTAGATCAGGATTATTCTTAGAGCCAATGCATTAATTGTGAGCGTAAATTTTTTCTTTGAAGCAACTGATCATAAATTTAATGGCGGTCTTATTTGAACACCAAGTAGCACCCATCATAACAAAAAACGCATAGCTCGTAGGTGTATTCTGTGCCTGCCCGAGGTGCATACAATGCACCCTACCGATAACATCATGCCAAATGCATTAATAAAGTGATCCGATTTACTATTCAAAATCATCCCGGTAGGTTTTGCGGAGGTTTTACAGATCTTGCCAAAAGACAGTGCTAAAGCGCAGATTAAGCGCTCATTGCAGGCCGCCCAATATGTCAGAACCTATACTGAGTATAATTTCTTCGGTCCAAAAGCGGGGTTGGCTATATTCCGCTTTGAAGAAGGTAAAATTGTTGAGCACTGGGATAATCTACAAGATATAGCACCCAAAAATACCAGTGGTCGTACTCAATTTGACGGTCAGATTAAAATCAAAGATGTGCATAAAACCGAGCAGAACAAGACAATTATTGCCAACTTTGTTGGAAATATCCTGATCCAGCTGATATGTCTCAAATTCCAACCTTCATTGGTCCCGAGGATAATGATTATCTGCAACATAACCCGGGAATTGCAGATGGACTTAATGGCTTAGGTAAAGCGCTGGGCGATCTTGCAAAGATGGTCATGCCTTTGGTTTACAGCCAAAATCATAAAATTTTAGGCGAAGGTAACTTTGTACTTGCTATCAGCGAAGGCCTATTCCTCAACAAACCCGCTGCATTTTATGACCTGCTCCGTCTGCACAATGTCAAGATTGTTGAGCACAGGGATACTATTGAAAACATTCCCACAGCCGCAGATAGGAAAAACAGCAATGGTAAATTTGTCTTTAAATAACAGCTCAAAATAACGCTTAACTACAAGCCGCACCTATCTTTCAATAGGCTTGCGGCTTTTCCGCGGTTCATAAACACATTGTCTATTTCAGCTTACGAGTTAATAACACGGCATGAAGACTATCTCGTCACGCCGCTACAATCTCACCCTATGCCAGGGATAAAACCTAGATGACAACGCGCCTTCAAAGTGACATTGGTATAAGAGAGATCACCTAAGCAAGTATTCCAGAGAAAGGTTTAGGTAAAAGTTTAAAAATGGCGGCATCGACAGAAAACAAGGATCTGATTCTGGCTAATATTTATGAAGATGTTCCTATCATATCAGCACGATCGGCCATTGAAGACATATTGACATGCCTTATCGCATTCCATTATCCCGATACAGCGGGACTGTCCGTGGTCGATCCGAATAATTTCCTGCAGGGTTACGTCTGTCAATTTGCTTTGGCTATGGGTTATCATTCAGAGACTGAAGATTATAACTATGGTTTGCCAAAAGCGCGATTAGCTGCGAACGATGTGCTCACTACGCTGTAATCTTTATTTTAATTAAAAAGGTTATATAATAATCAAAAAAAGCACTGAAGGTGAACCGTTCAGTGCTTTTTATTGCTTAAAATAACAGAGGAATAAGCCTGCTAACAATCCGCGGCCTTCCTTGCTAATTCAAGATTATATTCTTAACTTTGTCGGGATAAAGCAGCTTGCTGCTCCAAATAAGCAAATGCGGTCAGCATTGCCTGGTTTTGAAATTGTTTTAAGCCTAACTCACGCACATCCGGTTTTACCTGGGCGAAAGATAAACCTTCTTTAATATAATGGCTTGATAAAACGTGCACCTTTACATCCGGTATCAATTGTAATGCACCTTCTATTTTAAAACTCAGAGGATTACCGGCATATTTTCCTTTTAAATCACGCTGCTTTATAACAACAGTATCAACCTGATAATCTTTCATTAGTTGTGAAAATTCAAATTGAAACTTTTTTAGGGGATCGGTATTAATCGCATCGGGCAGACTGAATTTAGCCGCGCGTACTTTAGGGACATCATATAAACCATCTTTTAACTGTAATATGCTGATAATAGCTTCATTACCTGTTAACTCTACACCACAAACTCGCATTATTATTTCCTTCTCTGTTACTGATCTGATTTTTTACGTAGTCTAATACCAAATCCACTCATTTTCTATTCATTTATGCTTGTTAAAATCAATAACATCCTGTTATTCACCACTGAGTGGCGAGCTGAAACTATTCAAAATAGGTGATAGAAAAGCAGATAAGTTTTTTATAAAAAAGGCGCAATAAATGCGCCTTATAATTGTTCTTTCTTTTTTAGAAGTTAAAAACGACTATTTCCATAACCAAGGTAAAGTTTGTTTTTGTTTTTCTTCAAAAGCAGTGATTTTATCTTCGTGCTTTAATGTCCAAGCAATATCGTCAAGACCGCCCAATAAAGATTCCTTACGAAACGGATCCACTTCAATATGAATAACAATGCCGCCTGGCGTGGTTAACTTTTCAGCTTCAAGATCAACTGTAAATTCAACACCTTCATTCGCCGCGATCTCAGCCATTAATGCAGCAAGTTCATCTTTGCTTACTCTAATAGGCAGAAGCGCATTCTTAAAACAGTTAGTGTAAAAAATATCAGCAAAGCTCGTTGAGATAACCGTATTAAAACCGTAATCAGCAATTGCCCAGGGAGCATGTTCGCGCGAAGAGCCACAACCGAAGTTAGCACCGGTCACTAAGATTTTAGCACCTTTAAAGACAGGTTTATTAAGCTCAAATTCAGGGTTAGGAGTGACATTATCGGCCAGAAAACGCCAATCATGAAAAAGATGGATACCAAAACCCGTACGCTCTATTTTTTTCAAGAACTGCGTTGGAATAATTTGGTCTGTATCAACGTTACTGCGATTCATTAATGCCGCAATGCTAGTATGTTTTTTATAAGCTTCCATTATTGTTTCCTTTATGCCCAATCTCGAATATCTACAAAGTGTCCGGCAATAGATGCCGCTGCCGCCATTGCAGGTGAAACAAGGTGAGTACGTCCATTTTTACCTTGACGACCTTCGAAATTACGGTTTGAAGTAGAAGCACTACGTTGACCGTCTGTTAATTCATCACCATTCATAGCAAGACACATTGAACAGCCTGGCTCACGCCATTCCCAACCGGCATCAATAAAGATCTTATCTAAACCTTCAGCTTCAGCTTGTTCTTTTACAGGGTAGGAACCGGGTACAGCCATGGCCTGAACACCGGGGGCAATCGATTTACCTTTAAGCATCTCGGCAGCAGCACGAAAATCTTCAATGCGGCCATTAGTACAAGAGCCTAAAAATACAATATCGACATTAACATCGGTCATTTTCTGGCCGGCTTTAATCTTCATATATTCAAGGGCGTTTTTACAAGCCTGTGCTTTAATTGGATCATCAAAATCAGTGGGTGCCGGCACGAGTCCATTCACTGAGATCACCTGTTCCGGTGAAGTCCCCCAGGTAATTTGTGGCGCGATATCTTCAGCTTTAAAGTTGATTACTTTATCAAAATCAGCACCCTTATCAGAAGGCAGTGTTTTCCAATAAGCAAGAGCCGCATCCCAATCTTTGCCCTTAGGTGCAAACTCTTTCCCTTCAAGAAAATCAAAGGTTTTTTGATCCGGTGCAATAAGACCTGCACGAGCGCCCGCTTCTATTGCCATATTACAGAGGGTCATACGACCTTCCATCGTCAGGTTAACAACTGCATCACCAGCAAATTCAATAACATAACCTGTACCGCCAGCGGTACCCGTCTTACCGATAATAGCCAATGCAATGTCTTTAGCCGTTGCATGTTTAGAAAGTTTCCCTTCTACATTTATAAGCAAGGTTTTTGATTTTTGTTGTTGTAATGTTTGTGTTGCCATTACATGTTCAACTTCAGAAGTACCGATACCAAATGCGAGTGTACCAAATGCACCGTGTGTTGACGTATGGCTATCACCACAACAAACAACCATGCCAGGATGAACAAAACCATGCTCCGGCACCACGATATGGATAATACCGTTGTTAGCGCTGCTCATATCGTAAAGGTTTATACCATGTTCTTTACAGTTAACAGCCATCGTTTGAATCTGTTTTGCTGCGACAGGATCAGAAATTTCGGCGCGCCCTTTTGTCGGCACACAATGATCCATGGTGGCTAAAATACTGTGCGTGTTGCGCACACCACGATTTTGCAGTTTAAGGCCTTCAAATGCTTGTGGACTGGTCACTTCATGCATTAGGTGTCGGTCAACAAACAGAAGTGGAGAGCCTGACTCTGGTTCATAAACCAAATGCGCATCCCAAATTTTTTCATACATTGTTTTAGTCATTATTTTCCTTACCACCCTCTATGCTTTTACTATTAAGCCCTACTATCTATGAGATAAACCATATAACAGTTACTAGCAGATATAAGTTGTTTAGTTACGTTTAGAACAATTTATTCTAAATGATCGATCTCAATATAACAATACAACAATATCAAATACTGCATTCTAATGAAATCTGTATTCAATTTATCGGATCAAAGGATAGCGAATGCAATCCTATTTTAAATCAATGTGTTAACATTACATTTGATTAATAATGATACCATGTTAATGGTCTTATTATTACTTTTTTAACTCTTAAAGACTTTTCCTATGCAATTATTAAGAATACATATTCATTTAAAGAAAATGTTGATAACTGCACGGAAAATGTTGATAACTGCGCGGAAAATGTGAATTTCAATGGTAGATTAGCAATTAAGTCCGTAATATAGGCCCTTCTTAAATCAATAATATATAGGTTGCACCGATGCAATTTGAAATAATTACAACAACAGCACAATTGCACGATTTTATAGCAACCCTTGATGGCAGCCCGATTTCACTTGATACAGAATTTGTCCGCACCCGCACTTATTCAGCCAATTTAGGCTTGTTACAAATATCTCAAAATACGCGCATCACGCTAATCGATCCTATTGCGGTCGGCGACCTATCAAGTTTTTGGCAGGCGATTGATAATAAAAATATAATTTTGCATGCCAGCAGTGAAGATTTGGAAATCATTCGCGATCATAAAGGTGATCTTAATTTTACCCTTTTTGATACCCAGATTGCATGCTCTTTTCTCAATATGGGCGCTTCTCTTGGTTATGCTAAAATGGTTGAAACATTAGAAGCCGTTATCGTTGACAAGGGTGAATCACGAACAGACTGGTGTGCGCGTCCTTTAAGCGAAAAGCAGATAAACTATGCCGGCGTGGATGTTCTATATTTACAACCCTGCTTAGAAAAGCTGCAGCAACAACTTGAAAATAAAAACATGATCCCTTATTTTGAGCAGGAGTGCCAAAGTGTACTTGCTCAAAAAATGGTAAAACAAGATCCCGATAAAGCCTATAAATCGCTTAACAATTTATTTAAATTGGATCGCCAGGGATTGGCTATTATAAAAGCATTAGCAAAATGGCGTTTACAAACCGCGCAGGAACGTAATCTTGCGCTTAACTTTGTCGTAAAAGCTGATCACTTGTGGTTATTGGCCTATTATCAACCCACTTCTTTCGACGATCTGCGTCGTTTAAATTTATTACCCAATGAAATTCGTATTCATGGGCAGCAAATCCTAACTATTATGACGCGAGTAATCAGTCAAGATGAAAGTACTTATCCCCCTCTGGTGATACGCTTAGTCGATTTCCCCGGTTACAAAAGTACAATGAAATCAATGCGTGATAAAATTCAAGGTTGCGCCGAACAATATGATTTACCCCTTGAGTTAATCGCCTCTAAACGTGTTATTAACGAATATTTAAGCTGGTTATGGAAATTAACCGATCTGCAAAAACAAACTGCCAATAAACCCAAGCTGTTAACCGGCTGGAGATTTGAATTAATAGGGCATCAGTTCGAACACTAAAATCAAGTTGTAATAACCTACAATCAGGTTCATTCTCTGGCAGTTATATATAACCAGACTCATCGCTGTGAAAATTAGAACATTATGCAGATAGTCATTATCTGTATGGCTTTAATCAAAAGGAAAACTTAATGAGCACAACGCTATCTTGGAAGGACACCTTCCGTAGTTATTTAGATAAGCGCTTGTTATGGGTGTTTATGCTTGCCTGTTCAAGCGGTTTTCCGTGGGTTTTGATTGGCTCTAATATGTCCGGTTGGTTAAAAGATGCCGGGTTAACACGTGCCGCAATAGGTTATTTTGGTTCAGTCTTTACTGTCTACGCCTTTAATTTTCTTTGGGCACCGTTGATCGATCGCGTAAAAATACCCATCCTGTATCCTATTCTGGGGCAACGGCGCAGCTGGATATTCCTTTGCCAGTCATTTATTTTGGTCTTAACACTGTTGATCGCAGGTACGCATCCGGCAACGAATCTGATGCTGACATCAATGCTTGCATTAGGTATTGCTATCTTTTCTGCCACGCAGGATATTGCCATTGACGCCTACCGAATAGATACCTTTCCAAGACAACAAACCAGTAAATTACCGCAAGCTGCCGCGATGGCGGTAATAGGTTGGTGGACAGGTTATTCCCTGCCAGGCTACTTCGCTTTTATGAATGCTGACGGTATGGGTTGGAATGGCGTCTATTACGCAATGGCGATTGTTGTTGCAATATTAATGGTGTTTACCCTGCTTGTCGGGGAGCCTGTCACTGAGCGAGAAAAATTGCAGCAGGAAGCCGAGGGTAAATATAACAAGGTGATGAAATCTCACGCTGCCACCTGGTTTAGTGTCACTGTTATTGAGCCTTTTTGGGACTTCTTTAAACGTAATGGTCTTAAAGTGGCACTTACTATTTTATTATTCGTCTTCTTATTTAAAATTGGTGAAGCTTTTCTTGGCCGTATGTCGATTGTCTTTTATAAAGAAATTGGCTTTAGCAATGAGCAAATAGGTCATTATTCAAAGCTCATTGGCTGGGGAGCAACTATCTTCTTCACCCTGTTGGGCAGTGTATTTAACGTTAAATTTGGTATTGTGCGTGGTTTGATGATTGGCGGCACGGCAATGGCTGCAAGTAACTTGATGTTTGCATGGATAGCACATGTGGGCCCTAATGAGCATCTGTTTTTAGCCACCATTCTGGTTGATAACTTTACAACGGCATTTTCAACGGTTGCTTTTGTTTCATTTTTAACCCTGTTGACCGGCACCGCATTTTCTGCCACTCAATATGCTCTCTTGGCTTCATTAGGTAATCTGGGGCGTACTACGCTCGCGTCATTTAGCGGTCAATTGATCGATTTTCTCAATGACTGGTCAACATTTTTTATTATCACCGCCTTAATGGTTATACCGAGCTTGATTATGCTCTATTCATTACGTCACTTCTTTGACCGTGTTTCTGATCAACACAGCAGTAAAAAACGCAAAGAATAAGAAATTGAAGGAAATTAAAAGTGCACTCTTATGCGGGTGAGATAGACATGATTGAACAGGTTATTTTTAGAAAGAAACTTTTAGAAAGAATCCGTTTAGCTTGACCCGAAAAAAGAAGGCCATTACAAAATGTCATGATCTGCAGGGCCTCGCCGTTAAAGCCGACGAGAATGCGCCCTGCACCTGTTCAAAGGTTGAGTTGGTGAGAATCTTTAGCCGATGTGCGTCAAGCCACCCATGTATTGCAGTAACACCTGCGGGATTTCAATACTGCCATCTTCAAGTTGATAGTTTTCCAGCACAGCAACTAAAGTACGACCCACGGCTAACCCGGAGCCGTTTAGAGTATGTAATAACTCCGGCTTTTTCGCACCCGTAGGGCGGAAACGAGCCTGCAAACGGCGCGCCTGAAAATCACCCACATTTGAACAAGATGAGATTTCACGATATTGGTCTTGTGCAGGCAACCACACTTCTAAGTCATAGGTTTTAGTTGCGCCAAAGCCCATATCACCGGTACACAAAATCACTTTACGGTAAGGTAATTGCAGATTTTTTAAGACCTGCTCCGCATGTCCGGTTAACTCTTCTAATGCTGCAAAACTTTTGTCTGGATGTACTAACTGCACCATTTCAACTTTATCAAACTGATGCTGGCGAATTAGGCCGCGCGTATCACGACCATAGGATCCCGCTTCACTTCTGAAACAGGGAGTATGGGCCGTTAATTTAAGCGGTAACTCAGTTTCATCATAGATCATATCCCGGCTCATATTAGTCAGCGGGACTTCAGCCGTCGGGATAAGTGACATACCAATGCCCTCTTCCGTTGCAGGCTTAGTATTAAACAGGTCATCACCAAATTTAGGCAGCTGCCCGGTACCGTATAAACTATCAGCATTGACCAGATAAGGGACATACATCTCAGTATAACCATGATGATCAGTATGAAGATCTAACATATACTGCGCTAAAGCGCGGTGTAATTTAGCGATTTTACCGCGCATAACAATAAAACGAGAGCCGCTGATTTTCACCGCTGATTTAAAATCTAAACCGCCTAAGGCTTCGCCCAAATCAACATGATCTTTGACTTCAAAAGCAAACTTCTTCGGCTCACCCCATTTTAATATTTCTACATTTTCACTTTCATCTTTACCAAGCGGTGCAGATTCATGCGGTAAATTGGGCATACTGTATGCGAGGCTTTTAATCTGCTCAGCTAACAGTGCAAAATCTTCTTTAGCCCGGTCTAAATCTTCGCCTAATAACCCCATTGCTGTGCGCAGCGGGGTTATATCTTCACCCCGTTTTGCAGCCTGGCCAATCTCTTTGGAACGGCTATTACGCTCGGCTTGTAAGGTTTCAGTGGTAATCTGTAGAATTTTCCTTTTTTCTTCCAGTTGATTTAATAATTCAACATTCAAAGTATATCCACGAGAAGCTAACCGTAATGCAGTTTGTTCTATATCGTTACGTAAAAATTTTGGATCTAACATGCTTCTTCCTAACTTTTAAAGACTAATAATGTGCCAACATATGCGGCGAAAAGGCAGACTACAACATTTAATGCGATATTGAGCATCGCTTTAAATAACTCACCTTGCTGCAATAACAGTAAATTATCCATTGAAAACGTTGAAAAGGTGGTTAATGCACCTAAAAATCCAACCCCAATTAACGGCCACCAGGGAGATGCCGGAATGCTTTCTTGTTGAACAAGTTGAAAAATACAACCCATAATCAACGAGCCAATGATATTGACCGAGAGTGTAGCAAATGGAAAACTTTTTCCAAAGAGGCTTATCACACCAATTCCGATTAAATAGCGTAATACAGCCCCAATTGCTCCCCCGCTGGCTACCAAGGCTAGATTTATAACCATACTATTCATAAAAATGACTCATACTTTGTCTCTGTTGCACTATTAACACCCTACAAAAATCATTCGCTAAACAATATAGTTACGGATAACGTTTATTATTACTTTGCTGGTTTAACCCATCTAAATAATTGAGTTTAGCGGAAATTTGCTTTTCAAAACCACGATCCGTTGCTTGATAGAATTTAGTGCCTTGTAATGCTTCCGGCAGATAAACTTCACCGGCCGCAAATGCGCCATCTTCATCATGGGCATAACGATAACCTAAACTATGATCAAGTTCCTTCATTAATTTAGTCGGTGCATTACGAAGATGTAATGGTACTTCATATTCAGGAAAATCTTTAACGGCTTGCTTAGCATTGGCAAAAGCAATATAGACGGCGTTACTTTTAGGTGCACTGGCGCAGTAGACAATCGCCTGAGCAATTGCCCGCTCACCTTCATAGGGGCCAACGCGCGCAAAACAATCCCAGGCATTGATTGCGATTTGCATCGCCCGCGGATCGGCATTACCGATGTCTTCCGATGCAATTGCTAATAACCTGCGCGCCACATACAGCGGATCACATCCACCAGCGAGCATACGCGCATACCAATAAAGTGCAGCATCGGGATCTGAACCACGCACCGATTTATGGAAGGCCGATATCAAGTCATAAAAAAGATCCCCTTTTTTATCAAAGCTAACACCTTCACGGCCTGCAATCTCCTTTAGAAGATCCAGATTAATGGATAAACTTTGCTCGGAATCAATGGCCATATCAGCCAATAATTCAAGATAATTAAGGGCTTTTCTGGCATCTCCTTGTACAAGTTGCGCTAATTTTTCTTTTACATCACCCACAAATTTAATGTTTTTATCGGCGAGTCCATCGACTGAAGAACAAGCCTGATCAATCACAGCAATAATTTCAGCTTCACTGAGTTTTTTTAATAAATAGATTCGCGCTCTGGATAACAGTGCATTATTGAGCTCGAAGGAAGGATTTTCCGTTGTTGCACCAATAAACAAGAGGGTGCCATCTTCAATATAGGGTAGAAAAGCATCCTGCTGAGCCTTGTTAAAACGATGTACTTCATCAACAAACAACAAGGTACGAGTACCATTGCTACGATTTTGTTGGGCAATTTCAATCGCAGCACGTATCTCTTTAATGCCCGAGGTCACCGCCGAAAGACGCTCTACATGGGCATCACAGTAGGAAGCAATTAATTCTGCCAAGGTTGTTTTACCCGTGCCGGGTGGACCCCATAGGATCATGGAGTGCGCAGCACCGTTTTCCAATGCATTGCGTAACGGTTTACCGGCACCGATAATATGTGACTGGCCAATATAATTTGCAAAAAATTTTGGCCGCATACGCGCCGCTAATGGCTGAAAATCATTATTAAATTCAAAAAGATCTTTCATTAACGTTGGTCATCTATGTCTATATTCGCCGGGATTTTAAAATCAAAAAAGGCTTCCGGCCAGGGTTTCGCTAAGGCTTTATGGTTCAGTTTAAACTCACTGCGTTGTCCAAGCGCTTCAATGACCACAAATTTACTGACCTGCCCCGAGTTATTAAATTCAAAGATAAAAGATCTATCCTGAACGGTGCCGGCAATATTCTTGACGGTGAATTGATCATTCATTTTATTTACCTGATAGTCAGCCCATTGCGACTCATTAGCCCCCGAAAGCAATATAAAGGGAGTGCCTTGTATTGCATCACTTAAGTTAAGCAGAGTGACCTGTTCAATAAAGGGGCTGTACATCCACATGGTTTGACCATTGGAGACAATTAATTCCTCTTCGGGCATAAGCACTTCCCAGCGAAATTTACCCGGACGCGAAATGGCTAACGTGCCTCGACTATCATCTAATATCTTGCCTTCCGAACTGCTCACTTGTTGTGAAAATTCAGCATTAATAAAACTAAATTTGGCTAATTTTTCTTTTAATAATTGACTATCTGTCGCTGCCGAAACGGTAGAAGGCAACAATGAGCTTAACAACATGGAAATGACAATAACACTTTTTTTCATACTTTAATCCTTAACGGGAGGCGGAGCGAGAACATCGCGATTGCTATTGGCACCTGATGGTGCACTTATCACACCTTGTGCTTGAAGTTGATCCACCAAACGCGCCGAGCGATTGTAACCAATTCTAAATTTACGCTGAATACTGGATATTGAGACTTTACGAGTTTCAGTAATAAATTCAACTACTTCATCAAATAAAGCATCAATCTCGTTAGCACCTTCAGCTTCCTCTCCGGGTAACAACATATCCAAGCCGCTGTCACCATCGATGATTTCTTGTACATAATTGGGCTCACCGCGTTTTTTCCAATCCGCAACAACGCGATGGACTTCATGGTCATCAACAAAAGCACCGTGGACACGCGTCGGCACCCCAACCCCGGGCGGCATATATAACATATCACCGTGACCTAACAGGGTCTCAGCACCCTGCATGCCTAAAATAGTCCTTGAGTCGATTTTACTCGAGACTTGGAATGCAATTCGAGTTGGAATGTTAGCTTTAATTAAGCCGGTGATAACGTCTACCGATGGACGCTGTGTCGCTAAAATTAAATGAATGCCGGCTGCACGTGCTTTTTGTGCAATACGGGTAATTAGCTCCTCACATTTTTTACCAACAATCATCATCATATCGGCGAATTCATCAACCACCACCACAATACTGGGTAATTTTGTTAATTCCGGGGCAGTCAAATCCATACTATCACCCTCTTTCCAGAGAGGATCGGTTAATGGCGTGCCCGCTTCAGCGGCTTCTTTTACCGTACTATTATAACTTGCTAATGTACGGACACCAATTTCAGACAAAAGTTTATAACGGCGTTCCATTTCGCCAACACACCAGCGTAATGCATTTGCCGCATCCTTCATATCAGTAACCACTTCCGCTAATAAATGCGGAATCCCTTCGTAAACACTTAATTCGAGCATTTTTGGGTCAATTAAAATCAAACGTACATCTTCAGGCGTTGATTTATATAACAAGCTGACCAGCATACAGTTGACCCCCACGGATTTACCCGAGCCCGTTGTACCTGCCACTAAAAGATGCGGCATTTTAGCCAGGTCAACCACCACAGGTTGTCCGGAAATATCTGCCCCAAGCACCATACTTAAGGGTGATTTACTTTCCATAAATTTTGCACTGCCCAAGACTTCCGAGGAATAAACAATTTCACGATGTTTGTTAGGTAGCTCTAAGGCAATGACCGACTTCCCGGGAATTTGATCAACCACTCGCACACTCATTGCCGATAAGGCACGTGCCAAGTCTTTTTCCAGACCGCTGACGGTGCTCACTTTCATTCCGGGTGCTAAAGAAAGTTCAAAACGCGTAATAACAGGTCCGGGTAAAACATTAACCACTTCCGCTTTAATTTTAAATTCAAGCAATTTAGCTTCAACTAAACGCGCCGCAGTGTCTAGCTCTTCCTGTGAGATGGGATGAACTTTTTTATCGGGCCGATCCAACAGATCAATACTTGGAAAGGCAGCCATATTTTCTTCCACTGGTTTCCGTTTAATAGCGGGTTTGGCATGTTCAGGCAGATGGTCAAAATTATTTTTCGCCGCTGCAGCAGGCGGAGCTTTGACTTCAGAAGGGCGCGTTTGGACTTCAGAAGATGGGCCTTTGGCTACGGCAGGTTGTGGTTTGACTGCTTTTTGTACGGCGGGTTCAGTGATAAAAGCAGGAATATTTTCTGTTTCCGGCGCGGCAGATGAAAAACTGTGTAAATCTTTTTTATCATCATCGATAGCATCGATATCAATCTTTTGATCATCTTCCACAGCATCGATATCAAAGGGTGCATCAAAATACTGCTCATCAATATCCAAATCATCAATATTCGAATAATTAAAATCTGAATCATCAGGGCTGTCATAAACCTTCTCAGCAGGCATTTTTTTAGCCTCTAAGTCTGGCTGTTCAACCGCCGTCTTCCGCTGGTTTTTTGTAACACCCCAATCCGGCTGTTTTTCATTAAGTCGTGCGTTTTTTTCTGCATTGCGCTTTTCTCTCCACAGGGTAAATCGTTCTGGCAATGACATTAACCAAGTAAAAGAAATAATAACAAAAGCGCCCGTACTATCAATTAAACTAAGCCAGGAAAAACCGAGTAAAAAGGTGATGCCTGAAACAAACAAGGTTAACAGGATAAAATTCATTGCTAACAAACTAAAAAAACCTGACATACTTTGCGCGATAATATCACCCACCAATCCACCGGAAGGGTAATAGTGATAATCATCAAAGTTCAGAGAAGCTAATGCCGTGGTACTAAAGACAGTGGAAATAAACCCAATAATACGTAATCCCAGGTTTAAAAAATCCATATCAAAACTGAATTTTGGTTTCCATAAAAAAAACCATGCAAAAACAGCGATCAGTACAGGGATAAAATAAGCGAGTAATCCAAAACCATAAAATAGAATATCAGCTATCCAAGCACCCACCATACCACCGGCATTTTGAATTTCTGACACCCACTGTTGCTGTGACCAACTCGGATCAACGGGTGAAAAGGTAAACAATGAAATGCTGATAAAAATAACGGCAAACGCACAGCCAATTATGCCGACTTCTAATAATTTTTGTACACCGGAGAGCCGGTTAAGAAAGTTGTTTTTCGACAAAAGAGTTATCCTGTTATAAAAAAGTAGTGAAACATTAATTTAGTTTATTTCATCCAGAAAGTCATCGGGAAGCTGGTGACGTAAATGCAGCCAAATTTTACCACTGGCGAAAGCCGAATCGCGAACAACTTGCATAATCTGATGTATCTCCCCTTTTTCTAGTACAATTTTAATGTCCGAGTAAAAAGCCAGAGCAATAGATTTAGCCTCAGTATTTGAAAAATAAAAATAGCCAACCCGACGATACAAGTCCTGTAACCCATTAAGAATCAAAACATAAATCATATTATTGGAGGAAACAGCAACATGGTGATAAAAACGGTAATCGAATTCCGTGAACGCTTCACTACTGGCGTCAATAGAAGGCACTTTATCTAAAAAAGAAAGCACACTTTTGGCATTATGCTTTGCGGCCATGCGTAAAATAATGGCGCTAACATTAGTACGTACTGACATCAGTTGGTCAATATAATCTGCCCGCCTATCAATATCAAGACGGGTAATAGTACTTAAAACATTTAAACTTGAGGTTTCCCAAAAATCATTTACTTTCGTTGACTTACCATGGCAAATTGTAATCCAGCCATCTTTTGACATACGCTGTAAAACCTCACGCAAGGTAGTGCGCGTCACGCCTATTTTATCAGCAAGCACTCGTTCAGCGGGCAATGCTGAATGTATCGCAATAGTGCCATTCCAAATAGACTCTATCAAATACTGCTCAGCTATGTCTGCAGGCCCTTTTACGTTTTTTACCATTTAAAATCCCCCTTGCATTTAGCTTTCTATAGTAACACAGAGGTTAATAGACAAAACAGGTCGTTTATCTTTGTAAATCAAGCATCAACAGTCAAATGTGATGCTCAAACTAAAAATAAGGCTCTGTTAGCTAACACCCTCGTCGCTTTATTGTAGTTGCTTAACGACTTAACAATATTAAGGTGACAGTGGATTTTATATTTTTAATCACAGGTTATAATTTAAAAGAGACGAATGACCACCACAGCCCAATGATACGGCCCCAAAAACTTGCCATTACGCAGCTGAATTTATTATCATTTATCCCTTCTAAATGATAAAGTTATATTACTCTTTTTTGCTATATTAGGAATCTTTGTGTTAGCAATTTTAAAAGCTGCCCCCAAACAGCGTTGGTCCTGGTTATTGTTGGCAGCAAGCGCGCTATCCCTTGAATTATCTGCTTTATATTTTCAGCACGTTATGCACCTTGAGCCCTGTGTCATGTGCGTTTACGAACGTCTTGCCATGCTTGGCATTTTATCAGCAGGTTTACTAGGCGCCAGTGCGCCAAATAATGTTTTTATCCGTTTGTGTGCTTTTTTATTATGGGGGATAAGTGCCGTTTGGGGAACCTTATTAGCAATAAAGCATACGGATTATCAACTGCACCCTTCGCCCTTTTTTACCTGTGATTTTTTTCCTGATTTCCCTGCATGGGCACCTTTACATGAATGGCTGCCATGGTTATTTAATCCAACGGGTGACTGCTCCGATATCGTTTGGCAATTTTTAGATTACTCTATGCCGCAATGGTTAATTGTTAGCTTTTCAATCTATACCTTATTATTTGTGATTTTTGCCATCGGCACGGTGCTAAAAACTAAAAAATAATTTTGCGACAGGCTAATCAAAGCATTTCTATTGTCAGTTTTCACCCTGCTGAAGTGCTTTGAACATCGACCTTGTACACTCATTATTCAGTAACACTCAAGGCCAAGAACGTGACCAATATTAAATTTTCGCAGGCAGCAACAGAGTTATTAAACAGACGTACAGCAGGCACAAAAATGACCAGACTTGCAGAGCAGATACGTCCAAATTCAAGCGATGATGCATTACAAATACAGCAACAAATGATTGCTCAACGTGCAGCTAAAGTCGGCGGATGGAAATGTCTGCAGCCTCAAGGGAAAGATCAATTTATTGTCGCCCCTATCTTTGCCGACACTATCCAACGGGCCGCACCATGTTGCCTATTTGCCGATGATGCACAGGCCTCCGTTGAACCGGAAATCGCCTTTATATTAGGCAAAGATTTACCCGCACAGCAACAAGATCGCAGCGAAGCTCAAATAGATGCAGCCATAACCCGTTGCCATCTGGCATTGGAATTAATACAGCACCGTTTTGCGAATGATTGTGAGCCCTCATTTTATGAAAAATTAGCCGATGGTTTAGCAAATCAAGGTTTATTTATTGGTCCTGAAATTCACAAATCACAGGCTTATACTGCAAGCCAAATCGAGATTAATTTTAAACAGGAAGAGCAGGGTCAGCAATTTAGCGGTAAACACCCCAATAAGTTGCCGCAAAACCCACTCTATTGGTTAATTAATTTCATGAGTCAACGCGGCACGGACTTTAAAGCCGGACAGGCCATCATCACAGGTTCCTACGCAGGAGTTGTAAAACTAGAATTTGATCAACTAACAGAAATTGAATATAAAAATTTGGGTAAATACACGGTTGAATTTAAAGCAATAAAATAGCTAAGTACTCACCCGAAAGTTTTCTTATATTAAAGGGCCCCTTTATTGAGTAAACGGCTCAAAAATGCCGGAAAATTGATGTAAGAGTACTAAGCCTTTGTAACTGACAGAGGATGACTGCGATTTGAATCGCAGTCATTGAAAAATCATAAACTGCTTCAAGATCGTTTTATAATGCAAATTCAGGCATTTTGACCGCTTTTCCTCCTATTCAGATTTATACCCTGCTGGCTGCTCAGTCATCATTATTTTTCAGCACTGCTGCAGGCCCATACTTTTCCTTAAATAAAAGTTCATTTTCTTTAAAAGCATTAATACAGGCTTGGCAGATACATGATTTATTAATAAACCCTACCGGCAGTAAAGCCATCAATGACTTGGGTATCTGCACCTCAAAACACCAGCAAGGTGATTCACTTTCAGCCATACATTTATTAACCCCATTGCAAAATGGGCATGAAGTTTTACTGTTATTGACAGCCATAGTCAGTTCCTGTGTTTTGCCGAAGCTCAAAGATATACCGCGACAGCCTATTCCTGCATTGTATTTTCGGTATTATATGCTTGGTATTATATCGGGAAAGATCAACGCGATATATGCTTAAATGCTGTTCAACTTATTATTGCAATAGCCCCCCCTTCTCAGCCCTTATTTCACGCACTGCTAGAATGCCGGTTGAGCAGCTGCACGGTTATTTAATATCCACAATATTTTGCTTTAACTTGTGTTTATTTAGGCAGATCTTTACAATGCATGTATTACAGATAAGTACGGAAAAAGAGATGAACAGAAAGAAAAAATTAAACAGTATTTTTGATAAACGCATCAAACGAATGAATGCTAAAAAAAATACGGCTTCAAAACCTAAATATATTTCTAAAGCCGAGCGTGCAAGAATAGAAGCATTAGAGCAGAACAACGAATCACAAAATACAGTCGTAACTGAACAATAATCAGAATTGTTATTCATTTATAGTGAATATAGGGAAAAAACAGTTCACTTTTAATAACGAGATTGTTAGTCTATAGCCACTTAATAAATAGAGAATTATGTAACCATGAAAAAAATCATCCTGAAATCACATCACCATCATATTATCTAATCTTTCAGGATCTTATTCTTGGGAGAAGTTTTACGTTCTTCCAAAGGTTACCAATAAAATAAACCCTCGGAAGTCATACCTCCCGAGGGTTTTTTAGTTTTTAGGACAAGGAAAATAATAATGCCAGAACAGCGTTTAAGAATTGCAATACAGAAGAAAGGTCGTTTAAGTGATGATACCGTTAAGTTATTAAAAGCTTGTGGTGTAAAAGTTAACCTCAATACCCAACGCTTGATTGCACACAGTGACAATATGGCCATTGATATTCTGCGCGTGCGCGATGACGATATTCCAGGCTTAATAATGGATGGCGTGGTTGACCTTGGTTTTATCGGTCAAAATGTACTTGAAGAAGAAAACATGATGCGTACGGTGGCAAAAGAGCCAACCGCACATAAAGTAGTTAAAGAACTCGCTTTTGGTGCCTGTCGTTTCTCACTTGCGGTTGATAATGATTTTGACTATCAAGGTGTTCAATCACTGGCGAATTTACGTATCGCAACGACTTATGTTCATATCCTTAAGCGTTTTATGGAAGAACAAAATATCCCTTATACATCTTGTATGTTAACCGGCTCTGTTGAAGTGGCTCCCCGCGCAGGCCTTGCCGATGCAATTTGTGATCTGGTCTCAACCGGTGCAACACTGGAAGCAAATGGCCTTAAAGAAGTTGAAGTTATCTATCGTTCAACGGCTGTTTTAATACAGCGGGCTGAACCATTAAGCCCCAAAAAACAAGATTTAGTCAATCGTATTTTAACCCGTATTGATGGTGTGCAATCGGCTAAAGAATGTAAATACATTATGCTGCATGCGCCAACGGCTAATTTAGAAGCAATCAAGTCACTATTACCGGGTTCAGAGCAACCAACCGTAATGCAACTTTCAGGCAGCAGTGACCATGTAGCGCTGCACGTGGTAAGCAAAGAAAACTTATTCTGGGAAACAATGGAGCAGCTTAAAACCTTAGGCGCGAGCTCTATTCTAGTGTTACCCATTGAAAAAATGATGGAGTAGTCATGCAAACTAAAATGCGGACAGTTAACTGGTTAGATTTATCCGATGAACAACAAGCGTTGCTGCTTGCTCGTCCTGCAATGGCGGATTCTGCCGGACTAAAAACAACCGTCTCTGACATTATTTCTGATGTTCGTATTAAAGGTGATCGCGCTCTATTAGAGTACACTAAACGTTTTGATAAATTAGATGGCGAAAATTTCACCATCTCGAAAGCGCACATTGAGCAGGCGAGCGCACGTTTAGGCGATGATATTAAAACAGCTATCCGCACCGCTTATAACCAAGTGGTTAAATTTCATCAAGCACAAGTGCAGGATGTGATCCGCGTTGAAACCATGCCGGGTGTGGTCTGCGAAATGCATACTCAAGCCATTGAGTCAGTCGGGCTCTATATCCCGGGTGGCAGTGCCCCGCTGCCCTCAACCGTCATTATGACGGCAGCACCCGCACAAATTGCCGGTTGCAGCCGCTTAGTACTCTGTACCCCGCCTCCCGTGGCTGATGAAATTTTATTTGCCGCCTCACTGTGCGGCGTAGATGAAATTTATACCGTGGGTGGTGCGCAGGCAATTGCCGCTTTAGCCTATGGCACTGACACCATTGCCTCCGTTGATAAAATTTTTGGTCCCGGCAACGCCTATGTTACCGAAGCAAAACGTCAGGTCAGTAATGATTTTGCCGGTGCCGCCATTGATATGCCGGCAGGCCCTTCGGAAGTACTGGTCATTGCAGATGAGAATGCCGATCCCGCTTTTATCGCGGCAGATTTACTCTCTCAAGCTGAGCATGGCCATGACTCACAATCTATATTAGTGACCCCAAGCCTTGCTGTCGCACAGCAAACTGCCATTGAAATTAATCAGCAGTTAGCTGTTTTAGAACGCCGAGATATCGCTTCAAAAGCGATCGCAAACAGTGTCAGTATTATTTGTGAAAATCTTGAGCAAGCGGCTGAAATATCTAACCGTTATGCTCCCGAGCATCTGATTGTACAAACTAACTCACCACGCGCGCTGCAGCCGAAACTGAAAAATGCCGGTTCCATATTTTTAGGCGCCTGGACACCTGAGTCAGTGGGCGATTACGCCAGTGGGACAAACCATGTTTTACCCACTTATGGTTATACCCGTACCTATTCAAGTTTAGGCTTAGCAGACTTTGTTAAACGTTATACTGTGCAGGAGCTAACCAAAGAAGGTCTGCTTAATTTAGCGCCTACTGTGACCTGCCTTGCAGATGCAGAAGGCTTAACGGCACATAAACGCGCCGTCACTATCCGTGTGGATAAATTAAACAGTACAAAATAATCGCCTGTAATAAAGTTAACTTTTAATAATTTTGGGCAAATATTGCGTGTTGCAAAACAGGCACGCGAGTCTTTGCTCGCGGACATCAGAATTATTCGCTAGGGAATAAAATACATGAGCAGCATTAAACACCTTGCCCGTGAAACGGTGCAAGCGTTAACACCTTACCTTTCTGCACGTCGTATTGGAGGGACGGGAGACGTTTGGTTAAACGCAAATGAATCTCCAGACTGTAATGAATATCAACTGGATTCCAGCAAACTCAATCGCTACCCTGAATTTCAACCTCATTCATTAATCACTGCCTATGCCGATTATGCCGGTGTTAAGCACAGCCAGGTTTTAAGCACCCGCGGCGCCGATGAAAGTATTGAAATACTGATCCGCACCTTTTGTGAGCCCGGAGCAGACCGTATTTTAATCTGCCCGCCAACCTACGGTATGTATGCAATCAGTGCTGAAACCTGTGGTGTTGCAATTGAAGAGGTCGCCTTAGCAGATAACTTTGATGTTGATTATCAAGCAGTTGAAAATTCGGTAACAAAAGTCGGCAGTGAGGTTAAATTAGTCTTCCTATGTGCGCCTAACAATCCCACAGGTAATATGCTTGACCGGCAGAAACTGAAAGCATTGCTGCAGGCAACACAAGGCAAAGCGTTAATTGTTGCAGATGAAGCCTATATCGAATTTTGTCCCGAATTAAGCCAGGCAGATTTGATTGCACAATATGAAAATCTGGTTATCACTCGCACCCTGTCAAAAGCTTTTGCCCTGGCCGCTATTCGCTGTGGTTTTACTCTGGCACAGGAAGCGGTTATTGAAATGTTGTCAAAAGTAATTGCGCCTTATCCAATGCCGGCGCCGGTTGCTCAGATAGCAACACAAGCCCTTTCAACCGCCGGCTTAACGGTTATGTATGAACGCGTTAAAATACTTAATAACAACCGCCAACTGTTACAGAATGCACTGCAGGACGTTGATTGTGTCACAGAGATTTTTCAGGCAACCGGTAACTTTTTACTGGTGCGTTTTAAAGACTCGGCAACAGTATTCGCAGCCTTTGCCAAAGATGGCATCATTATGCGCGACTTTGCGGGCAAGCCACGTTTAGAAAACTGTATTCGCATTACTATCGGCACAGAAGCTGAAATGCAGGCAACATTAACCACCTTAAACTCGCTATAGGAAATAAATAATGAGCAAACAAAAATTTCTATTCATCGATCGTGATGGTACTTTGATTGATGAGCCCATCAGCGACAAACAGGTTGATAGTTTAGAGAAATTAATCTTTGAACCCTATGTGATCCCAAGCTTACTGACATTACAAGATGCGGGTTATATTTTGGTGATTGTATCAAATCAGGATGGTCTGGGAACCGACAGTTATCCGCAGTCTGATTTTGATATTCCGCAGAATAAAATGATCGAAATTTTTGCATCTCAAGGCGTAAAATTCGAAGCCACTCTGCTTTGTCCACACTTCACCACGGATAACTGCAGCTGCCGTAAACCCCATTTAGGGATGGTCAGTGAATACCTGAAATCAGGACGCATCGATTTTGCACATTCCTATGTTATTGGCGATCGTATTACCGATACCCAGCTTGCTGAAAATATGGGTATCACCGGCATACTATACAACAAAGAAACCTGTGGCTGGAATAAGATTGTGAAACAGTTAACCAGTCAAGGCCGTACTGCATCCGTTACCCGTACAACCAAAGAAACCGATATTAATGTCGCCTTAGATTTAGACAATAGCGGTGAAAACCATATTGATACCGGCATGGGCTTCTTTGACCACATGTTAGATCAAATCGCCACCCACGGTGGTTTCCAAATGGATGTAAAGGTTAAAGGTGATTTACACATAGACGATCATCATACGGTTGAAGATACTGCGCTTGCGCTTGGCGAAGCATTTAAAAAAGCCCTGGGAGACAAACGCGGTATTGGCCGTTTTGGATTTGTCTTGCCCATGGATGAAGCAAAAGCCAGTTGTACCTTGGATTTATCCGGTCGTCCGTACCTTAAATTTCAAGCGGATTTTCCGCGTGAATTAGTCGGCACTATGTCAACGGAAATGGTTCAACATTTTTTCCATTCCCTAACACAAGCGATGGGTGCAACCTTACACCTTGAAGTTGAAAAGGGTAATGCGCATCATATGGTTGAAGGTTTATTCAAAACATTTGGCCGTACCCTGCGCCAATGTATAAAAGTGGTAGGAACTGACTTACCTTCAAGCAAAGGTGTTTTATGAACATAGTCATTATTGATACGGGTTGCGCTAACCTCTCTTCGGTCAGGTTTGCCATCGAACGTTTAGGCTACAGTGTCACCGTCAGTAAAGATCCGGCCATTTTACAGCAGGCAGATAAGCTTTTTTTACCCGGTGTCGGCACCGCTAAAGAAGCCATGGCTAATTTAATTGAGCGTAATTTAGTTGAACCAATTAAAAGCCTGACCCAACCTGTTTTAGGGATCTGTTTAGGCATGCAGATGTTAGCGACCGCTTCTGAAGAAGGTTTTGGTGATCAACCTATTATTGAAACACTGGGAATAGTTGAAGGCCATATCGAAAAGATGGATGTTGCGCCGCTACGCTCTCCCCATATGGGCTGGAATCAAATCACCCCTAAACTTGATGAACCTTTATTTAAGAATATTCCTGCGGGCAGTTACTTCTACTTTGTGCACAGTTATGCCCTGCCGGTCAATGAACATACCATCGCCAGTTGCGAGTATGGTACGCCGTTTACAGCGGCCGTTAATAAAGATAATTTTTACGGGGTACAGTTTCACCCTGAACGCTCGGGTAAAGCCGGCGCACAACTGATTAAAAACTTCCTGGAGCTTTAAAATGATTATTCCAGCACTCGATCTTATCGATGGCAAAGTCGTGCGTTTATATCAAGGCGATTACGCACAAAAAACAGTTTACGGTGATGATCCGCAAAGCCAGTTTACTATTTATAACCAGCAGGGAGCCGATTGGTTACACCTGGTTGATTTAGACGGCGCGAAAGATGTGACTAAACGCCAGCTAAAAGTGATCGCCAGCCTGATTGCTAACACCCCCGCTAAAATTCAGATTGGCGGCGGAGTACGCACTGAACAGGACGTAAAAGATCTGTTAGATGCCGGCGCACAGCGGGTGGTTATCGGTTCAACGGCCGTTAAAGCACCAGCAATGGTAGCTGGTTGGATGAAAAAATACGGTGCGGAGCATATTGTACTCGCACTGGATATCAACATAGACGCACAAGGTAATAAAATTGTGGCCGTTTCCGGATGGCAGGAAGCAAGTGGTCAAACAATTGAATCTCTGCTGGAGACTTACTTAGCCGTTGGCTTAAAACATGTGCTTTGTACTGACATCTCCAAAGACGGTACCTTAAGCGGCTCAAATGTCTCTCTTTATAAAGAGATGGCCGCAGCCTACCCGCAAGTAGCTTGGCAGGCATCGGGTGGTATCGGCTCATTGAATGATATCGCAGCGGTTGCCCGCTCCGGCGCATCGGGCATGATTGTCGGTCGCGCGCTGCTCGAAGGAAAATTTAACGTTAAAGAAGCAATCGCCTGTTGGCAAAACGCATAATTTTTTGCCTTTTGCGTAACTAACTATCAGCACAGCTGTGATCCCTTTAAAATAAAGGGATCACAGCTCTATGACAGGATTGGTACTCCGCAAACCACCTCCAATTAGCGAATAACACACAAAAATAACCAAGCCATATTTAAATTAAAAACCAAAAACCATCGGCATTTTAATCAGCCCTCTCATTAGGGTCTGTTGACCTTTGGAGTACAAATTTTGTTCAATCTAAAAGTGTTCTGAACAAGGCATCAGGAATGCAGCATAGTTATTCTATGTAAACGACGCATAACGCAGCGCAGGACGCTTTTAGATGAACCCGAAGGGCAGCATTTGTGGATACGATCGACTACGTTATCGCCTACTTATGTAGAATAACGACAGGTTGCAGGCTCGGCCTTGTATAAAGCACCCACAAATTGCTGCAAAAATGCACACGAAAGGTCAACAGACCCTAGTACATAACTCAACAAAGGCAGAAACTGTGGACGCTTTTATTTCCAAGAAGATTGATAATTCAGCATTAAGATCACACCCATGGACGAGTATGGTATCCGATGATAGCAGTGTATATATCGACTTTAAGCAACAACCTAAGCTTATCCGCAGCGCCATCGAAGATCTTCTCCCCTTTAAAAAATGGGAATTTGTCGAACAGTTTTATGCGCTGATAGAATGGGTAAACGGTCCGCGTTCATTATTGGAAAGTAACGATTGCGTGTTTAATCCGGCGGAAGACAATACTGATCGACAATATCCTTACGCGAAAAAGTGCAGTGCACGGTTAATGATCTTGTTTCGTGATATCCCGGAGAACTGTCAGGCGAAAAGTATTGATTGGTTGGTGGAAAATATACTGCAGCATGTAACTAAAACTAAACCCGGATTTAAAGCCGGCGCTATTTGTTTATCACAATCACCGACCTGTTATTTAGTCTTGGGTGATCAACCTGATACTGGCGGTATCGGCCATCAAGTGACCTTGACCTTTTTTGCTTACGGTAAAAATGAACGACGCTGTTATGAGAATATGCAGGAAGTATTATCGATTGCACAAAGTAGTTTGTTGCGCGTCAATAAAGGCATTAAAAATGGAGAAGTTGATGCACTGTATAGTGCATCATAATACTGGGTCTGTTGACCTTTAGAGTAAAAATTTCGTTCTAAGTAAGGCAGGATAAGTGAAGGATAGTTATTCTATTCTCGACTAACCTTAACAACTATATGTTCATCATCTTTAAATACAAAATTGGCTAGATTATCGAATGTAATTGCCTGACTGGTGCAATACATTGGCAATGAAATAGCCCGTAGGGTGCGCTCCGCGCACCGATTGCCGCTGCTTGCGGAGCGCACCCTACCGATCACATAATAGCAATTCCATTAATTAACTTATCATGTCGACTCAATCCATTGAACAGAGTATTTACATTCACTCTACATCACAAATAAAAATATTCCACGCTCGACTACATTTATTAATAACCCGTAGGGTGCACTCCGTGCACCTATTTCCTGTTTGCGATGCGTAGAATGCACTCTACCAATAATACCAAACGCATTATAAAGTGATCATATTTACTCTTCAAATTCATCCTGACGGCTTTGTTAGCGTCAATTTATCCTTTGAAACGAATGATCATAAACTTAATGCTTTTCTTATAACAGAACGACCTGACTAGATGGTGATGCCGACGGCTGATTTTTCAGCACGTTTTAAGGTTTGAATAATCATAAAGAGAATATAAATAGAAGATACCGCAGCAAAATAGCACCACACCGAAATAAGTGCATAATCAAAATGCAGCCTGGTCAGTAATAACGAGGACAAAGTAATAACACCCAAAATCTTGACATGACCATTGCTGCTCAATAACAAAGGCGCAATAATAATCAGGGGATACAAAATCTGCAGAAAAATAATCGGCACATGACCGTCATGCAGCAGCCGTGCGCTGTAGTTAATGGAATGACCAACAATCTCGACCGTCAACCAATCTTTGTAGAGGAGTAATGGTACATACAGAGACAAACCGTGCGCTAGCCCCAACATAAACAGTAGAGAAAATAGCTTTCTTTTTAGTGCGCTTGGTTCGATGGAATAACAACATAAAGGGATCCATACCAACCAGAAAAAAAGGGAGAAAAAATTAAACCCCAGCGCTGATAATCGAGTAGCGAATACATCCCCCGACGCGAGACCTAGCCAGACAAAACCTTCTAAAGTTTGCTGCAGGCCAAACAGTAAAGGTGTTAACGCCAACACTCTAAAACCAGCAGGTAGCGCGCCTGCCCTTTTGATTGAGTAGATACCCACGGGGACTAACACCAACCCCAGACTGATACTTGCTGTTGCCGAAAAGCACATAAATAGCCTCGAATAATTTATCTGAAACAGCGACAGGCCATTTAGAGTGATGAGATATTTTAGCCCTGCAAGTCGCTTAATGCGCCAATGCATTGCCCACTGCTGTGTATACGGAGACAGCTTTTCTTTTAGCAAAAACCGCATGTTTAAAATACACTGAGTCAATAACTTACCGCCTTACCAACTCACATATTGGTTGCCCCTTATTCGCTCAAACTTCCAGACCATCTAATATAGATTTAAGATTTGATAGCTCATATCAACGGTGAGAGGCCAAAAGTGAACGACACATTGAAAAACAAGCCAAACAACGTAATGCTACAGGACTATTATTTATTGTAGTCTAGACACAGATATTAAGTAATCAGGCTTTTCTCGCCTGATTTCAAGCTGCTATAACCTACGAATGCTTTCGCTGCAGATGCCTTAACATGACGCTGAAGGGCTTTCCAAGTTCAAAAGTTAACTAAGACATTTTTTACCTGATTTACATTAAGTTCAGCATTGATTAAACTTAATAGTGATTGCATTGATACCTTAAAGAATCCTGATTTGATCGTCTTCTCAAATCCAAATGATAATATAAGCGTCTCTGTGAATTGATTTTTGTCAATTACGTCGCCCCTAAAGGAGCGACGTAATCAGTTTTTGAGCAAGGATACCTCCTGCTTTAGCGGGAGGTATCCTTGCTCAAAAACTGATGAAATATTTTCCCTTTAGAGAAGTTGAAAAAATCTTTCTAAATAATTTCAATCCACCTTCCAGCTTGACCTTCCCCCAAGGGTAATGGTTAAACTTGTTCTTAAGGTGACCCGATGCCGGAGTCCGCAAGCTTAAAATGATCGACATATAGTCTGACCTGCACGGGAGCCATAATAATAAGGGTAATAAATAAGAAATATTTGCAGTATTTTCTATGTAAAATATAAAAGATAAGGAAGAAATCATGAATAATCTCGAGCACCGAGTAGGTGTTACGGAAGTGAATTTAGTTATTCGAAAACTTCAACTAAAAGGACTAACTGAATTTAACCAAGCTAAAATCGTCTCAGAAATAGATGAAGCTTTTGGCATTGAGAACGTAACACTTGATATTAAAGACGGCCTGCTGCAGATTGCTTATGACGTGACGCATATCGATTTAGACATTATTAAACGCCTGGTAGTTAAGCATGGTGCAGAATTCTCAGGGGGTTGGAGGAACAATTTTAAACAAGGTTATTATAAATTCGTCGATCAAAATATGATAGAAAATAGCACACATAAAGCATCTTGTTGCAGTCGACCACCAGCCCGAAGCCCCAAAAAAAAATAAACAGAGCATTAGCAGCATCACCCTAAGATATTGACTGTCTCCGGCCTGTGCAACTATTGCGCTCTATCGGTTAAATGCTTATCTGTTATAAATGAAAACAGCGCACTAAGCGCTGTTTTGCAGTTCAACGCTATTATTTATTAGGAAAATGATACTGGCTATAGACAGACGTTTTCCCGTCTTTTCTAAAAGCGATAACTTGATAGGGATCCGTATTGTTAGGTACGTCCATGCCAAGTGATGAAGCTGGCATACCCGGAACAGCTATTCCTGTAATACCCGGTCTCTCTTTTAGTAAGCGCTGAATATCATCAACGGGCACGTGCCCTTCCAGCACATACCCGTCGACCGTTGCGGTATGGCAAGCTGCAAGCTGGCGTGTTATTCCATGAGCTTTGTGCAGTTCATTATTATTGGCTTGCTCTATCACTGTTATTTCAAAACCCGCTTTTTCAACTTGTTCAGCCCAAGCTTTACAGCAACCGCAATAGGGTGATTTGTATAAGGTCATTTCGGTTGCCAAGGCACTGCCCGCGAACAGAGAAAGGGTAATAAAAAGTGTTTTAAATTTATTCATCATATTGTCCATTTTAATGTTAATAATAAGTCGTATATTTTGTAAATTGTTATGCCCGGAGATAAATAATCGGAGGACGAAATAAACGCGACTTATGTTGGCTAAGCAGGTAACTTTTATAATCAACAAAAGCGGCACGATCAAAAAAGAGAGTGTCATTTGAAACATTTAATGGTTCCAACGCAAAAAATAAAACCGAGGCTGTTGAACAAGGGTTATTCACACTATTATCGACGACCTCATTACACAAGCAACTTTCAATTCCCGACATCGAATGCTCAGTTGCCAGTTCAGCTTGAACTGAAAAAACAGCAAACATCAAGGGTAATATTAATAGACTACTTAAAGTTCGTTTCATAACTTGCAACATTAGGTCATTTATCAGAATCATAGATCCTCCCCCTAGGGTAATGTCAAAAGTAAAAGTAAAATATTTCATGAAATAAGTGATTCTAAATACATTTACTTTTCAGACAGTGAAATAAGTGATTCTAAATACACTCACTTTTCAGACAGTTAAATAAGTGATTCTAAATACACTCACTTTTCAGACAGTGAAATTTTGACTTCCAATCCGCCCTTTTCTTGGTTGCTGAAGGTTAATTTACCGCCATGTTCCTGTATAATACTGTGGGTAATTGCTAGCCCCAAACCAACACTTGAATTGTGGGTAGCACGTGCTTTATCTAAACGAACAAAGGGTTTAATAACCTCTTCAAACTGACTTTGATCTATTCCCCTGCCAGTATCTCTTACATAAATTGTCAAGACTCCGCTGGTCAAAAAAGCTTCAATAGAGATATACAGGTTACCTTGAACATCTTCCCCGTGAGCAATACTGTTATTAACTAAATTTTCAATCACTCGGCGAAATGCGATAGGCCATAAACGGAAAACCAATTTGTTATTACTCTTTAATTGAATATTGAGGCCGCGATCACGATAATCGTCACAAATAGTGGTTAATAAACTCACTATTTCCGTTTCCTGTTTCTCCTCTCTCTGCCAATTACTTTTTGAAAACTCGAGCGTGGCTTTCAACATTGCTTCCATCTGCGCCACCGTATCAAGCATTCTCGCCTGATCCTCGCCTGGCGCTATAAACTCAAGTCGTAAACGCAAACTGGTCAAAGGGGTTCTCAGGTCATGTGATATTGCAGATAACATTTTAGTGCGATCATTAATGAATTTAGAGAGGTTAAATTGCATTTGATTAAACGCAACAATAGTGGGTATCACTTCACTCGGTCCAATAACGGGGAGTGCTTTAAAATTCCGTTCGCTGCCGACTTTGTTGGCTGCAACGGCTAATTCGTCAATCGGCCTTAATGCGCGCTTTACCGTCCAGGTCATACTGATCAGAATTAGCAGGGTGAAAACAAAGACTAAAATAACTGCTTTTAGCGGGAGCTGTACTATCTCTTGATCAATGGCAGAATTAAAATTTAACCAGTGCTGATTGGCTAATAAAATAGAGCCGGTTAATTGTAAGTTGTAGCTATTGTTCATTTTTGCATGCATTGGATTATCACTGACCATTGCATGCATTTTACCCATGCCCGCCATGCCAGCATCTAGCCGTTCACTTTTAACCGATACAATACGAATATCTTTTATTTGACTCGGGGCAATCAAGTCGTGCAGCTTCTTTGATAAAAGGTTTTTTTTATTTTCGATCACTATCGGCTTGCGATCCAGTGACAAGTCAAAGCCTACGCCTTGACTTGCGCTGATAATATCTTCATGTAAATCGAAGGGTGTTTTGTTTAATATAAAGATCAAAGAGCTGAGGCGATCAAGTGTGCTGTCACTAGAAACATAATTAAGTACTTGTTCGCGTTCATCGGAATAAATTTGCAGAGAAAGCGACAGCACTAGACTTAACCCAATTAACATAATCAGGCAGATCTGAGAGACTAAGCTTTTAGGGGATATTTTCCTAATCATGTGTGACCTCACAGGTAAATTGATATCCCCCGCCCCAAATGGTGATAATTATTTCAGGGTGTTTGGCATCTAGCTCCAGTTTTTTACGTAAGCGACTAATAAGCGTGTCTATTGATCGGTCATAGACTCCTCCATCACGTCCTTTGCTTAAATCTAACAATTGGTCACGACTTAATACTCTCTGAGGATGAGCAATAAACACCCGTAACAGATCAAATTCAGCACTGCTTAAGACCACCATCACACCTTCTTTGTCTGTTAATTCACGCTTATGAAGATCAATAGACCAGTGTGAAAAATGGTAACGTTTAATGTCAGAGAGCGGGGAATTTAAACTGTTTACACGGCGTAAGACGGCTTTAATACGCGCTAATAACTCGCGAGGATTAAAAGGTTTAGCCAGATAATCATCCGCGCCCATCTCAAGACCTATAATGGTATCCATTTCATCACTCATTGCAGTGAGCATCACAATGGGGATATCAGATGACGCACGCAATCCGCGACATAAACTTAAACCATCTTCACCCGGCAACATTAAATCCAACACTATCAAGTCGATGTTTGAAAGGCTTAAACAACGCTTCATCTCTTTACCATCTTTGGCAACAGTGACACGATAGTTATGTTGTATAAAAAAACGCTGTAATAATTCACGAATTTCATAGTGGTCATCGACAATTAATAGATGAGGCTGTTCCATGCTGATTCCTTTAACTTGATGATGAAATAAGAGATTACGTTATTTTTTATCTTAATTGTATCAAAGTATGTCAAAGCGCCTTTTCGCCACAAACTATTACAAACTTCCTTTTTTTAGACAAACTTCTGACACAACTCAGTGCTTAAATATAAACATGGAACGAACAAATGAATGAATGATTAAAAGGGGAATGATTATGATCTATTCTTGGCACTTTATCCCTTTTTGGGGACACATTTTTATGATGCTATTTTGGGTTGGTTTATTTATGTTGATTATTAATTATCAACCCTATGGTACTAAAAAGGAAAGCAGTATAGACATTGCAAAAAAACGTTACGCTCAAGGTGAAATAGATGAACAGCAATTTAACAAAATAAAGAAAAATTTATAAAAAAAGCCTGCACATTACACTTATTTTGATCAATCTGGAGAATATTATGAACAATAAAATAATTAAAACAATGCTACTAGTGCTAACCGTTTCAGTAACAGGCACCTCTTATGTTGCTGCACATGCACAGCAACATGCATCAGAAGGCTCTTCGATGGGCATGATGGGTATGGGGAGTGTGGATAGCGAGGAGATGCGTGGGGAATATATGCATGGGGAAGATATGGACAGAGAGGATATGCATGGGGAATATATGCATGGGGAAGATATGGACAGAGAGGATATGCATGGGGAATATATGCATGGAGAGGATATGGGTATGGGAGAAATGTCGATGAATTTTTCACAGCTAAACCTGACTGACCAGCAGAAACAGAAGATACAAGCGATCACAGTAGCTTCAATCAATGGCAATCATCAGAACATGGGGTATATGCAAGTGCATCATGCTGATATGCAGACATTACTCAATAATACTGTTTTTGATGAAAATAAAGCTAAAACATTAATGGCAGAGCATCATAAACAGATGGGTGAAAGAATGCTTGCCATGTTAAAAATGCAGCATCAAATCTTTCAACTATTGAATAATCAGCAAAAAGAACAATTAACGGATATGCAAAATAACAACTCATATCATCACTAAAACAGGCTTGTTATCACACAGGAAATGACAAGCCAGCTTCATATTGAAGCTAGCTTGTCTCTCGCCGACGGATTTTTCATTTTTTATAATGGCAGAATAATGATAAACAACAACATCCCATCAATCATTAAGTCAGAAACAAATCTTTAATTTTGATAAAGCAAACGCTTCCTTTCTTTAATAAAGACAAAGTAATCACAGAAAAAGCCATTCCCACCTTGTATATGATCAAACATCACAGATCCTAGCCCCAAAAACTATCCGGGTGAATTTATTACCGTGAAATTCAGCTCAACCATTGATACACTTCGGTTAACTGTTGAACTAAACATTTACATCCCAATTACTTGAAGCTGGCTCGTTTGCAGTTTTAACAATTAAAAAGGTGCTGATAAAAGAACTGAAACAGTGCTGATTAAAAGAAATAAGTCATTAAATGTACCCCAAAAGCCTACAAAGCAATGATGAATAATTATATACTGGACAAATACTTAAGCAATAATATTGTCGCTAACTAATATTTTTGTATGCAAATATGATGCTACTTAAATTAAACCAAAAAATATTGGATAACACTTTGAAATATATAAAATTACTAGATAAGAGGTCATCATGTTAGCAAAGCGCATAATTCCCTGCCTTGATGTCAAGGACGGGCAAGTTGTAAAAGGCGTACAATTTCGTAATCACGAAATTGTCGGTGATATTGTTCCTCTCGCTAAACGTTACGCAGAAGAAGGCGCGGATGAATTAGTTTTTTACGATATAACGGCCAGCTCAGATGCACGTGTGGTTGATAAAAGCTGGGTAAGCCGCGTTGCCGAAGTGATTGATATTCCCTTCTGCGTGGCCGGTGGTATCAAAACTATCGATGATGCGCGACGTATTTTGGAATTTGGCGCAGATAAAGTGTCCATTAACAGTCCGGCGCTTGCAGATCCCAGTTTAATTAATCGCCTTTCTGAAAAGTTCGGCGTGCAATGTATTGTTATCGGGATTGATTCCTACTTTGACAAGGAAACGGGTTTATACCAAGTTAAACAGTTTACCGGTAATGAAAAGGCAACCCTGACCACCAAATGGAATACTTTTGATTGGATCAAAGAAGTACAATCTCGCGGGGCAGGTGAAATTGTACTGAATATGATGAATCAAGATGGGGTTCGTGGTGGTTACGATATAGATCAACTAAGCCAAGCGCGTGCAATTTGCCACATCCCCCTGATTGCCTCGGGGGGTGCCGGTGAAATGGGCCATTTCGCCGAAGTCTTTAAGCAGGCAGATGTTGATGGTGCTCTCGCTGCAAGTGTATTCCACAAGCAGATAATTAATATTGGTGAGTTAAAGGCTTACCTTAAAACACAGCAGGTAGAGATAAGATTATGAACAAAGCGTTAATGAATGAAGAACAGCTTAAAACATTAGATTGGGAAAAAGTTGATAACTTGATGCCGGTTATTGTGCAAAACCGCACCTCAGGCAAAGTATTAATGCTTGGCTATGTAAACCAAGAGGCATTAACTGCCACCCTTACAAGCGGAAAAATGACCTTTTTCAGCCGTACCAAGCAGCGTTTATGGTGTAAAGGGGAAGAATCGGGTAACTTTTTAAATGTGCTGGAGTTAAGCACCGACTGCGATAATGATACGCTGCTGGCAATAGTTGATCCCGTTGGTCCTACCTGCCATCTGGGCACAGAAAGCTGCTTTAAGGGTAAATTACAGCCTGCACTCACTTTTATTGCCGATTTAGAAAAAATAATCGCGGGCCGTAAGAATGCTGAACCTAAAAGTAGCTATACTGCAAGTCTCTATGCGCGAGGAACAAAACGCATAGCCCAAAAAGTGGGAGAAGAAGGTGTTGAGGTTGCACTTGCTGCGATGGCCAAAGATATGGATGAATTAACTTGTGAAAGTGCTGATTTGTTATATCATCTAACCGTCTTACTACAAAATGAAGGTTTACAACTTTCTGATATTGCGGATAAATTGCAGGAACGTCATACTGATTAATTTGTAAATTTGCAGAGAAAGGTTAATGATAAAAATCTGTTCATTAGCCTTTTTCCACCACAATCTATTCCAATTAGTTATATACATTTCGACAGAATAAACAGCTAATGCCAATATAAATAAAATTGTTCACTGAATTAAAATCTGATAATCCCATTTAAATCAACAGCTAAATAGTTTTTCCTGTTTTACAATATCATCACTTAATTATGTCTTTGCTATAATACAACGAGCGAGATATTTCCGCTTAATCAAATGGTCAAAAAATTTAAAGTAAATAAATTAAGACATTTGAATCCTAACAAGTCCTTATTAGGATTGAGCACAATGCAGCACTATTTGATCTTAACTGCTAATGTTCATTAATCCTCAACGGGTGTTATCTCAAGTTTCAATGTTATTAAATGGAGATAAGCATGGATAATTTTACCTTTTTTAATAATACACGTATTCATTTTGGCCAAGGTCAGATTAGTAAAATCACCTCTGAAATACCAAAAGACAAGAAAGTATTAGTACTTTATGGTGGGGGATCCATTAAAAAAAACGGTGTATATGATCAGGTTAAAGCAGCTTTAGCGGATCATAATTGGAGTGAATTCTCAGGCATTGAGCCTAACCCTAAATATGATACTTTACTTAAAGCTGTCGCAATCATCAAAGCGGAAAATTTTGATTATTTGTTAGCCGTTGGCGGAGGTTCCGTTGTTGATGGCACAAAATTTATTGCAGCGGCTTGTAAATTTGAAGGTGCTGATCCTTGGGACATTTTAGAAACAAAAGCGGCGGTTAATTGTGCACTTACGCTGGGCTGTATATTAACCTTGCCGGCAACAGGATCTGAAAGTAACGGAAACGCGGTTGTTATGCGAGAACATGACAAGCTTGCATTTAATTCCCCACTCGTTTGCCCCGCTTTTGCTATTTTGGATCCCACAACAACATTAAGTTTATCTCCACGTCAGAGTGCTAATGGGGTTGTTGGTGCCTTTGTTCACGTCATGGAGCAATACCTCACTTACCCGGTTAATGCAAAAGTACAAGATCGTTTTGCAGAGGCTTTATTATTGAATTTAATCGAAGAGGGTCCCAGAGTGTTAAAAACACCGGACGATCTGAGCGTAAGATCGAATCTAATGTGGAGTGCAACTCAAGCCTTAAATGGTTTAATTGGTGCCGGTGTACCACAGGACTGGACATCGCATGGTATTGGCCATGAACTTACCGGTCATTACGGTATTGACCATGCGCGCAGCTTAAGTATTATTCTACCCGCAGTAATGAATATATGTAGAATCGAAAAAGAGGATAAATTATTACAATATGGTGAAAGAGTTTTTGCTATTACTGAAGGTTCAATAGATCAACGCATTGACCAGGCAATTGCGCAAACGATTCATTTTTTCACCATAATGAATGTCCCAACAACCCTGAATCATGCCGGGCTTGAAAGAGCTTCGATTGAAGTACTCTTAAAAAGCTTAAAGAAGCATGGTATGGTTGCGTTAGGGGAAAAAGGTAATAATGATTTAAGCAGATCGCGTAAAATCTTAGAAGCAGCGCTGTGAGCTTTACGACAGTTCAAATCAAACCGGCACCAAAAAAATCTGCCGGTCTTACTTAACACGCATCAAACTATGCCGATAATTTTCAAACTCTATTATGAGTACCTGTGAACATTTCATCTTATCTACTTTTTTAATACTTTCTGCTGAATAGCCTTTGTCACTCATCCAATGCATCGGCGTATCGAAACAATCTTCATTTACCAAACAGGTATCATTAAAAACACTTTTTTTCTGTTGATCACCTTTTTGTATACTAACGACCCAAATTCGCTGTTGGAACGCTTGATAAGATTGAAAAGCTTTTACGAATCTTTTCCAACCTAGTTTAAATAGTCTAAGCATATTATAAATATTCCTACGGGCAGATTAATGAATGTTGATCAGCATGATCGAATACTTTATCGCCAATATTCAAAATCATAGGTTTTGCACAGGACAACTTATTGTCAGTCAAAATAAGTTGTTGAAAATACGCTGTTATTCTGGCATTTTTAAGCATAAAGGCGGGTTCTATTAATTGCCCGTTTACTTTATTAATGCTCGCTGTAACAGCAAAAGTTATTGCAGAATTATCGCTGTTACCTGAGCACTAAGGCCACGTAAAATATTAAATTTTTCAGTAAAATAACACAAAAAAGTGGTTATTAAAATGACTTACTTTAGATGCTAATAGGCATTTTTTTTAGCGCTCTTTACCCCCCTTTTTGTTATCTAACCTTTGCCTGTAATTTTCTTTGGCAAGTTTCTGCAGATCTGCAACTTGATCACTTTCATCCAAGATTTCTCGCCCAAGTAAACTTTCTACTGCATCTTCTAACGTAACCACACCCGATGTTTGACCAAAGTTATCTTCCACCAGAAAAAGGTGTTCCTGGCGTTTAATAAAAATATCAAATAGATTCAAAATTGGGAACTCTCCTGATATTCGATAAATAGGAGATTTAATCGCCTTTAGTGCTATTTCACCCTGCCCGTGCCGCTCACTCTCATAAAGTTGTCCTTTAAGAATAAGGCCGGTGATGTTATCAATAGTATCAGAGTAAACGGGAATCCGGGTAAAAATAGCGGTTTTCTCTAACCCTAATGCGTACTTAACCGTAGTGGATTCAGGCAAGGCATGCATCACAGTACGCGGGGTTAAAATATCTTTTACCTTGGCATCGCGTAATTTAAAAATATTTTCAACCAACAGCTTCTCTTGCGTTTCAATCCCCCCTTCTTTATAACTCAACGCAGCAAATGCTAAGATCTATTCACGACTGATGTTTTCATTTTCATGACGACTGAACAGCCTAGTTAATCGCGTCGACAGCCACACTAATGGAAAAATGAGATAAACCAGAGAGCGAATAGTGTAGGCGGCAGGAATGGCAAGTTGACGCCAAAAAGTGATCCCTAATGTTTTTGGAATAATTTCGGATAGGTACAAAATAGCCAAGGTTAAGAGCACTGCCACTAAGGATTCCCATTTTTCACCAAAAACCCTAATTGCTTGCGCGCCAACACCCGCCGCCCCCATGGTATGGGCAAAAGTATTTAAAATGAGGATACTGGAAATGGACTGGTCAATTTTTAACTTGGTATTTTCCAACACCACCCCGGCACGGTTATTATTTTCCTTAATCTGCGCAATAAAGGTCGGTGAGATGGACAATAACACCGCCTCCAGTAGCGAGCATAAAAATGAGATGCCAATGGCAATAAAAATATAAAAAACAAGTAATGTCATACTGCCCTATGAATCAGTCTTTAAACTATTTCAATATTAAAGACGCTGTTTAATGAGCTTTCCCCTTCGTAGACTAGGGTCTGTTGACCTTTTGTGTGCATTTTTTCAGCAATTTGAGGGTGCTTTATACAAGGCAGAGCCTGCGCCCTGTCGTTATTCTAAATAAGTAGGCGATAACGTACGAGTATCCACAAATGCTGCCCTTCGGGTTCATCTAAAAGCGTCCTGCGCTGCGTTATACGTCGTTTACATAGAATAACTATGTGAACGAGGCATGCCTTGCTCAGAACACTTTTATATTGAACGAAATTTGTACTCCAAAGGTCAACAGATCCTAATGAGTGTTTTTTTGTTTAACAATCTCTTTTAAGTTATCCAAAAAATCAATCGGCATCGGGAAGATAATAGTGGAGGTTTTCTAATTAGTGTTTTTTTGTTTAACAATCTCTTTTAAGTTATCCAACAAATCAATCGGCATCGGGAAGATAATTGTGGAGGTTTTCTCATTAGCAATTTCAGTTAACGTCTGCATATATCTTAACTGCATCGCATTAGGCGCTTTACTTAAAATCATTGCAGCCTGCTGTAATTTTTCAGATGCTTCGAATTCACCCGTTGCATGAATAACTTTTGCCCGTCTGACACGCTCCGCCTCCGCTTGTTTAGCTAAAGCACGAATCATACTGTCATCAAGATCCACATGTTTAACTTCAACTGTCGCTATTTTTATACCCCAATTATCCGTTTGTTTATCCAGAATAACTTGTATGTCTTTATTCAAACGATCCCGTTCGGCCAGTAACTCATCAAGCTCATGTTGCCCTAACACTGACCTTAGGGTCGTTTGTGATAATTGACTGGTTGCCTCAAAATAACTTTCGACATTGTTAATCGCCATCTGCGGATCAACGACTCGAAAATAGACAACTGCATTAACTTTAACCGACACGTTATCACGGGTGATTAAATCTTGAGTGGGCACATCTAAAACAATTGTCCGTAGATCAACTCTGACCATTTGCTGAATAACAGGAATTAAAATAACTAACCCAGGGCCTTTTACTTCCTGAAAACGCCCAAGAAAATAAACCACACCACGCTCATATTCACGTAATACTTTGAACATACTAAAGAGTAATGCCAGTACCAAGATGGAAATAAAAGCGCCGGTTATACTATAAATCATCATTACCTTTCTCCTTATTAATGGACACACATTTTATGCTGCTTTTATTCCACGCGGCTTTTGATCCCATTCGCGCAGACGATAAGGTTCAATCCCGACACTTGTTGAATTTGCACTTTCTGCCCTGCCAGTAAACTGTCAGTGCTGGATGCGTGCCAAATTTCACCGGCAATTTCAACCCATCCCTGACCGGTATCAAAATCATCTTTTACAATAGCGAATCGACCCACCAAACAATCAATACCCGTCGTGACTTTTTTCCGCCTGATTTTTAATAACAGCGCAATCATCAACAGGATAAAGGCAGCCGATAACAAAGAAACGGCGATAATAAGGGGTTTGGCAATTTGATATTCGGGTAAATCACTGTCCATAAGAAAAATTGAACCGAGTATAAATGAGATAATCCCCCCAAGACCTAACACACCAAAACTGGGACTGAAGGCTTCACCCACAAGCAGTAAAAGACCCAGTAAAATAAACGCCAATCCCGCATAATTTATCGGTAACATCTGCATCGCGTACATAGCCAGCACTAAACAGATCCCGCCCAAGACACCTGGCAAACCAACACCCGGACTGTAAAATTCAAGTATTAATCCATAGATACCTATTAACATTAATATATAAGCGATATTAGGGTTGGTAATAGTGGCCAGAAAACTATAACGCCAATCAGGCACGCGCTCGATAAGGTTTACCTCATCTAACGAAAGTTTATGTTTATTACCCAATAATAAAATTTCCCGACCATTGGCAAGCTTTATGACTTGTTCAAGATCATCTGCAATAAAATCAATAACATGTTCCACTAATGCTGTTTGTGCATCGATACTGGCAGCTTCTCTAACGGCTTTCTCAGCCCATTGTTCGTTTCGCCCATGCAATTTTGCCAAGCCTTTAATATAGGCACTTGCATCATTGATAGCTTTCTTCTCAAGTGTCGTTTTGGCGCTGACCTGTGCGTCTTTCTGGCTTGACGGTGAGCTTTCACCTGCAGGCGAACTTTCCGGTCCGGAAATGCCAATAGCAACGGGAGTGGCTGCGCCAAGATTGGTTGCATTTGCCATTGCGGCAATGTGGCTGGCTAATAATATATAGGTACCCGCGCTTGCTGCGCGCGCTCCATTAGGACCAACCCAAGTAGCAACGGGAACAGTAGAGGAAGTGATATTTTGAATAATACTGCGCATGGCTGAATCTAAGCCGCCCGGCGTATCCATTTTAAGGATCAGTAAAGATATATCTTGCTGCTGCGCTAATTCAAACTCCCGCTCTATATAATCAGAGGTCGCAGGGCCAATAGCCCCCTGAATGGGAATAACCCAAACTTCTTTAGCACTGGCAGTAAAACAAAAAAAGGTTGAAATTAATAACCAAAAGATAGGCAATTTATTCATTACCACCCCTCCGAAGTTGCACTATATTTTAATAATAGTTCAGTTAGGGAGTGCTGCAGACTTTTTAGGGCAGGTTTAATATAAGGGGCAGGAATTACCCTGGCTTACAATCGTAACTGATTGATTCAATATTTTTTATTTAAAGATAATCTAAAAAAAAACGTAATATCCTGTTTCCAGAATATTACGTTTTATAGGGATAAGATCTAATTTATGATTTTGTCTTGGGTAAAACCATGTTTAGAAATATCGCAACAAGCGCGCATAAACTGACACCTTGCAGGCTAAAATCACCAAAATCAAAAGCCATTCCGCCGATTCCAAAAACTAAAACGACAGAGACAATGCATAAATTACGCGAGTTGGAGAGATCAACTTGATGACGCACTAAGGTATTTAATCCAACAGACGCAATAGTCCCAAATAATAAGATCAAAATCCCTCCCATCACAGCCGAAGGAATAGTTTGTAATATGGCCCCAAATTTTCCGATAAAAGCTAATAATATGGCGATAACAGCCGCCCAAATCATTATTTTAGGATTGAAGTTACGGGTTAACATCACCGCACCAGTTACCTCTGAATAAGTAGTATTAGGCGGTCCGCCAAATAATGAAGCGGCACTGGTCGCCAGACCATCACCAAACAAAGTACGATGTAAACCTGGTTTTTTCAGAAAATCTTTACCCGTTACATTACTAATGGCAAGTACATCACCAACATGTTCAACTGCAGGTGCGATTGCCACCGGAATCATAAATAAGACCGCCTGCCAGTTCCATTCCGGCGCGACAAAGTTGGGTATACTCAACCAAGCTGCATTACCGATGGGGCTAAAATCAATCACGCCAAAGAACAATGACAAGCTATAACCAAGCACTACACCCGAGAGAATAGGCAGTAGTTTAAAAACGCCTTTTGCTTTAGTCGCCACTAATAAAGTGCAGGCAAGTGAAGAGAAAGAGATGATCATTGCAGTGTTTTGTTCTATTAAAACAAAACTGCCATCACCCGCTTTACCCAGAGCCATATTAACAGCAACAGGGGCAAGGCTTAAACCAATCACCATGATCACAGGTCCAACGACAACAGGCGGTAATAAGCGATGGATAAAATCAACACCGCGGAGTTTAACCGCGTATGACATCAGCATATAAACAAGGCCGGCTACAAACAATCCCGACATAGTGCCGGGAATTCCCCAGGTTTGAATGCCATAAGCAATGGGTGCAATGAAGGCGAATGAAGATGCCAAAAATATTGGAACTTGCCCTTTGGTCACTAAATGGAATAATAAAGTACCAAAACCCGCGGTAAACAAGGCAACATTTGGATCAAGTCCGGTAATTAATGGCATTAATACTAAGGCGCCAAATGCTACAAATAACATTTGTGAACCCGCCAGAGCTTGCTGAAATACATTAAAGTCAGCAGTCACGTCCTTAACCGTTTCTTTTTCTGGTGATCCCAATTCAGAACCTGTACGAGCAGTCATCTATTTCTCCGTAATACTCAAAAATCACCCCAATCAAGTTCAGACTAGGGTTAAATTATACCAATTCCACTCATCAGGCTGTCTATTTAGGCGCAGGGGAAAACAGATAAGCAAGGCACTGATTAAATAACTGAATGTTCTAATTATAAAATCGATGACAAAGACTAAAACAGCGTTTTATGTCTGTCTGGCATTCAGTTTAATGCGTATAAATGAGTGAAGTTGGTATTAGTTAATCAGTTATTTTGTACCAAATATTTTATCGCCAGCATCACCAAGACCCGGTACAATATAACCCTGTTCATCTAAGTGATCATCAACAGACGCAGTGTAAACTTCAAGGTCCGGATGAGCGGCTTCTAATGCTTTTAAGCCTTCTGGTGCAGCCACTAAAACAAGTACAACAATTCTAGTGCACCCGGCTTTTTTGATTAAATCAATAGTGGAAATCATAGAGCCACCGGTCGCAAGCATTGGATCAACAACAATGGCTAAGCGTTCATCAATATTGCCCACTAATTTTTGGAAATAAGGCACTGGCTCAAGTGTCTTTTCATCACGATAAATACCAACAACGCTAATTTTTGCGCTTGGCATGTGTTCCAACACGCCATCCATCATGCCTAAACCAGCACGCAAGATAGGTACTACAGTGGCTTTTTTGCCTTTAATCTGCTGAACGTCGACCTCTCCATTCCAACCTTGAATTGTTACTGTTTCAAGTTCCAAGTTTTTGGTTGCTTCATAGGTTAGTAAGCTGCCGACTTCGCGCGCAATTTCGCGAAAACGTTTAGTACTAATATCGGCTTCACGCATCAGGCCGATTTTGTGTTGAATTAGCGGATGTTTTACTTCAATTACTTTCATGTTCTTTATTCCTAATCATAAAATAAAAATATATTTGTACAGAATCCTAGACCAAAGAGTCTCGGTCACTCTTTTTTAGGCATAATCTCCATCATTAGCCGACTATGCTTATAACAATAATTGCCTGCAGAGCAATCAATCTATTGGTTGTTTACATTAGTTGCGCCAATTTTATGTATTGAAACATCAGCCCCATTGAACTCCTCTTCTTCAGAGAGGCGAAGGGGCATAAAGCGATTGACGAGTTTATAAACAGCAAAACCACCAATCAGCGCGACTAATACACCGGCAAGCGAGCCTATTAATTGACTTGTAAAACTGACACCGCCTAAACCACCGAAGCTTTCCAGACCAAAAATACCCGCGGAGATACCGCCCCATAATCCGCAAACACCATGTAAAGGCCACACACCTAATACATCGTCAAAATGGGTGTATTTTTTTTGTACGTAAGTGAATAACCACACAAATAAAGCACCAGCCACTAAACCTGTCGCCAATGCGCCCATCGGGTGCATTATATCGGAACCTGCACACACGGCAACGAGTCCGGCTAACGGACCATTATGGATAAACCCCGGATCTTTTTTACCAATAACGAGAGCACTAATAATGCCGCCAACCATTGCCATTAAAGAGTTCATTGCGACTAAACCACTAATACCTTCAATAGCTTGTGCAGACATAACGTTAAAACCGAACCAGCCAATGGATAAAATCCAAGCACCCAATGCTAATAAGGGAATATTAGAGGGCGCAAAAGCGACGAGCTTACCAGCCCGATAACGGCCATTACGACTGCCCAAAACAATAATGGCAGTAAATGCAATCCACCCACCCACTGCATGTACAACAATCGAGCCGGCAAAATCGTGGAATACTGCACCAAAGTTCGCTGCCAACCAATCTTGGAATCCATAATTACCATTCCAGATCAGGCCCTCAAAGAAAGGATAAACCAGACCAACACACAATGCAGCTGCAATTAGCATCGGATTAAATTTAGCTCTCTCGGCAACACCACCTGAGATAATCGCCGGTATTGCGGCAGCAAAAGTCATTAAGAAAAAGAATTTAACTAATTCATAACCGTTATTTTCAGCTAATACTGCGGCACTATCAAAAAAGGTAACACCGTAAGCCAGCCAATAACCAAAGAAAAAATAAACCAAAGCTGAAATCCCAAAATCAGACATGATTTTAACTAACGCGTTCACTTGGTTTTTATGACGGACAGTGCCAACTTCCAAAAAAGCAAATCCTGCATGCATGGCGAAAACCATGATTGCACCTAATAAAATAAATAACGTGTCTGCACTACTGACTAAGGCTGTGACGTGATTTTGTATTAAATCCATTTGATTCTCTATTGTTGACCCAAAAAAAAATTTAACGGATTTTAACTTATGCCTTAAAGATATCAAAATTTTTGCAGGTGTTTTTGACAAGAAACAACAAAAAAATGACAAAGATCAGGATTAATGCAAAGGATGAATTTAAATCACGGCGCTAATAAAATGACAGACTTGCTGCACTTCCCGATATTCTATGAAAAGAAACTAACAATACAGCGTAAAGCAATATAATGAGTAGACTTGTATAAAGGCTGTAAAATGGCTTGCTGTATAAAGGCTAAGCCCTTGATAATAAAAATTAGTAATTCCAGATGGGGATAAACCCAAGTATGGCAATATAAATAATAAAATATTTTTATTTGAACATGGATGATTTATTGATTTAAGAATGCGGGATGGTATTTAATTTGAACGTGGATAATTTATTACGCTAAGAATGCTGGGTGGTATTTGACTTAAAACGTGGATAATTTATTACGC
>NZ_PJBP01000056.1 GCF_002836415.1 Psychromonas sp. MB-3u-54 | reverse complement strand
TCATCACCAAGCGCTTAAACGAAAAAATCCCTGCTGACGTTAGTCAACAGGGATTTATCTGGATTTAATTGCCTAGCTTGTGCGGAATACCGGCGATTAGCTAGTGCTAGATACTGGCGATGGAACAGGACTCGCAGAGCTCGTCCGCTCGTGAACCTTGGCTTCCGCCAAATTATCCAGGGCACGCAGAGCTTAGCCCGCTCATGACACTTTGCTTCCGCAAAATTCGCCCCTACTATCACATGAAAGGAAATGCCTTCGGCATACTCTTTATAATCCCCATGTTCGAG
>NZ_PJBP01000055.1 GCF_002836415.1 Psychromonas sp. MB-3u-54 | reverse complement strand
GATAAACACTGGCAAAGGTCATCGATTCAAATCCTGCTCTCGCAACCAACTTTGAAATGTTTAAAAGAAAAGTCCATCGGGCTCAACTCTTATAAACACTGGCAAAGGTCATCGATTCAAATCCTACTCTCGCAACCAACTTTGAAATGTTTAAAAGAAAAAGTCCATCGGGCTCAACTCTTGATAAACACTGGCAAAGGTCATAGATTCAAATCCTGCTTTCGCAATCAACTTTGAAATGTTTAAAAGAAAAGTCCATCGGGCTCAACTCTTATAAACACTGGCGAAGGAC
>NZ_PJBP01000054.1 GCF_002836415.1 Psychromonas sp. MB-3u-54 | reverse complement strand
CTTCGGCATACTTTTTTATAATTCCCATGTTCGAGTTGGTCATCGCCAAGCGCTTAAACGAAAAAATCCCTGCTGACATCAGTCAACAGGGATTTATCTGGATTTAATTGCCTAGCTTGTGCGGAATACCGGCGATAGAACAGGACTCGCAGAGCTCATCCGCTCGTGAACCATTGCTGCGCAATACTCGCCCTACTATCACATGGATTGAATGCCACTACGTGGCTGCTTTTTATTGCCCATGTTCGAGTTGGTCATCGCCATAAGCGCTTAAACGAAAAAATCCCTGCTGACGTT
>NZ_PJBP01000053.1 GCF_002836415.1 Psychromonas sp. MB-3u-54 | reverse complement strand
GACTACTTAAACAAGGTAAAGCAAAAGTTAAAAACAGAATCCCTTTCACTATTAAAATGGTGGAAGATACAACCGAATTTATACAGCCGATCATTGGTGGTATGGACACTGGCAGCAAGAATATTGGTTGTGCCGCTACAGCTAACGGAAAGGTGCTATATCAAAGCGAAGTTAAATTACGTACCGATATATCCAAGAAGATGCAGCAACGCGCCATGTATCGCAGAACGCGGAGAGGCAGAAAGTGCCGCTATCGTCCTGCTCGATGGGCAAATCGCGCATCATTGCGTAAAACGG
>NZ_PJBP01000052.1 GCF_002836415.1 Psychromonas sp. MB-3u-54 | reverse complement strand
GCAACAGCGCCTGCCTTTATGCGCAAAACTAAAAATACTGGCGGCAACAGCGCCTGTCTTTATGCGCAAAACTAAAAATACTGGCGGCAACAGCGCCTGCCTTTATGCGCAAAACTAAAAATACTGGCGGTAACAGCGCCTGCCTTTATGCGCAAAACTAACAATACGGCAACAGCGCCTGCCTTTATGCGTAAAACTAAAAATACTGGCGGCAACAGCGCCTGCCTTTATGCGTAAAACTAAAAATACTGGCGGCAACAGCGCCTGCCTTTATGCGCAAAACTAAAAATACTGGCGGC
>NZ_PJBP01000051.1 GCF_002836415.1 Psychromonas sp. MB-3u-54 | reverse complement strand
CGTCCTCCAGCGTCAGGCTGACCGGAATATCCGCGTCGGCGACCACATCGGTCCCCCCATCGGTTACTGTAAACTCCGCGGTGTAGGTAGTGCTGTTGATACGTTGCAGATTGCTTAAGGCAAAGCCACCAATAGTGCCCGATAGAGCGCCGTAGGTCTCACCGCCATCGTCCGCGACCGTCAGGGTCACCGTGACCGTATCGCTTACCTTCATCGCAGTGTCAGGGATAGAAACGCTGGAGATCACTGGGAGGTTGGCATCGATCGCATCACCGGTCTGGCTGATCGGGATGCTGTACGCCGCGCTGGTATTAC
>NZ_PJBP01000050.1 GCF_002836415.1 Psychromonas sp. MB-3u-54 | reverse complement strand
TCTTTTGATCAATAATCAGGAGACGAAGCACCATCATCATTCAAGCCTCGATAAAGAAATTTATCGAGGCTTTTTTGTATTAGAATATTGCTTAAAAATAATCGTCTCCGTGGTTTAGCTTTTGATCAATAATCAGGAGATGAAGCATTATCATTCAAGCCCCGACAAAGAAATTTATCGAGGCTTTTTTGTATTAGAATATTGATTAAAAATAATCGTCTCCGTGGTTTAGCTTTTGATCAATAATCAGGAGATGAAGCATTATCATTCAAGCCCCGACAAAGAAATTTATCGAGGCTTTTTTGTATTAGAATATTGC
>NZ_PJBP01000049.1 GCF_002836415.1 Psychromonas sp. MB-3u-54 | reverse complement strand
CACGCAGAGCTTAGCCCGCTCATGACACTTTGCTTCCGCAAAATTCGCCCCGACTATCACATGAGTTGAATGCCACTGCGTGGCTACTATTGATTTCCCATGTTCGAGTTGGTCATCGCCCAAGCGCTTAAACGAAAAAATCCCTGCTGACGTTAGTCAACAGGGATTTATCTGGATTTAATTGCCTAGCTTGTGCAAGAAGCTGGCGATGGAACAGGACTCGCAGAGCTCGTCCGCTCGTGAACCTTGGCTTCCGCCAAATTATCCAGGGCACGCAGAGCTTAGCCCGCTCATGACACTTTGCTTCCGCAAAATTCGCC
>NZ_PJBP01000048.1 GCF_002836415.1 Psychromonas sp. MB-3u-54 | reverse complement strand
TTTCCAAAGAAGCAGCATCCTACGGATGTCTTTTTCCATTGTTTGCACTCTCCAGCCTTGAGAGGCATTTTCATTAAGAAAATCTGAGAATTTAACAGGATCAACTTTTGAGGCTCCAAGTAACAGAGATCCTAACATTCCCTCTTGATATATAACGACTTTGTATTCCATTGTAACTCCTTAATATTTAATTTATTGCTGACGCCTTACTCTTTGGCGGTTTATGGTTGGCGCTGTTTTTGTTGCTTTTTGTTTGTGGAAAAAACCGCGATAGCTGTAATGTATACCCATCACCATTCAAAATGCAGATTAAAATCGCTG
>NZ_PJBP01000047.1 GCF_002836415.1 Psychromonas sp. MB-3u-54 | reverse complement strand
TTGACACTCATAAAGCAGTAATGATGATTATTGAATAATAAATTTGCTCACTTAATTAATACGTTTGGTATTATCTTCTTGGTAGGGTGCATTTCATGCACCGCAAACAGTGGTAATCGGTGCGCGGAGCGCACCCTACGGTACTGCGAACCCCGTTCCATCGCCAGTATCTTGCACACAAAGATAATTTTGACATTCATAAAGCAGTAATGATGATTATGGAATAATAAATTTGCTCACTTAATTAATACGTTTGGTATTATCTTCTTGGTAGGGTGCATTCCATGCACCGCAAACAGTGGTAATCGGTGCGCGGAGCGCACCCTACGGTACTG
>NZ_PJBP01000182.1 GCF_002836415.1 Psychromonas sp. MB-3u-54 | reverse complement strand
TGGCGGGCTCCCAATATTGCACCTGAGAGTCATGTAATCCAGTAGTCACTAACATATTAGGGTAATCCACAGCTTGCACTTGATCGTAGGGGCTATAGGAAAGCATATAGTGATAATAATTTTTGTTATTCGGATTGCCCCACTCATCATATTCCCCGGTGGTAAGCGGAATAGATTCATCCAACATAGTTGATACTATGTCAACAAAGGGCACTGCTGCCACCACGCCTTTATATAATTCTGGCGCCTGGTTAATGATTGCCCCCATCAACAATCCCCCGGCGCTTCCGCCCATCGCAAATACCTTATCTTCTGCCGCATAGCCGGAGCTGATTAAACTCTTGGTGACATCGATAAAATCATTAAAGGTATTTTGTTTCTTAAGCAACTTCCCCTCTTCATACCAAGACCGTCCCAACTCTTCTCCACCTCGAACATGGGCAACGGCATACACAAAACCGCGATCCAGAAGACTTAAGTTTGAAGAATCAAAACCAATATCTAAACTATGACCATAGGAGCCATAGGCATAAATGAGTATTGGATTTTTATGGTTAAACAATTTTTTACGATAAACCAGAGAAACCGGCACTTGCACACCATCACGGGCGGTGACCCAAACACGTTCGCTTTTATAATCACCACTATCAAACTCGCCCATTACCTGGCTTTGTTTTAAGAGAATAGTTTCACCACTGTTTAAATCCAATTCATAGACCGATGAGGGAGTAGTAAAGGAGGTATATTGATAGCGAAATTTAGCTGTATTTGCTTCAGGATTAAAATGACTAAAAACGGTATAGACAGGATCACTAAAAGTTAAGGTTTTTGACTCACCGGTTTGATGATTGATTTGACGTAATAGGGGTAAACCATTCTGACGCTCTTCAACAATTAACCACTTCTGCATCAATTCATAACCTTCCAGCAATACATCGTCACGCGCTTCAATAATAGTGGACCAGGCATCGGCATTGTGGTTAATCGGTGAAGTCGATGTTTTTAAAGCAAAGTTTTTACCACTGTTATTGGTGCGAATATAAAACTGTTCCTGAAAATGATCAATACTGTATTCATGTCCGCGTAACCGGGGTAAAAATGAGACAAATTCTCCCGTCGGCTGATCGGCATTCAAGACTAAACATTCAGAGGTGGTGGTACTGTCAATAGCAATCACCAGATACTGCTCGGAACGTGTTTTATCAATACTCACGTAGAAGGTATCATCCAGCTCTTCATAAACTAATACGTCATCCTTTATCTGCTCACCTAATCGGTGGCGGTAGACTTGATAGGGTAATAAGGTTTCCGGGTGTTGTTTAGCATAAAAAACCGTTTGATTATCGTTTGCCCAGACCACGTCAGAAACATTCTCAATAAGATCATTTAGCATCTCACCTGTCTCAAGATTTTTAAAACCTAAGGTATATTGACGGCGACCGACCACATCTTCTGAAAATGCCATCAACATTGAATTACTTGATAGGGCCAAATCACCCAATTGATAATAAGAAAGTCCCTGCGCACGTTTATTACAATCTATCAGTATCTGCTCCGGGGCTGCCATCGATTCTTGTCGACGACTGTAAACCATATAATCTTGGCCTTCGGCAAAGCGAACACTGTACCAAAACCCTTTTTTAAAATAAGGAACGGATTCAAGTTCCGGCTCCTGCCGTGCCACCATCTCGTCATACAACTCAGCCTGCAGGGAAACGAGAGGACTCATCTCCTGCTCAGTAAAGGCGTTTTCTTGCTCTAAATAATCGATGATCTCAGGATCCTGACGATGATCATCTCGCAACCAAAAATAATCATCTTTACGTAAATCACCATGAATTTCATGAATGTGGTTTTTCTTTGAGGCTTGGGGTGCTGACAGTTTAGCTTTTAAATTCATGATTTTCTCTGCTGGTTGTAAGTGTGACAATATTAACATTGAGCCGAGTTAGGGGAAAGGTTGCCGTTGGGATCTAATCCCACTCATTGGTTGATCGATTTAAGCTCAAGAAAAATAAATGCTTTACTGTAATCTATCAATACAGTAATTAGAGCAAAACCAGAAAATGAGACAGTGAATAGTGGCGCGCCATATTCTTGCAGCATTATAAACAATCCCTTTTATAGATGTCGTTATGACACTCATTAACCGCATCATTATGGCCCCCTCATTCCTCAACCTAGGATAGAAAACATACATTTATAAACTTGGTCTGAATTTTTCCTTACAGACACTATCTATATAAACATCATGAGGGGAAATAAGTTATAAGTAAGAATAAGCTCACCATAATAGCACTGCTTGCGGTGCTGATCCTGTACTGCTAAGTTTAGGCCGTGATACTTATCGAGAGCCCTCTCATACCAAGCGCCTATCTGGATCTCAATGGTCAAACGGTATTCAGTAAAGACGATATCGAGCAAGGCCAATTAATATGGCGTTCGATGGGTGGGCATCAACTTTGAGGACACGGCTTCTTCGCCGCACTGGACTGCAGATTGGCTGCATCGGGAAGCACAGGCTTGGCTTGATATGACTGCCCAGCAGGGCTACCAGCAGACTTTTTCGGCACTTGATCCCGAACTTCAAGCGGTCTTCTCTTCGGGAGCCGTACGTAATAAAGGAAGGGACAATTCCTCTTTTGATCGTCAGAAAAACTGAAGGCATTATTATGCTGGGAAGCATAGGCTGCCATCACAGAAAAACAGAGGCCTATAATGAGTAAAATGGATACAAAAATAGTTTACAAAGGTTACTATCAACCTTAAAATCCCCCTTTAAACTTAATTTTCAAGTACATAAGAAACTTATTACAGGCGCTTTAAATGGATTATTTATTAGTTAAACATCTGCATGTAGGAATGGCTTACCTGAGTATTAGCCTGTTTATTTTACGTTCAAGTTTATCGATAACAGCGTCACCCTTATTACAACATAAATTAGTGAAAATATTACCGCATCTGATTGATACTTTTTTACTGCTCTTTGCCGTTTTGTTAATGATAACTATCAAGCAGTATCCATTTTTTGATACCTGGCTAACGGCTAAGCTAATCGCCCTGCTTGCTTATATTGCGGTTGGTAGTATTGCTATTAAACGCGGAAAAACGGCCGTGATTCGCTTATGGGCGAGTATCATTGCCGTACTTATATTTACTTATATTATAGGCGCGGCAAAAACGCACCATGCCCTCTCTTGGTTAGCGCTCATCTAAGATGATAAATATCTACCAGCAGCATCGGTGGAAAACGAATTAATCATCAAAGATAACCGGCCCTAATAACACTACAACCAGTGCCTTGGATAATGTCGCTGCGGATGACCCGATAAATTATTTATAAAAAGTGCCACGACAAGCAAAATTATCGCACTGCTCAATATTGGAAAAAAGATAAATAAGTAGCCTTGGTTGTGTACTTCCGGATCACCAATAACGGCTATGAGTGCAGTAGCACCACCGGGCGGGTGTAAAGTGCGGGTAAACTGCATAGCAAAAATGGAAAGCGAAACAGCCAGCGCTGCCAACAGAGTCACATCAAAGGGAAGATATTTATAAATTGTCACCCCTATCGCTGCAGAAATAATATGCCCGCCCAGCAGATTACGAGGCTGTGATAGTTCAGCCTGTGGGGCACCATAGAGTAATACAGCCGATGCACCAAATGAAGCAACTAAAAACAAGCTGTTGTGTAAATTTTCATAACTGTATTTACTTAATATTGCAATTAGGTAAATCCCGATAAATGCCCCTAACCATGACCATCCAATTTTGCTCAATGGTTTCCTTGGTGGACTAGATCCTCCCCCCTGCATTTTTTTAAAATATTTTCTGATCATATTGTGCCACTTATCCTATTATCTTGTTGTATTATTAAGCTGCTGGCCTAGGGGCGGTTTAGGCTTCGAGACCCTATGGCCTTAGTGAAAAACAGTCAAGAAAATAACACTGTTCACCGATAGTTTTTGGTAATGAATTCTTTTGCGTATTTATTATTGGAAAACTATTTTACATAAACCCCAAAAGGTGTAAAGTAAATGCATCTTTATTTTACTGCCTGACAAGGTGACTTATAATGCACATTACCCGTTATACCGATTACTCACTGCGCATATTGATTTATTTAGCCATCAATAATGAGCAGCTAAGTACCATCAATGAGATAGCCCAAAGCTATCATATTTCCAAAAATCATCTGATGAAAATTGTTCAGCAGCTTAATGTTAAAGGTTATTTATTAGCGATTCGCGGAAAAAATGGCGGAATTAAATTAAACAGCGCCCCGAGTGATATTAATATCGGCAGCCTGGTACGTGAAATGGAAGATGGTAATAAATTAGTAGAGTGCTTTGGTGATAATAACCATTGTGTGATCGCCCCAAGTTGTCAATTAAAGAATATTTTTGCTGAAGCGCAGGAGAATTTTTTTGACACTCTGGACAAATATACATTGGCCGATTTAGTGCCAGCTAAAAAACGAACTGAAATAGGCGAATTACTGGATATTGATGTTTTATAATTTTAAATTATTCAGACCTAAACCTAAAAAAATCACTGTTCGATAACATTGAGACCCTCACTATGATCAATATTTCAAACGCTAAAAGCAATCCTAAACCCAGCATGGCTTTTTTTGAATTCGCTTTCCGCCCCTTGTTTTTACTTGCTTCCCTGTTTAGCATTTTTGCCTTGTTAGTATGGAATAGCATATTAACTGGAAATATTGATCTTAATCTTTATGGCGGCTCCCTGTGGTGGCACATGCATGAAATGTTATTTGCTTTTGTGGCCGCGATTATTGTTGGATTCCTATTAACTGCGGTACAAAATTGGACTGGCGTACGAGGTTTACATGGCAAAGGATTAATGCTTTTAGTGGCGCTCTGGCTAATCGCCCGAATATTATTTTTCTTTCCCGATACGCTTCCCCATGCGCTAATCGCAATTGTGGATATCGCCTTTCTGCCTTTGGCGGCGACAGTATTAGCTTATCCCATTATTAAAGTTAAACTGTGGCGCAACCTCCTATTTATTCCAATATTATTAATTATGGCCGGCGCTAATGCGATGATGCATTACAGTATCGCATCTCAAAATCCTCAATTAATGAATACAGCCAGTACTGTAATGGCTTTATTGGTGACCTTAGTGATGTGTGTTATGGGCGGAAGAGTCTTTCCCATGTTCACCGCCAATGGAACAAAAACCCCACGGGTAAAGGCTATCGCTTGGTTAGAAAAATTGGCGATAGGCAGCACCTTACTCGCCGTATTAACCGCCTTTAATTTTATCCAGCTACCTTCAATTGTGCTCGCTATTATCTTTTTTGTTGCCAGTGCAGCTAATGCGCTACGCGCCTTTCGTTGGAAAATATGGGTGACCTTCAAAACCCCTTTAGTTTGGTCTCTGCATATAAGTTATTGGTGTATTGCGATCGGCTTGTTGATGATTGGCTTATCAGAGATAACGACATCCGTCACCCACTCACAGGGCATTCATGCGTTAACGATTGGCGCTATGGCAAGCATGATTCTGGCGATGATTTCGCGCGTCTCATTGGGGCATACCGGCAGAAACATAGTTGTGGGTAAGGTGATGACCATGGCTTTTATAGCGATAATATTGGCCTTTATCATGCGTGTTTTTGGCAGTTATTGGCTGGTTAACTATAGTCATGTTATTTCAATTGCCATTGGTTTTTGGGTTATTGGTTACGGCTGCTTTGTAGCGCTCTATTTCCCAATTTTAACTAAAGCGCGAGTGTGAAATTTATGATTATAAAAACAGATAAAAAATGAGCGGGTTTGCTATATACCCATGATACTTCAAGATGCAAAGTCAGCAAGGAAAATTGTGCTGAGATGCTAGGCATAAAATTGAAGTATCGTTATTCTACAGAGAGATTTTATAACAACGCAGATTGGCACAATTTACCTTGCCCTACGGGGCGCAAGGTCGAAAACCAGCGCTGCGTTGCACCAATCGAAAAGGGAATAACCATTTAAGATGTAAATGGTTACATTTACATCTACCGCTAGAGGATTAACGCAGTTAATCGCTCGAAAGGTCATGTTGCGTCTTGCTCTGATCGAAGATCTTGCGCCTGACAAAGCATTTTGAAGTAACATGGGTATAAATCTAAGGACAATGTGGCGGTACTGACGATAAAGAACCAGAAAAAACGGAACAGGAACAGCAGGTGACCCAAGCGTCGCTTATTGTAAAAATAGAATTGAAAAAATCCAGTCGCAGTTTCTGTTACTGGATTTTTTTCGGCGAGTTTTAAAAAAACATAATGATTAAAATCAGATCTGCAATCTAAATTAAATATAAAGCTGCAATGAGTTAAAACCATAAGCTAAAAAACTGCGCTGTAATGCGTTAAAATTAGCCCCTTCATCAGGCTGATAAACCTTAGTAAAATAAGCTTGATGGGTATTTTTTATTTCTGCCATTCCACCTTTTCCAAGCAATTGAGTTACCCGCTGCGCAATCGCATTACCCGAGTCCACTAAGTTGATTTTGTGTTTAAAACAACGGGCAATTTCCGCTTTTAATAAAGGAAAGTGAGTACAACCTAGGACGATGGTATCGGGCATCTTTTCTAATATTAACCAGGCTGCTAATACAGATTCCATATCTGCCTGCTGTATTAATTTCCCCTGTAGCTTTAACTCCGCCAGCTTAACCAATTGGGTTGAGCCAATTTTCAATACCTGCTTACCGGCTGCAAATTCATCAATCAATCGAGCGGTATAAGCACCATTAATAGTCGCGGGAGTGGCTAATAAGCCAATAACGCCATTTTTTGTTAAAAATGTTGCGGGTTTAATTGCCGGTACCACACCCACAATAGGAATAGAGAAGTGTCCACGCAAATACTGTAATGCAACCGTGCTGGCAGAATTACAGGCAATAACAATCAAATCAATTTTGTGCCTGCCCACAAATGAACTCAGTAAACTCATTAAACGCTGAATAAGAAAATCAGGCTTTAATTCTCCATAGGGAAAATAAGCATTATCAAATAGATAGAAGTATTTTATAGCGGGTGATTGTTTTATCACCCGCTCAAAGACAGATAACCCTCCTATTCCAGAGTCAAATATAAGCACCTGTTTTACTGACATTATTGTTCCATTTAAATTTTATCGACCGCTCTATTTTAACCTGTTATAAATCAATTAAGAAATAAAATGAATTTATCTGGTCAATTTACGGCTGCTACTTTAACATTCGCCCCTTATATCTGCCACCAGAAGGTTAAAAATGAGTCTGCCATTTGTTGATCCTGAAAATTATGAAACACTGTTAGACGCTAAAAAAGAGCGCCTAAACCAACAATTTTCCACCTTTAACCCGCCTGCTTTGGAATGTTTTTCATCGCCCAAGTTACATTATCGAATGCGCGCTGAGCTTCGTGTATGGCATAATGGTGATGAACTTTATTACATCATGTTTGATAAAAAGACCAAACAAAAATTCCGTGTGGATCAATTCCCCCCGGCAAGTGAATTAATTAACAACTTAATGCCTGTCCTACTTGAATTAGTAAAATCAACTGAGATACTGCGTTATAAACTCTTTCAGATTGATTTTTTATCTAACTTAAAGGGTCAGGTAATTGTAAGCCTGCTTTATCACAAACAACTGGATGATAACTGGCTAGTGGAAGCCAAGCGTATTAAAGCTGAACTATTAAAGCAGTTTGATATCAACTTCATTGGTCGTGCTAGAAAACAAAAAATATTGCTCGATTACGATTATGTGATAGAAGAATTACAGGTTGATGGCAACAAACTCTTTTATCAGCAAATTGAAAATAGCTTTACCCAACCAAATGCCAAGGTCTGTGAAAAAATGCTGCAGTGGGCAATTGACTGTACTCGCGATAGCCAGGGTGATTTACTGGAGCTTTATTGCGGTAATGGTAACTTCTCATTGGCTCTGGCGAAAAACTTTAATAAAGTCTTAGCCACGGAGATAGCAAAACCATCGGTTGAGTCAGCGCAGTTTAATATGGCCCAAAACGACATCAATAACGTCACTGTTATTCGTATGTCTGCTGAAGAATTTACCCAGGCAATCAATGGCGAGCGTGAATTTTATCGCTTAAAAGGGATCACCTTAAGCGATTACCAATGTAATACTATTTTGGTTGATCCGCCCAGATCGGGCCTTGATGATAAAACGGTCAAGATGGTGCAACACTACGACAATATTTTATATATCAGCTGCAGTCCGGAGACCTTGTCGCTTAATCTGGAAGTCCTTAGCGAAACACATGACATAAAACGTTTTGCTTTATTTGACCAATTTCCTTATACCCACCACAGCGAAGCGGGTGTTTATTTGGTTAAACGATAATCGACTGTATTGCCTAGATTATTATGCTTTTATATAGGATCCAAGGATAGTAACAGGGTGCTGTTGCATTATTTGCTGCAGTGCCCGATCCACATCAGGATCTTCCTGGTGCCCGTCAATATCAATAAAGAAGTGATATTTACCAAATTCTGATTTGGTTGGCCGTGACATAATTGAAGTGAGATTAACTTTCTGCTCTGCAAAGGCTGCCACAATATTGCCCAACATACCGGGAGAATCCTTTTCATTTTTAACCACTAAACTTGTTTTATACTGTTGCTTAGCCACGCGCCGCTGTGCTTTGTCGGCTAATACCAGAAAACGAGTTTGATTATTCTTATAATTGGTGACATTCCCCCTAATAAGTGTCTGATTTTTAGCCATCTTTAAAGCATGTTGGGGAATAATGGCGCCGGCACCATCACCATGCTTTTGTGCAAGCAGCAAAGACTCAATATTACTTTGGGTATTATGCACTTTAATATTTTCTAGCTTATCAATAAATTCAGAACACTGGCCATGCGCAACAAACTGCACATAAAGATCCGTCAACTCTGACAAGTTTGCACAGGACGCGACGAAAGAAAATCGAATCGGTAATAAAATTTCGGAAATAACCACTAAGTTGGTATTAAAAAGATGATCCAATACCACTTGGACATATCCCTCGGACAGGTTCTCTATTGGCAACACGCCGATTTCACACTCGTTGCCGATCGCCGCGAAGGTTTCAGTAAGGCTATTAAAATATCTAATTTCATAAATGCCGTTTTGGCTTTGTAAATATTGTTGCGTAGCCAAATCGGAGAATGTTTCTTTGGGACCAAGGGTAGCAATTTTAGGCATGGGGCAGTGGCTCGTGATAATAAAAATCAGACTGAGGAAGAGATATTCTTACGCTCTTTTTAAGGTAGCGACGATAAAAAGAACCAACAAAAAAGGTAAGTATGATACTTACCTTTTTTTTTATGCTAAATCCATATTAGATTGCAGCTTTTTCATCGCATTTTCTTCTAGCTGGCGAATACGTTCTGCTGAAATTCCATATCGGGCAGCCAGATCATGCAGTGTTGCTTTGGGTTCACTTAACCAGCGCGAGCTCACGATATCCTGGCTACGTTCATCAAGGGTTGAAAGTGCCGAATAAAGTTTATTTTTGGTGTGCCGCTGAGTATTCTCATTGGAGACTACCTGAAAAACATCTGCACTTTTATCTTCAAGGTATTGCACCGGTGCAAATCCGCTTTCATCGTCATCACTGTCGCTTAAATCAAATGATTGATCCTGCGCATTTAAGCGTGACTCCATTTCCAGAACGTCTTTAGTACTGACATTTAAATTTTCTGCCACAGTAGCGACTTCATCATGGCTAAACCAGCCAAGACGTTTTTTTGCTCTACGCAGATTAAAAAATAATTTACGTTGTGCTTTGGTTGTGGCAATTTTCACCATGCGCCAGTTACGAATAACATATTCATGAATTTCTGCTTTAATCCAATGTACAGCAAAAGAGACTAAACGCACACCGACCGATGGATCAAAACGTTTAACGGCTTTCATCAAACCAATATTGCCCTCTTGAATTAAATCCGCCTGGGCCAGACCGTAACCTGCATAACTTTTTGCGATATAGACGACAAAACGCAAATGTGACATGACCAGTTTTTTTGCGGCCGCTAAATCACCTTCGTGAAACAAACGTTCAGCAAGTTCTTTTTCTGCCTCTGCACTGAGCATAGAGAATTGGTTTACGGACTGAACATAAGCTCCAATACTTCCTTGAGGAACTAAACTCATTGAATTGTTTGTATTCTTCATTCTTACCCTTAATATTTTTTACGCTGCCCTGTACATAAAACATTATGTACTAATTCATTTAAATATAAAGTAATTATCTTTAAACAAGAATAAAAGGCTAAAATCAATATCTAGTATATATTATCAAGAAAAAATTTGTGAACAGTTTTTTATTAGCATCCGTTAACTAAATATGTTCGGGTTAATTCCTAAGCAGATGACACTTCGCATAAGCTGTCCCGATTAACATTTTTATTTAATATGCTTTATATTTACTTAGGCTTTATATTTACTTAGGCTTTATATTCACTTAGGCTCGATTTTGACCAAATATTGTTTCACCGAAATATAGGCCGCGATGAAACCAAGAAATGTAGAGAGTCCAACCAAAATAATAGCCTCTTCTAGATTTAACATCAAAATATTAAATTGAGATTGATATAACCCGACTAAGTTCGCCACTCCGGACTGCAACCACTGCACCATAGAGAAGGTCAGCAATAGTGCAATTCCCCCTCCCAATAGACCGTACCAAGCACCGATGTACAGAAATGGACGTTGTATAAAACTATTCGTAGCACCAACTAATTTTAACACTTCAATTTCCGCTCTTTGATTTAAAATGTTTAAGCGAATGGTATTGCTGACAATTAATAAGACGGCCATCAGTAATAAGACGGCGACAGCAAAAACCATGTCCACAACGAGCGATAAAATAGCCTGGAGCTTCTCTATCCAATCCGAATCCACCTTAACAAAATCAATATCAGCTTCTCGTTGCAGCTTAGCAACTAACAGCTTGCTGCCCGCGCTACTCTTTGCTTTTTCGGTAGGAACAACAACTAATACGCCAGGCAGTGGGTTTTCACTGAGATAGTCAAGCGCTTTAGAGAAGCCTGACATCGCTTTAAATTCTTCCAAAGCCTGATGGCTAGTAATATAGGTAACCGTTTCAATATCTTCATATAACCCGAGTTTATTAATGAGCACCTGCACACGTTGCTGAGATAACCCTTTATCCAAGAATAAACTAACTTCCGAAGCACTGTCCCATTGTCCGTTCACACGTTCAATGTTTTTATAAGCCACCTGGAAAATGCTGGGCAGCGATAAAGCCAGACCTAACACTAAAATGGTCATTAATGTTGAAAAAGGTGTTTTCCATAATTCCATAAAACTGCTAAAAAACTGCTCTGTATGTTGCTGAATTGCAGCGGATAGGCGTCCTAAAAAGGACACTTTTTTAATACGGGCTGAGCCAGATAAGATTTTATTGGTGTTTTTTTTAATCATTACGTTGTCTCAATAATCCATCATTGATCATTTCACCCTCTTTAATGGTTAATGTACGATAGCGCATTTTTGCAATTAAGCCTAAATCATGGGTCGCAATTAAGACTGACATGCCATATTCATTGAGTGATTTAAATAAATCTAAAATTTCTAATGATAATTTTGGATCCAAATTACCCGTTGGTTCATCGGCGAGTAATAAGGGAGGTTGATTAATAATTGCCCGAGCGATCCCGACGCGTTGCTGTTCTCCACCGGAAAGGTGAATTGGAAAACTTTCTTCCTTTCCTGATAAACCGACTTTATCAAGCGCCGCCAAACTACGTCGTTTAATTTCGTAACGGCTATAGCCTTCAATTAATAGCGGTAATCCGACATTATCCAATACAGTGCGGTTCATTAACAAACGGTGCTCTTGAAAAATCATACCAATGTGCCGCCGCAAGTAAGGAATATCATTGCCTTTTATATGGCTAAGATCATTACCGTCTAAGATAATTCGCCCGGTCGTTGGCCTCTCCATTAAGCTGATTAATCTTAGCAGAGTGCTTTTCCCTGACCCTGAATGTCCGGTCAAGAATGCCATCTCACCCTGTTTTAAATGAAAATCCACCTGGTTAAGTGCAATATAATCCTCAGGATAGACCTTACTGACGTCTTCAAATAAAATCATAATTATCTATTACCTTATTCAATCTCTTCTTCTTTCGAAAAAAGGGCGTCAATAAACTCCCTGGCATTAAATTCCCTTAAGTCATCAATTCCTTCGCCTGTTCCAATATAACGAATAGGCAGTTTATACTTATCTGCAATTGAAAAAATAACCCCGCCTTTTGCTGTTCCATCCAGTTTGGTTAAAGTTATACCGGTAATACCCACGGCTTTATTAAACAAATCGGCCTGGCTTATCGCATTTTGGCCGGTACTTGCATCAATCGTCAGCATAATTTCATGGGGTGCACTGGGGTCTTTTTTACGCATAATACGAACAACTTTGCTTAGCTCATCCATCAAATGATCTTTATTTTGTAAACGACCAGCGGTATCGGCGATTAACAAGTCAATACCTCGAGCTTTAGCCGCATCCATTGCATCATACAATACCGATGCACTATCGGATCCTGTTTGCTGCGCAATAACGGGGATATTGTTTCGCTCTCCCCATACCTGTAATTGTTCAACGGCGGCAGCACGAAAAGTATCACCTGCGGCTAACATTACCGATTTACCCTGTTGTTGATATTTTTTAGCTAATTTACCAATAGTGGTGGTTTTACCTACGCCATTAACACCCACCATTAATATAACGTAGGGGGATTTAGTTTCATCTATCACTAACGGCTGCTCAACTTCCTGTAAGATGCCGGAAAGATCCTCTTTTAACAGTGTATATAAGGCTTCTGCATCTTTAAGTTGTTTGCGATTCGCCTGTGCGGTTAATTTATCGATAATTTTTAATGTAGTATCAACACCAATATCGGCAAGGATCAATTGCTCTTCCAACTCTTCAAAAAGATCCGCGTCAATTTTTTTCCCGCTAAATAAAGAATATAAACCACTGCCGATACTTAAACGGGTTTTGGTTAAACTTTGCTTGAAGCGCGCGAAGAAACCCAGCGCTTTTTCTTCCGTTTTTTGTTTTGTACTGGAGGGGGCGAGCTGTTGATCTGCGAGCTTTTCAGCTGCGAGCTTTTCAGCTGCGAGCTTTTCAGCTGCGAGCTTTTCAGCTGCGAGCTTTTCAGCTGCGAGCTTTTCAGCTGCGAGCTTTTCAGCTGCGAGCTTTTCAGCTGCGAGCCTTTCAGCTGCGAGCTTTTCAGCTGCGAGCCTTTCAGCTTCGAGCTTTTCAGCTTCGAGCCTTTGGGCTTCGAGCCTTTGGGCTTTGAGCTTTAGATCTTTAAGCTGCTCGGCTGCTGACCTTTCAGCTTCGAGCCTATCTGCCTCAAGTAACGCATCTTTTTCATCTTGCTCTGTTTCTTCAGTTGATTTTTTCCCGAACCAGGAAAAGAGACCTTTCTTTTTTGCCATTAATTAAAAACCTTACTCACAACCAATTTAGGCTGCTAAAATAGCAGCATCTCAAAAATTCTTAAACTACTGAATAAATATTTCACAGTCGTTTATAGCTCTATATTAACACCTTATCGTCGGACTAAAAATTATATGGGTAAAAATCATCAGGTTAAATATCACGAAAAAAGCACAAAATCGCTTAAAGGCGGCTTTATTCGATTAATATCCGGAAAATGGCGTGGCAAGAAATTACCGGTACAGAATAAGGAGGGTTTACGGCCCACAACGGATCGTACTAAAGAAACATTATTTAACTGGTTAATGCAGGATATTCGTGATGCAAGTTGCCTGGATTGTTTTAGCGGCAGCGGCAGCCTCGCTTTTGAAGCTTTGTCTCGTTATGCAAAAAATGTGACCTTGTTGGAAAAAGATAATCAAGCTGCAAGTCAATTGCGTGAAAACTTAAAAATGCTAAAAGTGGATAATGCCACCCTGATAGAAACGGATTCTATTCACTACTTGCAGAAAACCGCGAATCAAAAGTTCGATATTGTTTTTATTGATCCCCCTTTCTTTAATGGATTACTCCAACCCTGTTGCAATGCCTTAGAAATGAATGATTACCTGGCCGAAAACGCACTGATCTATATTGAAAAAGAAACACTGTCTAATGATTTTTCAGCACCCGAAAACTGGCAACTATTAAAAGAAAAGAGCACGGCACAAGTGTGCTATCAACTGTATGTACGGGGAGTATAATGAACTATTTTATCATATCAGGAAAATTGTTAATGATCGCAATCTGGGGATTGTTGATAGTTAATCTGTTTTTTCCATTTCCCGGACAAGCAGCACTACTATTTTATATTCTGCTCGGATTAATGTCCGTTATGCATATCATACAATTATTGATTTTTTACGGCGCATTTTCAGAAAAACTTAAATTAACCAAGGCGGATGCCCTGCAGGTTTTCTTTTTTGGGGTGTTTAAACTTTGGGAATTAAAAGGACGTTTGGTTAGTTAGCGGGTACAAGGGGCAAGCATTATAGTGTTTGCCCGGTTATATTCACTTTATTACCCACTGTCCGGCAGCATTTTGAATATATTGACCTTTAGGCGTTTTTTTTATGGCTTTCTCACCCGCAAGAACCGATACCTGATCAATGGTCATGGCATTTTTTTCTGCTATTTGCTTATACACGGCAAGGCGCTGAGCATTAATACTGTTCACCAGTTCTTTAACTTCCAGGGAAGTCTCAACCACGCCTAATAAACCGTCCACTCTTTCACCGACTAAACCTTGCTGCTTGGCATCGGACAACTCCAGAGCAAATACCGAGAAACTCAAGATCAGGGTGATCATCAAAATAATTTTTTTCATCTTCATTCCTAATTTTTATCAAATACGTCTAAAAAAGGCCACTTTGATCGTTAAATAGTTCATCTAACTGCTGATCCACTTTAACCCGAATTTGATGATCTATTTTTACATTTAAATTAATCGTAATAGGTTCGCTCGGCATTGCCAATTCCACACGGGGTGTGCATGCCGACACCATAACAATCAACGGAAATAAAATAACAATTCGTTTTAACACTAATAGTTCTCCTGTATTTGACGCGTTAATTCATCAGAGAAACGTAAACTTTCTAATAATTTTAAAATATTTTCAGTATGAGAGTAATTAAATTTAACCGGTTGTACTCCACTCACATCCGGGTTCATACCGTGAATTTCAGCATTAATATCCATTTCTCCCTCTGCAGTATAACCTATCCTTCCCCGCAAAGTATCAAACTGAAAATTAGATAATAACTGTAAAGTAAATGCAAATGCAGGTTGTGTGCTGGCCATTTTTTTCACTACGTCATCCTGCGGAACCTTAATATATCCACCGGGTGCCCGCGCAAAAACAAGCCCTTGATCTATATCGATCCCCTGGGAAGTTAATGTTAACGGTAAAACACCGTCAAGAAGACCGCTTGCGCTAATCGCCGGATAGGCACTGTATTTGATTATCTCGCTCAAACTTAAACCGGAGAGATTTATCGAAGCACTGCTTTGCGGTTGTAATTTAAGATTTTCAATCGTTACCTCTCCGCCTAATAAGCACGCGTTAAAGTCATCAATAACAGTGATCCCCGCGCTGCTGTGAGCATCTATCCGAACCCCCTGAATGGGCACTCCGACAAACAAATTATTCAGCATCAACTGCTGTTTACCCCGTTTGATATGAACTTTTTCACTGTTAACTTCAAAATCGGTATCACTGTTAAAGGTCAAACCATCAAACAAAATAGTGCCTTTTTGCCCCGCAATATCCTGTCCTTTTAATAAACTTTTCAGATAACCGGTTTTTGTTTGCAAATTATATTTTGCATTTAGCTGATAGTTAATTGACCCTTTATCAACAGACCAATTTTGCATTACAGGCAGATAAGCTTGCAGCCCATCAATAAGCACGGGTGCTGAAAGTTGTCCTTTTTTTATGTTCGCCGTGAGTATATTGGAGTGATAGTTAAGAGAACCTGCAATAGCGCTGTTTATTAAAGACAGAGACCAGTCAATATTAAGATTATTTATCTTGCCATGCGTTTTAATATTAGCAAACAGCGGTGGAAATTTCTGTGTCTTAGCTCGAATAGCTGGCTTTATAACTGGCTCAATTTTTGTTTGTATCGCGCCGCCACCGATCCTCAGGTGCACAGGCAAGGTCTTAATATTTATTCCGTCGAATAAATTGATGCGCGCAGGTTGTGGCAGTGTTAGCTTAACGTAGGGCATTCTCAATAGGGACTTATTTGTTAGTGCATAATTAATTTTTGTTAAGTCTAAGTCCATTTTTTGTAAACTCACCAGCCCGGTTAAAATATTAAACTCTCCCGCCAAATTCAGGACCATTTTTTCAGCTAAAGGGGTTATATTTCCGCTAAACTTTAGGGCAAACTGACCGAATTCCCATTTTTTCAAATTAGCTGAATAGTTGAAGGTGAATGACCCTTTAATTAATTCTCGGTAAGCTTCGGGCAGTTTGATATATTGAATAAATTTTTCTGCTTTAAATTCTGTTGTTAAATTAACATCTTTCTTTACAAGATCCACATTGACCGTTAACTGCCCGGATTCATTGAATAAGCGAATAAACACCGCTTGTTTCGTTTTGTTGAGATGTACATTAAATGACAGTTTTTTCTGAAGGCGTGCCGATCTCAAATTAACCGCTTTAACCACTATTTCAGTATCGGGCAAGTGTGCCAAAAACCTTAAGAACTGATCGAGTTGAGCAGTCGTTTGAGATTTGTCCAAGGTGAGTGAGGGATTTTGCGCAGCATTAGGGCGTTGACAGTTTAAATCCCAATCAATCGAGCCGATAGAGACGTTGATCTTATCTTTTTCTTTAACCACTTGAAGATCAGTAACCTGATTTTGCGGGCAGTGACTATCCGGTTGAAAACGTTTTAAACTGCTCGAAAGAAGAGGAAGCCAGGTTAATAATGGCCCCTCTTGTTCCGTAATTACCCGCAGCTCATTGGCATTAACGACTGAATTGCCTACCAACAGTACCCCATAGCTGAAAAAAATAATGAGATAAAAATTTCTGCTGCAAAACGCATTCACAAAGACTTATTGCACCCACTCAATAATACCATCAAGTTTTTTACCGTCTTCACTCACCACCAGCCACTTAATATGTTTTTCACGCATCAATTCTTCAGCCTCGGTTAAACGCGCATTCGGAGAGATAAAACAAGGCGAGCTGTTCATTAATTGTTGCGCAGTACAATCCGGGATACTTTCACCTGAGATCAGGAAGCGACGCACATCACCATCGGTGATCACCCCCAGCAGGTTACCCTCTTCCATCACCAAAGCGAGACCGGTACGGGTTTCTGTCATCACCATCAAGGCATCCGTCAGAGAGGTTTGTGCTTGCACTAAGGGTAATTTTTCAGTGCGCATTTCATTTTTAACAAAAGTAAGTAGTCGCTTACCCAGACTACCTCCCGGATGGAAACGTGCAAAATCCATTGGGCTAAAGTTTTTCTCTAGGGTTAAGGTCGAGGCTAACGCGTCGCCAATCACCAAACTTAAAGTAGTAGATGTTGTCGGGGCTAAATTATTCGGACAAGTCTCTTTTTCAACACTTGCATCTAAAACAACATCGGAATTTTTAGCTAAGGTAGAATTTAAACCGCCGGTAATAGAAATGATCTTATTACCAGAATGCTGAATGGAGGGGATAATTTTAAGCAATTCATCTGTTTCACCGCTGTAGGAGATAAGCAAAAGCAGATCATTTTTAGTGACCATGCCTAAATCACCATGAAAGGCTTCGCCGGGATGCATATAAAAAGAAGGTGTGCCTAACGACGCCAGGGTGGCAGATATTTTTTTACCAATATGCCCTGATTTTCCCATACCGCAAACAATGATCCGACCTGTACAGTTTTTCATTAATGCTAACGCTTGCAGATATTCATCGCCAAGACGCTGACTGTGGGAAGTTAATGCTTGGCTCTGCACATCAAATACAGTGCGAACTTCTTTAATTAATTGGGACGTTGATAAAGTAAATTGTGTCATATAAAAACCTCAGGATTATTTCGGCTAAGTCTACGCCTGTGGTTGTATTTTAACAGAAAAAGTTAGTACCGATAGTGCGACTAAAAAGCGCTGAATACTCACTGGTTTTTGATTTAACCTGTTTCATCATTCGATGATTCAAACAGCGTTTGTAATGTAATGAATAAGCCATTAGTGGTCGCTCCCGGCAGAGACTGACGTTTAAATCTTTGCCACTTTGCTTGTAAATAATTTCAGCTATAACTAATTTATCTGTTTTTTACCCATCTTAAATACTGATAAAAAACCCCGATATCCATAGAAAACCTTACTTCAGTGCAGATCACAGTGCTTTTTAGCTTGTTTTATCGTCAACCAACCATTTCAGCACGAAAAAAACAGGATAAATCACTAAAAAAACCTGCCAAGACAAGCAATTATTTTAAAATTATCTATTTTTACTTGAGTTCGACAGCTAAGATGATTAGAGTACTAATAGTTTTATCACCTGTGCCATCACTCGATGACGCTCTATAAAGGATGTTATTCATGTCAACTCTGTTAGAAGTTCAAAACCTCTACAAGGTATTTGGACAGTCTCCAGAAGAAGCTTTCCCTTTGATTGAGCAAGGGCTCGATAAAGATGAAATATTTGCAAAGACCGGGCTCACCGTCGGTGTTAAAGATGTTTCCTTAAGCATTAATAAAGGAGAAGTATTCGTTATTATGGGATTATCTGGTTCCGGAAAATCCACACTCGTCCGCCTTTTAAACCGTTTAATTGAACCTACTAGTGGCAAGGTATTATTTAAGGGTAAAGATATTGCCCACATCTCAGCTGAAGAGCTGCGCCAGGTTCGTCGCAAGCACATTTCGATGGTCTTCCAAAACTTCGCCTTAATGCCGCATATGAATGTTATTGATAATGCGGCATTTGGCTTGGAACTGAGCGGTGTTCCCATTAATGAACGTCATCAAGCAGCACGTGAAGCGCTCACTCGCGTAGGGCTTGATATGCATTGTGAATCCTATCCCGATGAACTTTCCGGCGGCATGAAACAGCGGGTTGGCTTGGCGCGAGCCTTAGCTAATGACCCGGATATTCTACTGATGGATGAAGCTTTCTCAGCCCTTGACCCCTTGATTCGCTGTGAAATGCAGGATGAGCTGATTCGCCTGCAAAATGATGATAAACGCACCATTGTATTTATTTCACATGATCTGGATGAGGCGATGCGCATCGGCGATCGTATTGCGATTATGCAAAACGGTATCGTGGTCCAGGTCGGTACGCCCGATGATATTCTTCAGAATCCGGCTAATGACTATGTCAGCTCCTTTTTCAGCGGTGTCAACGTGGCAACTGTCTTTTGTGCTAAGGATATCGCTAAAAAAACACCGGCTGCCATCTTTAAGAAACATGAAAATGACAGCCCTGCCGTTGCGATGCAGTTACTTGTAGACAGTGAGCGTGACTTCGGAATTGTCGTTGATCGTGCCAATCGCTTCACGGGTATTGTTTCAACAGACTCTTTACGCATCGCGAAAAAAAATCAGGATACACTCAGCAGCGCATTGCTTGAAAACATTACCACCATCAAACCCGATGTCTCGGTCAGCGAATTAATCGGCCAAGTAGCCGCCGTGCGTTATGCTGTGCCGGTTGTTGCTGAAGATGGCACCTACCACGGTGTGATCACAAAATCACGCTTATTACAAATTTTAGATAGGGAATAATCATGGCAACTGAAACAACGACTCAAGCCGCTGACCCTTGGGCCAGTGCAGCAGCGCCGGCTGATCCCTGGACGACGGCCTCCTCCGCAACGTCAACCGCGAATGATTGGCTGAACGTTGCCACCGAAGCCGAACCTTTCGATTGGCTGCATCCCTTTCAGGAGGCTATTATGCCTTTTGATCAGTGGGTTGAGACCGGACTAAACTGGTTAGTCGTTCACGGACGCCCGGTATTTCAGGCAATCCGCGTTCCTATTGATTTGATTCTCACTTCATTTCAAAGTGCACTGGTATCAACACCCGCCCCGATCATGTTACTTATTTTAGCCTTGATTGCCTGGCAACTAGCCGGACCGCGAATGGGTATTACCTCGTTCTTTTCTTTGATTATAATTGGGCTGGTTGGTGCCTGGTCGCAAGCTATGGTGACACTCGCGCTGGTGATGACTTCAGTATTTTTCTGTTTTTTGATGGGGTTACCCTTAGGAATCTGGTTGGCTCGAAGTCAATCGGCCGCAAAAATCATTCGACCGATGCTTGATGCAATGCAAACTACACCGGCTTTTGTCTATTTAGTGCCCATTGTTATGCTCTTTGGTATAGGTAATGTTCCGGGTGTTGTAGTGACTATTATTTTCGCCTTACCACCCATTGTGCGTCTGACTATTCTGGGAATTCAGCAAGTGCCGGAAGAGCTGATCGAAGCAGGACACGCTTTTGGTGCCAGCCCGAAACAGATGCTTTACCGGATTCAACTGCCCTTAGCCATGCCGACCATTATGGCCGGAGTAAACCAGACACTGATGTTATCACTGTCAATGGTGGTAATAGCCTCTATGATTGCCGTTGGTGGTTTGGGACAAATGGTGTTACGCGGGATTGGACGACTGGATATGGGTCTGGCTGCCGTTGGTGGTCTTGGCATTGTTATTCTTGCCATATTACTTGATCGTATTACCCAAACTATAGGTAAAAACAACCGCGATCAAAAAACGCGCTGGTATCAAACGGGTCCCGTTTCATTAATTTATTTACTGTTAAAAAAATTCACTCACAATAAAACTGCAAACTAGGGGAACAAAATGAAGTATATACGCAAGACAATACTGACCACGGTAATCGCTGTTTCAGCAACCCTGTCATCCGCTGCCTGGGCTGAAAATCTACCAGGTGATGGTATTACTGTGCAGCCGATTCAATCTACCATTGCGGAAGAAACCTTTCAGACCTTAATTGTCAATAAAGCGATGCAGGCACTTGGTTATACTGTCCAAACCACTAAAGAGGTTTCCTATAACGTCGCTTATACCTCGATTGCAGCGGGTGATGCCACTTATTTAGCGGACAACTGGAATCCAATGCACACTGATAAATACAAAGCGGCAGGTGGAGATGAAAAATTTTACCGAAAAGGTGAATATATCACCGGTGCGGGCCAAGGTTATCTGATTGATAAAAAAACCGCCGACAAATATAACATTACCGAGATATCACAGCTTAAAGATCCGGAAATTGCCAAACTCTTTGATGCCAATGGCGATGGCACAGCAGACTTAACCGGATGTAACCCCGGATGGGGTTGTGAAGCGGTTATTGAACACCAGCTTGATACTTTTGGCCTGCGTCAAACCGTGGACCATAACCAGGGTAACTACGCGGCTATTATCGCAGATACTATCACCCGTTATAACAACGGTGGTTCCATCTTTTATTACACTTGGGTTCCTTACTGGGTGAGTGGTGTATTGATTCCCGGCACCGACGTGGTGTGGTTAGAAGTCCCGTACTCAGCACTTCCCGGCGAGCGAAAGAATGTTGATACGACCCTGTCTAATGGAAAAAATTACGGCTTCCAAATGAACGCAATGCGCATAGTTGCCAACAAGAAATTTACTGATGCAAACCCTGCAGCCGCTGAATTATTTGCAATTATGAAACTTAATATCAACGATGTCAGCGCTGAAAATGGAATGATGGCAAAAGGGGCGAATACGCCAAAAGATATTAATGCCCATGCCGATGGTTGGATTAAAGCCCATCAGACACAGTTTGATGCTTGGATTGAAGCCGCTAAGAAAGCAGCAATGTAGTTCAAAAACCAGGTAGTACAGAAACTATCTAATCAGATAATAAGATTATAGATAGCCATTTACAGAGGCTACTGCGCTAGCCTCTGTATTTTAGAAAGAAGCGTTTCCTATGGAAAAAGTGACAACGTCTTGCTGGCTATTCCATATCTTAATTGTAACGCTCTTTGGAATTGGTAATGTATCAACTGTTGTGGTGGTCATTATTTTCGCTTTTCGCCAATTGCCCGTCTGACTATTCTAGGGATTGAACAAGTCTGGGAACAGATACTTGATTGTATTACGCAGATCATCGCGAAAAATAATCGCGCTAAAAAAACCTTAGTGTCCAACGGATCCCCTTTCATTTATTTACAGTTACAAAAACTTAACCACAATAAAACCGTATACTAGGAGAGCAAAAATCAAACATATACACAGAACAATACTCACCACGGTCATCGCTGTTTCAGCCACCCTGTCATCCGCTGCCTGGGCTGACAAACTGCCAGGTGAAGGTATTACTGTTCAGCCGATTCAATCCACCATTGCGGAAGAAACCTTTCAGACCTTAATTGTCAACAAGGCGATGCAGGCGCTTGGTTATACTGTCAAAGGAACTAAAGAGGTTTCCTATAATGTGGCTTACACCTCGATTGCAGCGGGCGATGCCACCTATTTAGCGGACAACTGGAATCCATCACACAAAGCGAAATATGAAGCAGCAGGTGGCGACGAAAAATTTTACCACAAAGGTGAATATGTCACTAATGCGGGACAAGGTTATCTGATTGATAAAAAAACCGCCGACAAATATAACATTACCAATATTGCACAACTTAAAGATCCGGAAATTGCCAAACTCTTTGATGTTAATGGCGATGGCACGGCAGACTTAACCGGATGTACGCCGGGATGGGGTTGTGAAGCGGTTATTGAACACCAACTTGATACTTTTGGCTTGCGTGAAACGGTGACTCATAACCAGGGTAACTATGCAGCCATTATCGCAGATACTATCACCCGTTATAATAAAGGTGATTCCATTGTTTACTACACTTGGGTCCCTTACTGGGTGAGTGGTGTATTGGTCCCCGGCAAAGACGTGGTGTGGTTAGAAGTCCCGTTCTCATCACTTCCCGGCGAGCGAAAGAATGTTGATACCACGCAATCTAATGGAAAAGATTACGGTTTCCAAATGAACACCATGCGCATAGTTGCCAACAAGAAATTTGCTGATGCTAACCCTGCAGCCGCTAAATTATTTTCGCTTATGAAACTCAGTGTCAATGATATCAGTGCTGAAAATGGAATGATGGCAACAGGGGCAAATACGCCAAAAGATATTAATGCCCATGCCGATGGTTGGATTAAAGCCCATCAGAAACAGTTTGACACTTGGATTGAAGCTGCCAAGAAAGCGGCAATGTAGTTTGAAAGTTATCTAGCAGAATAATCCCCTGCTAGATATAAGAAATAGTCATACAGAGGCTACTGGCTAGCCTCTGTTTTCCAAAAAGAGGATTGTCCAATGGAAACAAGTGATAAAGTTTTGGTGGCTCTCCGACAAATTATGCGTGCGATCGAGCTGTATTCCAAAAAAATGAGTAAAGATTTTGGCCTGACCAGCCCGCAGTTAATGTTAATGCGTACTATTCAAAGCGATGATAATGTGACTATTGGTCAATTATCGGAAAAGACCAGTATGAGCCAGGCAACAGCCACTATTATTCTCGATCGGCTGGAAAATCGCGGACGGGTGGTGCGTATACGCGATCAACAGGATAAGCGTAAAGTACACGCTCGGCTCACCGACTCCGGTCAGAAAATGTTAGCGGAGGCGCCCGGTATATTGCAGCCTGACTTTCTAGAAAAATTTCAGTCCTTAGAACTTTGGGAACAAAGCCTTATTTTGTCTTCATTACAACGTTTATCAAGCATGATGAACGCTTCGGACTAACGCTTAAGATAAAAATACACAGACTTTATTTTAAATTTTTGAGCCTTAAATATTAATTCCGGCTTCCTGACTGTCGCACTTATCTATTCAGCCTATAGGATAGATTCACAGCGCCCCTTCAGAAAGCCTTAAAAGAATAAAACGCCCTAAAAAACACAGTGATTGATTTACAGACTGTTATGTTAAGCCTTAGTCTTCGCTCGTTTTAATACTATTATATTTTCCGATATTCATAGAAAACCCTAGCTTCCTGTATATCAGTGGTCTGCTTTAGCTTTTTTATCGCCAAGCATTCAGCATCAAAGAAAAAGTTTGAACAGCTAAAAAAAGTAAAAGGCGGACATTAAGTTGATTTTTAAATTGCTTTTACTTGATTTTTTAAATGAAGATAATTAGAGTACTAATAGCTTTATCACCTGCGATAAAGGACGTTATTTCTGTCAACTCTGTTAGCACTGTAAAACCTGTACAAGGTATTCGCAGAAGAAGCTTTCTTTTAATCGCGCAATGGCTCGATTAAAGGGAATCTATTTGAGAAAACCGGGCTCACCGTTGGTGGTCTTGGGATTGTTATTATTGCCATCTTGCTTGATCGTATTACGCAGACCATACACGATAAAAAATGCGCTACTATCAAACTGTTCCCGTTTCATTGAGTGATTTACCGTTAAAAAATCACTCATAATAAACCCGCAAACTAGGAGAGCAAAAATGAAGTATATACACAAGACAATACTCACCACGGTAATCGCTGTTTCAGCAACCCTCTCATCCGCTGCCTGGGCGGAAAAACTGCCAGGCGAAGGTATTGACGTTCAGCCGCTGCAATCGACTGTTGCCGAAGAAACCTTTCAGACATTGATTGTCAACAAAGCGATGCAGGCGCTCGGTTATACTGTCAACGCCACTAAAGAGGTTGACTATAACGTCGCTTACACCTCTATTGCAGCGGGTGATGCCACCTATTTAGCGGTAAACTGGAGTCCATTGCACAATTCTAAATACAAAGCGGCAGGTGGCGACGACAAATTTTACCGCAAAGGTGAATATATCACCGGTGCGGGACAAGGTTATCTGATTGATAAAAAAACCGCCGAAAAATATAACATTAGCAATATCGCACAGTTCAAAAATCCAGAAATTGCCAAACTATTTGATGTCAATGGCGATGGCACAGCCGACTTAACCGGATGTAATCCGGGATGGGGTTGTGAAGGGGTCATTGAACACCAACTTGATACTTTTGGCTTGCGTCAAACGGTGACCCATAATCAGGGTAACTATGCAGCTATTATCTCAGATACTATCGCCCGTTATAATAATGGGAACTCCATATTTTACTACACTTGGACTCCTTACTGGGTGAGTGGTGAATTGGTTCCCGGTACCGACGTGCTGTGGTTAGAAGTCCCGTTCTCGGCACTTCCCGGCGAGCGAAAGAATGTTGATACTACACTGCCTAATGGAAAAAATTACGGTTTCCAAATGAACTCAATGCGCATTGTCGCCAACAAAAAGTTTGCTGAAGCAAACCCGGCAGCCGCTAAACTGTTTGAACTTATGAAACTTGATATCAATGATGTCAGTGCTGAAAATGTGATGATGGCAAAAGGCGCGAATAAGCCGAAAGATATTGAAGCTCATGCGGATGGTTGGATTAAAGCCCATCAGAAACAGTTTGATGCTTGGATTGAAACCGCCAAGAAAGCGGCAATGTAGTACACATCTGCTACAAATGATAAATAATCATACGGAGGCTACTGCGCTAGCCTTCGTATTTAAAGGAAAGGAGTTTCCTATCGAAACAAGTGATAAAGTTTTGGGAGCTATAAGGCAAATTACTCGTGCTATCGATCTGCACTCCAAAAAAATGAGTAAAGATTTTGGCCTGACCAGCCCGCAATTAATGTTGATGCGTACTATTCAACGTGATGATAATGTCACTATTCGTCAATTATCGGAAAAGACCAATATGAGTCAGGCAACCGCCACCATTATTCTTGATCGGCTGGAGGCGCGTGGGCGGGTGGTGCGTATACGCAATCAACAGGATAAGCGTAAAGTACATGCCCTGCTTACTGAATCCGGTGAGCAGATGTTAGCGGAAGCGCCCGGTATATTGCAACCGGGTTTTCTGGAAAAATTTCAGGCGCTGGAGCTTTGGGAGCAAAACCTGATATTGTCTTCATTACAACGTTTATCAAGCATGATGAATAGCCCGGAATAGAGCCCTAACATTTACATACTTAGTTGACACCTTTTGTAATCAGCGCATCTGTTAAACAAACAAAAACAGCCACAATAGCGGGGTTACTTTATATACAGATCAATTAGTTATATGGATCACCATTTTGTGTCACACAATTAGAGGTTAATATGATAAAACATACTGTGAAAAGAGGAGAGGTATATCACTTTAATATCCGATTGGGTGATAATACATACAGAAAGTCGTTGAAAACTGACTCCCCTCTAAAGCAAGATTGAGAGTAGGTAAGGTAGTCAAATACATGGAAGGTGTAGAAGTGAAAAAGATAGATTTAGACATATTCATAGACAACTTACTACTGAAAAAATAAACTGTGTAGCTAGATTAGGTAAGGTGATTACAGAACCGCGAAGTAAAACAGCGGATTTATTATTCTATTCGTATTATCAGCAAACAGACGATATCAGGTATAACCAATTCAGTTATGACAATAGTGGTTATGGTGACGGCAGTTGTGGTGAGGATAATAATAGACCCAAAATCTTAAATTCAATGAATGGCTATCAGCGGAATTAACAAAGGCTTCTGCTTACTCATCTACATAATACGCATTTTTTACGGGTAGCGATTTAGACGAAGATCACCCCTATATAGAAGATTTCAAGTTTCCTTCTCTAAAAACAGAAAACTACGAGTATTTATATAACAGAATAAATTATTAGCTGAATGGGGGTAACAATCCCCGTCCACGAACTATCTTCTAAAAAAATTTATAATATTATTTATGCCCTTAAATGCAATTCATTGCTTATTTCTTCTAACCATTCAAACAAAGAATCATGGTGTAAAAGCATTATATTGGTTGCTAAGGCTAGTGCGTGTGCGGATTTAGTAAAAGAATTATTAGTTACAACACATGCTAGGTCAGTATTGTAAAACAAATGAGCGGCATTAACTTCTTGAACCGCTTTATTACCCACAGGGGAGTTGTATAATTTGCATTGAACCGCTATCTGAAAATCAAAAACTGTACTTTGAATCATTACATCAAGCCCTTGATCACCACTTCCCTGCGTTACATGTGAAGTCCAATGTTCACTGTTTACATTTACAAAGTTAGAGATTGTATGCTCATACTCCAAACCTGTCATTTCAGGCGTAATTTCTATCTCATAATCTAAGTCAATGCTTTCCTTATAGGTTTCCTCTTCCAAGTCATCGAAAAGTAGCTCTTCCATGCCTTTTATCGCAATATCTTCATCATCGTAGTTAACATGCAAGCCTTTAATACAACTCAAATTATCAAATATATTCTGTAACTCAATATGGTATTTATTTAATAAAATTGATTTGATAATCTGGTTTATTTTTTTATCCCAATTATTTGTACTTGAAATTCCATATTCATCAGTTGATATTAATCTCTTATAATCTCTTTTTAGTTGTACTAAATGTTGCCTTTTAAAATCACTTAAAAGAATACATTGAACCGCCCAAGATAGAGATTGATAGACTTCAAATTCCTCATTACCACTACCGAGTTCACGTACATAGCATCCATCCCTCTCAATAGAGTAATGCTTACCAAACTCACTAAAACCGTCCATAGTATCATTTACGCTCATATATAAATTACGTATAGACCCTTCCACTTCTTCCGCCACATCCTTGATTGATTTCAGATAGTTATTAATTTTAATTGCATTTTTTTTCTTGATAATAAACAACGAAACAACAGCAGAGAACAACATAATCCAGTTTTTATTCTCTTGGGTAAGACTAATTGCCAGTCCTTCTATCGACACTATTATAATAATCACACTTACCAAAAGAAAAGCAACAAACCACATCACCACCAATGCACCAATCCCATATCCATGTCTCATACCATCCCTCAAAAAAATCAAATTAAAATAAAAATACTACCATAAAAAATATATTGAGTCTTGAATAAACCACTTTTACTACACGTAAAAATATACACTTATGTTCGCCACATTGTGCCTATTCATTATGTAAGAATCTAAGAATAGTTAAACAAACTGAAACCTTAATTCATTGATATACAACAAAATAAAAAATTAACACAATATTAGTACCAACTATACTAAAAGACAATTCTAAAAATTTATATACTAATATACTGCATTATGTTGGAGTATAAAAAATGAAGCTCAGCCTATATCCCCCCCCCCGAAAAAGCAGCTGTGCACGTGTAAGCCCATTCACTACTGGTAGCCCTCAATACTATTGCCATGATAACTTTTTTTCTTTCTGGGATGACCATTCAGCAAACTAGTAGTGCTTTAGACATGTCATATGCTTCTTTAGGGCAAGCAAGGTCCTGATTTAGAGAGCTTATCTCCGCTTACTTGAAGCAAGGCAGCATATATTTACCATCATATTACTAATAAACCTGAATTCGGGATAAGAATTAAAGTAAATTGAACTTAATGCCTGTTCCACGATCTGATCTTTTAACTAAAAAAATCAGATATAAAAAGGGACAGGCATGATTAATTTAACGGATACATTTTGTGATGTAGATGACTTTTGTAAAGTTTTTATCCCTGAGTGGGAAGCGCGTTTAATAACCAATGGTGAGATAAAAAGACGACGAGTCAAGCGCATGAGTAATGCCGAAATAATGACAATTATCATTAGCTTTCATCAATCTCATTACAGAGATTTTAAGAATTATTACTTAGGATATGTAGCAAAATATTTAAAACCGTATTTCCCTTCACTACTAAGCTATACAAGGTTCATAGAGGTTATGCCATCCGTCATGATTCCTTTAAATACCTATCTAACGACCTTATTCCGCAAGCCAACGGGGATTGCTTTTATTGACTCCACAAAAATTGCGGTATCCCATATTATTAGAGCAAAACGTAACAAGGTTTTTAACGGAACGGCCAAGCATGGGAAAGGGACAATGGGGTCGTTCTTTGGCTTCAAACTGCACCTCATAGTGAATCACCTTGGCGATATATTGAGTGTAAAAAGAACAGAAGGTAATGTAGAGGATCGTAACCCAGTTTCTGACATGGTTAGCGCTTTATCAGGCAAACTATATGGTGATAAAGGCTACTTAGGCAAAGCGTTAGCGGATAAATTACAAGATAAAGGTGTTGAACTAATAACAAATGTTCGGAAAAAAATGAAAAAGGTAGCGATAAGCAAGTGCGATAAAGCGATGCTCAGCAAGCGTTATCTTATCGAAACAATTAATGATCAAGTAAAAAACATTTCATATGTAGAGCACAATCGACATCGCAGTATTACTGGCCTTGTTGCAAATATGCTGGGTGGTTTAATTGCCTATTCCCTGCAAAAAAATAAACCATCAATCAATTTAACCCCCAACGAAAAAAAGGTACTACTAATTGGTTAAAATATCATAATGGCTTAACCCGATCTCAGGTTATTTAGGTTAAAAAAATTTAGGATGGTTTGTGCGTCACAAAAACATTGCAAAATTTGTAACACACAACTTTATAATCAATAGGTTAAGGAACTATTACTAGATTTACCCACAATAGGGGCTGTTTTTAATCGAATATGGCGCGCGCTTTAAGCTGAAAGGCAGTCAAACTCAACAATAGTATCAACGTCGGCAGCATAATCTACGCCATCTATAGCAAAACCGAAAAGTTGCACAAACTCTTCTTTATATTCTTTATAATCGGTTAACTCGAACAAATTTTCCGTGGTGATTTTAGGCCATAATTCTTTACAAGCCTGTTGAACATCATCACGCAGTTCCCAATCATCAAGACGTATACGACGAGCTGGATCCGTTTCCGGTGTACTACCGTCTTGTTTGTAAAGTTGGGTACTGAACAAACGATAAATCTGCTCCATACAACCTTCGTGAAGGCCTTTCTCTTTCATGATTTTAAATACCATAGAAATATACAGCGGCATAACAGGAATTGCTGAGCTTGCTTGCGTTACAACACTTTTTTGTACCGAAACATAAGCTTCACCGTTAAGAGGGGCAAGCTGCGCCTGAATAGCAGTCGATGCACGGTCTAAATCTATTTTAGCTTTACCCAATGCGCCATCCCAGTAAATTGGCCAAGTCAGCTCAGTACCAATGTATGAGTAAGCAACGGTTTTAACTCCTTCCGCTAATACACCGGCGTCTCCCAGCGCACTTAACCATAACTCCCAATCCTGTCCGCCCATCACAGTCACGGTATCAGCAACTTCTTCTTCCGTTGCCGGTTCAACCGTTGCATTGATAATCACATCTTTGTTGGTATCAATCGCGGTTGAAACATAAGTTTCACCAATTGGTTTTAAGCTTGATCGAATCACTTCGCCAGTATCCGGTAATTTACGAACCGGCGCTGCAACCGAATAGATAATCGCATCTATCTGACCTAAGTCCTGTTTGATTAATTCAACTACTTTTGCTTTTACTTCATGAGAGAAGGCATCTCCGTTAATACTTTTAGCATATATACCATCAGCTTTTGCCTGTTTTTCAAATGCAGCGCTGTTGTACCAACCTGCAGATCCGGGTTTTTTCTCGGTTGCCGGTTTTTCAAAAAAAACACCAATGGTTGACGCATCACTGCCGTATGCTGCAGCAACACGCGAAGACATACCGTAACCTGCTGAAGAACCAATCACTAATACACGTTTAGGGCCATTTACAATTTTCCCTTGTTGTTTAGTGTATTCGATTTGTGCCTGTATATTCTTTTCGCAGCCCACGGGGTGAGTTGTTGTACAAATAAAGCCACGAATCTTGGGTTTAATGATCATAATTTGAGCTCTTCTAAGTTAGATTTAATATGAGTTTTGCGTAATATACACTGTTTTTTTAGTTGCACAAAATGACTGCCGGTAAACACTTGAAAATACAAATTCAAAGCCTTACATTTATACCCATGATACTTCAAAATGCAAAGTCAGCAAGGCAAATTGTGCCGAGATGCGAGGCATAAAATTGAAGGTTAGTTATTCTACATAGAGATTTTATAACAAAGCAGATTGGTACAATTTGCCTTGCCCTACGGGGCACGAGCTCGAAAACCAGCGCTGCGTTGCACCAATCGCAAAGGGAATAACCATTACCTCATGTTGCGCCTTGCTCTGTTCGAAGAGCTTGCGCCTGACAAAGCATCTTGAAGTAACATGGGTATATGTATCCAAATTACTTTATTTTGCCAATAGGGGTAACTCTCCGCTTAAGCCCATTGCTTGCTTAATAAATGATTTTTTCAGTGGACTGACTTGGTCGGTAAAAACCAGCGCAACATCGCGAAGGGCTTTCTGCAGGGGATTGTCCCCCTCAAATAATTGCTTTAACAATTCCATCGACGCAATCATTTGTGCTGCTTCAGTTTTTCGCCAACGCTCAAAATAACGGAGGTTTTTATATAAACCAATATCCTTTTCTGCCGCAATATTTTGTTCAATGGTTTGTCCTAAACTGACCGCATCTAACAAACCAAGGTTAACTCCCTGCCCCGCTAAAGGATGGATAGTATGTGCAGCGTCGCCAATTAAAGCGATTCGGTGTTTGGCAAAGTCTCGCGCATAACGCATGCGCAGAGGAAAGCTGAAGCGCTCACTTTGCAATTCACACAGCCCTAAACGGTTATCAAAATTACGCGATAATTGTTTATTAAACTCAACAGCGGATAAACTTTTTAACTGCTGAGCTTTTTCAGGCGAGACTGACCAGACAATCGAGCATAAATTCTGTTCAAAAAGAGGTAAAAAAGCGAGCGGCCCGTCGGGGGTGAAAATTTGCCGGGCACAGTGCTCATGGGGCAGCTCTGTTTTGACCGTTGCGACCAGCGCATGATGCTGGTAATCCCAAAAGGTTAAAGGAATAGTTGATTTTTCCCGTAACCATGAATTGGCGCCGTCAGCCCCGACAACCAACTTCGAAGTCAGGGTTTTCCCACTGTGCAGGGTTAACCAGGCTTCACCTTCACCAAAAACAATATCATTTAAGCTATCCGGACTGTAAAAATCGACATTCTTTTGCTTTTGTACCGTATCGAGTAAGGCCAGACGAAGATGATCATTCTCAATAATATAACCGAGCTCCGAATACCCTACTTGCTGAGCAGAAAATTCAATTTTACCAAAACTGTCCTTATCCCAGACCAGCATGCTGTCGTATGCCGTTATTCTGCCACTATCGAGTTGCTGCCAGACGCTTAAATTTTCAAAAATCTTTTTACTGGCGAAACTGATAGCACTCACTCTATTAACCGGCTTTTCCGCTAATATTGGCTTATCGTTGGTTTCAATCAGTGCAATTGATAATGCACTGTCTGCCAGGGACGCCGCCAACGTCAGCCCTACTATTCCGCCGCCTACTATGGTTAAGTCATATGATTGCATCATTCGTTTGTATCTCTACTGAGTAATGGAAACTGCCCTTTCGCCTGTTTTATAATAGGAGCTGATAAATCGGGTAAATAACGCATCGCCTGTAAGGCGACATTTCGTCCCAGTATAATCGGCCAATGGGTATTATTAAAAACACGCACCACTGAATCCGTGAGACTGATTGTATTGTTATGGTCGCTCTCTCGCGCTAACCAATAACGATTCAGCATATCAAAACCGCCTATTTTTTGAGGGTCCTGCAGATCACTGATAATGACAGATAATACAAACAAATCACGCATCCCTAAATTAAATCCCTGCCCCATCACGGGGTGTAAACAATGTGCCGCATTACCGATACAAACACCTCGGTGGGTAAAAGGTTGTGCCGTTTTCAGCAATTTCAGCGGGTAGCTATCCCGCTTTCCAGCCGCACTAAATACCCCTGCCCGATAGCCAAACGCATTTTGCAGTTCGCGGAGAAAATGTTCGTCATTTAATGCGCATAAACGCGCTGCATCATCACTTGCCACCGACCAGACTAATGAGTAACGATTATCCGTTAAGGGTAATAAAGCAATAGGGCCAAATTCGGTAAAACGCTCAAACGCCTTATTAGAATGCGCTTTAGAACAGCGTACATTAGCAATGATCGCTGTACATTCATAATCGAAAGATTGCGCGGGAATAGACAGTAAATGACGGGTCGAACTGTTAGCACCATCGGCTGCGACACACAATTTTGCTGTCAAGACAGTGTTATCAAAAAGATGGCAAAGGGTCTGATCCGGCTGTTTTTCAATTTTGCTAATACGCGAATCATAAAAACGCGTTAATTGTCTTAATTTATCTAATTGTTTGTTAAGCGCGTTACCAATTTTATGCAGTTCGAGCACATAACCAAATGCTTGAGGCTCATTTTCACTGCGTAAATCTAATTTCCCGAAACAACCGCGATCCGAGATATGTATCTCTTCAATCGGCTGGGCATGCGCTTTAATATTCGCCCAAAAACCCAATTCGTCGAGTATATCTCGAGTGCCTGCACTTAGTGCAATACTGCGCGCATCGAACCCTGGGGTAAAGGTTTTGCTGCCTGATATTGGTTGCGGGTTTTCATCTACAAGGGCGACTCTCAGCGTTGGACTACGCTTTAATAAGGAATAAGCAAGCAGACTGCCAACAATACCTGCCCCGACAATAACAAGGTCATAATCACTATTTTTATCCATAGACGGTTACATTAGCCATTAATGCTTCAATTTCATTAATACTCTTAGGGACATCGGCGCTTAACACTTCAGCACCGCTTTGAGTCACTAATACATCATCCTCGATGCGGATACCAATACCTTTCCAAACGTCATCGACGTTAGCGTTTTCACTTATATATAAACCGGGCTCAATAGTAATCACCATACCAGCTTCGAGTAAACGGGGACTTTCCGCTGTACCGTATAAGCCCACGTCATGCACATCTAACCCTAAATAATGACCAAGACCATGCATATAAAACTCTTTGTGAACCTGATCCTTTATCAGCTGCTCGCTGTCTCCTTCTAAAATGCCAAATTCAAGCAGACCATCAATCAGTTTCTTAACGGCACTTTTGTTAATATCAGCCAGAGCAACGCCGGGTTTTACCTGGTTAATCGCACTCACTTGAATATCTAAAACCAGTTGGTATAGCTTTGCCTGATGTTCAGAAAAAACACCATTAACAGGAAAGGTTCGAGTGATATCACCCGCATAGCCTTTATATTCAGCACCGGCATCAATTAAGACCAGATCACCATCATGTAACTGTTGATTATTGTCCGTGTAATGTAAAATACAGGCATTATGACCACCGGCAACGATACTATTATAAGCAACATTTGGCGCTCCCTGCCGAGCAAAATCATAGCGAATTTCGGCTTCTAATTGGTATTCCCACATGCCGGGATGACAAACCTGCATCGCTCGAATGTGCCCCGCAGCTGAAATTTCAGCCGCATCGGACATTAATGCCATTTCATTTTCAGATTTAATTAAACGCATTTCATGCAAAATGGCAAGGTTATCAATAAACTGCGTAGGCGCAGCCTGTCCCTTGCTGCGATCTGCCCGCATTAAATTAATCACAGAGCTTAAGCGCCCTTCCAATTCGGGGGCATTAAAAACAGGATAATAAAGCACAGAAAAATGACCGATGAACTCCTGCAGCCGCTCTTCAAATTCCAGAACATCATAGGCCAGATCAAAACCAAGTTTACTCACGGCGGCGCTTTGCCCCATGCGTAGACCATGCCAAATTTCCGCGTTTTTATCTTTTTTGCGATTAAATAAAACCGTTTGTTGTTCGCCATTTTTATTGATAATAAGCAAATAAGCATCCGGCTCATTAAAACCTGTTAAATAATAAAAATCACTATTTTGCCGGAAAGGATATTCAGTGTCTTTACTGCGTATCTTTTCTTCCGCTGCAGGAAAAATTGCCACACTATTATTTTGCATCTTTGTAAAAAAAGAGGCTCTACGTTGTTGAAATTCAGTCATTACCATTAATTTTTAATCCTAGTGAAGGGTTTTTGAAATGGGGGTGTTGACGTTACGTGAAAAAGTATTAAAGCAGAGCATTGCGCCAACACGAAGATACTCAACAATCTCAGCAAATGCGATTTCTGACTCTTCATCTTCCTGTTCAAAATCCAAACTGACCTGGGAGATATCACGAATATCACGAATCAATTCTTGAACGTCAGCAGGTGCCTGATTTAATGCTTGCTGCACCATACCAAATCCAACTAAAAAACCTTGAGACCATTGTGACATTGCTTCGGCGCGTTCATCAAGTGGTACGTCATCATCGGGCAATAACAAGTTAAAGCCCAAACCATCATCGGTAAACTGATTAACAACCTGCCCATAAATAGACTCTACCAGCTTTTGCGCGGAACGAGGCAAACCCACGCCTTCGTTGACAACATCATTAAAATGAGGTCGCCAACTTTTGCCATCCAGCTTAACACCACCGCAAATAAGACCGGACAAAACACCATGAGTTTCAGATGCATTGGTAAACAGTTCTGCAGCTTCCAAGGTTTGCGTTATTTTGTTAAAACTTGGTAATGGTTCATTACTCATTCGTTTTACTCATCAATTAAATAAAATATGAAAGCTTAATACTAACATCCTGTCGTTTTTGTCGCTAGTAACCACTTGAAACTTCATAGCATGCTAGCTATAGTTCGTAAGTTATACATTCTTTTCAAGCTTGCTAACATGATAGAGCTAAGCTTATTTTAAATTTACATTTCACAGGTTGATTATGGCACATATTGATATATCTATTTTAGGGCAACAATACAAAATATCATGCCCGGAAGGGGAAGAGTTAACCCTTCAGAACAGCGTAGATCAATTTAACGAAAGAATTAGAGATATAAAAAGTAGCCCACGAACTTTACGTAATGAACAAGTCATAGTATTGGCGGCATTGAATTTCTGTCATGAACTCTCCATGGAAAAAAAACAACATAAAGAACATGTAGAAAAACTGGATCAACGCATTCAAAAGATTAATGATTCAATTGACTTGCGCTTAGCAAAAACAAGCAATAAAAACCGACATTGACACAACCACGTTAATTTTTAAACATTTAAATTATCTATTAAAAAAATGTAAATCAACTTTGAAACAATGTCGAAATTCTATCGGAAAATCCTTTCCAAATACAAAAAACTCGCGTAGAGTTATTTCAACCCTCGGATATCCGCTCTTCTTGACTACGTCTCTGAGCCGATAATTATAATCCCGGTGACTTGGCTTGAATGCTATTGTGCAAGCTCGGCTCGTATCGAGAAGCCTACGGCAAACACTAAGACACCTACCTTGACCTTCGGGTTCAGGTCAACAGTCAATAACGATATCCTTGGGTTACTTTTTTTCTTTATTAAGAAAAAAAGAAATATTTAGACCTTGACCTTCGGGTTCAGAGCAACCATCAATAACGAACTACTTGCCTTACTTTTTTCATTCTACAAAAACTTAGAAACATCCATACCTTGACCTTCGGGTTCAGAGCAACCCTCAATAACGAACTCCTTGCCTTACTTTTTTCATTCTACAAAAACTTAGAAACATCTATACCTTGACCTTCGGGTTCAGATCAACCCTCAATAACAAACTCCTTGCCTTACTTTTTTCATTCTACAAAAACTTAGAAACATCTATACCTTGACCTTCGGGTTCAGAGCAACCATCAATAACGAACTCCTTGCCTTACTTTTTTCATTCTACAAAAACTTAGAAACATCTATACCTTGACCTTCGGGTTCAGAGCAACAGTCAATAACGTTATTCTTAAGTCACTCCCCTTTTATTCTATATCCTAAACGCTATCCCCCTGCTCACTCAATAGTGCTTCTATTTTAAATTCACTGCGCTAATTTTTGTATTCATCTGCACCTCGATAGTGGAGAGTCTTATTCGAAAATTAACCTGTTCAGTTCCATTAGAACTGAATAGACTATTATGATGTCACAAAATAGACATAAGAAAAAAAAACAGGTTAGACATAACAGCAAATTATAAAGTAAGCTTAAAAACAGATTTAGCAATCACGCATCGCCATCAAAAAAAGATGTACTGACTAAACTAGATCAGCAATAACAGCCTCCCCGTAAGCTCTCTTATTGACACTCAGGTGCATACAAGACCAGCAGGCGGGGATCTCAGTTAGATATTCAGCTATTATTCTGCGACCTGAATTGCCGACCGTTGAAAGGATATAAAATGAAATTCAGTTTCAATATGGAAGATGTTAGTCAAGTGTTTGTCGGCGCTTTTGCCCTGGCAGTGCCCATTTCTTTCTCGGAGGAAGCGTGGCGATTGGGTGAAACACTACCTTTTCCTAACTTATTCATGTTATTTACTTTATCGGTACTGTTTCTTTCTTTTTTTACCTATGAAAGTGTATTTCAAAAGAATATAAAGTCGCGTTTAATCGTCTTTATATTTCGTATCTTCATCGCTTATGTGATGGCCGCTTTCGTGGTCAGTTTAGTGTTATTGTGTTTAAATAAATTGCCGTTGTTAGAGGATCCAATAACCGCTTTAAAACGCATAATAATTATTACTATGCCTGCGTCCATGGGTGCCATTGTAGTCGATAGCTTTGACAAAGAGTGAACAGCAACGCGCTTAAAAACACGCTTTATCACAGGAATAAAAACGACCGAACTAATAACTGTCAAAAATGTATTATGAGTAGTATCGTTTCCCACTCTACCGCCACGGATTAGCATTGACCTATGAACAAAAAACTTTCCCGAACAGAAATACGGCATCAAATCCGCACGACAAGACGCGATCTTTCCGGCTTACAGCAAAAACGAGATGCCGACAGGTTGTTCTCCCGTTTAATTAAACATTCGCGGGTTCAACAAGCGGGAAAAATCTCAGTCACTCTCGCTTATGATGGCGAAATAGACACGCTCAGGTTTGTTGAGTGGTGCTGGAAAAACAACAAAACAATATACCTGCCCGTTATACACCCCTTTCACAAAGGCCACTTGTTGTTTCTGGAGTACACCACAAAAACTGAAATGGTACTTAATCAACACGGCATATTCGAGCCAAAATTAAATCAATTGAATACCTGTCCAATGAATGATTTAGATCTAATTTTCACTCCTCTTGTGGCATTTGATACGCAGGGAAATCGGATCGGCATGGGAGGCGGTTATTACGACAGGATGCTGGCTCCTTGGTTTAAAGATAAAACCGGCCCCTACCCAATCGGTTTAGCCCATGATTGCCAGCAAATAGAACAACTACCCGTTGAAGAATGGGATGTGCCTTTACCCGAAATAATAACCCCTTCAATGCACTTTCGTTGGTAATTCCAAAAATTAATGAACAACGTGCCCTCCTTTTTGAATAAGCAGCTGCAAGTAGTTTATCTATATACCCAAACTACTTGAAGATGCAGATTCAGAGTTTCGCTGAATGCTAGAACAAGGCGTAACATGACCTTTCGAGCGATTAACTGCGTTAATCCTCTAGCGCTAGATGTAAATGCAACCATTTACATCTTAAAGGGTTATTCCCTTCAAAAGTGTGACAACGCAGTGCTATTTTTCGGGCGAATCTCCCGAAGGGCAAGGCGATAAACGACGATCTTCGTTGTTAGAAAGCGTCGATTTAGAATAACGAGATCATCAGCCTTCTGCCTAGAATTTCATCATTTATCGTCTTGCTGATTCTTGCATCTTCAAATAATTTAGGTATTAAATCGCCCGGTTTAATCATTATCACATGGATAACTAAACAGGATTGAGTATAATCTCCGCAACTTTTACAGCGAATGATAAAAACAGGAAGCCCGGACTATGACACAAGATGAAATGAAAAAAGCAGCCGCCTATGCAGCCTTGGAATATGTACAGACAGATTCAATTGTTGGCGTGGGCACTGGCTCAACAGTGACTCATTTTATTGATGCACTGGCAACCATAAAGCATCTTATCAAAGGAGCGGTTTCAAGCTCCGATGAATCGACTGCAAGGTTACAATCCTATGGTATCGATGTTTTTGATCTTAATGAGGTTTCTGAATTAAGCATTTATGTCGATGGTGCGGATGAAATAAATCCCTTTAACCACATGATCAAAGGTGGCGGTGCAGCCTTAACGCGTGAAAAGATAATTTCAGCGGTTGCTGACAAGTTTATCTGTATTGTGGATAACACTAAAAATGTTGATATCCTGGGTGACTTTCCATTACCTATTGAAGTGATTCCGATGGCGCGCAGTTATGTTGCACGTGAATTGGTTAAATTAGGGGGAGATCCTGTTTACCGTGAGGGTGTGGTAACAGACAACGGCAATGTGATCTTAGATGTTCATAACTTAAAAATTGCTGAACCACTTAAATTAGAGGCGCAAATCAACGCGATTGTTGGCGTAGTAACCAATGGACTATTTGCAAACCGTGCGGCCGATGTTGTTTTAGTAGGTACGCCAGAAGGTGTTAAAACGCTAAAATAATAAGGTTTTTTTATACCCGTATCATTCAAAATGCAAAAATCAGCTTGCCCTACGGGGAGTTAGCTCGAAAACTAATACAGCGTTACAACATTTGATAAGGGAATGCCATTATCTGCATGTTGTGCCTTGTCTTGGTGTTCAGCTAACGCCTGATAGATGCATTTTGATTGGTAACGGGTATTAGTGAGCACGGCAAACTTTGCAGCACACTCGCATAAAACGTAATAACTAAGTCCAAATTTTTATTTGTGAATTTCATCACAAAAAGTTCACAACAGCTGTAGTTTTTGCTATTTTAAGTTATCCAAAATTACACTTCCCATTTTATCAACTAAGTCTGCTTATTGAATACTTAGTTGGCATATTGGAACTCTTAAAATTTGTTTGTCCATTTACCTATTGACAGACCACAAGGAAATATAATGACTAAGCTTTCGCTTGATAAAGATAAAATAAAAATTCTGCTACTTGAAGGGTTACATCAAAGTGCGGTTGATACTTTCACCCAGGCTGGTTACAACAACATCCAAAACATCAAAACAGCGTTAAGCGAAGAAGAATTAATTGAAAAAATTAAAGATGCACATTTTATTGGTATCCGTTCCCGTACCAACCTCAATGCAAGCGTATTAGCTGCCGCAGATAAACTGGTTGGCATCGGTTGTTTTTGTATCGGTACCAATCAGGTTGATTTGAATGCGGCTCAAGCAAAGGGAGTCGCGGTATTTAATGCGCCTTTTTCCAATACCCGCAGTGTTGCAGAATTAGTATTAGGTCAGGCATTATTATTATTGCGCGGTATTCCAGAGCGTAATGCAAAAGCGCATCGTGGCGAGTGGGATAAATCAGCTACTAAGTCCTATGAAGCGCGTGGTAAAAATTTAGGTATTATCGGTTACGGCCACATCGGAACTCAGTTTGGTATTCTTGCTGAAAACTTAGGTTTTAAAGTTTCATATTACGACGTCGAAAACAAATTAAGCTTAGGCAATGCGGTACAAATAGCGACGATGGAAGAGCTGCTTGCACAGTCTGATATCATTAGTCTGCATGTACCTGAACTTGACTCGACTAAAAATATGATGGGCGCTAAAGAATTTGCACAAATGAAAGAGGGTGCGATCTTTATGAACGCAGCACGTGGCACCGTTGTTGATATCCCCGCGTTATGCGCAGCCCTTGAGAGTAAAAAACTTTCTGGTGCCGCTATTGATGTGTTCCCAACTGAGCCGGGATCAAATAAAGAAGAGTTTATTTCTCCACTGCGGAAGTTTGATAACGTACTGTTAACACCCCACGTTGGTGGCAGCACTCAGGAAGCCCAAGAAAATATTGGCTATGAAGTTGCAGGCAAGCTAGTGAAATACTCCGATAATGGTTCAACATTATCCTCTAAGAACTTCCCTGAAGTGTCTTTACCAGTGCATATTGATGCCAGCCGTTTACTGCATATTCATAAAAACATGCCGGGCATTCTAACCAAAATAAACTTAACCTTTGAAGAATACGGCATCAATATTGCGGCGCAATACCTGCAAACGAATGCAAATATTGGTTATGTGGTCATTGATGTAAACAGTGATGATGCGCAGCTTGCATTAACCAAATTAAATGAGATCGAAGGTACAATTAAAGCGCGTTTATTAAAATAAACCCACTAATACCAAAAGAACTAAAAAGGTGATCACCCTTGCTGGTTAAAATCATTGATCACTTAATTAATTCTTTTGGTATAGCCTCTCTCGACCATCAAAAAACCTGAATGTGATATTCAGGTTTTTTTTGGTCGTAATAAAATGGCTATTACTGCTAAAAATCTTGTGGTTGGGCTAAAAAACTCCAGGCAATAAAACGGCTCACTTTCTGGCCTTGCGCCATTTTAATGACCTTCACATGCTCAGCACCCGCTTTTTCAAGTTGTTTTTGTAGCGGCCCTACATTTTCAGATTTTGAAACTAAACTGCTGAACCAACAAACCTGCCGGGCATAATCTTTACTTTCCTGAATCATCTGTTTTAAAAATGCGATTTCCCCTCCAGCACAACAAAGCTCCACTTCCTGCCCTGCAAAATTAAGCACTCGCGATGGGTTATTTTGATCTTTACTGAGATTCTTTATTTTCCGTGTACTGCCGGCAAGTGCTTTTTCCATAGAGGCATGAAAAGGCGGATTACACATGGTTAAGGTAAATTTGTCTTTCGCTTTAATCACCCCCGCAAAAATAGCCTGTTTATTCTTTTGCAGCTGTACTTTAATAAAAGGTTTAAGCGCGGCATTGGATTTTATAATCAGCTCCGCCATTTTTACCGATAACGGATCAATATCCGTTCCCACAAAAGACCATCCGTAACTTTGGCTGCCTAAAATAGGATAAATGCAATTTGCCCCTGTGCCTATATCTAAGACCTTAACCTGCTTACCTTCGGGGATTTTCCCCTTAAAAGTATCGGCTAATAAATCCGCAAGATAATGAATATAATCAACACGCCCCGGAATTGGCGGACATAAATATCCCTGCGGTATTTGCCAGAAATCAACATGATAAAACTGTTTCAGCAAAGCTTGATTGAGCAGTAATACCGCCTGAGGCTCACTAAAATCAAGTGTTTGTTCACCTTTAGGATTCGTCCTTAGAAAGGCACTTAATGATGGAGACTGTTCACAAAGTTGTCTTAAATCGTAACTGCCCCGGTGTAAATTTCTTGAGTGTAATAATTTTTTAACTTGTATATCCTTGGTCATTCAATTTATCCAAAAAATGGGCGCTAAAAACGCATAGACTTAATTTCAGCCATAATAGCCGTGTTCTAAAGTATTTGCTTAAACAATGATGCTCATAAACTCATATTCGGATACTCACTCAACTCACCGCGAATATCTAAGATATTTCTTTTGTAGGTAAATTTTATCATCTGATGATCAAGCGCGACAGCAAACCAGGCGATCAGAGTACGATCATTTTTTTTCACTTGCTCAACACGGTAGCTCTCAAATTTTCCAAATTTACTATTAATTATCTCTTTCCCGGTGACTTTAAAAAAGTAGTGCCCGATCGAGTCCGAGGTTTGCATAAAAAACTCAAAGTCAGTTTGTCCTGCTTTTAATCCTTTGCGAATTTGCAGGATAATGGTATTAAAATCCACAAGATACTCTTCCGGATTGCTGTAATGGGTACTTTTGCCTTTATTAACTATGGTTGTATTATGACCGTTATTATAAAATTTAGCGGACATATTGACCGTACTGAAGCCGACACTATTACGTACAAAACGTTTAGTGATATAACGCTGGGATTTTTCATCCCAGTAAATATTCGAAATTTGATTACCACCGAATTTCATCAGTAAAAATGACAGATCCGTAATAGTATTAACCTTAATTTGGTCGTCTTTCAATTGCAGTTCTCTGATCATTTTTCCTATTGATATTTTTTTGTAATAAACCTTGTAAACATAAGTCTGTTCATTGGTAGCTGCCAAATCAGCTTCTTCCGCAAGCCCTAATGGACTGGTTGTCAACAGCAAAAAAAAAGACAAAAAAGATAAAAATTTATTTATTTTCAAAGGACTATATCTCCTGGATTTGTTGTACTATGGTAAACAATCCATTACTGCGAGACGGGCTTAAATGCTTAAGTAAACCCAGTTTTTCAAAATAGTGATGAATATCAAAATGGCGGATCTGCTCCGCGTTTTTACCCTGATAGATAATGAGCAAGATCATCATTAACCCTTTGACGACACGCGTCTCACTGTCCATTTTAAAGGTATAAAAATCTTCCTCTTTCTCAATAATTAACCAGGCTAAACTTTCACACCCCTGTACTCGATTAGTTTCTATTTTATCCTGTGAATCCATTTCCGGGAGTTTTTTACCCCATTGAATAATCAATTTATACTGTTTATCCCAACTTTTATTTTCTTGAAAATCATTTAATAATTGTTCCGTTGTCGGTAAAGACAATGCCATTTTTACCTATCCTTAATTTAATATAACCAAAGTTAGCCTTTGCTTGGTTTAAAAGTTTAGCAAAAAACATAAAACTGCACACTTTTTTATAACAAGCAGTTATTACGCATTATAATCAGAATTACTATGACTATCTTTTTTTATTCTTCATATAATCTGAAAATAAAATCAATGCTCCGCTACTGCCGGTTAATTTTGCACTTTTATTATCATCCCTTCCTACCCATGTTGTCACCACCTGCTCGGCATCGAAACCAACAAACCAGCTATCATATAAATTGTTGGTGGTACCTGTCTTTCCGGAAAAGTATTGGCCCTGATTTCGCCAGGTTAAACTGCGGGCAGTGCCTTCGGTGGTCACTTTATGCAGTGTATCGGTCAATTTTGTGACCGCCTGTTCAGAGAATATTTTTTTACGCCGAGCCGGACGTTGATACAACAACCGCCCTTCTTTGGAAACTATTGAGCGAATAATAGTTAATGGTTGATAAACGCCGGACATGGTAATGGGTTGATACAGCTGCGCGACCTGGAAAGGGGAAAGGGTCACGCTCCCTAAGACCAAAGAGGGATAAGCTCTGATTTTTTCCGTCACCCCCATTTTATATAAGCTGTTAATAACATTGTTAAGACCCACCTGCATCCCTAAATTCACCGTCGGTACATTCAAAGAGTAAATTAAGGCATCCTCGAGGCTCACATCACCGCGGAATTTACGGTCGTAATTTTTTGGACTCCAGTGCTCACCGGAACCATTTTTCAGGACAATCTCTTTATCATTTAATCTATCGCCCAGATCAAATCCGCCGTCCAACGCAGTTAAATAAACAACGGGTTTAACTAACGATCCGATCGGCCTTTTGGCATCCAGAGCGCGGTTAAAACCACTAAATTTCACTTCTTTACCTGATACTAAAGCCAGTACCTCAGCATGCTTACGATCGCTCACTACCATCGCTCCTTGTAGCATCAATTGACCTTTCTTTTCAAGACCATTGATCCCCTGCGCAACCGCCAGCTCGGCATTTTTTTGCACAAAGGGATCGATCGAAGTAAAAATAAACAAACCGTCACGTTTACGCACTTTATTGGCAACATTCGCCTGCAACTCACGACGCAGCAAACTGACAAAGGCGGGATTTACACGATGATTTAAAGCACCTATTGCACTTAAATTAAGATCGCCCCGTACTGCATATTGATAATCACGAACACCTATAAGATTATATTCAAGCATGGTACGCAAAACCAGATCACGACGGGCTAATGCCCGTTGCGGATTACGGTGAGGGTTGTAATAGGAAGGGCCTTTGATAATTGCCACCAGCAGGGCAATTTGTTCAATCCGTAATTCATTAATAGGACGGGCAAAATAATAATCACTGGCAAGCTCAATCCCGTAGATACCCGAGCTACCGTTCTGAGCCAAATACACTTCGTTTAAATAGGCTTCCAAAATTTTATCTTTACTGTACTTATAATCGATTAGCAACGCGATGTAAGCTTCTTGAAATTTACGCCACAAACTACGATCTTCGTTCAAAAAAAGATTTTTGGCCAACTGCTGAGTAAGCGTACTACCACCCTGTAAAGTTTTCCCTGCCTTAAAGTTAACTATAAATGCACGGAGAATGGCGAGCGGCGAGATCCCCTGATGGTGATAAAAATTACGATCCTCCATCAATAACAAAGTATTAACCAATAGATCGGGAATCTGCTCAAACGCAATAAAAACACGATCTTCAATATCATCCGATACAAGCCGTTCTAATAGTAAGGGATCCAGACGTACGGAGTTTATATTATGCTGATTTTTACCGCTGATCGACTGAATCCGATCGCCCGAAAAGTTAACCGCAATCAGCTTTTCACTTTCATAACGATCCGGAAAATTAAAAGCGCGTTTATAAATCAGTACCTGCTGTTTGCTGACCGCAAACTGCCCGCTTGCCTGCACGTTTCGTACCGGACGATAGTTTAATAATTTAAGCTCTGCGATTAAGGCTTGTTGCGACAGCTTGCTACTGGCAGTTAATAATAGAGGCCGGGCATAAACCTGTGCCGGTAAGGTCCAGGTTGACCCATCTAATTTACGCTCAATCTTTTTATCAAAATAGATACCGGCGATAAACATCAGGGCGACAAAAGCGGTGCTGGCTTTCCAAAAAAAAGACCATAAAAAACTTAAAAATACCTGTTTCAAAGATTTTTTATTTTGAGTTTTAACTTTAGGTTTGGGCTTAGGTTTGGGCTTAGGCTTAGGTTTTGGTTGTTTGCTTGTTTCAACAACCTCAGGTATTTTGCTATTTTTAGACATCAACTTCCCAACTGTTTTATTTTTTATCTATTCACTTTTGCGGCATCAAACTATTTACCGGATTAATAATGGACTGTAGCGGCGGATTAGCAAGCAGATTAACTCTCTTTGCGGCGCTGCCTCATTGTCTCCCTTATGTTCGCCAAGCCCTTCTCCAAGCAACGCGCATGCAGCAATTTTCTATTTGCCACCCGGCATTAACTTATAGGTGATAACAAACAACTCATTTGTATGCGGGTAAATTTCTTTAATGAGTGCTTTGAGTCGCGGTAATGTCAGGTATTCCTGCTGAGCATGAAATTCATTGATCTCATCAAACCCTATTGGCTCCACGGACACAATTTCTATATTACAAACCTTATGATCTGTTTCCAAGGTAAAAACTTCGACTTGAGAGCCGACAAGATAGTGGTTTTCAGACTTATCTCGAATCGTTATTGTCTTTTTACCCGATCTAATCAATGGTGTAAGAAATTCAAAAAATGTAATTTTATTCGCTACATCGGTCATTATTCATTCTCATTTTATAATATTTAAGCAGATCAACAAACGCAGGGTTGTTCCTCTTGTTGAACAAGCTCTGCGCATCTACTGCACTAAGTTATCCGGCTATTTTGCCGATTATTGCTGGGGTTTTATCCTACTTTTTTTCCTGATCTTCTTCCTTCCGATCAGGATGAGCGTCTGCATCAAAACGGGTCACATCTTCCAACTCACCAAACCAAAGATATGAACTTGTAATTTCATACTGGCGCTCATTGTCTGTTGTGGAGAGTTCTTTCAGTATCCAAAGTATACTTTTTGCCTCAGGGAAGTTCTCTCCATTGATTTTCTCTTCAAAAAGACGATTGAGAATAGCAGATTCCTGCAATCCATTGGCAAGCAATCTGACGATCACCGCATGCAGTGATCCGTCAAAAATATCAAAGGATTGCTTTTCATCGGCGCTTATTTTTATCGTAAATTTAACGCCTGTCGGCTCGGTGAACGTGCCATTGTAGGCTTTTCTTAACAGTTCATAGGCATTAAAAAGGCTCATGTGATACGCAGGATCGGCATGTACTTCCCAAAGATTCTTTTCCAGCATTTGATGACTTATTTGATCTATCTTGCCTGCGGTAATTTCATTCTTAAAAATATGTGTTAAAAGTAATTTAGCGGATTCATGTGCCTCTAAATCATTAAGTGACATCAAACACATCTCTTTTAACTCTGATTCACTCATTCCGCCAAGTTCATCTTCACCCATATCAATCATAGATAACAGTGCTTTATAGTCATCAGCTACCCAAGAATTTTCAATTTCAGAAATTTTCAGAAAAGATAAAATCTCTACATTAAATTCTTTGTTCATTACAATCTCCTATTATTAAAGATAAGGCTTTTTTTTTGTAATATTCCAATTAATTGATTATATAAGTCATTGTGCACGATAGGGAGCAGGTCTTTTTGCCCTATCCTATCAATAAGGTAAGCAATTCAAAAAACGTGATTTTATCTGCGACATTATTCATTCTCACTTCGTCATATTTAAGTGAATAACGATTAAGCTAACATTGTTGGCCCTATTATTATATTTCATTTATCCAAAACCTGAAGATTTCCACCTCGCCATCACAAGATATAACGCCGCTGAGATACTTGCATTTTGTATGCTGGCGAAGACACGGCAAAGCACTTTTTAAACCACTTTTCATTATGGCTATCAGCTTGAGTGAGAATACTTTTTCTGCTGTTGGACTGAGGTTGCCAGAAATAAACTATTCTTGATTCTGCTCTTTCAAGCAAGTGTCTTGACACTTCCTAAAGCTATTTTTCCGTGGCCGGGCAGAAAAGTTTAATGAATTTGGTATTAGTTGTACTTTTTATTTCGGTGTTTCAGCCAACCGTGAGCATGTGAATGTCGGGGATCTTGGTGCGTCCAATGTACCACCCCGCCTTTACTGTTCCACTCATACTCACCATAGAATTCAACCCAATCCCCGGCTTTCAAGTTTGAGATTCTTGGGGCCAAGTCGATATTATGGGAGAGCAAAATAGTTTGGTGGTTAACTAAGCGAAGAATAAACCGCTGATGCTTAGCGCCATCGGTATCATCAGCAAGGATTTTAATGACTTCACCTTTGCCTTGAACCTGAATATCACTTTGCCGAGCCTCATAGACCTGCTTTAAGTCAGCATCCCCCCCCCAAACGGGTAATGAGAGAATGCTCAATAACACTATGATGCTCGCCAACATTCGTTTCATTTTTATAATCCTTAATATTTTAACAACCGGCACCCCACATAATAGTTGGCTGGTTATATTTTCTTAAACTGCCGATCCAAAATAAGCCTTAAGGTCACATGTTATCTGTTTGCTTGGAAATATAATAAGCAGGCCATTGATCACTGCAGTATGGCATGTTGACTCAGAATAAAGAGTCCGACAGATCAAATAATTCTTGATTGAAAGGGCGTTTCATATTGTTAATACAATCGATAATATCATAGTGAACCATTTGTGAATTTACTACGCCGATGCAACGACCGCCTTGATCGCTTAATAACAGCTTCACAGCAAAAGATCCCATACGACTGGCTAAAATACGATCCCGGGCTGTCGGTGTCCCGCCACGTTGGATATGGCCTAAAATGGTGGCACGTGTATCGTGACCGGTTTCAGCTTGGATATGTTCAGCAAGTTTATCAACCTTTGTTATGTGCTCACAGATGGCGATAATCATATGGGTTTTACCTTTTGCAATACCGGCTTTGATTTGCCCTAGCAACTCAGCTTCGTTATAGCCCTTTTCTGGTATCACAACGAATTCAGCACCACCAGCGACCGCAGCACCTAAGGTTAAATCCCCACAGTAACGCCCCATGATTTCAACAATCGAGATACGTTTGTGTGATGCAGAAGTATCTCGTAAACGGTCAATTGCTTCAACAACGATGTTCAGTGCGGTATCAAAACCGATGGTCGAGGTCGTACCTGGAATATCATTATCGATAGTACCTGGAATACCGATGCATGGGTAACCCATTTCGGTGAGTTTTTTAGCCCCCATGTATGAACCGTCACCGCCGATAACAACTAAGGCATCGATACCCTGTTTTTTAAGATTATCAATGGCTTCTTCACGGGTTTTTTGTTGCTTAAATTCCGGGAAACGTGCCGAGCCTAAGAAAGTACCACCGCGGTTAATGACATCAGAAACAGAATTACGATCGAGCGGCTTAATCTTACCTTGATGTAACCCTTCATAACCATCGAAGATACCATAGACTTCTAAACCAAGATGTAAGCCTTCACGCACTACTGCACGGATTGCCGCATTCATACCGGGGGCATCACCTCCACTTGTTAAAACACCTATTTTTTTAATCATGACAGTCTCCAATATACGAATCAATAGTCTTTCAATTTTGGTTAGAGTGACCGCCACTGCTGATAAAAACAACCTCTGTAGTTCTTTTGAAAACTGAGAATAGAACGAAAGAAGCAGCAAGAAGCTGGACACTCAAAGGTTAGCAAATATAACCGATTTATTTTAAACACTCATACCTCAGACAGTTAAACAACTTTTGTTACACTTGCTTAAACTTTTGATACAAAATAAGCTTTAATTTCAGCAGTGGTCATTTCCTCTGTTTGCTTGGAAAAACAATAATAGTCAGGCCGCCGATCACTAAAATACTGCATTGTCATGACAAAATCATTACCCTTTGAAAATAAGCCGACAGGAATATTATAACCACCAGTTTGATTCAACCTGTAGAATAAATGAGTACCACAAAGAGAACAAAAACCCCTCGAAGCCCAGAATGATGAATTATACTCTTTGACATTTTCAGCGCCTTTAATATTCACATCAGTGCCGCACTGAACTGCAAAAAAAGGGCCTCCACCCCAATTTCTACAGGTCTCACAATGGCACACAGTGAATTTAGGATTTACATTGGCAACGTCTATTTTTACACTGCCGCATAAACAACTTGCTTCATTTTTAATTAACGCTGGCATTCAGTATTACTCCCAAACGATGGTACAAATATAACCAGGCTGCAAAATTTATCATTTTCAGCCTGCCGGTTTAAAACACTGACCACATTAATTGACATTTTATTGACATTCAATCGGTTAATTCGGTTTTTAATAACAGATTGGTTAAATTGAGTGATAAATCAGTTTATTTAGGCTAGGGTCTGTTGACCTTTGGAGTACAAATTTTGTTCAATCTAAAAGTGTTCTGAGCAAGGCATGCCTCGTTCACATAGTTATTCTATGTAAACGAGGCATAACGCAGCGCAGGACGCTTTTAGATGAACCCGAAGGGCAGCATTTGTGGGCACTTTCGACTGTGTTATCGCCTGCTTATGTAGAATAACTACACAGCGCAGGCTCTGCCTTGTATAAAGCACCCACAAATTGCTGCAAAAATGCACACGAAAGGTCAACAGACCCTAAAGCTTCACACTTAACTTAATGCAGGCTATTTCTTAACTTCTCTCTATTATGCACTAAAAAATTCGCGGTTGATTAGCAGGTTTGCGCTTCAGAATATCTTCTTTTCTGGTATTTAGCCCTTATCGGCGAACCGATGTTCAAAAACTGAAATGCCGTTTCGCAGGTCGGGAGAGTCATACTCTTTGAACAGCCAAAGAAAAAGGTCATCCGGAGCCTGCCCGAAAGAAAGTCTGCCCGTGAAGTTTTATAAGCTGAACTCAGTTTGGCACTTTTTTTCCAACGGGCTAAGCTTTGAATGCCCTTTAATTTAATTAAGTTTACTTAAGCTTAATACAGGAATATGCGCTAAAAAATGATTGAACAGGCAAGATAAAAAATGTTGAGGCGGTTCAGCCTTATAAGCGGCAGGCTCTGCAGTTATGCACAATATAGAGTTATTTATTTTAATTGCTGTTAAAAAGCATAATTTCCTCGCGTTGCGAAATTGCGTTTCAGTTTTTATTATTTACCCGCCATCGAGAACAGGATATTATAGTTTAAATTTCAACCAATATCGACAACACTCAAAGACCGGCTACTTTCAGGCTACGGCAAAAAATATTATTAGATTTGGCTGAATAAGAATAAAGATTTGCACACTAATAGGAAAAAAGATGCGACCGAAAAAAGGCTTTGTACTGCTATCCGTGCTTATAATCACAACTATTGCCATTATTTTTGCATTTTCGCAACTCGATGAGAATCGTCTGCAGGAGCGGATCGCCGGTAATCAGCAGAAAGAGGTCAATGCGCGACTCGCGGCAGAAAAAGGTATTTTTGATGCCTTTGAAGCAATAAAAATGGGTACTTCAAGTTCGGCGATAACGACGGAACTTAACCGCCTTTCTGCGACTAATCAGAGCGGCTATACCCTGCAAGACATAGTCTGGAGTGGGGATGAAACGGACAGTACCTTTTATTTTGTGAGTAAAGGTATCTTTTATGATGCGATGGCTTATTTAAAAACAGCAATAAACAGTAAATTGATTGGTCTTTTTGATGATGCGATTATTGCTTGTGAGAGTGTGACTATAGGAGGGGCTGCTCTCATTGACAGTTATTCTGGCGGCCCTTATTCTGCAGCGACAGTCGCAGCTAATGGCAATGTTAGTGCGATAGGAGGCATTGACAATGTACTCTATTCCGACCGTGATTCTATTCAAGGTGAGATCTCTGAATATTTTGGTGAATGCGATCCGTATAATATTGCGGCTGTAATGACGGGCATTGTAAGTGAAGGTGGAACTGTGCGCACAAACTTTGATATTAGTAATGATTTTATCGATGGAAATGTTTATTTTTATGACGATTTTAACATACAAAATGATGATGTATTAATCTCGGGTGATGTAACATTTTATATAACAGGTAATATGACCGCTAAAAACACAACATTTTCTCTGGCGAATGATAGCAGCTCATTAACGATATATATTGAGGGGACAATGAGTATTGATACCGGCAGTAATATTTTTGAAAACGGATATGCCGACTCTGCTGAAATCCCGTTAACTGTATATTCCTCCAATAACACTGTTGACGCGGTAACACTTGCCGGTAATGGTGAAATTTATATGAATCTTTATGCCCCTTTTGGGGACGTGGCTTATAACGGCAATGCAGGTATTATGGGCGCACTACGCGGGAAAAATGTTGCGATTTCTGGCACTGGAGGTTTACATTACGATGAAGGTCTTGCCGGAATTGGTGATTCAGGTGCACCGCCTTTAGTTTCATATTCCGCCGTTTATTATTATTACCCTTAATTTACGCTTTATTGATAAATGCGCACACAAAACATGTACGCTCAAAGGTTAAAAAAGCCTATCGTCGCCATCCAAACATTGTGTTTAGTCCCATTGATAGGCGTACCCCGAATAGATCAGCATTATTTATTTTTCGAGCACAGAATGCTTATCTAACGGCCGCACGGCTTGGTCTTATTGCGACTCGTTATTGCGATCCAACCTCTGCCTGGCGATATTAAACTCATCTTCACTTAAGACACCCTCATCGCGTAAAGCCTGCAGGCGCTGATACTGCGGGTTTGAATTTAAATCAGCTTGTGGATCACTGTCATTACCTCTCTCAACTAAATCTCTATCAACTAAGCCCAGAAATTGACCAATTTTCCGAAACAGCCGTTTAATCAAACGCCATAACTTGGGCAAAATAAAAATAGCCAGAATGATAAAGATCACCATCAAAACAAGAAAAATAAGCGGGTGATTAAGCGCGGTCCAAAGCCCGCCGAGGACCAACAAGTCCTCACTGATTGATGCCGTCCAATTAGTCACTGGCTCAGGTGAGGTATTAATCAGCAGCCTTGTGCCCGCCTTGGTGACATGACTAGTGGCCGCTAACCCTCCGCCCATAATAGCGGCGGCAATTTCCAGCGCTGGCGTGACATCGCCCACGGCGCCGGCGGCAAGCATAGCACCGGCAGGCAAGCGAATAAAAGTAGAAATAGCATCCCAACTACTGTCAAGCCCCGGCGTTTTATCGATAAAAAATTCGACAACATACATTAACCCTGCGGCACCTATCACCAGTGGGTTTTCAAGCACCTCAAGTCCTTGGGGCAAATCAATATTGCCGCTGATCCCACCCAACCCCAGCACCAGCAGCGCCGCATATAAATTGACTCCGCTCGCCCATGATGCGCCCATGGTCAGGGCTAAAGTGGCCAATAAAGCTTGGTAGCTTTCCATTTGAGACGTCCTTTTATGCTATTAGAGAGAAAAAATTAATGCTGGCGATTAGCGCTGATCATATTGCTGAACAGACCCTAGTATGATCCTATTGCGATAAAAGATAAGCAGAATTTTTTATTCTCCTCGCAGCGCTCTATTTTGTGTCCCTTTAGGGGCGATTGACAAAGCGCCGCCGGTGATTATTCGGCTGAAATTTCACAAACTATTTTCTTTTTTTAATTGAACGTCCGGGCAATTCCAATAGCGGCGCTTCCGGCCAGCGATGTTTAGGGTATCTGCCGCGCATATCTTTGGCGACATCAAAATAGGAAGTGCACCAAAAATTGGCTAAATCACTGGTCGTTTGAATGGGTTTTCGCGCCGGTGAAAGCAGTTCAAAACGGATCGGGACGGTGTTGTTCGCCAGCATGGGTGAATCTAACTGGCCGAACATCTCCTGCAGAATAATCGCCACGGTCGGCCCCTGCTGCTGATCATAACGAATGGTGATTGATTTGCCGCTTGGCGCTTCATAAAACTCAGCCGCCTGGGACGCTAACGTCTGGCTTTCCTCCCAGGTTAAGGTCGCCATCAGTAAATCAGTAATATTGAGTTGTCTGAGTTGCTTGATGGTTTTTACCTTGCCGATATAGGGCAGTAACCAATTATCTAACTGCTCAATTAAAGTGGTTTCGCTTATTTGCGGGAAATCAGCCATCACGGTGCTCAACCATTTGACTCTCGCAAGCCATGAGGCGCAGCGGTTTGTCCAGTTGAGAAAGGTCAGGCCCTCCTGCTTAAGAAGATCAGCAACACACTGAGCAAATTCATTATCAGGAATTTCGCTTAAGAGCTGCTCTTCAAGCACTAAAGCACGATAAGTGAGCTTTTTCCGGCCAATCACTTTCTCTTTTTTAGCATCTAATGCGTAATGGTTATTCTCAATCAACTGCTCAGCGAGTACCGTTTTAATCTGCAGGATGGAAACAGCCGCGCAGCTGTAGATATGCCCGTCTTTGTTTTTGCCGTCACAATCACAGACCACAAGCCAGGGCTCACCTTGAACAGAGTCCATCTCTCTAAGCGTGACGCCCCGCCCGTTGGACAGTAAATAGCGGTTGCTTTCTGTACTGCGGATTTTGGCTAAACGATCCGGATAGGCCGTCAGTAATAAAGCGCCCGCATAATGGCTCAAGTCGAATAAACTGACCGGGTCGCCCAGAGTTGACAAACCCAGCGATTTTGCAAAAGATTTAGCCAGGGTGACCACTTGATCGACAACACCGATATTAAGATTGCGGTTGGTTTTTAATGATTTTCTATTCACCAGATAATCACTGAACAGCATAGCGCGCTCAACAATGTCCGAGCTCTCGGCATTGAATAAAATATCGCGCTCAGAAAGCAGTGCCGCCAGAATACAGGCAATTCTCTTTTCCAGAGTCGACTGACAGGAAAGCAGCATACTCGCAAGTCTTGGCTCAAGGCCCATTTTTAATGCGCGGGTTCCTTGTTTGGTTATCTTGTTCTGCGCATCCAGTAAGCCTAAAACGCGGTTAAGGGAGCAGGCGACATCAAAGTGATGCTCAGGTGGCGGCGTTAACCAGTTAACCTCCGCAAAGGTGGTTATTCCCCAAGCAGCCAAATCCAATACTAAGCTGCTCAAATCGGTATTAGTAATCTCCTCGGCCTGAAAATCATTGAGTCTCTGGTGTTTTGCTTCACTGTACAGGCGAATAGCCCGCCCGCGCTGCAAACGACCAGCCCGTCCGGCTCTCTGGGTGGCTGAGGCTTTGGAACTATAAGTTGTTTGTAATCGTGATAAACCGCTTTTGACATCAAAACTTAGCACCTTTTCCAAACCGGAATCGATCACAGTACTGATACCTTCAATGGTTAAGCTGGTTTCCGCAATATTGGTGGAAAAAATAACTCGGCGTTGACTGCCTGAGCTTTTGCTCAGTACCAACTCCTGCTGGGACAGTGACAGACCACCATATAAGGGTAATAAATCGAGGCTTGAGCCAAGTTGCTGTTTGGCCAATTGGATGGCTCTTTTTATCTCGCCTTGCCCGGGTAAAAATATTAGAATATCCCCCCTAGTTGTCTCATTGAATACCGTATTCAGCGCTCTCATCACCTGCTGATCGAGATACCTTTGAGTGTTACTGCTATATTCAACCTCAACGGGGTAGGTTCGTCCCGGGCATTTTATTACCGGCGCATGGTTAAGATAATCAGAGAGCAGAGTTGTGTCGATCGTCGCTGACATCACCAATAAGGTCAAATCATCCCGATAGGCTTGTTGAACTTCCAAGGCCAGCATTAAGGCTAAATCAGCATGAATAGAGCGCTCATGAAACTCATCGAAAATAATCAGTCCGACATCACTCAATTCAGGATCATTTTGCAAACGGCGGGTTAAGACCCCTTCGGTCACAATTTCCAGCACAGTATCCGCTGATATTTTGCGTTCATTGCGAATCTGGTAACCAATACGTTGCCCCACTTTTTCACCTAACAGTTTTGCCAGATAAAAAGCGATCGATTTAACCGCCACTCTTCGTGGCTCCAGTAAAATAATCTTTTTACCCTTTAAAAAAGGCGCGCCAAGCAGGCTTAAGGGAACGGCGGTTGATTTACCCGCCCCCGGCTCGGCCTGCAGCACGAGTGCCGAATGTTGGCTAAGGGTTTCTTGTATTTGTGGAATAAAATCATCAATTGGAAGCACGTGTAAAATAACCTGAATGTGAGTTGAATGTTGTTTATACTGCGCATTATAACTGAAAATCTGATATAACTGAAAATATGGCGGGGCATTATTGACCGATCGGAACTTGCCTGCACAGCATTACCACTAAAGTTAACCGTAAATTTTCCAGCAGCACCTATTACTCAGTTGAAAGAACCTTACCTTAAAAATATTTTCCGGCCTGAGAGCGGTTGGCAAAACGCCTTAAGGGAAAGTTAACAAACTTGAACTACACTTTTTAAGTGAGTGATTCAGCGGGTGGATAGGACTATTAGCGCACCCAAAAACATGAATAAAAAATCAATGTTTGTGGGAGCTGTAATACAATTAAGAAATAATTAAAATAAAACCAGCTTAAATCGACAAAGGTTAATTGACTGATTATAATTTACTTGCTATAGATAGCCGCCGAAAATATACGGAAGCATTTTAACGTGATTTTCTCTCTTATTTTATTATCATTTTGCCACTGCATTGATGCCAGCAATTAGCACAATCAATCATGCATCAATTAAGGAAATTTCTATGCCAACTCAAATAAAAAAAACATTGGGCATTTTAGCCATTGCCGGAGTGGAACCCTATAAAGTAAAGCGTGATGAAGAGTACATGGGTAAAGCTCAACGTGATCATTTTACCAAAATCCTTAATGCATGGCGCACTCAATTACGTCAAGAAGTTGACCGTACAGTTGATCATATGAAAGATGAAGCGTCAAATTTTCCCGACCCGATTGACCGTGCTACGCAGGAAGAGGAGTTCAGTTTAGAACTTCGCGCTCGCGACCGTGAACGTAAATTAATTAAAAAGATTGAAAAAACCTTAAAGAAAATAGATGAAGATGATTTTGGTTTTTGTGATTCTTGTGGCGTAGAAATCGGCATCCGCCGTTTAGAAGCCCGCCCCACGGCAGAATTATGCATTGACTGTAAAACATTAGCTGAAATCAAAGAGAGACAGATAGTTGGTTAATCCTCTTTTTGTTAAACAAACGGTTAGCTATAGGCTAGCCGTTTTTGTTTATAAGTTACGTCTTGCCTAAACCCGTCTTATATCGCGGGCGCTTTGCCCCCTCTCCTTCAGGTTCCATGCACTTTGGCTCTTTAGTTGCAGCGTTGGGCAGTTATCTGCAGGCAAGATCTCAGCACGGCTCCTGGCAAGTTCGTATTGATGATATTGATCCTCCCCGTGAAGTAAAAGGTGCCGCGCAGGATATTCTCCTGACCCTGCAGGCTTACGGACTAAACTGGGATGGTGACGTCATTTACCAAAGCCATAACAGTCAATCCTATGAAAATGCCCTCAGTCAACTGACAGAGCAACAACTCTGTTATGCATGCGCCTGCAGCCGTAAGATGATTCGCCAAAGTGGTGGACTTTATCAGGGCACCTGCCGGTATAAACATCTCCCGGAAATAAATAATGCACTGCGTATTAATTTACACAATATGATCCATCCGGTGACGCATTTTGAGGATCAATTGCAGGGAAAGGTGGTATTAGATAAAAAACAAGCCAGTGAAGATTTTATTGTCAGGCGTAAAGAGGGGTTATATGCTTATAATCTGGCCACCGTCATTGATGATATCAATCAGGGTATTACAGAGATAGTACGCGGTGCCGATCTGCTCACTACTACGGGTAAACAACTTACCTTATATCAGCTGTTGAATAAAAAAACACCCGCTTATCTGCACTTGCCCGTCGCGGTGACAGCACCCGGCAACAAGCTTTCCAAACAAAACCATGCGTTAGCAATCAGTAAAGACAATCCAACCCCAACATTATTAGCAGCACTCAACTTTCTAGGGCACACTGTGCCGCAGGAAATTGCGCTAAAAAGTTGCTCTGCAATACTGATATGGGCAATACAAAACTGGTCGCCGGACAAACTGCCGCAGCTTGCTGAAATTCAAATAAAAAATTAATTTGTCTTTCACCTCCTGCGCACATAAAATAGAAACATATTTTGCAGAAAACCAATCATTGAGGATAGCGTTATTAAACGATTCAGTAAATTCGTTAAAAAAGTGTTTACACGAAAAAGTGAACAAAAACAAACCCCAGCAACGGATTCCTTTAAAATCCCGCGAGAGTCACACAATCTCTCCCGTAAGGACATAGATGAAAACGCGTTAAAGGTACTTTATCGTCTTCACAATGCGGGATTCAGGGCATTATTGGTGGGCGGCGGCGTGCGTGATTTGTTGCTTGGCCTAAAACCTAAAGATTTTGACATTACGACTAATGCGACACCCGAAGAGGTTAAAGCTTTATTCCGTAACTGCCGTTTAATTGGCCGTCGCTTTCGTCTCGCACATATTTTATTTGGTCGGGAAGTGATTGAAGTTGCTACTTTTCGTGGTCATCACGATGATGATAATGGTCAGGATGCACAAAAAGTAAAACAATCAGAAGCAGGCATGTTACTGCGCGATAATGTTTACGGCTCGCTAGAAGAAGATGCTGAGCGTCGTGATTTTACCGTTAATGCCCTTTATTACGATATTGCTGATTTTGCTATTTATGATTTTTGTAATGGCATGAAGGATTTACAGGAGCGCAGGCTAACCTTGATTGGAGACCCGGAAGTACGTTACCGGGAAGATCCGGTGCGGATGATGCGGGCTATTCGCTTTTCAGCAAAATTAGATCTTACCATCAGCGAAGAGTGTGCCGAGCCTATTCGCCGTTTAGCGCCCCTCTTACAAGATATACCCGCCGCGCGCCATTTTGATGAAGTTATTAAATTACTTCTTTCAGGCCAGGGCTTAGCAACTTATCGTTTATTAAAAGAATACAAATTATTACAGGTATTATTTCCCATCCTATTTAAAGATGGTGAAGATGATAAAGCGACCCAGCTAATTGAACAGGCACTGACCGATACGGATCGACGAATTGCGCAAGGCAAGCACCTTACCCCGGCTTATATTTACGCAATTATTCTCTGGTATCCGCTTGAACAACGTGCACAGGAGATGGCTTTTGAAGGCGGTATAGATTATTACGATGCCTTTTTATTAGCAATGAATGAAGTCCTTAGCATACAAGTCAAAACAATTGCTATCCCGAAACGTTTTACCGCAGCTGTTCGTGATATTTGGGTCTTGCAGTTACGTTTACCTCGATTTGGCGGAAAACGCGCACAACGTGTTTATCAGCACATTAAATTCCGGGCTGCTTTTGATTTTTTATCGCTGCGCGCAAAAGTAGAACAAAGCTCAGAACTTGCCGAATTAACTGCATGGTGGCAGGAATATCAAACTCATAATAAATTACCTGATCACAGTTATTCCGGTAATGCGAGCAAAGCCACAGAGGTTAAACCTGCGGATAAGAAACCCTATAAAAAACGCAGATATCCGAATAAAAAACATAAAAAGACAGAGACTACTAGCGTTGATTAGTTATATTGGTGTGGGCAGTAATCAAACGGATCCCGTTAAACAGGCGAAATTAGCCATTGAAAGACTTCGCCACTTAACTGATAGCGTTTTTTGTGACTGCTCGTCCTTGTATCACAGTGCACCGATGGGGCCACAGGACCAACCTGACTATATTAATGCCGTGGTTAAAATTGATACGCAACTAACGGCCATTGAGTTGTTGGATGAATTACAAAAAATAGAGCTATCGCAGGGCAGAGTGCGTAAAGAAAACCGTTGGGGGCCGCGCACCTTAGATCTTGATATTATCTTATATGGTAATGAAGTTATCAATAATGCACGCTTAACCATTCCACATTATGGAATGACAGAGCGTGAATTTGTGCTCTATCCCTTATTAGAAATCGACAAAGAATTACGCTTGCCCGATGGCAAAGCATTATCACAACTCACCGCGGATTGTCATAAAAACGGCTTGATCCGGATTAGCGGTTGAATAAAAAGATCACCTCAGTAAAATAATAAAAAAATTATAAAGATTATAGATATTACAGATATTATAGATATTATAGATCAGCAACTTAAAGGTGCACAGGCTAGATTCTCGGGAAGAGCAGAAGTTAATCAAGACACTTAAAATGCGTTAAAATGATTAATTGGCTGTCTGGCTCGTTGACGATTTACGAAAGCGATGCAAAATCATAATGAAATTTTGCCGCAATAAATATAACAAGTTGCCGTCATTTATTTTTTCTACTGCTGAATTAATGAATGTGACAGGTATAAATGTAATTTTAATTTTGGAGTAATCATGGCTAAAATCAGCGTTTCTCGTCTGACTAAAATGAAACAAGACAATCAAAAAATCACCTGCATGACCGCATATGATGCGAGTTTTGCGGCTATTTTTGACCAGGCCGGTATCCAAGTATTATTAGTAGGTGACTCCCTCGGAATGGTATTACAAGGACATGATTCTACGCTGCCAGTGACAGTTGACGATATCAGATACCATACAGCTGCGGTTGTAAGTACCGCGAAAAGTGCATTCATTATCGCTGATTTACCCTTTATGAGTTATTCAACCCCGGAAATGAGCTACGAAAATGCCGCAATATTAATGCGAGCAGGCGCTAATATGGTAAAAATGGAAGGCGGGGAATGGCTCACTGATTCCGTAAAAGGATTAGTGGAACGTGGTATTCCAGTCTGTGGTCACCTTGGTTTAACACCACAATCGGTCAATATTTTTGGTGGTTACAAAGTACAAGGGCGCGAGGAAGAACAGGCAAACGAGCTGCTCAACGACGCATTATTACTGCAGGAAGCAGGTATACAACTGTTAGTTTTAGAATGTGTTCCGGTCAGTTTAGCAGATCGTATTACAGCAGCCTTACAAATTCCAGTGATCGGGATTGGAGCAGGCTGTGAAACAGATGGGCAAATATTAGTGATGCATGATGCCTTTGGTGTCTCGGCTGGTTTTTGTCCAAAATTTTCCAAAAACTTCCTGCTTGAAACAGGCGATATCCGTCAAGCGGTAACGCTTTATATAGATCAAGTTGAAAGCAGACAGTTCCCGTCTGCTGAACACAGTTTTTACTAAGTATATTGGCGAATAAAAACATGCTTATTATTGATGATCCACAGCAACTACGTGAAAAAATAAAACAACTCAAACAGCAAGGGTCTGAAATTGCTTTTGTGCCGACCATGGGAAATTTACATGAGGGGCATTTAACCCTAGTGCAAGCAGGCCAGAAAAAAGCCGCCGTGGTTATTGTGAGTATTTTTGTTAACCCGATGCAGTTTAATAATGCACAGGATTTACTCAATTATCCAAAAACAGTAGCGCAAGATTGTGAAAAACTGGCGGTGGCTGGTGTAAATATTGTTTTTACGCCCGAAGCGAGCAGCATTTATCCAAATGGTTTGAATACTCAAACCTATGTTGAGGTACCCCTTTTATCGAATTGTTTAGAAGGCGAACTTCGTCCCGGGCATTTCCGGGGTATGAGCACCATAGTTAATAAATTATTTAACCTTGTTCAGCCTGATTATGCCTGTTTTGGTGAAAAAGATTTTCAGCAGTTAGCCATTGTCAAACAGATGGTGAGTGATTTAGCCCTGCCCATTGAGATAATCCCGGTTGCCACAAAGCGTGAAAAAAATGGTCTGGCCATGAGCTCTCGCAACAGTAAACTGAGTGGCTTAGAAAAACAAAAAGCCCCTTTTTTAGCAAAAGTGATGAACCGGATAGCTATTGATCTGCAAGCGCAGAAAACTGAACTTTCAATATTAATAGATGATGCGTCAAACGATCTTAATAACGCCGGTTTTAATACCGATGCTATTCATATTGTCGATGCTCAAACGTTACAGGCGGTGAGTTGTGATAGTAAGGAAGCGGTTATTTTAATGGCGGCTTTTTTAGGAGAAACACGTTTAATTGACAATAAAGTCGTCACATTAAATCCTTCGAAAATAAACATTTAACTTTAATTTCTTGGTGTTGCGTTCCTTTTTAATCAATACGCCATCTTTCCTTGATGTTATAAAATTGACTTTCATCAACGCGCAATATAACTCTGCCGATTGGAGCAGGGTTTAATTTGCACCATTAAGGATTTTACTTTATAGTCGCCCTGTTGAAAAAAACAGCGGTTCATTACTAGAAAAAGGTTTTTCGTATGAAAAAAACAATGCTTACAGGCAAACTCCACCAAGCGAGAGTGACGCACGCCGAATTAAATTATGAAGGTTCATGCGCTATTGATCAAGACCTCCTTGAGCAGGCTGGTATTCTAGAATACGAGCAGATTGAAATTTATAATATCGAAAATGGCGCGCGTTTTTCAACCTACGCTATTACCGGCGAACGTGGTTCAAAAATCATCTCTGTTAATGGCGCTGCGGCCCGTCTGGCAGCGGTAGGCGATCGCGTAATAATCTGTACCTACGCGAGTTTAAATGCCGCGGAAATTGTAAATCATAAACCAAGCTTAGTGTATTTAGATGTGCAAAATAACATTGTACGTACGAGTAAAGACGTACCAGTACAAGTTGCTTAAGTGCTTCTATAGCCTGTAAAAAACCGGGAATAAGTCACTTATTTCCGGTTTTTTTATGGTCAGCCAATAGGTTATTAATCTTTCATCTTAACTGTATTATCTTCACTGAAAAATCACCCTTCTTAAACTAATTTTTTCTTAGTGCAACGCCTTAAAAAAGATTTAAAATAATCTTTACGCTGCGCAAGCAGGGTAAAACAGATCACAAAATAAATGACAGGCTCAATCAAACCAGATTTGACCGACCAGTAATAATGGATAGTTGCCAACAGGACAGCCCAATATACAGCCCGGTGCAGAGTTAACCATGCGCGCTTCATCCTCCTGCGGATAACATTAATTGAGGTGATACTTAACGCCAATAAAATCACCCAGGTCAATGCACCCAGGGTCATATAAGGACGTTTGACCACCTCTTCGGCAAATAACATCACCTGCCAGTTAAGATCTAACCAAATAAAAACCAAAAGATGTAAACACGCCCAAAAAAAACAATATAACCCTAATACACGCCGTAATTGAATTAATAAGGGTTGTTTAAAACGCCGCGCTAAGGGCGAAATACAGAGTGTTATTAGCAGATAATTAAGCGCGGTTTTACCCAGAAAATGGGTCATTTCTTTGACCGGATCTGCCCCTAATGCATTTTGCTCCACCAACAGCCATAAATATAAAAAGGTCAATAAAGCAGCCAGATGAATCAGCGCTTTAGCGGATAAGATATGTGTTTTCGAGATTTTCACATCTGCTCCTTGTTAAAAATAACGGGTTAAATCTAACCCTTTATACAGAGAAGCAACTTCTTCCTGATAACCATTAAAAGGCAGGGTCGGCTTGCGGGATGCTGCAAATAGATTGCCTGCCCCGATAAAACGCTCACTTGCCTGGCTCCATCGCGGGTGATCAACCTGCGGGTTAACATTAGCAAAAAAACCATACTCACTGGCGGCAATTTTTTGCCAGGTATTAACCGGTGCTTTATCGGTTAAAGTGATTTTGACAATGGATTTAATACTTTTAAAACCATACTTCCAGGGAACAACCAAACGAATCGGGGCACCGTTTTGAGGCGCCAGCGTTTTACCATACAAACCGACGGATAAGAGCACCAGAGGATTCATCGCTTCATCAAGGCGCAAGCCTTCCACATAGGGATAATCAAGGCCTCCTCCAATATAACCGGAGCTTTGTCCGCGCATCTGCTTGGGATCCTCGAGCGTTTCAAAACGCACATATTTAGCGTTACTTTTTGGAGAAGCCATCTTCAAAAGAGTTGCCAGACTGAAACCTAACCAGGGGATATTCATCGACCAGGCTTCGACACAGCGCATACGATATAAACGCTCTTCAATAGCAAAACGGGTTAATAAGTCTTCATAATTAAGGGTAATAGGTTTATCAACTAATCCATCAATAACAAGCTGCCAGGGATCAACTTTAAACTGTTGCGAAAAGGAGAAGGGATCCCCTTTGCCGGTACCAAATTCATAAAAATTATTGTACTGCAAAATTTTATCTTCCGGCGTAACCGGGGTTAAAGATTGGAACTGACTGTTTTTTGTGTGAATTAACTCACTACGTTTAAAGGTAGTAGCCGAGTTATCGGTTTTTTCTTTATTCGAAAAAAGATCAAGCAGCCCTGCCTGCGCAGAGCTTGCCAGGGGAATACTCAGCGCAGATAAACCTAATGCTTTAAGTACAACCCGCCGGTTTTTATAAACATTTTCATCGGTTAATTGAGATTCTTTAATATCTGATTTTTTTCTTGTTTTTATAAGCATAATCTACCCCGAACCAAGTTAATCGTAAGAGTAAGACCACGCAAGATAGGAATTAATTTCAAAAATTTTTTAAATACAACTTATTGCCAGAAAAGTGACTGAAGTAATCACTTGATAATGAGCTTATAGACCATAAGAAAAAGAAAGACCGAAAGTTTTTACTGCTGATGATCGCAAGGCATCAGTAACAACGGCCAACTGAATTTTATGGTAATTCCAATTGATCTCCGCAGCTTGATTGATTGGCCAGTAATTGACCCCTAAACGATTATTATTACCTAGCTTGTAATTCCCGCCTAAGGAAAACAAAGCACGATCATATTGATAACGATATTGTAATACTGCAGTATAATGAGAGGTTAATTGATGGCTTACCTTGCTATACCATCTTGGCTGTAATTTTTGTACATAAACATCCCTAGTACCTTCATAGCCGGTCAAAATAGGGTTAATTGAAACATAACCATTTTCATCATACTCTTTTCTCTCGGAAGTTGAATTCCCCTCTGTATAGGGGGAATTTTTCCAATATAATTTGGCGAACAGATCGCGAACTTGAAACTGCCAATGTGTAGACGGGGTGATCTGGTAACTAAACTCCAAGTCTAACGCAAAGCCTTTGCCCGTCGGCTCATCAACAACCCGGTCAAAAATATCATCTGTCGTGTAAGCATAATCAAGAGCAGCCTGATAATCATAATCAGAATTACCAACCGCTGTTGCATTACCCTTTATTTGACCGTTTATCATGTAGTTGGCCTGTAGGTAAGTCAGGCCTACACGATAGTTAAAAGTGTTAGTTAAGCTATTAGCGTAACTAACACGCACACCTGAGCTGTGCAACGCATTTACTTGAAGATTAAGATCGTATTGTTTACCGACAGGAAGATCTTTTTTATTCGCCACTAACCAGAAAAAATCAGCGGTCTCCGGAGAAAACTGTAAAGCATAATCGTAGCGCTGCACAATACCTACTGCCCAATGCTGATATTGCACTCCCAGCTCAAACCAGTTCCATGTCCATTGTTGTTCTCCAGATTCAAAATTATCACCTTCCCAGCCATGCAGAGTTGATTCTATGGAAACAGTTTCACTATAGGAAAAAGAATCTGCAATAAAATAAGGCTGCACAGGATAATCATCCGCGTAAGAAAAAGCAGATAAAAAGAGAGAATTAAAAAAAATGAGCGGCAAAAGCCGCTCATTTAGTACCCGATTAAGTTTCATTTTTAGTATAAGCTTGCAAATCTACCGTCTGTATAACGGATTAGCGGGATCCCGCTGTCAGTTTCTGAAACGGTTCCAATTCTGGTGCCGTTAACAAAGAGTTCACCATCAACAATATACTGCTCACCATCAATTTTTTCTATCAAGTTAATAATCAACTTCACACCGTCAGGGTTGCTTAAGGTCAATGTCGCTTTTGGCTCAGTCGCATCGATATCTTCAGAGTTCGCGGTTAAGGTAAAACTTTGCCCGTCGTAACTGACCACAACACTAGCATTACCACCTGCTAACGCTGTACGACTAACAGAGGCAATGGCCGTTGCTTCCGGTAATTCAGGCACATTAACTTTTGCTGTAACCGAAATAGTTCCCTTAACAAAATTATCCGCCGATTCAAAATCAGGGAAAGTTAGTTTAACATCAGCATTGACATTGCTGCTTTCAATGCGCTCCCAATTGTCCATTTTTTGATTGTATTCCCATTGAAAAAGGCTGTAATTCAAATAATCAATTTCACTTGACTCTACCGTATCATTAACTTTATTTTCCACAACAGTAATAACAGCCGCTTCTAAATTAGCCAAATTATCTATGCTAACGTTACCATAGTCAGAGTAACTCGATGTATAACCAAAATCATCGACATCTGTTGCTAGGTAAGTATAACTAGCTTCATATGCTCCATTCCAACTATTGTAATAAATGTTAGTAAATTCAGCACCATCCTGAACATCTGCTACAGCAGCTTCAACAATAGCTAAATCACTAGCAGTTAAATTATAATCAAACTCAACCCACTCATAAGCTGTTGATTCATAATCAAAATAGCCAAAGGTATCAAAGGTCGTTGCATTATCAATGGTTAGCTTAGCACCCGCAGCGAAGCTACCCCTTGCAAAGCTGGTAAATTCACCATTAACCACCATTGTTTTCAGGTTAAGGGGGACCTCGGATGCAGAGTTAGCAAAACCAACCAACTCAATTTGTGCATCTCCCGCAAAACTCGCGTCCGCTGACTGAATTAACAAGCCGCCACTAAAGGAAGCGCCTGAAATTTCAGTTTCCAGACCACTGTTATCAGCTCCTGCCGTGGTATCAATAGTGACCTCATCTGTCGCGGATAAACTCAGTTCAACCCCATTTAAAGTAAGCGAGGTAACTGAATTACCAATAAAACCCGTCAGCATTACATCTGCTGTTTGTGCGGTGATAGCATTTAATAAACTTTTATCCGGAGAGATGGTCAGCGCATCTTTAGTTAAATTAGTGGCTAATGTCAGGTTGGTAATATCAACACTCATCAGATCACCTACCAACTGACCATTTAAAGTAATTGCCATGCCTGAATCATAAAAGCGGAGGCTTGTGGTGATAGAGCCAATTTTCTCATTTTTTGAGTCAGTAATATCAGTTGTATAATTATTATCCACTAAAGTAAAATCTACAATTTTTCTATCAAGATCGGTCAGCGTTTGATCTATCGCGACACCCAATAACTCTGCCATAATTGCACTATCAGCATCTAAAGCTTCCCCTACTGTTTTTGTATCTATCGCTAGGGCATCAAGGGGATCTTTAAAATCTGCAGCAATAGTTTCAATAAAAGTACGCGCATTGGTCAGTAACGCTTTACCTTTGTCTCTATCACTTTCGCCAGCACTATCGGAAGGCTCTGGATTAAAAATATCATTAACAGTATTACTGGTAATAAGATCAACAGCTGTTTGGGTATCTGCTAATGCCTTGGTTAAGCTGGCATTAATCTCATTATTAGTTTTCGCATAGGTCAGCGCGATTGCTACGGCAGTGGTTATCTCTGTCATTTTGACAGCATCATTTGCATCAAATTGCCCATCTTCAAATGAGGATGCTAAGTTGGCAAGATTTCTTTCAATATTACCTGAAACACTATCATTACCAGCCACTAACAGATTCGCTAATCCCGCATTAAATAACGCTAATTTTTTCGATTCATCGGATGCATTAGCGAGCGACTCACTCGAAGTAATATCAACTGTTTCGCTTTCCATGATATTAACACCGACAATTTGGCTGACTTCACTGATTGCAGCGTCGACTGACGCAGCATTAATCTCGCCACCCTTATTAAATACACGCGCATTGGCCATATGTGTTAACGGGGTTATTTGTGCACTTACCGTTTGACTATTAGCGTCTGGCTGGACAATTGCATTAAGTGAAAATCCAGCGCCAAGGGAAACAGTAGATCCAAATAATGCGTCAGTGCCACAACCCTCTGTCGCATCACATATCATCTTTGTATCTAAACCAGCAGTTAAGGTTAATTGAACGACGCCACCTTGATAGGTATCATTAAGCGTCAGTTGATAGTGACCTTTGGCATCGGTTGTCGCAGTGCCAACCACACCAAGTTCAGCACCCGTAGAAGATAACTCTGTGGCGGTAACAACTCCGTTCTGAATTATTCCTTTGGCAGCCGTACCTGAAAGTGACACGCTTTGTGTATCTGTCGTTGTATCGCTTGAACCACCACATCCAGTAAGGGCGGCTAATGATGCCGCCACAGCAAGTGCAATCAATGTTCTCTTCATTTTATATCTTCCTTGAATTAGTAAATATCCTTTCGACTAAGCTGATACTCAGCCAAATACGCAAAAACAACACAATAACCACAAAAAATCATGTGGAAACAAGGAAAATATTAACAAAAAACCACAAAAACAACAACCTACACATCAAAACAAAACAAAATCCATATCACATTAAAGTTAATTGTAAATTATTTAACCTCAAGTTTTCTAAAATCACACAGGGTTATCATCACTTTTAGACAAAAATTACATCAGTTATTATGCGGCCAAGTCAGATGCGATGAGAAGTTCAGTTTTATGGGTAGATAAGCTCGGCTTGTTTTTTAAATCCAGATAAGAAAAATCCCCTCAGAGCAAGCGAGTTCGCACCCGCGCGCCTGAGGACATAGCAACAAAGCCAGTTAAAAGAAAGGATCTACAGAGCTTATGAATTATCTATTAATAAGGGTTCGCAGGGCTCACCCGCTCGTACCCCATCGCTGTTGCGACACTTGCAGCGCCAAGCTCGCTTAATAAGCGTAATGACTTTTGACCGCTGCTCCAGTATTTACGCTCAAAAGGAGTAATAGGCGTATTATTTTGAAACTCTTCAAGCTGACAGGTTTGTCCGGCAAGTTGCAGCGCACGGGAGAACTCATGGATATAAGTAAACCAGTTACTGCGCACCTCAAGATCCCCTCCCAGCTGTATAATAGACGGAAAAACTGCACTACCATGCCAACGACGCTGCAGATGTTTCGCTTTTGGCCAGGGGTTAGGATAAAGCAGGTAGTGATGACTTAACTGCCAGTTAGCCTCGACCGCCAAGCGCCAAAAATCATTCAGGTTAACCTGTAGCAGGCGATAATTGTCAGCACTAGACTGCGGGTGTTTAGACAGGCGATCAGCCGATTTATCCATGCCCAGTACGATAGCCTCGGGGTGTCTTTCGGCAAGATGGTAAGTACTTTCGCCAACACCACAACAGGAATCAAAAATAATGGGTTTACCCTGCTGTTCGACCCACTTCTCGCAGGCCGTAAAAGCATCCAGAGTATGCTTTTGATAAGGTTTACGAAACTTATGGCTGAGATGTTTCAAGACCACCTCATCTAATTGTTCATGTAAGCCGGATTGGTTAGAGCTTATCACTCTTGAATTACCTGATTCATTCATGAGCGGATACCTACACCTTTTTTCAGTAACAGAGTGATCAGGCCATAAAGCAAAACAATAAAGCTGCCTATCATTGCAAAGGACCAAATTAATGACACATCAGCAATACCCAGAAAACCATAACGGAAGGCATTGATCATATAAAATACGGGGTTAAAGTGCGATACGGCTTGCCAAAAATCAGGGAGCAGATCGATCGAATAAAAGACCCCGCCCAGATAAGTTAACGGCGTTAACACAAAGGTAGGAATAATGCTGATATCATCAAAAGTACGGGCAAATATTGCATTTAGCAAACCCGCCAATGAAAACAGGATAGAAGTACATAAGACACTTAATAATAAGGCGAATATGTTAAAAATATGTAATTCAACAAAAAACAGGGAAACACAAGTCACTATAAAGCCGACCAGTAAACCGCGAATCACTCCACCGCCCACGTAGCCCCAAATAATAATATAATTAGGGACAGGCGCGACCAATAGCTCTTCGACATTACGCTGGAACTTGGCACTGAAAAAGGAAGATGCTACGTTTGAATAGGAGTTGGTAATCACTGCCATCATAATGATCCCGGGAACAATAAATGACATATAACTGAAACCGCTCATTTCACCAATACGTTTACCTATTAAGTTACCAAAAATAACAAAATAGAGGGTCATGGTTATCGCGGGCGGGATAAGTGTTTGCACCCAAATCCGTAAAAAACGGTTAACTTCTTTTGTCCAAATACTTTTTAACGCGGTGAGGTAACTGCTATTCATCATTTAAATTGCCTTTTTCTACAAGTCCCACAAACAACTCTTCTAATCTATTGGATTTATTACGTAAACTATTAACTCGAACGCCCTGAGTGCTTAACTCTGCAAAAACATTATTTAATGACTGCCCTTTTTTCACTTCAATTTCCAATGTAATGTCATCAATTTTAGTAATAATAAAATGCTCACTCCTTGGTACATTTTCAATAGAATCAACATCAAGAATAAAAACTTCACTGTCTAAGCGTGCCAGCAACTCTTTCATGCTGGTATTTTCGACCAGAGTGCCCTTGTCAATGATACCAATATGACGACACAGCATTTCAGCTTCTTCAAGATAATGCGTGGTTAAAACGATGGTCACCCCTTGTGCATTTATTTTTTTCAAAAAATCCCACATAGAGCGGCGGACCTCAATGTCCACACCGGCAGTCGGTTCGTCTAAAATCAATAACCTGGGATTGTGTATTAATGCGCGGGCGATCATCAAGCGGCGTTTCATGCCGCCGGATAATTCACGGGACGGGGCATTACGCTTTCCCCATAGATCTAATTGTCTCAGGTATTTTTCAGCACGAATCAAAGCATCTTTGCGTTTAATGCCGTAATAACCCGCTTGATTTACCAGTATCTGAATAGGGGGTTCAAATTGATTAAAGTTAAATTCCTGCGGCACTAAGCCTATTTGAGCTTTAACTGATTCTAATTGTGTATCTAAATCATAACCGAAGACCTTTACCTTGCCTCCGGTTTTGTTAACCAGTGATGAAATAATACCAATAGTCGTTGATTTACCTGCCCCGTTAGGACCGAGCAGAGCATAAAAATCCCCTTCTTCAACCCGCAAAGAGATGCCTTTTAGTGCTTCAACGCCCCCTTTATAAACTTTTCTAATATTTTCTAAGTCGATTGCATGCATGTAATAACGGCCTTAATTACTGATTAAAATTAACGGTGGCGACATAAGGAAGGCAGATATTATAACATTAAATATACTTATCTAAACGTACAAAAAACCGCTCAGCAGTAAAAGTTTATAACCAGATGAAGGCATGGATTTTTTATTGCGAACGAGCGATCCTATTTCGGCATTTTAAAAAGAAAAGAAACCACCAATACTCGAGCGGCTCAGAATCTGTCCCATATAAAGAGAAAGGGAAATAGCAAGCAGGATAAAGTTAAAAAAGGTACCTTCAACCTTGTTTGCAATAACATTAAATAATGTCATACACAATAACCGGCACCTATCCTGCAGCCGATTATAAACCTTTACCGATAGCGCTATCAAGCGGTCTGGATTATATCTCTTTACATAAAGAGGATAGTTTAGATCTCTTTAATAAACTCAAAATAAGTCGCTGTTTATTTACAAAATTGTCCAAATAATGAGTTAATTATTAAGTATCTAATCTTAAATTTGCCAGGCGATCTTAAATGGATATCAAATATTAGCAGATCGCTCTTTATTAACTTTGACTGGCTCTTTAGCTGGTTTTTACTGTTAAATCAGAGGCTTTAAAATCTTTTGCATCCCAAAAAATCCCTCCCGCCCCCTTTAAGGCAAAAATATGGTCACTAAAACCAAGTTAAGATCAAGTTAATGCCAGGTGAAAATCTGTCGGTAACATAATGATTTTAAACATAATAAAAATGTAGATTAGCGGCAATAAAATGTTAAATACATGTTAAATTAAAGCTATTCATTTTGTGTTCTTTGTAGTATTTTGACCACCTTGCTTTTTATTTTTTCCCCATTATTTGCAATAATTACATTTTTAAATCAGTTTTGTGCGCAACCCCCCATTTTAATGAATAAAAGGGTTAGTGAGATTGCGTTTTATTTTTTTTAATTACCTGCAATAATTGCATTTTTAAATAAGGCTTGTACGCAATACGCCATTTTAATAAATAAAAGGTTGTAAATGTTAGCGGTAATAATAAAGACGTTTAAGTTAAATCAAGCAAGTGAATTTATCATCAGGGGTCAACATAATGCCTAAAAAATCCAGTCGAATCTTGCACCGCCAACCTAACGAGACACTGCCGGTTGCCGCTCGCGGTGATGGCCCTTATATTATTGCTGAAGATGGCAAACGTTATATCGATGCATCGGGCGGGGCTGCGGTATCCTGTCTGGGTCACTCAAATGCAAAAGTACGTCAGGCCATTAAAGATCAAGTAGATAAAATTGCTTTTGCGCATACTTCTTTTTTCACTTCGCAACCTGCTGAAGAATTAGCCGACTTTTTAATAGAACACGCTCCCGACGGGCTTGAATATGCTTATCTGGTTTCAGGTGGTTCAGAAGCGGTCGAATCCGCTCTAAAACTCGCCCGCCAATATTTTATGGAGCGGGGAGAAGATTCGCGCAAATATTTTATTGCCAGACGTCAAAGTTATCATGGTAACACTCTAGGGGCGCTTGCCGTTGGCGGTAATATGTTGCGCAAGCAGCAGTTCAATCCGATTTTAATGGATACAGAGCACGTAAGCCCCTGCTATGCCTACCGTGATCAAAAGGCAGATGAAACTGAACAAGCCTATGGTCTGCGTGTGGCGAATGAACTGGAAGAGCGTATTGAGACGCTCGGCGCAGAAAATGTTATCGCTTTTGTCGCAGAGCCCGTTGTCGGTGCAACGGCAGGTGCCTTGACCGCTGTACCCGGTTATTTTAAACGCATTCGCAAAATTTGCGATGAGCATGGCATTTTACTGATACTGGATGAAGTAATGTGCGGTATGGGACGCACCGGCAGCTTGTTTGCCTGCGAACAGGAAGGTATTTCGCCAGATATTCTCTGCATTGCCAAGGGGCTAGGCGCAGGTTATCAGGCAATAGGGGCGATGCTGTTAAGTGACAAAATTTACCAGACAATAACCACGGGAAGCGGATTTTTCCAACATGGCCATACTTATCTGGCGCATTCGACAGCCTGTGCTGCCGCGTTAGCTGTACAGAAAGAGATACAGGACAATAACCTTATCGACAATGTGAATCTGATGGGCAAAAAACTGGAAAGTGCCCTTTTAGCGCGCTTTGTCAATTATCCTAATATCGGCGATATTCGCGGACGAGGCCTATTTTGGGGCATTGAGCTAGTCGCTGACCGCGCCACAAAGAGGCCATTAGATCCGGCGTTACAGATTCACAGCGCGATCAAAAAAGCGGCAATGGCCGAAGGCCTTATCTGCTATCCCGCCGGTGGCACTATAGATGGCAAGCTCGGGAATCATGTATTGCTGGCGCCACCTTTTATTATTAATGAAGATCATATTGCGGAAATAGTCGATAAACTCGGACGGGCAATAGATTTGGCATTAGCAGAGAAAGGGATTGTCGTGTGAAGTTGAATAACCCAATGATCATTTGCGTCGCACCGAACGGTGCAAGAAAAACGAAAGCGGATCATATCGGGCTGCCGCTTAGCGCCAATGAATTAGCGCTTGAGGCCGAAAATTGTATGCAGGCAGGCGCCGCAATGATCCATCTGCATGTGCGTGATGAAAATGGCAAACATACAATAGATCCAGAATATTATCGTCCCGTTATTAGCGCTATTCGTGACCGTGTTGGTGACGGGCTTATTATTCAGGCGACCACAGAAGCGGTCGGGCAATATAGTGCCGAAGAACAGATGGCTATGGTGCGTGATTTAAAACCGGAAGCTGTGTCCATGGCCATAGGGGAACTTTGCCCGAAGGGGCAGGAAGAGGAAGAAAAAGCATCCGCATTTTTTAGGTGGGTGATGGATAATCAAATTTCCGCTCAATATATCTTATATTCTGTAGAAGATATCGAGCGCTTTATTGATTTGCACTCACGGGGAATTATTCCCGCTAAGCGGCCAAGCATTTTATTGGTGCTCGGGCGCTATAGCCGTGATTTAACCTCGGATCCTGAAGAGTTACTGCCGATGCTGGAGGCGCTTAGTGGTTTTACATGTGACTGGGCGGTATGCGCCTTTGGAGCAAATGAAGCCGATTGTATGGCGCTGGCAGCAACACGTGGTGGGCATGCTCGTATAGGATTTGAAAATAATATACTGATGGCAGATGCCAGTGTCGCACCTGACAATGCAGCTTTGATAAGCAGCTTTGCGGCACGTGTGAAGAAGCTTGGACGAAGCATAGCATCAGCAAAAGAAGCAAGAAAAATACTTAAAGTACATTCAAAAAAGGAGTTCAATCATGTTTATTAAAAAAATGGCAATGACAGCAATTGCGGGCGCAGCCCTGATGGCAACATCATCAGTAATGGCTGAAACCAAACACGTGGTCATTGGTACAGGCGGGCAAACGGGTGTTTATTATCAGGTTGGTGGTTCGATTTGCCGTCTGGTAAATAAAGGGACTGACGAACATGAGATCAACTGCACGCATACAACCGGTGGATCAGTGACTAATATTAATGGCCTGCGCTCTGGCAATCTGGATATGGGTGTTGCCCAGTCAGACTGGCAATATCACGCTTATAATGGTACTGCGCCTGATCAGTTCCCCGATGGTGCCTTTGAAGAACTGCGCGCTGTATTTTCAATCCATGCGGAACCTTTTACTGTGCTTGCCCGTCGCGATGCGAACATCAACAAATTTGCAGATCTAAAAGGTAAAAAAGTGAATGTCGGTAACCCGGGCTCAGGACAGCGCGGCACCATGGAAGTGGTAATGAAAAAAATGGGCTGGACAATGGATGATTTTGCCGTTGCATCTGAGCTTAAATCATCAGAGCAAGCAGCTGCTTTATGTGATGGTAAGGTAGATGCCATTATCTTCACGGCGGGCAATCCAAATGGTTCTATTAAGGAAGCAACAACAACTTGTGATGCTGTCTTAGTGCCTGCTGACAATGCGGTTGTTCACGCATTAGCTGACGACAACCCTTATTATGCAATGACCAGCATTCCGGCCGGCATGTATAAAGGTACGGATACAGATACAGCAACATTTGGTGTAGCTGCTACTTTTGTTAGCTCAACGAAGACTGATGAAGAAACTGTTTATCAAATAGTTAAAGCCGTATTTGAAAACTTCGATCGGTTCAAAAAAATGCACCCTGCTTTTGCTAATCTGAAGGAAAGTGAGATGATCGTAAATAATCTATCAGCTCCATTGCATGATGGTGCAGTTCGTTATTACAAAGAAAAAGGCTGGATGTAATCAGCCATTAACCGCCGAGGCAGGAGTGCTAGACACTTCTGCCCGGCGATTCTGGATTAGCTACATACCCAAACCACCTCTCGATGCAGTATTGCAGCGAGAGGTGGTTTGGGTATAGATAATCTAAAAATTATCAACTAAGCGCAATTTATAACACCCACTAGAGGTTGCTGACGCGCATATAAAGAGGAAAGTTGGGAATGACTATAGATAAAAATAACAACACACAACTCAGTGATGAGGAGCTTCAAGATTTTGTTTCCTCCAATGATACGGGCGGTCGAAATCCAGATAATAAAGCAATAATAAAACTAATGGCCGGCACGGCGCTTGCCTGGTCACTTTTTCAATTATGGATTGCGTCTCCTTTACCTTATATGATTGGAGGAGGGGTTTTTGCAAGCGGCGAAGCACGCTCAATTCATTTAGGCTTTGCTATCTTCTTGGCATTCCTTTCTTATCCCGCTTTAAAAAGCTCTCCTCGGGAGCGCATTCCGATGGCCGATTGGATTCTGGCTCTTATTGGCTCCCTTTGTGCACTTTATCCGTTGATTGCAGACTCGGCGCTGGTTGAGGCCATCTTTGGCATACGCCTAAGCGATCGTCCTGGTGCGCCAAATCTCTTTGATATCGGTGTTTCGATTACCGGCATACTGATCCTTTTAGAAGTAACAAGACGTGCATTGGGACCACCATTAATGGTGGTGGCCATCGTTTTTCTTAGTTACACATTTTTAGGCCCCCTTGCGCCAGAGATTATTGCCTGGAAAGGATCCTCTTTCGGTGGTGTAATGAATCACCAATGGTTATTTTCTGAAGGTGTCTTCGGTATTGCCCTTGGCGTATCGACGGATCTGGTCTTCTTGTTTGTGTTATTCGGTGCACTACTCGATCGAGCCGGTGCCGGTAACTATTTCATTAAAATAGCCTTTTCGCTGATGGGCCATTTTCGGGGGGGACCGGCAAAAGCCGCTGTTGTAGCCTCTGGTATGACCGGATTAATCTCCGGCTCTTCTATTGCCAATGTTGTAACAACGGGCACATTTACTATCCCGATGATGAAACGGGTTGGTTTTTCAGCAGAAAAAGCGGGCGCGATTGAAGTCGCCTCATCGGTCAATGGTCAAATTATGCCGCCTGTTATGGGGGCTGCCGCTTTCCTGATGGTGGAATATGTTGATATTCCTTATTTGGAGGTAGTCAAAAATGCGTTTCTGCCGGCAGTTATCTCCTATATTGCTCTGGTTTATATCGTGCACCTGGAAGCATTGAAATCCGGCATGCAAGGTTTGCCACGCGAAGGTCATGTTAAATCAACTAAAAACATTTTGCTCTCATGGGCAATGACATTATTGCCCATGATAGCCCTTGCGGGAGGTGCCTACTATTTATCAGAGCTCTATCATATGCTTGCCGGTCCCACCGCTAGACTGGGTGTGGTATTGGCTGTATTTGGTATTCAATATATTGTCTTAAAAACGCTTAAATCTAAGGTTACTGAAGATAAATTATCGAAAACACTCTCTGCCGGCGCCAGTGTGTTGGGTAATACTATTATCGGATCCTTTGGATTATTCTTTCTGATCGGCACGTTAAAATCGTATGTGGGTGCAGACATGATGTTTGGGGTGATAGCCGCTTTGATTCTTGTCGTTTATGTCGCGTTAGTTAAGATTAGTTCAGCTTATCCTGATCTGGTGATGGACGATCCGAACTCACCCGTTCAGATCATACCGGAAACCGGTCCCACTGTTAAATCGGGCCTGCATTTCCTACTTCCCGTTGTAGTTTTAATCTGGTGTTTAATGATCGAGCGAAAATCACCGGGCCTTTCTGCATTTTATGCGACCGCACTGATGATCTTCATCCTCTTAACCCAAGGTTATCTGTTTAAGTTTTTCCGCAGTGAAGATAGCTCAAACGCATTTAAACGCGGCTTTGACGGACTGATAGAAGGCTTGATTATCGGCGCCAGAAATATGATTGGTATTGCTATCGCTACAGCTGCTGCCGGTATTATAGTGGGCGCCGTTTCACAAACAGGTATTGGCTTGAAATTGGCCGCTCTGGTGGAATTTTTATCAATGGGAAATATAATACTGATGCTACTTTGGACAGGTGTCCTCAGTCTGATTTTGGGTATGGGTCTGCCGACAACGGCGAACTATATTGTAGTATCATCCCTGCTTGCGCCGGTCATTGTAAGCTTAGCCCAGCAAAACGGACTGATTGTGCCCTTAATAGCAGTGCATATGTTTGTGTTTTACTTTGGTATTATGGCCGATGTAACCCCGCCCGTGGGACTTGCATCCTTTGCCGCCGCCGCCGTATCAGGGGGGGACCCGATAAAAACCGGCTTTATTGCCTTCTTCTATTCATTGCGCACCGCTTTATTACCCTTCCTGTTTATCTTCAACACAGATTTATTGTTGATCGACGTCACCTTTATAGAGGGTATTTTAATCTTTATAGTCGCCACGGCTGCGCTGCTGATATTCACCGCAGCGACCCAGGGTTACTTTGTAACAAGATCTAAATTATGGGAGTCTTTTCTTATGATTCTGATTGCATTTACCCTGTTTCGCCCGGGTTTTTGGATGGATTATGTGGTTCCGCCCTATGATAAATATACTGGCTCTGAACTGGTGCAAACAGTCGGGAAAGCGAGTCCTGGGACAGAACTTCTTATTCTGGTCAACGGTCAAAATGATGTCGGAAAGCACGTTACACTCACGATGCTGCTACCTGTTGGTGAAGGAGAAACAGGTGAAGAGCGTCTGATGGATTATGGGTTAGAAGTCATTGCTCAAGATGACGGCTCGATCATGGTGGATAACATCGGTTATGACAGTGCCGCTAAAAAAGCGGGTTTTAATTTCGATCAGATTATTGCCAGTGTTGGTATGCCCGTCGAACGTCCAGCCAAAGAGTGGTTCTATATACCTGCATTATTACTGCTTGGCTTTATCATTATGCGCCAGCGTCGACGTCGTGGCGACGTAAAAATCGATAGTTCTGGGCCTTCTGGGACAGTTAGTGCGTAAGCAGATACAAATCGATAGGATGTAATTAACTCACCTTGATTGCCTGAAAGCTGTCAGGGTGTTTAAATTTAATCCTATTTTTCTTTATGCAACTATCCCCATTTAAATAAACGTTTTTAATAAAATCATCTAAAAATTGAAAATATAAAGAACGCTATGCTCTTTTAAATAAAGCTATGCGTTCGATATTCCTTATCCAGATCTAACTTATCTTTGCGGTTTCACCACCAGTACATTAACCGGTGAGTTTTCTACCACCTTACTTGCAACAGAGCCTAGTATGACTTTATCCACCACAGAGTGTTTATGGCTTGGTATAATAATAAGATCTGCGCTTAGTTTCTGCGCATATTCCAAAATAGTTGTATAAGGCTTTCCTTCAGCAACGTAAGTTTTGTAATTCACATTATCGGTAATATGAGTCTCTGCAAATTGATTCAGTTGTTTTTTCGCATCGACATGCATTTGATGTGCCGCATCTTTAGGAAAATATGCTGCAACCATCGGCATATGAAAGCCTGGCAGCACATTAAGCAGATGCAGTTCAGCATTGGCATTTTTTGCGTGCCAAACTGCAAGTTCAACAGCCTTATCTGAAAAGCCTTTATTATTTAAATCTATGGGTACAAGGATATTTTTATACATTTTTTTTGCTCTTATAGTAGGGAGAAAGATAATAATGAGTATAGAAAGAGTTAAATAATATAGAAAGAAAATTATTTATTCACCAGAACAAAGAAGCTATTCGCTTGATGTCTAAAATTATTCCAACTTCTCTAACCTGCTCAACTATATCTTCATAACCCTTAAACGCAAAATTCGGTCCCAGCTATCGCATGATATGTATGCCAGTGGCATACCATTAACCTTTCATCATATGAGAGTCGTCATCGCATTAAACGCTTAAACGAAAAAATCCCTGCTGACATTAGCCATAGGGATTGCTCTGGATTTAATTGCCTAGCTGGTGTGGAATACCAGTGATGGTATAGCTCGTAGGGTGCCCTCGGCGCACCGATCACCTCCCGGTGTGCATAGAATGCACCCTACGAACTATGCGTTTGTTTTCATGGTTGGTGCTAGTTGACGTTCAAATATGACCGACATTAAATTTATTATCAATTTGTTCAAAGGATAAATTTAAGCTCACAAAAACGCCGGGATAATTTTAAATCGGATCACTTTATTAATGCGTTTGGTATCATCACCAAGCACTTAAACGAAAAAATCCCTGCTGACATTAGTCAACAGGGATTTTTCTGGATTTAATAGCCTAGCTTGTGCAAGAAACTGGCGATGGAACAGGACTCGCAAAGCTCGTCCGCTCGTGAACCCAGGCTGTCGCCTGATTATCCAGGGCACGCAGAGCTTAGCCCGCTCATGACACTTTGCTTCCGCAAAATTCGCCCCGACTATCACATGAAAGGAAATGTCTTCGACATACTCTCTACCTTCCCCATGTTCGAGTTGGTCATCGCCA
>NZ_PJBP01000046.1 GCF_002836415.1 Psychromonas sp. MB-3u-54 | reverse complement strand
AGAAGCCTTTAATGCCTTGTAAGCCAGCTATCGCAAGACTGCTGCTTAAACAAGGTAAAGCAAAGGTTAAAAACAGAATGCCTTTCATTATTAAAATGGTGGAAGATACAACCGAATTTATACAGCCGCTCATTGGTGGTATGGACACTGGCAGCGAGAATATTGGTTGTGCCGCTACAGCCAACGGAAAAGTGTTATATCAAAGCGAAGTTAAATTACGTACCGATATATCCAAGAAGATGCAGCAACGCGCTATGTATCGCAGAACGCGCAGAGGAAGAAAGTGCCGCTATCGTCCTGCTCGATGGGCAAATCGCGCATCCTTGCGTAAAACGA
>NZ_PJBP01000045.1 GCF_002836415.1 Psychromonas sp. MB-3u-54 | reverse complement strand
CATATTTCTTTTCTCGTAAATGTGAATCAACCTTACTGCGAATAGACGGTGCTAATCGGCCTTTTTTACGCATTGATGCGCGATTTGCCCATCGAGCAGGACGATATCGGCACTTTCTGCCTCTCCGCGTTCTGCGATACATAGCGCGTTGCTGCATTTTCTTGGATATATCGGTGCGCAACTTAACTTCGCTTTGATATAACACTTTTCCGTTGGCTGTAGCGGCACAACCAATATTCTTGCTGCCAGTGTCCATACCACCAATGATCGGCTGTATAAATTCGGTTGTATCTTCCACCATTTTAATAGTGAAAGGCATTCTTTTTTTAACTTTTGCTTTACCTTGTTTAAGCAGCA
>NZ_PJBP01000044.1 GCF_002836415.1 Psychromonas sp. MB-3u-54 | reverse complement strand
CTTCAAGATACCAGCCCCATACACCAGTCAGGAGTGCGCCAAATGCGATTACACTCACCCGAGCAACCGAAAATCACAAGATTTATTTGTGTGCGGAAGCTGTGGCAATACTGACAACGCAGATAATAATGCGTCATTGGTCATCAAGAACCGGGCAATTAATCTTATTTTAGACACTGGAACGGTGTTATCTGAAAAGGGCGTTTTAGTCGCCAAGTCAGATAGTGGATGTGGAGGCAAACGTAAGACTAGCCGAGCCAAAAGCTCAGCTAGCAGTCGCCAACGAAGCGTCAAAAAAGAAAAGTTAGTTGCTTAGGCATCTTCCTTTGAAGCTCAGTCATTTATGGCTGAGTAGTTCAC
>NZ_PJBP01000043.1 GCF_002836415.1 Psychromonas sp. MB-3u-54 | reverse complement strand
TTCACAGTATTCGGTTAATGCCGGTAAGGCACCCACCGCCCCTTTAAATAAATGACCAAATTCGGTCGTGATTTTAAGCCAGTTCTCTGCAGGAATATTAAGTCTATTGAGGATATCTTGACTGCTTGAACTAATGGCACCGCGCTTATCTTCTCGTATAATTCGACCAGTATCTTCAACAAGCACAATGTAATCCTTCACACTGAACATCAACCCGTCAGGCATATTAAGGCATTCATCACCTACAAACGGCAGTAATTCTGCAGGTTGCTCACCCTTTATAGCGGAGTGAATTCTTCGCTGGATGCTGGTGTAATCGGAGGTTTCAGGGCTTGTCGCCATATTGGCGCGAATCGGGTTTAAATCAACATAC
>NZ_PJBP01000042.1 GCF_002836415.1 Psychromonas sp. MB-3u-54 | reverse complement strand
AATCGGCCGGTACAGTTGTCTTCTTTATTGGCCTGCCTGGCAATCGGCTCACTGAGTGATCGCATAAACCAGCTAAGATCAATTAAGCGATGACGATATTCAGTAATGCAGTTATGAACAGTTTCAAGCTCAAGCCTATTAAGGTCTTCACCTTTAACAAATTTCTGCGTCAGTAACGTGCCTTTAAAGCCTTTATGCCATTGAACAAGCACTGTTTTATCAGACCAGCTATTGGCTTTATCGGCATTCACTTTAAGGACAATATGCAAGTGATTACTCATCACTGCATAGGCACAGATATCAATCGCAAAGATAGTCGCAAGATCTAGAATGCGAGCGTCAACCCACTCTCGACGATGTTCATAGTTTTCACCTGT
>NZ_PJBP01000041.1 GCF_002836415.1 Psychromonas sp. MB-3u-54 | reverse complement strand
TGGGGTGGTTTGACAATGCTGAGCCATTCCCACTGACGGTCAAGTGTGTAGCGGTAAAAGAATTGCAGTCCATTGCGGTCAAGTTTAACGGTACTCCATGAATGAGTTTGGATAAGGGAATTAAAATATTGCTTTAAATTATTCGTGCTGAGCGTATCGGGTGTGCGGTCAAAATAGGCCGTAATGCGACGTACCGCACGGGAATAAGCATCAATAGTCGCAGGACGTTTTCCTTGTAACTTTAAGTTGATAAGATGTTGATGATAAAGGTGATCGAAGTGTTGTTGTTCAAGTGTGTTCATCGTATTTACTCCAGCAATACACTGCCCAGATGGCGGTGTTACTTGATAAAGTATGGATGATAGGAGGTTTTTTCTGCCGCAGAGCGGCTTCGTTCAACAA
>NZ_PJBP01000040.1 GCF_002836415.1 Psychromonas sp. MB-3u-54 | reverse complement strand
TTTTAGTGCTCAGTTCTAAAATTATCATCGACTTTTGGCTCAAAATGATGGGCTAAATACTCTTTAATCATTTCTTCGGTAACATCTCCAGATGTGACACAAAAATATCCTCTAGACCAAAAATGACGTCCCCAGTATCGCTTTTTTAAGTCGGGGAAACTTTCAAAGAGTTTAGATGATGATCTCCCCTTCACCCTTCTCATTATTTCACTTGGTGCCATATTAGGAGGGGCTGAAACCAAAAGATGAACATGATCTTTGCTAATAACTCCTTTTAAAATCTCAATTTCAAAAGAATTACATGTTTGTCTGATTAATTCTCTGAGCTTCAATCCAACATCACCCTTTAAAACTTGATACCTATATTTAGTCACAAAAACAAAATGATACTGAATCTTAAAAACCGTAT
>NZ_PJBP01000039.1 GCF_002836415.1 Psychromonas sp. MB-3u-54 | reverse complement strand
ACTTACCAATGTTAAACAACAAGATGCCGCTCGTGCAGTCAATCAACTTGCGGATAATTTAGCCTTGATATGGGAGGGGCTATGAATCAATTTATTGAGTTACTGCGTCAGCACCAACAAGCCTTTGAGACACAATACAGCAACCAACTTAATCAAGATATGCGCCGTGCTATTTATGCGATGCTCAGCTGCCAAACCGAACAGCAACGTAAAACCAGCTGGTGTTGTGACCACTGCCATCATTTTGAGCAGCACCCGCTTTCATGCGGGCATCGACATTGCCCGCAGTGTCAGCACCAGGCAACCGCCCAATGGCTCACTCGCCAACAGCAAAAATTGCTGCCAACCCACTATTTTATGGTGACATTCACCTTGCCTTATGAGTTGAGGACATTAGCGACAACACAGT
>NZ_PJBP01000038.1 GCF_002836415.1 Psychromonas sp. MB-3u-54 | reverse complement strand
TAGAGAGTATAGATAGACCTTATGCTGGGTCTGTAGCTCAGTTGGTTAGAGCGCACCCCTGATAAGGGTGAGGTCGGTAGTTCAAATCTACTCAGACCCACCAAATCGTTGATTTGGGATCGCATGACAGAGTCTATTTATACGCAACATGTCGGGGCTATAGCTCAGTTGGGAGAGCGCCTGCCTTGCACGCAGGAGGTCTGCGGTTCGATCCCGCATAGCTCCACCACTTATTTTAAATAATAAGTACTCGACATGAACCTCTTTTTGAGGAGAGGCTTAAGATAAATTATAAAATTTACCTTAAGCTTTTTTTTACTAAAAAGTTTGCTCTTTAACAATTAGGAAAGCTGATAAAAGTTCTTTTTATCACACAAAAACAATGACATTTCGGTGTTGATTGGTGTGATAAATTAAACGAAAAGTTT
>NZ_PJBP01000037.1 GCF_002836415.1 Psychromonas sp. MB-3u-54 | reverse complement strand
GGTTCACGAGCGGACGAGCTCTGCGAGTCCTGTTCCATCGCCGGTATTCTGCACAAGCTAAGCAATTAAATCTCAGCCCGTAGGGTGCATTCTATGCACCGTAAAAAGCGATAATCGGTGCTGAAGCGCACCCTACGGGTTGCAATCAACGTCTTGATCCCATTGATTTTTAATATTCATATATGCAGCTGAGCGTGGAATCTTTTATCCGTAGGGTGCATTCTATGCACCGCGAACAGAGAAAATAGATGCTGAAGCGCACCCTACGGGTTGCAATCAACGTCTTGATCCCATTGATTTTTAATATTCATATATGCAGCCGAGCGTGAATATTTTTATCCGTAGGGTGCATTCTATGCACCGCGAACAGAGAAAATAGATGCGCGGATCGCACCCTACGGGTTGCAATCAACGTTTGGATCCCATTCATTTTTAGTATTCATATATGCAGCTGAGCGTGGAATATTTTATC